>DATBJW010000053.1:0-18058 GCA_036556205.1 Gemmatimonadota bacterium
CAGCCCCAGTCGCGTCGTGACGCCGGCCCCGATGTCGCCGCCGTGGGCGCCGAAGCGGTCGTAGCCGAGCGCTTGCATGAGCCGTGTCCAGAGGTCCGCGATGACGACGCCGCTCAGGCGCCCATCGGCGGGAGCGTCCGAGAAGCCGTATCCCGGCAGCGAGGGAACGACGACGTCGAAGGTGTCGCCCGGGTCGCCGCCGTGGGAAGCGGGGTCGGTCAGTCGCGGCACGAGCTTCAGCATCTCGAAGAAGGTGCTGGGCCAGCCGTGGGTCAGGACGAGGGGGACGGGGCGCGGGCCGCGCCCGCGCGCGTGCACGAAGTGGATGGCGAGGCCGTCGAGGCGAGCGCGGAAGTGAGGGACGGCGTTCAGCCGGGGATCTCGTCGGGCCAGCGCGCGCGCTCGAGACGCGCCCGGAGATCGTCGAGGACGGCGTCCGCGACCTGAATGCGAAAGAGCTCGATCGACATGAGTGGTCCGTACGGCGTCAGCAGGGCGAGCCGGCGCACCGGCCGGCCCCGGGCCGCTCGGCGGCGGCCCGGGGCGGGTGCAGGTGCGTCAGTCGCCTGGACAGGGCGCTCAGGAGCCGCGCGGGCCGGGAAGGCCCTGAGCGCCGGCCGTCGCTCCACCAGCCGCGCTCGGCGGCCCGGAGGAGATCCTTCCTCCGCTGACGCTCCATCTCGCTCGTGACGTAGACGTCCCACATGGCTTCCTCCCGGCCGGTCGTATTTAACTAATAATAGTTGCTATACAGGTTAGGCAGATTATCTTACTTGTCAAGAGCTTTTTACCGGTTAAGAATCGGCGGGTGGGAAGGGGCTTACAAGCCCCACCCCTTCGTCGAGCCGGTACATGGAAACACGTTGAGGGACAAGGACGTTCGGATGGAGACCAGGACCGAGCCGGCATTCGAATGGGTCGGGGGCGACCCCGCGCTGGACTTCAACAACACCGTGAGCTGGTATCCGGAGGGGCTCGCGAACGAGCGCCTGACCTCCTACGACGCTCTGGTCGAGTGGGCACGAGGGGCCGGCCTCGTCTCTGACCCCGAGCCCTTGCTGGCGCGAGCGCGCCGGCATCCAGCCGCCGCCGCCGCCGCGCTCGCCGCCGCCCTCGAGCTGCGCCGGGTCCTCCACGACGTGCTCTCGGCCGCCGCGCACGGGCGGAAGCCCGACCCGGCCCGTCTGCGCGCGTTCAACGAGTCCCTGGCGGAGGGACTCGCGCGACTGGAGCTCGGTGTGGGGCGCTCGGGATTTCGCTGGGACTGGAAGGGCGCCTCGGCGGACCTCGGAAGCCCGCTCTGGCCCGTCGCGCGGGCCGCTGCACTCCTCCTGACGTCCGACGAGCGGCCGCTTCTCAAGGACTGCGCGAACGCCAACTGCGGCTGGCTCTTCGTGGACCGCAGCCGGCGCGGTAACCGCCGCTGGTGCGCCATGAGCGGGTGCGGCAACCGGGCCAAGGCGCGGCGCTTTTATCAGCGCAGCCGGGCGCGGGCGGGACGTCCCGCGGCGACCCGCTCGCGAGGCCGCCGCCGCCCGCCCGCGTAGCCGTCGAAGTCGCCTTTCGCGTCGCCACCCTCGCGCACGGCCCCGCACTGCCGCCGTTCGTCACTTGCCGAAGCGGCGCGTCCCCGTACCTCCTATCTTGGGAGCATTCCGCATCAGCTTCATCTTTCAGGAGGGGGACGATGAGCGAGTTCACGAGTTACCCGCCCGGGACGTTCTGCTGGGCGGAGCTGGGGACTCCCGACGCCCCGGCCGGCAAGCGCTTCTACATGAGCCTCTTCGGCTGGGGCTTCGAGGACCGGCCGGTCGGACCGGACACGGTCTACACGATGTTCAAGGTGGGAGGTAAGGACGTTGCCGCGCTCTATACCCAGGCCGAGCAGGAGCGCGCCCGGGGAGTGCCCCCGCACTGGGCGTCGTACGTCTCGGTGGCGAGCGCCGACGAGAGCGCGGGGAAAGCCGCCTCCCTGGGCGGGACCGTGCTGGCCCAGCCGTTCGACGTCATGGAGGTGGGCCGCATGGCGGTGATCCAGGACCCGACCGGGGCGGTCTTCTCGCTCTGGCAGCCCAAGCAGCACCATGGGGCGCAGCTGGCGAACGAGCCTGGAGCCTTCTGCTGGAACGAGCTCTTGACCAGTGACGTTGACCGCGCGACGGCATTCTACACCGGACTCTTCGGCTGGGGCGCCCAGACCCGGCAGATGGGCCCGATGACCTACACCGTCTTCTCCAACGGAGAGCGTCCGAGCGCCGGGCTGATGAAGATCGCCGAGGAGTGGGGACCCGTTCCGTCCAACTGGCTCGTCTATTTCGCGGTGGACGACTGCGACCGCGCGGTCGAGAAGGCGAAGGGGCTCAAAGCGAAGGTGATGACACCGCCCAGGGACATCCCTGAGGTCGGCCGCTTCGCGGTCCTGCAGGACCCGCAGGGTGCCACGTTCGCGATCATCAAGCTCTTGAATGTTGAGTCGATGTCGCCGGCGCTGGCGTCTACGGCCGAGTCCAGCTAGACCCACTCGGAGGGCCGCGGGTGAGAGCTCGCGGCCCTCTCGCTAGAGGACCTCCGGGCTCCCCCCCGACTGCAGCCACACCCGCCGCCGCTCGTCCTCGTCGCGCCAGAGCGCTAGCCCGCCGCGGACCCCGGCCTCGTTGGAGACGATGGCCACGTCCGGGTCGAGCTCGGCGCTCACGTGCCGCGCGTTGCCCCCACCGATGTAGAGCCGGTCGAAGTTCACGAGCGTGCGCAGGCTCGCGATCGCCTTTCGCAGGCGTCCATTCCACTTCGTCTTTCCGATCCGCTTCAGGGTCGCGTCGGAGAGCTGTTCCTCGTAGGTCTGCCCTTTCCGGAAGGGGTGGTGGCCCAGCTCCAGGTGCGGGGTCACGCGGCCGTCCTGGAAGAGCCCGCAGCCCACCCCCGTGCCGAGCGTCACGATCATCTCGATCCCCTTGCCCTCGATCACGCCCAGGCCCTGGACCTCCCCGTCGTTCAGCACGCGCACGGGCCGGCCCAAGCGCGTGCGGAGCGCGCCCGCGAGGTCCACGTCCCGCCACGTCTCGCTGTCCAGGTTGGGCGCGGTGAAGGTCCGGCCGTCGCGCACCACACCCGGGAATCCGACCGACACGCGGTCGAACGGAGGCAGCCTCTCGGCCAGGGAGGTGATCGCCTGGAGAACGGTCTCGGGGTTGGCGGGCTGCGGTGTGGGCACTCGAATGCGATCGGCCACGCGCTCTCCCCGCGCGTCGAAGACCGCGGCCTTGATCCCCGAGCCGCCGATGTCGATGGCGAGCGTGCGCGGGCCGGGATCGGGGGCCGCCACGGGCTCGTCATGGGTCACGGGCACGCTCACCTCCTCCAGGAAAACCAGGTCTCGATGAGCCGCTTCACGCGCGGCGTGAGGCGGGTGCGGTTGCAGGCGTCGGCCAGCTTGCGGATGGCCTCGGCCTGAGTGGGATAAGGATGGATCGTCTCGGCGATCTTGGCGAGCCCCAGACCGGCCGTCATCGCCAGCGTCAGCTCGGAGAGCATCTCGCCGGCATGGCGGGCCACCACGGTCGCCCCCACGATCCTGTCGGTGCCCTCGCGCACGAGCACCTTCACGAACCCCTGCGTCTCGCCGTCGAGAACCGCGCGGTCCACCTCTCCGAGCGGCTGCGTGAAGGTGCCCACCGGCAGGCTCCGCTCGCGCGCCGCGCGCTCGGAGAGGCCGACGTGGCCCACCTCGGGGTCGGTGTAGGTGCACCAGGGCAGCGTGAGCGCGCTCACGCTGCGGCCGCGGCCCGGGAAGAGCGCGTTCCGCAGCACGATCCGGGCGTGCGCGTCGGAGAGGTGGGTGAACTTGAAGGCCGAGCACACGTCGCCGGCGGCATAGACCCGCGGATTCGTGGTCCGCAGCCGGTCGTCCACGTGCACGCCCGCCCGGGCGTCGTAGGCCACTCCGGCCGTCTCGAGCCCCAGGTCCTCGACGTTCGGGGCGCGTCCGACCCCCACCAGGATCGCGTCCGCCTCCAGCTGCCCCCTCCGGCCCTCGCGATCGTAGATCAGACGCCGCGAGGTGCCTCGCGGCTCGACCGACTGGACCCGCGTTCCGAGCAGGAGCTCGACTCCGTCGACCTCGAGCGCGCGCCTCACGATCGCCACCGCCTCCGGATCCTCGCGGGGGAGCACCTGGTGGGAGGAGCTGAGCAGGGAGACCTGCGCCCCGAAGCGCGCGAACGTCTGCGCCAGCTCGCAGCCCACGGGTCCGGCTCCGATGACCGCCAGACGCTGCGGGAGCCGGGTCAGGGCGAACACGGTCTCGTTCGTGAGGTAGCCGGCCTCGGCGAGGCCCGGGATCGCGGGCTCCGCCGCGCGGGCGCCGGTCGCGACGACGGCCTTCGCGAAGCGAAGCCGCGCTCCGGCCACCTCGACGGCATCCCTGGACACGAAGCGCCCGTGGCCCAGGAACACGTCCACGCCGAGCTCGCGAAAGCGCCGGGCCGAGTCGTTAGGGCTGAGCCTGGCTCGGAGCCACCGCATGCGCTCCATGATCCTGGGGAAGTCCGCCTCGACGCCCTGCGGCACACGCACGCCGAACCGCGCCGCGTCCCGCGCGTCCGCGACCGCGCGCGCCGCGCGGACCAGCGCCTTGGACGGGACGCAGCCGACGTTCAGGCAGTCCCCGCCCAGGAGCGCCCGCTCCACCAGCGCCGCCCTGGCTCCCAGCCCGGCCGCGCCGGCCGCGCTCACCAGACCGGCCGTGCCGCCGCCGATCACGACCAGGTTGTAGCGCGAGGCGGGCTGCGGGTTGACCCAGTCGGGCGGGTGGACGTTCTCGATGAGCCGCCGGTCGTGGGGATCCTCGGGCAGGAGCTGAACGGGACCGAAGACCGGCATGGCTACGGCGCCTCCGCGTCCGACAGCGCCTCGCGCAGCGCGCCGCGTGCGATACGGGTGACCAGAACCGTCAGGGCCACGGTCGCGAGGAGCCCGAGCCCGAAGAAGACCTTCTGGCCGGGGCCGCCGTGGATGTTTCCGGCGGCGAGATCGGCGAGGCTCTTCACCGCGGACCCCAGGTAGACGTAGAGCAGCGTTCCGGGGATCATGCCGATCCAGGACGCCAGAAGGTAGTCGCTGAAGGCCACTGGGGAGGCGCCGTAGGCGTAGTTGAGCAGGTTGAAAGGGAAGATCGGCGAGAGGCGCGTCAGCAGCACGATCTTGAACCCCTGGCGCGCGACGGCCCGGTCGAGAGCGCGGAGGCGGGGGTTGGCCGCGACCTTTTGCTCCACCCATCCGCGGGCCAGCGTGCGCCCGGCCAGAAACGCGGCGACGGCGCCCATCACGCTTCCGATCGAGACGGCCACCGTGCCCACGCCCACGCCGAAGAGGAAGCCCGCGCCGAGGGTCAGGATCGAGCCCGGCACGAAGAGCAGGGAGGCCGGCACGTAGGCGGCGGCGACGAGCACCGGTCCCCAGGCCCCGAGCCCGCGGGTCCAGGTCAGAAAGCCGACCAGCAGCTCGCGGACGGGGAGGAGGAGGACCGCCGCGACAGCGACCGCCACGAGTCCGAGGAGAACGGCTTTCCTCATTGGCCCGCCCGCGGACACGCTCTACCTTTCTCGACATGACTCACCCGGGGGATCCTCCGCGAGTCGAGCTCGAGGCGCTGGACGTGCTCTGGTTCCAGGTCGCGGGCACGCTCTGCAACCTGACCTGCACGCACTGCTTCATCTCCTGCAGTCCCACGAATCACGCCTTCGAGATGATGGAGCGGGCCGACGTGGAGCGCCTGCTCGAGGAGTCGGTGCGCTTCGGCACGCGCGAGTACTACTTCACGGGCGGCGAGCCGTTCGCGCACCCCGAGATGGTGGAGATCCTGGAGAGCGCGCTCCGCTACGGACCGGCCACCGTGCTCACGAACGGCATGCTGCTCCGGCCCGAGCGCGTCGAGCGCCTGGCGCGGGCCGCGAAGGCTTCCCGCTACACGCTCGAGCTGCGGGTCTCGATCGACGGCTTCACCGCGGCCGCCCACGACGGGCTGCGCGGGCCCGGATCGTTCGAGAAGGCGATGGCCGGTATCGACCTGCTGGTGGCGCACGGCTTCCTCCCCATCGTGACGGCCACCCGCACGTGGCCGCTGGATCGCGACGACGCGGTCTTCCGGGGGTTCGTGGACACGCTCGTCGCGCGAGGCTACACGCGCCCGCGCATCAAGCTGATCCCCGCGCTCCGGATCGGCGCCGAGGCGCTGCGCGCCGGCGGCTACGAGGCCTCGGATTGGGTGACACGCGAGATGATGGAGGGCTACGACCTGGAGCAGCTCGTCTGCCGGTCGGCGCGGGTGGCCACGAGCCGCGGCGTCTACGTCTGTCCGATCCTGCTCGACTTCCCCGACGCCCGCCTGGGCGACACGCTCGAGGAGGCCGTCGCCAGCCCCTGCTACCTCCGCCACCAGGCCTGCTCGACCTGCTACCTGCACGGAGCGATCTGCTCGAATCCGAGCCTGGGCCACGGCGCCACGGCCGGCTGAGGGCTCAGACGGGAAGGGCGCCGATCCGCGAGGCGAGCGGCCGGCCCAGCGCTCCCGACAGGGCGCGGGCGGCCTCCGCCACCGCGCTCGGATCGACGCCCACCTCGGCTCCACTGGCTCGCAACGCGTAGACCAGGTCCTCGGTGGCGACGTTGCCGGTCGCCCCCTTCGCGAACGGACAGCCCCCGAGGCCTCCCGCCGCGGCGTCGAAGGTGGCCACACCGAACTCCTCCCAGGCCGTGAGCGCGTTCGCGATCGCCATCCCGTACGTGTCGTGGAAGTGGAGCGCGAGCAGCGCGGGGCCCACGTCGTGAAGCAGCAGCTCGAGGAGCCCGCGCACCTCCGGCGGTGACGCCTTGCCGATCGTATCCGCGATCGAGATCTCGTCCACGCCCAGCTCCAGCAGGCGCAGCATGACGTCGCGCACCTTTTCCGGAGCGACGGGCCCCTCGTACGGGCAGTGGAAGGCCGTCGAGACGTATGCCCGCACGACCACGCCTGCCCCTCCCGCGCCCGCCACGACGGGGCCGAAGCGCTCGAGCGATTCGGCGATCGAGGCGTTGACGTTCTTCCGGTTGAAGGTTTCGGACGCGGCCGTGAAGACGGCCACCTTCTGGGCCTCCGCCGCCAGGGCGCGCTCCAGACCCTTCGCGTTGGGCACCAGGGCCGAGTAGACCACCTGGGGCGAGCGGCGGATGGCTCGAAAGACGGCCTCCGCGTCGGCCAGCTGGGGCACCCACTCGGGGGAGACGAACGACGAGACCTCGATCTCGTCCACGCCCGTCTCGGAGAGAGCGTCCACGAAGGCCACCTTGAGCTCGGTGGGGACGACGGCCTTCTCGTTCTGCAGGCCGTCGCGGGGACCGACCTCGACGATCCGGATCCGCCCGGCGGCTCGCGCGCCGCTCTCCCGGTTTCCCTGCGGGCGTTCCCGCTCCCGCGCGATCACGACCCGGCTCCGGCGGCGGCCCGCGAGCGGCCCTCGCGACCGGGGGCTGAATCGGCGGGCTGTGCCGGATGCCCGTCGCTCTCGGGCTCCAGCCGCACGACGACGGAGCCCAGCTCGACGCGCTCGCCCTGACGCTGCCGCACCTCGAGCACGCGACCGTCGCGGGGGGCCGTCAGCCGGTACTCCATCTTCATCGCCTCGAGCACGGCCAGCGTGTCGTCGCGCGCCACGTCCGCGCCCGGCGACGTGCGGACCTCCACGAGCACGCCCGTCATCGGCGCCCGCACCTCGTCGCGCGAGAACTCCGCCGCGGGGCGCACGCGCGCGCCGCCTCCCGTCTCCAGATAGAACGTCCGTCCTCGCCAGCCGACCCACACGCCGTGGCTGTCGCGAGCGACCGCGCAGCGCACGGGCTCGTCGTCCACCGTGAGCGCCACGCTGCCGCTCGTCACCGCAGCCTGCGCCCGAAGCCCGTCCAGCGTCTCGACCGGGCCATCGGCCGCCTTCCGCGAGCCGGAGAGCGCAATCACGCCCGACGCGTCGGGTCCTTCCAGGCGCACCTCGTAGATACGGTCGCCGAGCGTGAGCCTGATCGTCCGCGCGCTCACGGTGCGCTCCACCCGGACGGGAATGGTCGTCCTGGAGCGCTCACGTCCCGGCCCCGATCCGCCAGCGGCCCAATGTCACCCAGGGCGAGCCGGCGCCCCGGCCTTCCGCCCCGTTGCCGCGTCTGTCGGAGCCGGTCCCACCGAGCCCCCGCGCCAGGACCAGGGCCGCGGCAGCGAGCACGACCTCGGGGGGCTCCGGATCGGCCGCGAGCGTGCCGCCGGCGTCCGCCGCCGCATCCTCGACGGAATGGGTGAAGGTCTCTGCCGCGCGGAAGACCTGGCTTTCGAGCAGGTCGATCAGATGCGACTGGTTCGTGCGCAGGCCCAGCAGGACCGTCTCCTCGAGCGCCTCGACGAGCCGGCGCCGGGCCTGCTCGCGGTCGGGGCCCCAGCTCACGAGCTTCGCGAGCAACGGGTCGTAGTCGGTGCCGATCGTCTGGCCCTCGACGATCCCGGCGTCCACGCGAAGACCCGGACCCTGGGGCCACCCCAGCCGCAGAACGCGTCCCGTCGTGGGCAGGAAGCCCGCGCGCGGATCCTCGGCGTAGAGTCGGGCCTCGATCGCGTGCCCGCGCGCGGGACGCTCGAGCGCGGCGAGGGACCGGGCTTCGCCCGCGGCCACCTCGAGCTGGAGCCGCACCAGGTCGAGGCCCGTGACGAGCTCGGTCACCGGGTGCTCGACCTGGAGGCGCGCGTTCACCTCCAGGAAATAGAACGCGCCGTCGGGCGCGAGCAGGAACTCGACCGTGCCCGCGCCGGCGTAGCCCACCGCCGCGGCGATCCGCCGCGAGGCCTCGAGCATTCCCGTCCGAAGCGCCTCGGTCACGGCGGGGGAGGGCGCTTCCTCGACGATCTTCTGGTAGCGGCGCTGAAGGCTGCACTCGCGCTCGCCGATGGCCGCGACCCCTCCCGTGCCGTTGCCCAGGATCTGCACCTCGACGTGCCGGGCGGGGTGCACGAAGCGCTCGACCAGCAGGCGCCCGTCACCGAACGCGGCGGCTGCCTCGCGCGACGCCGCGTGCAGCGCCTCGTCCAGCTCCTTCCAGTCCCGGACGAGCCGCATCCCCCTGCCGCCGCCGCCGCCCGCGGCCTTGACCAGCACCGGCAGCGGAATCGCGCGGGCCGCCCGGGCGAGCTCGGCCAGGTTCTCGGAGGGAGGCGTGCCCGGCACGATCGGCACGCCGGCTCGCTTCGCCGTCTCTCTCGCGCGCACCTTGTCGCCGGCGGCCTCGAGTGCGGCCGGCGAGGGACCCACGAAGACGACGCCCGCCTCGGCGCAGCGGCGGGCGAACGCGGCGCTCTCGGAGAGGAAGCCGTAGCCGGGGTGGATGGCCTCGGCCCCCGTGCGCCGGGCGGCCTCCAGGATCCGGTCCACGTGCAGGTAGCTCTCGCGGGCCGCGGCCGGGCCGATCCCGACCGCCCGGTCGGCCGCCGCGACATGGGGCGCCGCGGCGTCGGCCTCGGAGTAGACGGCGACGCTGCCGATCCCCATCTCGCGCAGAGTGCGGATCACTCGCAGAGCGATCTCACCCCGGTTGGCGACCAGGACGGTGCGGAACATGGAGCTAGGGTGCCGTGCGCCAGGCGGGGTGCCGGCTCTCCAGGAAGGCGCGCAGTCCCTCCTGCCCCTCGGGCGAGACGCGCACGCGGGCGATCGTCCGGGCGCAGTGCTCGAGCGCCGCCTCGCGGGTCATGCCCGCCACGCGGCGGATCAGCGCCTTGGCCTCGCGGACCGCGCGCGGCCCGTTGGCGACCAGCGCCGCGACGATCCGTTCCACGCGGCCGTCCAGCTCGTCGGCGGGCACGACCTCGTGCACGAGCCCCGCGTGGCGCGCGTCGTCGGCGGTCAGGACCTCGGCGGTCAGAAACCAGCGGCGGGCCTGGCCGGGGCCGATCTTGGCCAGCGCGAAGGTCGAGATGACGGCCGGAAGGATGCCGAGCTTGACCTCCGAGAACGAGAAGCGGGCGTCGCCGGTCGCGACGACCACGTCGCAGCAGGCGGCGAGACCCGCGCCGCCGCCAAAGGCCGCGCCCTGGACGCGGCCCACGACCGGCACGGGGCACTCGTCGAGGGTCCGGAACATGGCCGCCATGCGCCGCGCGTCCTCGCGGTTCTCCTCTTCGCTGGCCTCCGCCGAGGCCCGCATCCAGTTCACGTCGGCCCCCGCGCAGAAGATCTTGCCTTCGCCGGCCAGCACCACCGCGCGCAGCCCCTCGTCCCGGCCGAGGTCGCCGAAGCAGGCGGTCAGCTCCGCGATCATCTGTGCGTTGAAGGCGTTGCGCGTGTCGGGACGCGCGAGCGTGACGCGCGCGACGGCGTTGTTGCTGCGCTGCATGCGAATCGTCGTGAACCCGTTCACTGCGTCTCTCGTCGAGGTACGCCGGTGGCGGGCATCGAGCTGGCGGCAGACGGCCTCACATCCGGAACACGGGCCAGCGGGTCTCGGGAATCGGGGCGTTGAGACTGGCCGCGATGCCGAGGCCGATCGCCGCGCGCGTCTCGGCCGGGTCCAGGATGCCGTCGTCCCAGAGGCGCGCCGTGCCGTAGTAGGGGCTTCCCTCCTCGGCGTACTTGACGCGGATCGGGTCGGCGATGGCGGCTTCCTGCTCTTGCGAGAGCTTCTCGCCCCGCCGCGCCAGCTGATCGCGCTTGACCGTCACCAGCACCTGGGCCGCCTGCTCGGCGCCCATCACCGAGACCTTCGAGTTGGGCCAGCTGAAGAGGAAGCGCGGCAGGTAGCCGCGTCCGGACATGGCGTAGTTGCCGGCCCCGTGCGAGGCGCCGATGATCACCGTGAAGCGGGGCACGGCCACGGTCGCCACGGCCTGCACCATCTTGGCCCCGTCGCGCGTGATGCCCCCCTCCTCGTAGCGCTTGCCGACCATGAAGCCCGTGATGTTCTGCAGGAACACGAGCGGGATCCCGCGCTGGCCGCAGAGCTGGACGAAGTGCGCGCCCTTCCGCGCCGACTCGCTGAAGAGGACGCCGTTGTTGGCCAGGATCCCCACCGGGTAGCCCATCCAGCGCGCGAAGCCGGTCACGAGGGTCGTGCCGTAGCCGGCCTTGAACTCGTGGAAGCGGCTTCCGTCTACGAGCCGCGCGACGACCTCGCGCACCTCGTAGGGCTGGCGCACGTCCTGGGGCAGGATGCCGCAGATCTCCTCGGCGGGGTAGAGCGGCTCCTCGGGCTCCACCCAATCGAGCGCGGCGCGCTCGGCGGCCCCCGCGTTGGCGATCGCCGTCCGGCAGATCTCGAGTGCTTCCTCATCGTTCTCGGCCAGGTGGTCGGTGACGCCCGAGACGCGCGAGTGGAGCTCGGCGCCGCCCAGCTCCTCGGGGGTCACCTCTTCGCCGGTGGCGGCCTTCACGAGCGGCGGCCCCGCCAGGTAGATCGTCCCCGTGCCGCGCACGATCACGTTCTCGTCGGACATGGCCGGCACGTAGGCGCCGCCTGCCGTGCACATGCCCAGCACGACCGCCACCTGCGGGATCCGGCGAGCCGACATCTGGGCCTGGTTGTAGAAGATGCGCCCGAAATCCTCGCGGTCGGGAAAGACCTGAGCCTGGAGCGGCAGGAACACGCCGCCCGAGTCCACGAGGTAGATGGCGGGCAGTCGGTTCTCGAGCGCGATCTCCTGGGCGCGGATGTGCTTGCGGATCGTCTCGGGGTAGTAGGTGCCGCCCTTCACGACGGCGTCGTTGGCGACGATGACGCACTCGCGACCCGAGACCCGGCCGATCCCGGTGATGATGCCTGCCGCGGGCACCTCGCCGTCGTAGAGCCCCTCGGCGGCGAGAGGTGAGAGCTCGAGGAAGGGGGTGTCGGGGTCGAGCAGGCGCTCGACGCGTTCGCGGGCGAGCAGCTTTCCGCGCTTCCTGTGGCGCTCGACGGCTTCGGGGTCGCCCGGAGAGCGGACGCGATCCAGCCGCGCGCGCAGGTCAGCCCGGAGCCGTTCGAAGGCGGCGCGGTTCTGCTGGAAGTCGGGAGAGCTGGGATCGACCCGTGTGGGGAGGGCCAGCATGGCGGCCGAAGAATAGCAGCCCTCGGGGGGCTGCTACAAGGCGGGTCGGCGCCGGGGGAGGGGGGAAGCGAGATGGATGGCTGCCGCGTCGAGGAGCGACGCCCGCGGCCGGCGTTACGTTCTCAGTCGGCGGACGGTTGCAGGCGAGTTCCCGCGTAGTACATTGTCTCGATCGGATCGCTGCTCGAGTAGGTGCCGTCGCCGGAGAGGTTCGCGGCGAGCTCGCAGTAGGCCTGCGACGCGCTGTAGATCACGCAGAACGCGCCATCCGACTTCCACGTCTGCCGCCACCAGGTCATCATCATGCGGTCCGCGTACGAGAACGTCACGAAGGGGAGTCCCTGGAACCGCGCGATGTGCGTGTGCACCGTGCCGTGCCATTCGGGCGCGGCGCAGCTCGACTCATCGGGAACCAGGTGCAGCGAGTCGGCCTCCTCGAAGGTCACCCGCTGGGCCCGCGTGACGTAGAACGTGCCGCTGAAGCGATAGCCCGCGATGCAGGCGAGCCGCTCCTGGTGGGTGGCGACGCTCTCCTCCCAAAGGTCGTGCATGACCCGGCGCGTCTCGGGCGCGAAGCGGAACGTTCCGTGGTTGAAGGACGATTCCGGGAGGTCGGGGCCGACCTGCTGGACCAGGGCCGGAGCGGCGAAGGTTCGCAGGAGGATCAGGATGCCGATCAGATACGATTCAAGCATGGGGGTTTCCGCGCATGCGCGCTGAGACGGGGCCGCGGCGAGCCGACCGCGGGCTGGCGTTCATCCGGATCGTCACCGGGCTCTGGTTTCTGAAGAGCCTGGTCACGAAGTTCACGTGGGCCGTGAGCGCGGGCGGCCTGCCGGTGCCTCGCGTCGCGGAGCGATGGATCGGGTTTCTGCCCACACGCCTCCAGGACTACGTCTCCGGACATCCGCCGGAGTGGTATCGCGAGTTCCTCGTGAGCCACGCGCTTCCCAACAGCAAGCTGTTCGCACAGCTGACGGCCGCGGGCGAGGTGGCGGTGGGGCTGAGCCTCACGCTGGGCCTGCTCACGGTGCTGGGGTCTCTCGGCGGTCTGTGGCTCATCGCCAACTACTTCCTCGCGAGCTGGGGTCAGGGCTTCAACCAGCAGGGCTTCCACGTCCTGCTGATCGCCTGCTTCCTCACCTTCATCTTCACGCGCGCCGGCCGGCGCTGGGGCCTGGACGGCTGGCTGCGTCGCCGCCATCCGCGCTCCGCGCTCGCGCGGCTGCCTCTCGGCTGAGCGTCGCGGCTGATTCCGTTCGGCCAACCGCCTCGATCGGATCCTCCAACTCGTCCGAACTCTCCGGCGGACGTCCGGCGCTCCCGGGGAGTCTCTGCATACGTAATGCCACGTGCTTTCCCGCCGGTCGTCGCGCTCGGCGTCGCCGGCTGTTGAGCGTCACGCGCCCAACGAGTTAGGGGACGCGGAGGCCGGGGGACGCCGCGCGTGCCGCGAGCGGTTTGCCGACGGGCTTCCGCCCGGTCACCGGCGCGCGGCGTGCGAAAAGCGAGCGCTGCGACCACCCGATCCGGCGATGGAGTCGCTCGAGAGGCGAGGGGGTCGGATCAGGAAAGGATCATGGGGAAGCGCGCCGCGCGAGCCGAGCAGCGCGGAGGGTCATCGATGGGAGGCCGAGCCTGGTGTCCGCTTTCCGCTCACGGTGGCGCGCACGGCGGCGGAAAAGCGGACGGTGTCGCGGGAGTGCCTGCGGGGGAGGGTAGGTGGCGGGGGAGAGGCTAACGGTAGAGCGGATGGAAGGCGGAGCTCACTCCGCCACGGCGACTCCCCAGGGACCCTTTCCCGCAGGCAGACGCTTCGTCACCTGCCCGGTCGCGAGGTCCACGACCGAGACGTCGTTCCCGGGTCCGTTGGCGGTATAGAGCTTCTTGCCGTCGGGGGTGATCCCGATCCCCCAGGGCCGCTCGCCCACCGGGATCGTCCGGAGGACCTTGTTGGTGGCCGCGTCGATCACGGCCACGGTCCCGCCGCGGCCGGTCGCCACGTAGACCCTGGAGCCGTCGGGCGCGACCACGACACCCATCGGCTTCACGTTCTTCCCCTGCAGCTTGATCGTGTCCTGCACCTTGTAGTCGTCCGTGCTCACGACCGAGACCGTGCCGCCGAGCTCGGAAGTTACGTAGGCCAGGGGTTGGCCGGGGTGGAAGGCGATGGCGCGCGGGCGCTCGCCGACCTGGAAGCTGGCGATCGGCTTGTTCGTCGCGGCGTCGATCACGGTGACGTCGTGGTCGGTCTCGGCCGAGACGTAGACGTGCTTTCCGTCGGGGCTGATCGCCACGCCCTCGGGCTCCACACCGACCGGCACGGTGGCCAGCACCTCGCCGCTCTGCACGTCGAGCACGGTGGCTGTGGCGTTGTCCTCGTTGGAGACGTAGACCCGCGAGCCGTCCGGAAGCACCCCGAACTGCTCGGGGTCCGATCCGCCCGGAAGCTTCTCCTTCACCTGATGCGTGGCCGCGTCCATGACCACGATGCCGTCGGCCGACTTGTCCGGCGGCGGAAGCGTGGACTCGTCGACGCCCGGCCCGGCTTTGGGCGACCCGCTGACCGCCACGTAGATGGTGCTGCCGTCGGGGCTGACCTGGATCCCGCGCGGGCGCTTGCCCACGGGGATCGTGGCGATCACGCTGTCCGTGGCCGCGTCGATCACCGTCACGTCGTCCGAGTCCTCGTTCGTGACGTAGATCAGGGGTCGGCGACCGGCGGTGGGCGCCGGAGCCTCTGAGATCGTGGCCATGCTCGTGTCGGCCGGCGCCGGCGGCGCCTCCTCGCCCGCCTTGCGGCCACAGGCCGCTCCGAACGCGGCCGCCAGGGCCAGGAGCGAAAGCGGGTGGGTGAGAAGGCGCAGGGTCGTTCTGTTCATGATCTCCTGTTTGCGATACGTCCTATTTCGTGATCGCCTTGTCGGCGTTGAGAGCCTTGTCGAAGTTCTTGGCCTGCGCCCGACCCTTGACCGAACGCAGCACGGTCTGGGTCAGGTTGACCCCCGCCAGGTCCGCGCCCGTCAGGTCCGCGCCCGTCAGATCGGCCCGCGTCAGGTCCGCCTTGGACAGGTTCGCGTTCGTCAGGACCGCGTTCTGGAGGTTCGCGCCTTCGAAGTTGCTGCGCATGACCCCCATCGGCTGGTTCCCCGGGTCGGCGCCCATGTCCACGTTGGCGAGGTTGGCGGCCGAGAAATTGGCGCCCTTCGCGAAGGCGATGATGCGAGCCCCCGAGAGGTCGGCCCCCGAGAAGTCGGCGCCGTCCATGATCATCGCATAGAGGCTCGCGCCCGGCAGCCTGGCCTTCGTGAACCGCGTGTCGTGCGCGACGGCCACGTCGAGGTTGGCCCGCGAAAGGTCCGCGCCGGTCAGGTCGGCCCCGCTGAGGTTGGCCCCGAACATGTTCGTCCCCGCCAGGTCGGCGCCCCGCAGGTTGGTCTTCAGGAACCTGGCGTTGGAGAGGTCCGCGGCCTTGAAGTCGAACCCCGAGAGGTCGAGCCCGGAGAGGTCCTTCTCGCGCAGGTCGGCCGGCCTGCTCTCCGTCCCCCTGGCGACCAGGGCCGTGAGCTGGTCGCGCGAGAGCTGCTGAGCCGGAGCCGATATCCCGGGCGCGGCCAGGCCCGCCGCGAGGCACAGGAGGCCGCCGAGTCTTCCATGCAGCGTCATGGACGGGGAGCCGTCGGGGAAGCCAGGGCCGACGTCGTCAGCCGCCCTGCTTGATCGGACGCCCGGGGGGGAGCTGGCCCGATGCCCGCGCGTTCAGGTAGGCCCAGATGTTCTCCATCTTCTCGCGGTCCAGGAGCTCGACCCAGGCCGGCATGCCCTTGGCGGGACGCCCGGCCACGACCGTGCCGATGTAGACGTCGTGGGTGAGGGGGCCGGTGCCCAGCACGCTGCCCTCGCGGATCGACTTGATCAGGCTCGGCGCAAAGGAGCTGCCGACCGCGTCCTGCCCGTGGCAGCGCTCGCAGTTGGCCGAGAAGTGCTTCCAACCCTCGTAGACTGCGGGCGTCACGTTCAGCGAGCCTGCCGGAGCCCCCTCTCCGTCGCCCACGTGCACCAGGTCGCGCTTTCGCAGACGCAGCGCCTCGTCACTCGCCGCCGGCGTGTCGGCGGGGGCGAGCGCCTCGGGGACCGGGGGCGCCTCGGCCTGGCGACTCTCGGGGGCCGCGGAGGAGACGCCTGCGGGCTCCCCGGTTGCTGGCGGCGGGGAAGGCGGGGTGGCCGCGGGCCCCGGCTTCTCCGCGGCGGGCTCGGTCGCGGCCTGGCTCGCGGGCTTGGCCGGGGCACCGGAGAGCTCGGGTTGGGGCGCGGCGTCTGCCGGCGTCTCTCCCATGCCGCTGGATGTAGTCACGGTCTCCAGCTCGGCGCCGGGGTGCGGATCGGGGACGGGGGTCTGCGCGACGTCGACCGAGGATGGGCCCCGCGACGCGGCCGCCGTGTCGGCCGGTGCCTGATCCGAAGGCGTGGCCGTCTCGTTCTTCTTGCAGGACGCGAACGCGACCACGGGCACGACCACGCCCAGGCTCAGCAGCCTGTGCAATCGGGAGCGGGACGGGTGGGCGGGGAGTCGTTCCCGCTCCTCGACGCGGACGCGCTCGAATGTCATGAGACCTCCCTTGTGGCTCGTGGCTCGTGGGCCGGCGCCGGCGTCAGCTTCGCCGGGCCGGCGATCCTCACTGTCCGCTCGCGACCTTCGGGGCAACGACCGGCACGCTGAACTCCTCGAGGATCGCCTGGATGTCGGCCGCGTGCCGGCGCAGCGTGTCCTCGACCTTCGCCTTGAACTCGGCGTCCTTGCGGCGGACGCCCATCGCGATGTCGTAGTCGAAGGGCAGGTCCTCGCGCCCGCTCGGAGGCAGGGGCACGACCTTGAGCGGGATGGGCTGCCGCTTGGCGTAGTAGCCGGCGAGTGGCCCCCATACGATCGCCAGATCGATGTCGCCCCGGCCGACCGCGTCCACGATCTCGTGCGGCGGGCTCTCCTTGGAGTAGTCGCCGTAGACGCTGTAGCCCTTGAGGCCCACGATCCCGCGCTCGGCCAGCGCCTGCGCGGGCGGCGGGTTCGAGTAGTCGTCGCCGATCACGTTCATGCCGATCCGCAGCTTCTTGAGGATCGGATCGTCGAGCGAGGTGATGTTCCAGCCCTTGTCCGCGGGGTACACGAAGACGTAGGCCGAGCGGTAGTAGGGAGACGTCGTGGCCAGCGGGTCGTACCCGGCCGGCACGCCGATCACCAGGTCGCAGCGCCGGGAGTTGAGTGTGGCGCGCACGAACCCGCGCCGCTGGGGGAACCAGTTGTAGGCCACGGGCAGGCCCCAGTCCTTCGCGATCAGCTCGGCGATCTTGTTCTCGAAGCCCTGCTGGTCGCGATTGGAGAACGGCATGTTGTTGGGATCCGAGCACACCCGCAGCCGGGTCGGGTCGACGCCCTCGGTTGCGGGAAGGATGTCGGAGTCCCGGATGAGGGGGCCCGTGGCCGCGCTGTCGCTCTGGGCGAAGGCCCCGGCCGGCGCGGCCAGCAGAGCCAGGAGCCCGAACAGTTTTCGCAATTCTGGGCTGGTTCTCATGCGCGAACGCTCTCCATCTGTCGCGGTGGTGTCGAGCGAACAAGATACAGGAAGCGGCACTTCCGAAGAAACCGCCATCCTGATCCTACACGTTCGAGACCGAAAAGAGCCCCACCCCGATCCGCCGGGGTGGGGCTCTCTGGTTTCCTCAGGGACCGTGCGCGCCGGGTGTCCCCGGCGCGCCGGACCCCTCGTCGTGCGAAACTGCGTCTCGCCCAGCCGTCCGGGCTAGAGCGAGAAGACGGTCAGTACGCCACCCTGGTTGCTGAATTGGGCCGCGTCGCCGAACGCGCCCAGCGCGCCCAGCCCCGCGGTCGGGTCCTCGGGACCGATGCCGGCCGCCACGCCGATGCCGGCCCAGCCGCCGATCCCCGACAACACGGCCACGTACTGCTTG
>DATBJW010000054.1:0-7606 GCA_036556205.1 Gemmatimonadota bacterium
CAGGGTGATCGGGATCGTGAACTCGAAGCCGAGCGTGAAGTCGGGTCCCGACCCCCGCGACGATCCCTGGATCGACGCGGTGTTCGTGTTCACGGCCTGGATCGAGAGCGTGTGCGGCGTGAAGGGGATCTGGATCTGGGCCCCGGCGCCCCAGGCCGGGCCGGGCGGCGGCGGCGGGCCCGGAGGGGCGGGTGCCACGCGCACGGCGACGTTCTCCGTCGTGTTCGTTGGGGCGTGGCGGAAGGTGACGCTCGCGTCTCCCGCGCCCACACCCCGGATCGTGAAGTCCACAGTGGCCAGCTGAACGCGCGAGGTCGAGATCCCCTGCGCGACCGTGGCCACGGCCGTGTTCGAGCTCGAGGCCGTGATGGGCGCGTCCTCGACTTCGTCACCCCGGGCATCGAAAGCCTCGACCGAGACCACCGAGCTGGCCCCCACGCCCAGATCGATCCCTCCCTGGGGGACGCCCCCGATCTCGAGGCGGCTCACCCTGTCCGCCGGCTGCATGTTGCCGCCCCCCCCGCCGCCGCCTCCTCCGCAGCGGACCACGATCGCGGCTACGACCAGGCCGCACGCGACCGCGAGCGCGCGGCTCCTCCATGTTCTGGCTCGCATTGTGTGGTTGCACCCCTCTCGACTCCCTGATCGGACGCTGCAAGCGGGCCCCGCGACATGCCGAAGCCCCGGATCGGGCCACGCCTGCGGACGGAGAATCGCCGCCGGGGCACCACGCCCGCCGGCTTCCCGGAGGGCGGCTCGGCGGCCTGGACCGCCGGGCCCGCCTTTCCGCCCGCACTGTGGCCTTTGTCCCCTAGAGAGGAGGCTGGAATACGCGGAAATACATACGGAACGAAGCCGGCCGAAGATGGCGCTGGCCGGCGGTGGGCTGGAAGGTCAGTTCGGTGGGGCTGCTATCCTCATGAACCTGGTGCCGGACCTCGCGCCGGGCCGCGTGCCTGGCCACCGGGGGCCTCCGGCCGGCTCCCCGCGGGGCCGGACGGCCCCGCAGACCCACCCCCGGCCGGAGGCGGCTGCCCGGCGCCGGCTCGGCCACGATCCGAGTCGAACGCTTCACGCATGGCCCCGAGGCCGCTCAGCAGCGCCGAGGCCTCGAGCGGCATGAAGATCTTGGTCGCGTCCCCTTCGGCGATCTTGGCCAGGGTCTCGAGATACTTGATGGCCAGGAGGTCGGGGGTTGGCTGGCCGGTGTGGATCGCCCTGTAGACGCGCTCGATCGCCTGACCCTCGCCTTCGGCCACGGTGAGCTGGCGGAATTTCTCGGCGTCGGCGACGGTCTTGATCGCCTCGGCCTCGCCCTGGGCCTTGAGCAGCCGGGACTCCCGCTCGCCCTCCGAGCGCAGGATCGCGGCCTGCTTCTCGCCTTCCGCCTCGAGGATGGCCGCGCGCCGGTTGCGCTCGGCCTTCATCTGGCGGTGCATGGCCTCCGTCACGTCGGCGGGAGGCTCGATGCGCTGGATCTCCACGCGCGTCACCCGCGCGCCCCACTTCCCCGTCGCGTCGTCCAGCACCTGGCGCAGCTTCGTGTTGATCACGTCGCGCGAGACCAGCGACTCATCGAGCTGCATGTCGCCGATCAGGTTGCGCAGGTTCGTCTGGGCCAGCTTGATGATCGCCGTCCAGTAGTCCGCGATGTTGTACGAGAAGTTGAAGGGGTCCGTCACCTCGTAGTAGATGACGGCGTCCACCGTGACCTGGACGTTGTCTTTCGTGATCACCTCCTGCGGCGGGACGTCCACCACCATCTCCCGCACGTCCACCTTCCGCAGGCTCTCGAAGAAGGGCAGGATCACGTTCAGGCCCGCGCCCACCGTCCGGTTGTACTTCCCCAGCCGCTCGACGAGCCCCTTCTCGAAGGGACGCACGATGCGCACCGCGGAGGCGGCGAAGATGATCAGGAAGATCGAGAGCGCCGCCAGCAGGACGAACATGCCCATGGGAATGCCTCCGCTCAGCCCGCGGACTTGCGCACGACGACGCGCGCCCCGCGCACCTCGAGCACGGTGATGTGCGAGCCGCGCTCGATCGTCGAGCGCTCGGCGGGCTCGGCGCGCCAGGTCTCGTTGTCCACGCGCACCGTGCCCACGTTCTGATCGGGGTCGATCGTCTCGACCACGATCCCGTCCAGACCGATTAGCCGCTCGGCGCCGACCCGGGCGCTGGGCCCCCGATCGAAGGCGGCCGCGATCCGCCGCGAGAAGATCAGACAGGCGGCGCTGGCCAAGAGAAACGCCGTCCCCTGCCAGGCCAGCGGAGCCCCGGCGAGGTCCAGCACGGCCGCCAGCGCGGCGCCGATCCCGAAAGGAAAGAGGAAGAAGCCGGTCGTGACGATCTCGGCCCCGAACAACAGGAGCGCGAAGCCCAGCCAGAATGCCCAGACCGGAAGGAGATCCACGTTGCCCCTCGATTCGAGTCCGCCTTTGCGCGGCCAAAACATATCGGGTACGACGCGTGCTACAAGGAGGACGGCCGAATCGTGCCCACCGCGGCGACGCCAGGCAGGTGGGAGGTGGGGCGCGCCGGGTCGCTCAGTGGATCTGTGGAACGAAGGGCATCACGGCCAGCGGTCGGCCGGGTCCTTCGCGCAGCGCGACGCCCGCGGCCGTCAGCGTCTCGCCCAGCCGGCGCAGGCCGTCGATGCCGGCGGCGCCCCAGAGATCGGGGCCGGTCCGTGACATGCGCGCCGCACCCTGCTCGACCGCGAATTCCCTGAGCCGCTCGAGCAACGTTTTTTCCTTGGGATAGACGAGCAACCCCACGCGCTCCGTGGCGGGAATCCCGGCCAGCTTCTTGGCCGCCGAGATCGCCGTGTCGAGCCCGCCCACCTCGTCCACGAGGCCCCGCTCGCGCGCCTGCGCGCCGGACCAGATGCGGCCCTGCGCCACGGAGTCGATGTGCGCCACCGTGCGCTCGCGCCCCTCGGCCACGCGCTCGACGAAGCTCCGGTAGGCGTCCTGGATCAAGGCGCGGAACGTGGCGCGCTCGGCCTCGGTCAGCGGGCGGGTGCTGGTCGGGAAGTCCGCGGCCGGGTTCGTCTTCACGTTCCCCCAGTTGATGCCGAGCTTCTCGAAGGTCTTCTGCGCGTTGAAGATCACGCCCAGGACGCCGATCGACCCGGTGATCGTGGACGGCGCGGCCACGATCCGGTCGGCGGAGGCCGCGATGTAGTAGCCGCCCGAGCCCGCGACGTCCGACATCGAGACCACGACCGGCATGATCAGGCGCAGCTCGTCGATCTGCGCCCAGATCTCCTCCGAGGCCACGGCGTCGCCCCCCGGGCTGTCCACGCGCAAGACGACCGCATCCACGCGGTCATCGGTCGCGATGTCGCGCAGGTCCTCGATGAGGGAGGCGGATCCCAGGGTGCGCCCGAAGAGAGGATCCGCGGAATCCTCACCTGAGGTGATCTCGCCCACCGCGTAGACCAGCGCGACCGTGTGCTTGGCGCCGTGGTCGGGCGGCGGCAGCTCCGCCACGTAGTCCTCCACATCGATGGCGTGGTCGGCGGCGTCCGATTCCAGGAACTCGTCCTCCGCCGACGAATCGGCCACCGCCGGCGATGCGCCGGCCTGGCTCTTCTTGGTCCCCGCCTTCTCGTCTCTCTGGACGGGTCCCTTCTCCAGCTTCGCGGCCGCCGGCCCCAGCGCCCGCTTCAGCGCCAGGGCCCGCACCTCGGGCTCGTAGAGCTCGTCGTCCACCAATCCCTGCTCCTCGAGATCGGCCGCGAGGTAGATGCCGGCGTCGAAGGCCGCCGTGAACGTCGCGCGATCGATGCCGCGCGCCGTCACGACGGTGTTCACGAACCGATCGTAGCGGTCGCGCAGGATGGACTCCGTCACCTCCCGCTCGGCGTCGCTCATGTCGGTGCGCTTGAGCATGTCGGCGGCGCTCTTGTAGATCCCCACGTTCTCGACCTGGGGCTCCATCCCGAGCTTCTCGAACAGATGCAGGACGTAGGGGTTCTCGACGCGGAAGCCGTTCAGCTCGAGGAGCCCGTCCGGCACCAGGAACAGGCTGTCGGCGGCCAGCGCGACGTAGTAGCCGAGCTCGTTGGTGGGTGCCAGGTAGGCGTAGACGAACTTGCCCGACTTCCGGAAGGCGAGCAGGCGGTCGCGAAGCTCTTCGGCCTTGGCCCAGCCGTAGCCGGGAGATCCAACACGCAGATAGATGCCGCGGATGCGGTCGTCTCGAGAGGCGGCGTCGATGGCGCGGACGATGTCGAGGAGCTGGTGCTCGGCGCCCTCGGCCCGCGCGACAAACGGATCCTCGGGGAAGTGCTCCACGATCTCGCCCTCGAGGCTCACCTCGAGGATGCCTGGGCTCGCCAGCTGGACGCGACCTTCGACCCGCTTCCTGAGCAGGACTCCGGCCAGGCCGATCAGCCCCGCGAGGAGCAGCACCAGGATGGTGAGCGTGATCCAGACGCGCTTCATGGCTCAACAATCCTGCGCCGTCCGGAGGGCGAGCATACGGGCTCAGTTTTTGAAACGATACGTAATCCGTCCCCGAGTGAGATCGTAGGGGGAGAGCTCGAGCGTCACGCGGTCGCCGACCAGGATCTTGATGAAATTCTTCCGCATCTTGCCGGAGATGTGCGCCAGGACCTCGTGCCCGTTCTCGAGCTTCACGCGGAACATCGTGCTCGGCAGGCACTCCACGATCGCACCCTGCACCTCGATCGCCCCTTCCTTGGGTTTCCGCTCCTCCACGACCGGAGCGGCCTTCCTGGGGGTCGCTCGCCTCGGATACTGGCGGGGTCTCTTCGCCATAAAGCCTGCTTTCTCCTGGGTTGAAGTGGCTGTCCCAGGCCATTCCGGTCCGGGAAGCCTTGAATATATATGGATCTGGGGGCGGAGCGGGCTCCGAGCCGTGTCCCCGGCGGACGGGTTCGCCTGCCATAGCCGGCGGGTCGGGCGGCAACGGCAGCGGGTTTGGCGGCCATTTTCCTGAAAGCCTTCCGCGTCCCGCCGCCCGTTCTATCTTCGTGGCTGACATGCCACCCCCGGGCCCCTGGTCTCGTATCCACGACGCACGTCTCGTACGCGTGATCGCCCTTTACCTGGCCGCGTCCTGCCTCGTCCTCCAGATCACCACGCTGGCCCGGGAGGAGCTCCAGCTTCTTGCCCCGGGCACCGCGGTCCCCGTGATTCTTCTGCTCATCTGTTTCGTCGTCCCGGCCATGGCCCCCGCCGAATCGCGCCCACGGACTGCGGCCCGCCCCAAGCCGGAGGAGGTTCCGAGCTCCAGGAAGGCGGAAGGACGGCCGTGAGGTCCGAGCGTTGGCTTGCGACCGTCCTGTTCACCGACATCGTGGGCTCGACCGAGCGCGCGGCCGAGCTCGGCGACCGCCGCTGGCGCGAGCTGCTGGAGACCCACCACACCCTCGCCCGCCGCGAGATCGCCCGCCACAAGGGCCGCGAGCTGAACATGACCGGCGACGGGTTCCTGGCCACCTTCGACGCCCCCGAGCGGGCGCTGCGCTGCGCCTGCGCCATCCGCGCCACCGTGAAGAGGATCGGGATCGAGATCCGCGGCGGCCTGCACACCGGCGAGGTGGAGCTGGTGGGCAACAACGTGGGCGGGATCGCGGTCCACATCGCCGCGCGCGTGCTGGCTGCGGCCGCGCCGGGTGAGGTGCGGGTCTCGAGCACGGTGCGCGACGTGGCCACCGGCTCGGGCTTCGGCTTCGAGGACCGCGGGACGCAGGCGCTCAAGGGCGTGCCCGGGGAGTGGCACCTGTACTCGGTGGCTAGCGAGCCGGTGAGCCTGCCGGTGGCGGGCTTCTGGGAGCGGGCGCGCGCGGCGCGCCTGCCACGCCTGTTCCTGGCCTACGTGGCAGCCGCCGCCGGAGTTCTCTGGCTGACGCTCTTCCTCCAGGGCCGCTTCGCCCTGCCCGGGTGGATGCTGCCCGGCGCCATCGTGTTGCTGCTGATCGGGCTCATCATGCTGGCCGCCACGGCCTGGGTGCAGTCGCACCCCCTGACCGCGGGCCGCGCCGCGCGCGAGGAGGTGCCGGGCTCCTGGCAGCTGGACTTGAAGGGGATGCGCCAGTCGGTCGCGCGCGGCCGGCTGCCGCACCTCACCTGGAGCCGCTCGATCCTGGGCGGCGTGGTGGCCTTCTCGCTGCTCTTCGGACTGACCGGGTTGTACGTGCTGATCCAGGATCGCGGCCGCACGCTCGGCCCCCCCGAGGCCGTCGCTGGCAACGCGGCGCCGGGCATCGCCGTGCTGCCCTTCAGCATACGAGGGACGGGGCTGGACGTCTGGAGGGAGGGAATGGTGGACGTCCTCTCCACCAACCTCGATGGAGTGGGCGGTCTGCGCGCCATCGACAGCCGGACCGTGCTCGCCCGCTGGCGCGAGCAGGTGCCGGGAACCGAAGCCCCCGATCTCCAGACTTCGCTGGACGTGGCAGGCCGGTCGGGAGCCCGCTACGCGCTGATCGGGACCGCCCTCGCCACGGGCCCCGAGCTGCGCTTCGCAGCCAGGATCTACGAGGTGCAGACTGGCAAGGACCTCGGCGCTGGCGAGGTCGTGGGGCCTCCGGACAGCGTGCTGTCCATAGTGAACCGCCTCTCCATCGAGCTTCTGCGAACCATGCTGAAGGGCAATCCCGGAGATCTCTCGCGCGTGGACCTCGCGCGCGTGACCACGGCCTCGCTCCCCGCTCTGAAGGCCTACCTCGAGGGTGAGGTGCTCTTTCGCCGGTCCGACTGGAACGAGGCGATCAACGCCTATCAGAGAGCCATCGCCGCCGATTCCACGTTCGCGCTGGCGCTCTACAGGCTGGGACAGTCTTACGGCTGGCAGGAGAGCATCCTCAGCGAACTCCCGGGGGAGTTCGATGAGCGGGCCGCGCGCTTCGCGGACAGGCTGTCCGAGCGGGACCGGGTGATCGTGCGCGCCTCCCTAGCGCTCGACCGGGGGACGCCGGACGCGATCGACTCGCTGGAGCAGGCCGTGCGCCGCTACCCGGACGACGTGGAAGCCTGGTATCTCCTGGGGGATTTGTACTTCCACGTAGGCCCGACGGCGCTGGTCGAAGGGGGGGAATCGGATCGAGCGTTCGCCAGGGCGATCGAGCTCGACCCGAGCTTCGCGCCTGCGTACATCCATCCGCTCGAGAACGCCTTCTCGGCGAAGAGCGGCGAACGCACGGCGGATCTGGTAGAGCGCTTCGGGCGCATCTCGCACGGGAGCGTCGAGGATCGCGCGAACCACATCGCTCTGGCCCTGGTCTCCGCCGACTCCAGCGCTCGCAGAACGGCCTGGGCCACCCTCGACACGCTCCCCAGCCGTCTCCTGGCCAGCCTTCAGAACAGGTTTCGCGATCCGACTCAGCTCGAACACCGGGAGTCGATCATGAGAATCATGCGCGCCCGCCCCGAGGCCGACGGGGTGGACGTGTTCCTGCTCCACCTCTTCTTGATCCGGCAGGGGAAGGTGCAGGCCGCTCTGACACAGCTCGAGGATCGGTTGCTCTCGCAAGGACGGCGAAACGAGGGTCTCTATCGAGCCGCGAGCGAGAGCCTCCCCGTTCCCGTGGACCTGCTGGATCGGACTCTGACGATCGAAGAGGCGCAGACGC
>DATBJW010000055.1:0-73480 GCA_036556205.1 Gemmatimonadota bacterium
CGGGCGTGCACTGTATGCGCGAGACGCCCACCCGACAAGGCCCGATTCACCGCCTCTGCCGTTGACAGTCTCCTCACGCACGCGTAGGCTGGCCCACGATCGGTTCCCGTGGCGTGGCCCGTCGGGACCGCGCTCGCCCAGACCGGGCCCGAAACCGGAGGGCCCGTGTCGTCTCTCTTTCCGTCTCCTTCCCCGCCTTCGAACCAGAACGGGCGTTCCGCGGGGCGGACCCGGCGCCTTCTGCTCGCGATCCTGGCCGTGGCGGTCGCGCTGCGGGTCGCCTTCATCCTGATCTATCTCGAGCCCGGCCGGATCTACTTCGGCGACACCGTCAGGTACAGCACGGCCGCCGAGAGCATCCTCGCCGGGAAAGGTCTCGGCGCCGATTACGCCAGGCAGCCGCTCTACGCCGTGTTCCTGGCCGGGATCCTCGCCCTCTTTCCGGGAAAGCTCGTCGCCGCCCAGCTCGCCGACGCCGTCCTCGCGTGCCTGGTCGTCCTCCTCACGTATCAAGTGGGCAAGCGGATCTGGAGTGAGCGCGAGGGGCTCATCGGGGCGGCGCTCGTCGCACTTCACCCCTTTCTCGTCGCCCTCAGCGGGTTCCTTTACGCCGAGGTGCTGTTCACGCTTCTGCTCTTCCTCTGCGTTCGGATCCTGCTCGACGCGGAGAGCCGCCGGCAGGCGTTTCTGGCGGGCGCCGTGGGAGGGGCGGCGGTCCTGACCAAGGCGTCGGGACTGGCCGCCCTCCTCGCCGGCGCGATCTGGCTCCTCTTATTCGCCCCGCTTTCCCGGCGCACGGGTCGGGCGCTCTGCTTCATGGCCGGAGGCGCGCTGGTGGTCGCCCCCTGGGTGGTCCGGAACTACGCGCTGTTCCGCGACCTCAGCCTCGTCGAGGCGCGCAAGGAGATCCACGTCTACTATGCCCCCGACGAGCCGGTCCCATTCCGAATCGAGATCCAGCACCGGCGCATGGTTCGCGGCGCCGGCGGGCCCGGCCTGCAGCAACGCGGGCGGCGGGCTCTCAGTCCCGCCCACGTCATCGAGCAACTGGGAGCCTTCTGGTCGCTCTGGCCCGATCGTCTGAAAACGGCGAGGCGCGACGTGCGGTTGAGATCGGCCGCGAAGGACGCGCGGGTCGTCGTCGAGAACCATCCGATCGACAAGACCGCGCGCTACCGATTGCCGCTGGCCATTGTCCTCGCGCCGTACTACGTCCTGGCGGTGGCGGGTCTGTGGCTCTCGCGCGACCGCTTCCGCGAAAGCTCCCTGCTGTTGCTCGTGATCCTCGCCTTCGCCTTCGGGCGCGCTCTCTTCGTCGCGAAGCTGCGCTACCGGCTCCCCATCGAGCCGGCGGTGGCCCTTTTCGCCGCCGCCGGGCTGGCCTGGGTCGCCGCGTGGGTCCTTCCCCGCTTGCGGCGCGGCTGACGGGTTTGCGTGGGCTGAGGGGGCGGAGGGCGTCAGGATGGGTGTGGAGTCGCGTCGCGAGGCCGATCCACGAAGGAGCGAGCCGGACCTCTCGGACCGGCTCGCTCCAGAGGCCTCTTCGGACGGCTAGCAGAACCTCGCCGGCGGGTTCTCCGGGGGCGGCGAGCTGCTGCCGTCCCAGGTGTCCCCAACCCTCTTCCAGTACTCTTCCAGCCGCGGGCTGACCCAGACGTCACCTACGGCGTTGGTCTTGAACGTGCCTTGCTGGACGGCGCCGATGTGCATGTTGTGGTCGCCGTTGTTTCGGCTCACGTTGCACCGCACCTGGGTGAGCGCCGGCACGCCCTCGTTCGGCGACGTGAGCTTCCCGCCCTGGCCGTAGATGTTGATCCCGTGCTTACGGTTCGATTCGGCCAGGTTGCCGACCCACTGATTCCCCCACCCACCGTACTGCTCGTTGAAGCCCTGGTCGGCGCGCCGCACGGTGTTTCCCTGGATCAGGTTCCAGCTGGCATAGACGTCGGTCGTGATGCCGCGTCCCCGGCCAGCCAGGTTCTCGATCAGGTTGTTCGCGACGACGTTGTAGGACGAGCCACTCCCCTGGCGGATGCCCTCTTCCATGTAGTGCTGGTCGGAGGCGCCCACGTCGTGGATGTAGTTGTCCGTGATCTGCCACCCGTCGCTGAAGCGATTGATCCAGACGGCCGCACCGGTCCCGCAGTCGATGTCGTGGATCTCGTTCGACTTGATCCAGCCGTAGCGGGCGGCCATGGTCATGACGCCGCGGCCCGTGATCTCGTTGCCCACGAGCTGGATGTAGTCGGCGCCGTTCACGCCGACGCTCTCGAGAAGCCTGCTGGAAGCCGACGGATCGTAGCTGGACCGTCCCGGGAGCCTACGGTCCTTGATGTGCCGGTCCAGGTTCCGGATGTTGTTCCCCGAGATCAGCACGCCACCATCGATGACGAGGTTGCTGATGGTCCAGTAATCCGTGCCGTACAGGACCTCGATCGCCCGGTCGCGTGCGGGTGACGTCTGCGAGCACGAACGACGCCCGAGCGTCGGTTGAATGATCGCCTTGTCGCTTCCCGCCGACGTGAGTTGGATGCGCGCGGCCGCCGTCCCGGACTGCCGAATCTCCACAGCCTCCCGGTAGACACCTGCATGCACCAGAATCGAGTCCCCCGGCCTGGCCATGTTCACGGCCTTCTGGATCGTCCGGAATGGCTTCGAGTCCGTGCCCGGATCGGAGTCCGAACCGTTGGTCGCGACGTGATAGGTGACCGGCGCCAGCGCGGGTCTTGCGTCTATGACGGGCGCCGAGATGAACCAGGCGAGAAGGAGCAGAAGAGAAAGACTGAGTGAGCGAATCAATGAGACCTCCCGTTTTAGGCGGACGGTGAACCAAGCGAAGACTGCCCAGGAGCCTCCTTCACGTTTCGAGGTGAACGGTTTCCACGGATGCGGATTTTCGTCGAACGCCTGCACCTTCAGTGCCGCGAAATGCCCGCCGCACCGGCTACACACGCCGGGACAGGCACCTGAAAACACCGGACCGAAGGGCGCCATGCCACGGCATGATCGTCCTTTCGGTACGTGCTGTCGCCACGAAAGAGATTGAGCGGACCGACACCCGCGCCCTCCGGCTCCAGGTTCCGGAGAGCCAACGTCGATCTCGCCAAGCGGACCGAGGGTCCGCTGAGGCCCCCCGCTCCAGGCGTTGAAAGGCCTCGGTCGAAACGTTCGGGCGAGAGGCTACCTTGCCCGGAGCCCCCCGTCAAGGACTTTGACGAATTTCCTGCATCCCCAGCGGCCCGATGGGCGCTGCGGCCGGCCATCCGTCACCTGACCAGAACGCGGCATCCGTGCCGGTCCGAGGCCGCCGGGACGCGCGCCCGCGGTGAGATTCTGCCACTCGACTTGCAAATTGAAGGCGGCCCGGAGGACGCGGCTCCAAGTGCCCGATCTTGATACCCGAAGCAAACTGACCGGTCGTCTCCCAGCGCTGGAGATCGCACGGAAGCGCGCGCATGGCGCTCGTTCGCGATCGGAGCTCCACCGCTTCGCCGACATCGCAGCCTTCGGCGCTGATGGGGCCACGCCCCAGCGGCGTTCGCATCTGGTCGATCCTTTCGCAGCCCTGGCGGCGAGGACGCCGGAGACCTGATCGGGACTTCTCCATCGACCGACGACGGTCCACCCGCTTCCGTCGGGGAAGCGCCCGACTCTTCCCACAACCTTCAACACACCCTTTCGCATCGGTCCCCGACCGAATACACTCCACGCCTTCCCAATGCGACGGCGGGTGGGCCGTGGCTACGGAATCCGCACGGAATCGCCGCGGAACACGCGTGCCGATGGCCTCAGCCCACCCTACCGAAGCCCTCGCCTTGGGTACGGAAACTGCTTCCACTACCGCCGGAGAACCGGCGCGCATCCCGTGGAGGAGAACGCGCTCCCCCCCACCTCAGCTCTTGGAGCTTCCGTGACCAACAGGACTCTCGCACTTGCCGTGGCCCTCGTCTCCGTCGCCGTGCTCGGCCTCGGAGCGCCTGTCGGCCCGAAAGCGTACCACGTGGCGACCACCGGCTCGGACACCAATCCCGGGACGGCGACGCAGCCGTTCAAGACGATCACGAAGGCCGTGAGCGTCGTACTCCCCGGCGACTCCATTCTGGTCCACGCTGGCACCTACCCGGCTGTCGTCACAATCAACAAATCCGGGACGAGTGCCCTGCCGATCACACTCGCAGGGGCGGGCGACGGGGTGGCGCTGATCAAACCCAACCTGCCGACCGCTTCCTGCAGCGCGACCGTCGCCACGCGCGATCGCGCCATCCAGATCTACAGCGCGGACTACTGGACCATAACCGGGCTGAGCATCGCCGGCGGCATTCTCGTCTATGGCAATAACCAGCACAAGATTGCGAGCTTCACGAGCCGGACCTTGCCGGGCAGGGGCGTCTATGACCCCACTGCCGCGGCAACCCTGCTGCCGAAGCTCGGAGTCGACCCCGCCGACCACATCAGGATCTTGAACAACAAGATCACGGGGCGCGGGATCCAGTCGCTCGCCAGTCGCTGGGGTGAAGTGACGGGAAACGAGATCTCCAACACCGCTTGCGGAACCGGAGCTTTCATCTGGATCAACCGCTTCAGCGACTTTTGGAAGGTGACCAACAACTACATCCACGACAACGCGGTCTCCGCAGAGCATCGGATGGAGGAAGGAATCCGCCAGGGCAGCGGGTCTTCCTACAACCTGATCGCGAACAATCTGGTCGAAAACCTCGCCAATCGGGGCCGGGGGATCACGACCGACGTGATGTCCAGCTGGAACGTGATTCAGGGAAACACGGTGCGGCGCGCCTACCATGGGTTTAACGAGCAACACGGCGGATGGGGCAATCAGTGGATCGGCAACCTGTCGGAGTTCAACCGGAAGTTCGGCATGAGCATCGACGGCAAGGACGGCGGACTGACCTCGCCCAATGACGGCGTGCCGGCCAAGATCGTGTTTCGCTGCAACGTCGCTCGCAACAACGGCAAGACGGATCTGAGCGTGGGGGCCGTGCAGCAGTCCAGCTTCTCCAACAACGCATTCGGCTCGGTGAAACTGGATGCAGGGGTCAGGACCTATTGGTCCCGGGTCGGCAATACCTGGGACGGCAGCTCGGCGATGCCTCCCACCAATCCACCCCAGAAGACCTGCAGCTAGGCCACTACTGCCAGAGTCGTAGGCGAGCCCCGGGACTCCGGTCCCGGGGCTTCGTCGTTTCAGGGAGCGGGCCGGTCTGTCTGTCGAGAGAGCACGGTCCCTATCGGCCAGCAGGTGCCTTCGTGCAGGAGGCAAAGGAGGCCGTGGAAGGGCGTTCGGGGGGAAGTGTCTTGCTGCCGTTCCACGCGTTGCCTTTGGCGTTCCAGGCGCCGCGTAGCGCGTCGCTCAGCTTCAGGGCCGCGAAGTTGTTGTTCGTGAACGTGGACTCGGTCACGTCTCCGGCCTGGAACGAGATGGGATCGCCCTGGCTGTCGTTGCACTCAAAAAGCAGGAGCTTGGGAGTCCCGGAGCGTCCTTCCGATCCTGCCTCGCCCATCTCGGCCTCCGCCGCCGGAGGGGCGCCCTTGCGGCGGCGCTTACCCTCACGGGCCCCGCCCTCCCCTTGAGCTTCGTCCATCCCCCCCGTGCCGAAAACCATGTAGCCCGCGCGTCGGGCGTTCTGCGACAGGTTCGACACGTACTGGTTCCCCCAGCCGCCCGCCTGCTCCGAGAAGTTGACGCTCGTGTCGTTGACACGGTTGCCGCGATAGACGTTCCAGCTGGCGCCCACGTCCGATGTGATTCCCCTTCCCAACCCAGCCATGTGCTCGACCACGTTCCGTTCGACGACGGCGTAGGATGAGCCGCTGCCCAGACGGATGCCCTCGGACATGTAGTGCTTCTTCGAGGCGGCGACGTTCCGGATGTCGTTGTCGTGGATGTGCCAGAAGTCCGAGAAACGGTTGATCCAGACGGCCGCGCCCGTGCCGCAATCGATATCGTGGAATCGCGAATTCGCCAGCTCGCCGTGACGGGCGCCGATCGTCAGCAGACCACGCCCACGGACGTCGAGGTCGAGCAGGCTGATGTAGTCCGACGGATCGATGCCAAAGCTGGGCAGGACCTTCTCTGCGGCCGCCTGATCCCGCACGCTGCCGTGGCCGGGTTGCGAATGATCCATGAAGGTCGGGCCCTTCAGGACCGAGTTCTTCGGCGCGATGATCACGATCCCGTTGACGATCGAAAGTTTGCGGATCGTCCAGTAGTCCGCCCCGCCATTGATCTGAACCGTCCGGTCACGGGTCGGATACGTCTCCGAGCAATCGAGAGCACGAAAGTCGGCCGTGAGCGTCGCCTCGCCGTCCCCTGCTCCCTCGAGGACGATCGGCGCGCCCTCGGTCCCCGACGTCCTGATGTCGACGATCCCCTGGTACGTGCCGGCATGGACCCGGATCGTGTCGCCGGGCTGGACGACCGTGACGGCCCTCTGAACCGTCTGGAAGGGACGCGACTCGGTCCCGGGGTTGGTGTCGGAACCCGTCGTCTTGACGTGGTAGACGGTGGCGCGCACACCGGGCGTAACGACTGGGAACGCGCCGCGCGCATGCGTGAGGGCGCCCCCGGCCGCTGCGAAGGCGAGGGCCGCCCCAGCGAGCGGGAAACGCAGCACCGAGGCGCGCCAGGCAGCGCAGATCTCCGGCCTTGCCGATCCCCGCTTGGAGTCACTCATAGGAACCTCCTACCATGTCCGGTGAGCGCTGTTCCTGCGCCACAAGATCGTCTTGACAGAGGCGTGGAGTTAGGCATTTGTACAACAAACTCGGTGGAAGCATCGTCCGACGTCGGGGACCAGACACCCGTACTGTCTGGCAGCGAGTGATCTTGCCCAGAAATTCGAATCCGCGGCAGAGTTGCCGCAAAACCTAGACGGTGAAGACGCTCCATGCCAAGAAGCTCGTCGGGCAGAGCGCCGGCGTCACTCGGGGAGGCTCTATGAAGGAACAGTCGGTGCGGGCTAAACTTGCGGCTCCGTGGAGGGCTCTCGCCGTTGGAGTCGTGGCCGGCGCGATGATGCACGTCGGCGCGCTGCCATGCTCGGCCCAGCTCCCAGCCGGTTTTCAACGAGTGACAGTAGTGACCGGCGTGACGCCCACAACGTTCGCATTCGCGCCGGACGGCAGGATCTTCGTCGCACAGAAGGGTGGACGAATCCGCATCGTCGACGCGAGCGGCAACCTTAAGCCGGGCAGCTACGCGTCCATCCCCATATCGAGCGGCGGACTGCAGGGGTTGCTCGGGCTCGCGCTCGATCCAAACTTCCCTGCCACGCCCGGCGGCCCAGGCGATCCCTACGTCTACATCTACTACATCACCGGTCCCGGGTCGCTGAACTACAGCGGGACGCCCACGCCACGGCTCTCGCGCCTGACCGGGAGCGAAGATAAGGCCACTCCGAATTCGGAGAAAATCATCCTCGAATTCCCCACGGGGAACGCAGGCCACAACGCCGGGGGCCTCCATTTCGGGCCGGACGGGATGCTGTACCTGGGGATCGGCGACGGAGGAACGAAGTCGAATCCTCCCAAGTTGAACATCCTTCGCGGCAAGATCATTCGGATCAAGCCCAACACCGCGAACATCAACAGCAACACGCCGCCTTTCTACTCAATTCCGAGCGACAATCCGTTCGCTGGATCGTCGAACCCGAACATCAAGAAGGAAATCTGGCTGCGCGGCCTGCGCCAGCCGTGGAGCTTCACCTGGCGGCCGGGGACCAACGCGCTGATCGTCGGGGATGTCGGCCACGCAACGTGGGAAGAGTTGGATGTCGGCGTTCCCGGCGGCATCTACGGATACGACACTCACGGATGGGAAGGGCCTTGCCCGCGGATTGCCCCAGAGTGCTCCGCACCGCCAGCGGGAAGCGGTCCACCGGCTTCGTATCCCGACAGCCTGGAGTGGCCGATCTGGTATTACCACTCGCCGGTCGTGAGCACGACCACACCGGATGCGCCCGACCCCACCGGGACGGGAAAGGGCGGCGGCGAAGTCGCAATCATCGGAGGCCAATTCATAAGCGAGGGAGGCTACCCTGCCGCCTACCAGGGCAAGTACATCTTCGCTGACTTCGTGCAGGGCTGGGTGCATTTGCTGACGTTCAACTCCGAGAACAAAGTTGTGGCTGGGTCGGAGGAGCTTTTCGACCAGTTCCCGCTGCCCAAAGCGATTGCGTGCATCGTGCGCGGTCCCGATGGAAAGATCTATGTGGGGGACAGGGCCGGGAGCACGATCTACAAGTATGTGTTCACAGCCCCCTAGGCCCATCGGGCCTGAGCTGGGTGATCCTGTTCACGTTACGCTAGAAAAGAGCCCGCAAACCAGCCGTGACCGTCCGTCCCGGCTGGCGGAACTCGATGCGGGTGCGATAGCTCGTGTCCGTGAGGTTCTGCACTTGCATCGTGGCGACAAGTTTGTCGCCAAGGGGGACCGAGAGTGCGATGTCCGCCACGACGAAGGGAGAGAGCCTTCCGGCGGGAGTGTTCTCAGGATCGGTGAAGCGATCGCCGCAGGCGGTCACGATGAGACGGACCGCGTGACCGGCCTGACCGCGGTAGGCGACGCTTATCGCTCCTTGATGCAAGACGTTGTCGTCCAGCCGGTTTCCTTCCGCCCCTTCATTCCCCACGAACTGGTCGTAGTAGGCGTTTGTGTACGTGTAGCTGCCGGCCGCCTCGAATCCTGAGCCGAGGTCCGCCAGTACCTGAGCTTCGATCCCGTGGATGGAGACGCGCGCGATGTTCTCGGGCCGGAAAACGTCGTCCGGCTGGAGGAGGAAATCGAAGAAATCGCGCGCGCGCGTAGCGAACCCCGTCACGCCCGCCTGCACTCGGCCACCGATCATTTCCCAAGAAACTCCCGCCTCGGCGCTCACGAGAGCTTCAGGGTCGAGATCGGGATTGCCCTCGAAGGTCACCCCGAAAAAGGGCGTTGTCGGGAGAAAGCGATCGGAGATCGTGGGCACGCGAAAGGCCCGTCCCACCGAAGCGCGGAGGATGGTGCCCGGAGCGGGACGGTAGTTCGCTCCCGCGCGGTAGGAGAATGCCTCCGTCTCGCCCTGTACGTCGAACCGCACCCCCACCACGACATCCCAGGCATCACTCACCTCGATCCCATCTTGCAGGAACCCGGCCCAGGTCGTCGCATCGCGGTCCACCGTGCCTGCCAGCTCATCCACGGTCGCCTCTTCCAAGCGCCACTCCAGGCCGCCGGTGACGAGGTGGTCCGGCAGCAAACGGTGCGTCTGTGTCAAGATGGCCCCGAGAGAGCTCTGCGCATTGTCCGCGGCAGGTCGGGCGAACCAGTCCAAGGTTTGGTTCAGAGCACTCCTGTAGAGCCGGAGCCGTGTCTCGGTCTCGGGCCGCGCTCCTCGGACCCACAAGCCCACGTCCTCCAGGTTCCGGTTGAGGTCACGATTGAAATCCTCGTCGGTACCGCTCCCGTGGAAGAACCCGCCATAAACGCGCAGACCGAGCTTTTTCCCCTCGTAGCCCGTGTTCGAAAAGACGCTCTGCGTCTCCCAATCGACGGCATCTCCCCGGGAGTTCTCGAGGTAGCCGTTGGTCGTGGACCCGGACAGGCTCAAGAACAGGTCCACGGGGCCGAGCATTCGACCATGCGACAACGCAGCGCTTCCCGTTTGGAAGGTGCCGCCCTGTCCGACGAACTCCGTCACCGGTACGGGCGAGCCTCGCCGGGGGATGAGGTTCAGAACACCACCCATCGCGTTCGTGCCGTAGAGCGCGGACGCGGGTCCTCGAACGAGCTCGACCCGCGAGATCGCGTCCAGCGGGTATTGAGCCAGGTCGACGCTCCCCAGGTACTCATCCGTCAGAGGTCGTCCGTCCAGCAGCACAAGGGCCCGCTGGGTTCCGAATCCGTTCGTCACTCCGCGTTCGTTGAGCCGAACCTCCTGGCCGTAGCGCGCGCTGCCCACCACGTTCAGCCCCGGAAGCTCCGTGACGATCTCGTCGATCGTGCGGGCGCCGAGCAAGTCCATGTAGGCCCGATCAAGGACGTCGGCGGACGCGGTCAACGTCTTCAGACGTTGCGGCGTGCGCAGGATGGTCACCGTCACAGGCTCCAGAAGAGGAACCGGCGTAGAGGCAGAGTCCTTTGCCGCTCGATCGGTGGAGTCGGCGTCCAGCTCCTGCGCTCGGAGGATTGAGCTCGAGGCTAGCAGAGAAAGCACGACGAGGCAGAACGAGAAGGTCCGCTCGGGGAGGATGACCATGAGCCGTGCTCCGATTGAGTTCGAGCTCCTCTTGTGTCATTTCGGCGCATGCGTATGCATCGGGAACTTGCCAGAGTTCGTTTGACGCCGGTAGTGGCCAATCGGCGCGCCGACGCGGGTGCCTGGAACCGCTCGCACGTGGAGGCGGAGGTGCGGGCGCCCGGGCGGGCTGCCCATCTCACGAAGGAAGTCCTACGACAGGGCTCGCGGGTCGGGACCGCGCAAGAAAAAGGCAAGAGTCCCGCCATGTAACAGCGGACTCTTGCCTAGTGTGAGCGTGTTGTGGTGGCCAGGGACGGAGTTGAACCGCCGACACGCGGATTTTCAGTCCGCTGCTCTACCAACTGAGCTACCTGGCCGAAAGCTGGAGGAAGCCGGAGAAGGAGCGCCGCAAGCTAGCCGCCACCCCGAGGGGTGTCAACGCGAGACCGCCGACCGGAGTCGCGTTCCGCCGTCGTTCAGGAGCCGCGGCGGCCGTAGATCAGCGCGTGCTCGTGGTGCGGTCGGGGAAGTTTCGCACGGCCCAGGCCTTGAGCTCAGGCTCGCCGCGCGCGACGACGCGAAAAGCCTCGTAGAAGCCGAGCCGCCGCCCGTTCTCGTCGACGTAGTCGGCGCGCGTGTAGCCACCGCCCGACTCCTTGACCCACACGTGGACCTCGGCGTTCGCATAGACGTGGTCGCCGTCGGTCAGCGTGACGCCGGTGAAGTGGAAGCTGTCACGCGTCTGCGCGGAAGGCGCCCCCGGAGCTTGCGAGCGCACCGCGCCCGAGTCGCGACCTGCCTGAGCCAGGAGCTGCGGAGCGGGTGCCAGGAGAGCGATGAGTGCCACCAGAGCGAACCAGAGGGCGGTCATGCCACGTTCCTTTCTCCCCGGCGAGCGGGGAGCGTCGAAGGACGGACTCGGCGCGCCCGGCGAGAGACGAGCGGCGCCTTGAAGAAAGACCCCCGTCGTGGGGCAGGGTTCCCCACGCCTGGGCCCACCCGGTCGCCCCATCCCTTACGGCCCCACCGCGATCGTCACCACCGTCAGCGAGTCCACCGCGAGCGACTCGGGATCCAGATGCGGGCGCTCGATCGAGATCAGCGCCTCGGAGCGCGGGCGGGTGGCCAGCGAAATCCGGCCCAGCATGATCAGCCCCTGGACGTCTCCGAGCCTCTCCGCTAGGGCGGCCAGGCTGTCGGCGATCGCCTCGGTCCCGAGGGAGTCGGCCGCCGGGTCGCGCTCGAACAAGAGCCTGCCTACCGCGATCTGCCGCTTGCCGCCGGTCCGGGCTCCCGCCGCGAGCTCACGCATGCGGGAAGCCACGGCGAAGCGCTGGCGAGCGGCGCCGGGCGTGAAATAGGGCTCGTAGAACTCCGTCACGGCCGCGAACGCGGCCGGCGTCTCGTAGACCTGGACCCTCGGCGGTGCCGTGCTGGCCTGGCCAAGCAGCGCGAGGAGCCGTTCCTGAAACGCGCTCTCGGCGCTCCGCAAAGTCGCTCCCGGATAGATCGGCACCTCGGTCAGCTCCCGCTTCGCGTCGCCGCAGCCGGCTATCGCGCCCAAGACGGCGAGCGCGAAGAGCGCGTGTTGCACGGGTCGTGCCCCGAGGCGCCGGAGCGGTGGCCGGTGACGCGAAGATTGGGCGCACGGGATACGCATGTGGCAGGGGGGTGAGAGTCAAGGTGGGCTCATGCGCCCGAACGAAACCGGGATGCAGCCGCCCGCCTGGGTCCGCCACGCTACGCGCACCGGCCCGACCTTTCAACAGGAGCAAGGGAGCCCAAAAAGGTGCCGCCCCCCGAGGAGATCCGGCTCGAAGGGCGGCGGGGAAGGAGGGGAGGAAGATGAGACGCTGCAGGCCTTCCGGGTCCTGCAACGTCGCTGGCGCCAGGCTGCACAAGCCGTACCGCATGACGACGGACTTGGCCGGAATGATGTCCTTCCCACCCCTTCGCGCATATCGGGCAATCAGTTACGGGCTAGTCGAGAGCGCTGACGGAAGCTCGGGCAGGCCGGCCTGGGAAAGCCGGCCTGCCGGATTCTACGACACGTCTTGCAGCCTGCGCGCTCACAACGCCTGCCTCACCGGCGGGACCTCCCCCGCGGCCTCCCGTTTCCCGCCCCCCACCGGGAGCGTTAGATTCCCGCTCCTCCCACCATGTCCCTCGACATAGCTCTCGTCTGGAAGCTGCTGGCGGTTCTGGGGCTCGTCCTCGCCAACGGCTTCTTCGTCGCCGCCGAGTTCTCCCTCGTCGCCGTCCGGCGCACGAAGGTCGAGGAGCTCCTGCAGGAGCGCCGCTTGTTCGCGGTCACGCTCAAGCGGGCCACCCAGGATCTGAACGCCTACATCGCGGCCGCCCAACTGGGCATCACCATGGCGTCCATCGGGCTGGGATGGGTGGGCGAACCCGCGCTGGCCCGCCTCTTCGAACCCCTCTTCGCATCGCTGGGTACAGGCTTCGCGACGGCCGCCTCCCACACGCTCGCGGTCGTCTGCGCCTACACGATCATCACCGGGCTGCACGTGGTGCTGGGCGAGCAAGTGCCCAAGGTCATCGCACTCCAGCGGCCCGAGGGCACTTCGCTCGCCGTCGTGACGCCGCTCGAGGTCTTCCTCAAGATCTTCCGGCCGTTCATCTGGGCGCTGAACGCCATCAGCCTGGCCGTGATCCGGGCCCTGCGCCTCCGGCCCCTCCTGCCGTCGGAGTCGGTGCACTCGGAGGAGGAGATCCGCATGCTGGTCCGCGCCAGCAGCGAGGCCGGCATCCTCGGGCGCGAGGAGCAGGCCATGGTGCAGCGCGCGCTCGCCTTCTCCGACCTGCACGGCGACCAGGTGATGGTCCCGCGCACCGAGATCGTCGCCCTGCCGCTCGTGCTTTCGCGACAGGAGCTGCTGCGGAGGCTCGCGGATTCGGGATTCACGCGCTACCCCGTCTACGACGGAACGCTCGACAACATCGTCGGCATCCTGAACGTGAAGGACCTGCTGCCCGTGATCGACCAGATCGGCGAGGTCGTCAGCCTGATCACCTTTGCCCGCCCGCCCCTGACGATGCCCGAGACGGTCTCGATCTACCGGATCCTCTCGCGCATGAAGCAGGGCCACTCGCACATGATCATCCTCATCGACGAGTTCGGCGGCACGGCCGGTCTCGTGACCCTGCGCGACCTCATGGAGCGCGTCTTCGGCGAAGTCCGCGAGGAGTTCGAGGCGAACGAGCGGCCGCTCTTCGAGGAGCTGGAGGGCGGGGCCATGCTGGTGGATGGCCTGGCGCTGATCGAGGACGTCGAGGAGCGGCTGGGCGTGGAGCTGGGCGAGGACCCCGACCTGAACACGATCGGAGGCTACGTCTTCAGCGCGCTCGGGCACAAGCCCGAGGTGGGCGAGTCGATCGAGCGGGAGGGCTACCGGTTCACAGTCGAGGAGCTCGACGGGATGCGCATCGCGCGCGTGCGGGTCGAGCCGTTGGCCGGGGCGGGAGCGCGGATCGTGGTTCGCGACGGCTGAGCGGGCGTCCGCCGGCGAGTCCCCAGTTCCAGCGTCTCGGTCGCCGCCAGCGCCGCGGAGAGCAGGTCCTCGAGCGGCAGGTCGCGCTCCGCCGCCTGCGCAGCCTCGACTCGCGTGCGCGTCGCGGGACGTCGCGGCGCGAAGAGGACGCAGCAGTCCGCGAAGGGCTGCACCGAGAGCTCGAAGGTCCCGATCCGGCGCGCGAGGTCCACGATCTCGGCCTTGTCCAGCCCGACGAGGGGCCGCAGGATCGGCAGGCCGGCCGCCGCGTCCACGGCGGCCATGTTCTCCAGCGTCTGCGACGCCACCTGCCCCAGGCTGTCCCCCACGACCAGAGCGCCCTGCCCCGCCTCCCGGGCGATCCGCTCGGCCAGCCGGACCATCGCCCGGCGCAGGCTCAGCGTCCAGAGTCGCTCCGGCACGATGCGCGCGATGGCCTGTTGCAGCGCGGTCACCGGGACCAGGTGGATGCGGGACGGGCGCCCGCCCCAGGCCGCGAGCTCGCGGGCGATGGCGACCGCCTTGTCGCGCGCCTGCGGGCCCGTGTAGGGCGGCGTGTGGAAGTGCACGCTGTCCACGTCGAGGCCGCGCTTCATGGCCATCCAGCCCGCCACCGGACTGTCGATCCCCCCCGAGAGCAGGAGCAGCGCCCGACCGCTGGATCCCACGGGGAGCCCGCCCGGACCCGGCGTGACGGAATCGTAGACGTAGGCGGCCGCCTCGCGCACCTCCACGTGCAGGGTGACGTCCGGCCGCCCCAGATCCACCCGCAGCCCCGGATGGCGGTCCTGGACCGCGCGGCCGAGCCGGACGTTGAGCTCGAGCGACGTGAGCGGAAAGGCCTTGGTGGAGCGCCGGCAGTCCATGGCGAAGGAGGCCGTCGCCCGTTCGGCGGCGGCGTCGGCAAGCCGCAGCACCGCCTCGGTGACGGCTTCCAGGTCGGGTGCGATCGTCGCGGCCTGGCTGAAGGAGCGGATCCCGAAGACCCGCGACAGCGGGCGCGAGTCCACCTCCGCCCCTTCCTCGGGGGGATGGACGAAGAGCCGGCCGCGCTCGCGCACGACCGCTCCCGGAGGCACGTCCAGGGCGCGGGCGACGTTCTCGCGCAGCCGGCCCTCGAAGAAGCGCCGGTTCCGACCCTTGAGGCCGATCTCGTCGTAGCGGATCAGCGTGACGGTGCGCGGCCCGGCGCGCGCTTCGCGCGGGTCAGCCACGGGCCGTGACGGCGATCTCGCGCCGCACGTCGCGCAGGGCCGTCAGCGCAGCCTCGACCTCGCCGGCGGTCGTGTAGCGGGAGAAGCTCACGCGGATCGCGCTCTCGGAGACCTCGGACGGCACGCCCAACGCGCGCAGCACGTGGCTGCGGCCGCGCTTGCGGTTCGTGCAGGCCGATGCCGTGGAGACGAAGACGCCGCGCTCCTCGAGTGCTCGCAGCATGACCTCGCCCGGGATCCCCGGGAACGAGACGTTCGTGGTGTGCGGAACGCCGTCGGGCGGGGAGTTGACGCGGCCGTCCAGCTCCTTCACGCAGGCGCGGAAGCGCTCCCGCAAGGCCTCGAGCCGCGCGCGCGCCGGCTCGCGCTCGGCGTCGGCCAGCTCGACCGCGCTCGCCAGACCGACCGCCCCCGCCACGTTCTGGGTTCCCGAGCGCAGACCGCCCTCGTGGCCACCCCCGCAGAGGATCGGTGCCAGCGCGGCGCCGCGGCGCACGGCCAGAAACCCGATCCCCTTCGGGCCGTGCAGCTTGTGGCCGCTGGCGGCGAAGAGGTCCACGTGCTCGAGGGCGAGGGGAACCTTGCCCAGCGCCTGCACGCCGTCGGCATGCACGACCAGACGCGGGAAGCGCCGCTTGGCCTCGGCAGCGATGGACTCGAGATCGTGGACCGTGCCGAGCTCGTTGTTCACGTGAATGAGGGAGAGCAGCACCGTGTCGGGCCGCAGCGCCTCCCAGAGCTCGTCCAGCCGCACCCGGCCTTCTCCGTCCACCGAAACGAGCGTGACCTCGCAGCCCAGTTCCTCGAGACGTTTGAGCGCCTCGAGCACGGAAGCGTGCTCCACCGTGGTGGCGACGAAGTGTCGACGGGAGCCCGTGCCGCGGGCGCGGTGCACACCCTGGACCGCGAGGTTGTTCGCCTCCGTGCCTCCGGAGGTGAACACGATGTCGTAGGGCCCACCGCCCAGAACGGCGCGGATCGCCTCGCGCGCTCGCTCGAGAGCGGCCGCGGCCTCGCGCCCCTTGCGGTGGACGCTGGATGGATTGCCGTAGCAGCCCGAGAGAAACGGCTCCATCGCCGCGCGCGCCTCGGGGGCGAGCGGCGTCGTCGCGTTGTTGTCGAGATAGATCTCGGGCGCGCTCATACCGGAAAGTCTAGGCCGTCCGGCTGGCGCTCGAAAGAGGCCGTCGGGACGAGGCGCAGTGGCCTGGGGGCGGGCAGGGAGCAAACGAAAAGGCCGGAAGCAGCGCTTCCGGCCGAACAGAGTGAGGCTGAAAGGACCCGGACCTGTGCCTCCCTCCGGAGAGCATGGCCGGCGGCGTCCTGCCGCCCGCGAGGGGCGGCTGAGCTCCCGTGACGTTACCCTGCCTTCCAGAGTTCAGACCGGCCGCGGTAGCGCGCTATTGGTTTGGCGCTCCCCCTCTGCCCTTCCGCCTGGCTTTGGGGTCTTCCCGCGTCCGGCCCGTCATGCTCCGGACGAATCCGGAGCGCGACTGCCTCTCGTAGGCTTCGGCCGTCTTCAGAGCCCGAACGACCGTCGGCTGTCCGCCGCGAGGGCGGACGCCCTCCCATGGGGTTTCGTTCCCTTCCAGCGCATGCAGCCGCGAAAGCCCACTCACCCCGGGTTTGCCTAGCCCGGGTGCCGGCACACACACGGCGGCGAGCCGCCGGTGGCACCGTTTCTTCCGCGGCCTTGTCGACGGAGTCGACAGCGCTCCTAGGGCATCCCTCCGGAGCATTCCCCTTCCGAAGAGCGGGAACGCCCTTGCGGGCATCCATGCCTGCCTGCCGTTGGCGGGAATCGCGAGGCCGAAGCCTCGCGCTCCGACCGCCCGGCTTCCAGGCTTTGCTCCCTCCGGAAGTCCGTTGCGCGACCCGACCGGCGAAGCCGGCGGGACGCACCCGATGCTCCCCTGGGCTTTCCTTTCCTCCCGAGGGGTCTCCTCCCTCCTCGCGACAAACCGCTGGACCGAAGCCCCGCGGTTTTCCTCTCGTGGACTTCCTGCACACCCACCCGAAGGCGAGCTACCCGGTCCTCCAGAGTGTCGATCGGCGAGGAGAGTGGCCGCACGCTCGTGAGAGCGGCGGCACCCCTTACGAGGTTTTCGCGCCGCGCCGGATGCCGCCGAAGCGGCCCGACGGGCGCCAGGCCCGGATCGCTTTCTGGCCTCGCGCGCATCGTACCGCCTGCAGCCTCAATCTGTCAAGTCTTTTCCTGTCAATAACTTAGCCCATTATTGTCACAACGTTGGAAGACAGGAGCTTCGGGCTCGTCAGATGCGCCCCGGCTCGAAGCCCGAGCCCCAGCGCGGTGCGAGAGCGACACGTGCAGCGTTCTCCAGCGCCCGTGCACACGGCGTCCACAAGGCGCGGGCCGGGTTGTCCACGCCGCACGCACAAGGATTTCCCCAAGCATGGAGAAAGGCGCCGCATCACGGCTTCGCGCGAATCGGACGATTGCGCAGGATCTCGACCCACCGCGCGGCACCGGTTTACGAGTGTCGCCGCTGTCCTGTATATTTGCTGAATGCTGAACGAATGGAGGGACAAGATCGCCAGCGAGATCACCGCACTCGACCGTGAGCTTCGCATCGAGCTCCCCAAGGAGATCCGGCGGGCGGTCGAGCTGGGCGATCTGCGCGAGAACGCCGAGTACACGGCGGCGCTCGAGCGGCAGGAGTTCGTCAAGGCTCGGCTGAGCCACCTGCAGCGACGGCTGGGCGAGATCGGACGCCTGAGCCCGCGCGACATCCCCCGTGACCGGATCGCCCTCGGCTCCCGCGTCGCTCTCGAGTTCGAAGGCGGCGAGCTCACGGCCGTGCTGCTCGTGCTGCCCGAGTTCGTGGAGGAACAGGGCGACACGGTCTCCATCAACTCGCCCATCGGCCGGGCGCTGCTCGGGCGCGTGACCGGCGATCAGGTTCGGATCGACCTTCCGGAGGGAGCCCGCACCGCGCATGTGCGCTCGTTCGAGACCCTCCACGTGCTTGCCGAGCGCGCCGAGGACGGCACCTAGGCGCGCGGTCCCCCGGCGGAAGAATCCCATGGCTCAGGTCACCTGCACCCGTTGCGGCCGCACCGCCGAGGGTCTGCCCTTCCCTCCCTATCCCGATGAGCTGGGCGGCCGGATCCAGAGCCGGGTCTGCGCGGCCTGCTGGCGCGAGTACATGAGCCGCCAGACGATGGTCATCAACGAGTACCGGCTGGACCTCATGGATCCGCGCGCGCAGGAGATCCTGACGCGAGACATGATCGAGTTCCTGAACCTGGAGCCGGAAGGAAGCGAGCCGCGCGGCGAGAGCGAGACGGCGTGAAGGGAGCGGAGGCCGCGGAAGGTCAGAAGTTCTTGTCGTACATGAATTCCCACTCGTCCGCCAGCCCCTCGGCACGCGCCCGCTCGAGGCAATCCCGCGAGCAGTAGTAGCAGCCCTTGTACTCCACCGCGCGGCGCTCCTCGATCCGGGTGCCGCAGAAGGTGCAAGGAACCTGTTCGTAGGGTGTCGCGACCATGCGCCGAGCATAGATCCCGCGCCCGGGCCTTGTCAATCGGCGGCGCGGTCCAGCGTGGCCATCGCGGCCTCCTGCATCCGCCAACCGTCGCGTTCGGGCATGCGCGCCCGCACCAGGGTCGGGCGTCCCGCCTCGACTTGAACCGTCCCCAGATCCAGCACCGGCACTCCCCCCGCCGTCTCGAGCCGCACGCGCACCGTGTGCGGGCCGGGGGCCAGCGGCACCCTGGCAAAGCGGAGCTCCCCCGGCAGCGTGAGCCAGGCGCGCGTGTCGGCCCGCTCGGTCGCCAGGTGGAACGCGTTGGCGAGGATGCGGACGGCGTCGTCCGCGTGGTCCGTCGTCTCTTTGAAGGCCAGGGCCTTGACCACCGCCCGCGCCGCGGTCTTGGCGAGCAGCGCCGGGAGCTCGTCCCGGCTCGCGAAGGCCGCCGCCCGGGAGACGTCGAAGGCAACGGGGAGCGGAAGGCGGGCGCCGTCCACCTCGAGGACGGCGGGCGCGGGCTGGAAGGGTGGAATCGGTCGCGCGCGCAGCGCGATCGGCAGCAGGTAGTCGTGCGACCCTTCCCGCTTGGACGCGTGACCCTCGAGGTATCGTTTCGCGATCTCCTGCCCCACCCGGTCGGGATGCTCCCGGGCGCGCTCCGCCTCGTCGCCCTCGAGGTAGACGAGCAGCAGCTCTTCGACCGGGGGCGGTACCTGGCCGGTCTCCACGAGCAAGAGGAGCTCGCCGCCCTGGGACCGGACCGGCGCGACGGCGACGGTCTCCGGCTCGCCCGCCGCGACCGCGACCGGCTCCGGCGCCAGCCAGTCGGCGGGGGCGGACGCCGCGCCGTAGGCCTCGCGTGCGTTCCGGTAGGCGACCTCCGCGTCGTCGGGTAGTCCCGCCCACTCGAGCACCGCCCCCGCCATCACGTAGAGAAAGGCGTCGTTCTCCTCCGCCGCGCGCGCGGGGCGGCTGTCACGTCGCTCGAGGAGCAGGCCGGACAGACGGCGCGCCTCGACGGCGGCGTCCTCGGGCGCGTCCTGCGTCACGTACGAGAGGGCGCGGTAGAGCGGGATCATCAGCCGCTCCCACGGGTCGGGCTGGTAGGGCAGGATCCGGTCGTTGAGGAGCAGCGAGAGCGCGGCGCGCGTGACGCTGCGCGTGTAACGGTCGTCGATCAGAACCTCGGCGCGGCCGAGGTGGAGGTTGGCCGCGACCGCATCCCCCGCGTAGAGGAGCGCGAGCCCGCGATCCAGATGGCGCAGCAGCTCGTCACGTTCCCCGGCCGCGGCCTCGGCGGCGTCGCGGTAGCGGCTCTCGGCGATCGCGTCGCGCACGCGAGTCTCGCGCGCGGGCGCGCTGGCGCAACCGGCGAGGGTTGCCGCGCAGAGCAGCTGGAGCGCCGCTCGTCGCGGCGCGCGCCGGCCCGAGGACCGCGGCCCTGGCCACGCGCACGATCTCGCCGTCGGAAGCATCGGGGAACCCGGGCCGGGCGATTCGCCGGGGTCAGACCTTGTAGCGGCCGCGAGCCACGACCTTCTTCAGCTTCTTCTGTCCGAGCCAGACCTTCTCGTTCGTCTCCAGGTCGGTGAGCGTGAGGTCCACCTGATAGTAGTAGACGGCATTGCCGTCTTCGCTGTCCTCGATGGCCGAGACCACGCCGCCCAGCATCAGGTCGGCCCCGGTCTCGGCGCCGAAGGCCGCCCGCGTGGACGGTCGTGCGTTCTCCTGCTGATCGGCGCGCTCGGCCCGCACGGCTCCACGCTCGTCCGCGGCCGCGACCACGACGACGCGGTCCGAGAGCGCGAGCGCGCGCTGCAGGTCGTTCACGAAGGTCGCCGTGGGGATGTGCTCGAGCGTGTCGTTGCGGACCGGCCCCACGATGATCGCCGGCGGCGCGTTACGCGTGTTCAACCAGGGCGAAGCGAGGGCGTCGTCGATCATCGCCTCGGCGACCAGCCGGCTGTCGGTGTCGTTCCAGCGGCCCGAGAAGTCCACGGTGGCGGACGGGTCCACGCGCGTGACCTGGCGCGAGGCGCAACCCGGGAGCAGGACGAGAGGGAGAAACAGGAGGGAAGGCAGGGCGGACGTGGCGATCCGGACCATCGAGGCCTCGCGGGTGGACGGTGGACCGCCCGCGGACCGCGCGTCAGGAGTCGGGCGGCGCTTCGGAGTGGCGCGCCTCGGGCTGGCGTGCCTTCGCCAGCTCGAGCTTGGCCATGGCGATCTCGCTGGAGGTGACCGAGCGCTTGTCCCGCTGGATACGCAGGAGCTCGTCCACCTGCTCGGGCGTCAGGAGCCTCAGGCCCACCGCGATCTCACCGAAGAGCTTGCGGTTCTTCTGCTGGATCTGGAGGATCTTCAGCACCTGGTCATGCCGCAGGTACCCCTTCACGATGGCCAGGGTTCCGATGTTGTAGAGCACGAGCTCCGGGCGGTCGGGCTGGCGTCCCTCGGCCCGCCCCGCCTCCCGCACACGCGCCATCAAGGTTCCCCCCGCGTAGCCCGCCAGGATCAGAAAGCAGGCCCACACGAAGAGGCTGAGCCAGAGGCGGCGCACGCCGCTCTCACCCGAGGCCGGCGCGAACTGCTCGGGGAAGAGCACGGCGAGGAAGCCCACGATCAGCGCGGAGAGGACCGCCACGAGCGTAGCCGTCGTGCGGTTGCTCCAGTAGGCGACGAGCAGGACGGGCAAGTAGAAGAAGTTCAGGAAGGCGAGCCGCTCGGTGACCCAGAACGAGATGGCCACCGCCGCGAGCAGGATGGCGAGCGCGATCCACGGCAGACGTCGGTCGTCGCTCACTTCGCGGAGCTCCTGGGCGGGTACCCGGTCGTCGCCGTCACGGCCGACTTGACCAACAAAGGACTCCGGACGCCGAGCAATATAGTGCGGAACGGGGCCGGGTTGCTCGAACGCGGCTCACTCGGTGTCGGCCAGTGCGCCGCTCAGCGCCTCGAGCGCGAAGGCCCAGTCGTCCTCCTCGATCACGAGTGGAGGCGTGATCTGGAGCACGTTGCCCGAAGGACCGCCGGCCAGGACCAGGACGCCGCGGCCGCGGCAGCCGCGCATCACCTCCCGGGTGGCGGCGGGCGCGGGCGCCCCGGATGGGTCGAGCAGCTCCAGGGCCCACATCGCGCCCACGCCGCGCGCGTGGCCGACCGCTCGCCGCGTGCCGGCGAGTGCCGCCAGCTCCTCGCGTCGCCGCCGACCCCAGGCGGCCGCGCGCTCGACGAGCCGCTCGTCCTCGATCACATCGAGGGCCGCGATGCCCGCCGCGCAGGCCAGCGGGTTGGCCAGAAACGTGCTCGTGTGGAGCGCTTCCCCGTCACGGCGCCAGACCTCGAAGATCTCGGCGCGCGCCAGCGCCGCACCGATCGGGAGCCCGCCCGCCAGGGCCTTGCCGACGACGAGCACGTCGGGCTCGACGGCGTCGGCCTCCACGGCGAAGCGCAGGCCGGTGCGACCGAAGCCGGTGAAGACCTCGTCCGCCACGAGCAGCACGCCCAGCTCGCGGCAGAGCCCCGCGAGCTCGCGCAGCCAGCCCGCCGGCGGGACCACCACGCCCTCCCTTCCGAGCACCGGCTCGACGATGAGCGCGCCCGGCAGGGCGCCGCGCGCCCCGGCCACGCGAAGGCGGGCCCTGCATTCGGCGAGACATCCTTCGGCCAGCGACGCCGGCGAGGCGGGGATCGGAGGGTGGTCGGGATCGGGGAACGGCAGCCTGAGCGTGGGCGGCGCGAGCGCGGCCTCGAAGGGTGCGCGGAACTCCGCCCGCGCGGTGGCGCGCAGCGCGCCGTAGGTCAGGCCGTGGTAGCCGCCGGTGAACGCCGCCACCCCCGGCCGGCCGGTCGCCAGGTGGGCGGTCTTGAGAGCGATCTCCACGGCCTCCGAGCCGGAGGTCGCGAAGTAGACGCGTGCGTCGTCGAAGGGAGCCTGCGCCGCCAGCCGCGCGGCCAGCTCCGCCCGCACGTCGTGGGGAAAGACGTCGCCCATCCCGTGCAGCAGCCGCTCCGCCTGGCTCTTGACGGCGGCCACGACCCGCGGGTGCGCGTGCCCGACCGAGGCGACGGCGAAGCCGGCCGTCAGGTCCACGTAGACGTTGCCGTCCACGTCGCGCACGCGCGCTCCCGCTGCCGCCTCCCACACCACGGGCGGCAGCGTTCCCTCGAACCCCGCCACTCCCGGAGCCTCGCTCGCCGCGAGACGGGCCGCCAGAGCGCGCGATCGCGGTCCCGGCGGATCGGTGAGAATGCGCGGCGGGCCGAGCGGGTGCGGCGAGGGTGGCGCGACCTGGACGCTCGTCACGCCGCCTCCGCCGGCGCGCTCGCGGGAGCCAGAGCTCCGCCCACGGCCACCGCGGTGGCCCCCGGGCCGCCGTGGGTTCCAAGCACCGGACCCACTTCCTGGACCAGCACCTCGGCGCCGGGGAAGCGCTCACGGAGGCCGGCCTCGAGCTCCCGGGCCGCCTCGATCGCGTCGGCATGCGCGACGGCGAAGCGCGGCCGGTCGTGGCGGCCCGCGGCCGCGACGGTCAGCTCGAGGAGGCGGCGGAGCCGAGCCCGCCGCCCACGCACGCGGCCGGCGACCGTCGGCCGGCCTTCGGCGTCCAGCGTGAGGATCGGCTGGAGGCCCAGGAGCCGGGCCACGGCGCCGCGCCCGCGGCTCACCCGCCCCCCACGCACCAGGAACTCCAGCGTCGGCACGCCCACGAAGAGGCGCGCCTCGGACGCCGCCCGGCGCGCGCGCTCGATCACGTCCGCGAGCGGAAGGCCCTCCGCCACGGCCTCGGCCGCGGCCAGCACCACCAGCCCCTGGGCCGCGCAGGCGGTGTGGCTGTCGAGCACGGTGATGCGCTTCGCGTCTACCTGACGGGCCGCCCGTTCGGCGGCCTGGAGCGTCCCCGACACGGCGCCCGCGAGGTGGATGGACAGCACGTGCTCGTGGTTGCGCGTCAGATGTCCGTAGAGGCTGACGAAGTCCGCCGGGGCGGGCTGCGACGTGGTGGGATGGAATGGAGAGGAGGCCAGCCGAGCGTAGAACTCGGTGGCGGTGAGCGTGCGACCGTCGAGGAAGCTCTCGCTGCCGAACTGGACGCGGAGCGGCACGATGTGGATGCCATGGAGCTGCAGGACCTCGTCCGGCAGATCGCACGCCGAGTCGCTGACGACGGCGATCGGTCGCTTGGCTCCGTCCAGCCCCCACGCGCGATGGTGCTGCGCGCGCATGTCGTCGGCCTTGCGGCTCGCCACCCGGCCCTGGCGCGCGGCCACGCCGAACACGGCCTCGGGGTCGTTCGTGTGGACGTGCACACGCAGCCGGCTTCCCGAGCCGGCGATCACGAGCGAGTCGCCGAGGCCGCCCAGCTCGTCGCGCAGGCGCCCCCGGTCCAGGCCCTCGCCCTCGAGCAGGCACTCCGTGCAATACTGGAACAGCATGGAGGATTCGTGGGCCTGCACCTCGGTCGCGCTCGCCGCCGCCGTCTCGGCGACGAGCTCGCGCCAGCGGGCCCGGCGAGTCTCGAGAAAGGCCTGGACACCCTCCAGCAGATGCACGAATCCCTGGGCGCCCGCGTCCACCACGCCCGCGCGGGCGAGCACGCGCAACTGCTGGGGAGTCCGCGCCAGGGAACGCCGGGCCTCCCCGAGGGCTTCGCCGAACGCGTCGGCGAAGTCGGCCGTGCGGCGCGCGGCGACCTCGAGCTGGCGCGCCCAGTCGGACATGACCGTCAGGATCGTTCCCTCCTGCGGGCGTCCCAGCGCGCTCCGGGCTGCGTCGGCCCCGCGGAGCGCGGCGCTGGCGAAGCGAGAGAGCGTCACCCGCCCGCAGCCCTCCAGGCCTTCGGCCAGCCCCTGGAAGAACTGCGCGAGGATGGCGCCCGAATTGCCCCGCGCTCCGAGCAGCGTGGAGTCCGCGATGCGCCGGCTGGCGGCGCTCACGTCGCGCGCCTCGCCGCCCGGCACCGTGGATGCGGCGCCGGCCAGGGTGGCGGTCATGTTCGTGCCGGTGTCGCTGTCGGAGACGGGAAAGACGTTGATGCGATTCAGCGACTCCTGCATGCGACGGACCCAGTGCGAGCCCGCCACGACCGCGCGGTGGAGACGGCGGCCGTCCAGGTAGCGAATCGCCATGCGCACGAGGGGCGTGAACGTGAGGAAGGAATCGCGCAAAGCTTGCGCCCCTCCCGAGGGGCTGTCAACTTCGCCTCCGACGCCCGATGGCCCCTTCCAGCCCCGTCGCCGCGGACGCGCGCTCCAATGCCCGCGGGTCCTGGCCCTACCGCGCGGGGCGCCTTCTCGTGCGCGCCGGGGTGGGGTTCTTCTACCGCCGCGTCGCCGTCCACACGCTCGAGCACGTCCCGCCGCGCGGGCCGGCGATCTTCGCCGCCACACACCCGAACTCGATCACGGACGCGCTGGTGCTCTCGGCCTGCGTCCCGCGACGGCTCGACTACGTCGCGCACAGCGGCCTCTTGCGCCGACCGCTCGTGGGCTGGCTCCTGCGGCGCTGCGGCGTGATCCCCGTCTACCGGCCCGAGGACTTTCCGGGCCCGGTGGACAACAGCCGGATGTTCGCGGCCTGTACGGCGGCACTCGCGGCGGGACGCGCGATCGGCATCTTTCCAGAGGGGACGAGTCATCGCGACGAGCGCGTGCGCCGTCTGCGGACGGGGACGGCGCGCATCGCTCTCGAGGCCGAGGCCGCCGCCGACTTCGGGTTGGGAGTGCGGTTGGTCCCCGTGGGCCTGAACTTTGAAGCGCCGGGACGCTTCCGCAGCGACGTGGTGGTGCTGATCGGGCCGCCGCTGGCCGTGCAGGCCCACGGCGCCGCCTACCGCGCCGACCCCGTGCGGGCGGTCCAGGACCTCACGGCCGAGCTCCAGCGGCGGCTCGGAGACCTCGCGCTCGAGCTGCCTCAGCCGGAGGCGCTGCCTCTCGTGCGCAGCACGCTGCGACTTCTGCGCGCCCGCGGAGTCGTTCCCGATCCGCTGGTGGCTGCGCACACGGAGGCGCGCGCGGTCGCGCAGGCGCTGGCCTGGGCGGCGCGCGAGCGGCCATCCGCCTACGCGGACTACGCCCGGCGGTTGGAGGCGCACACGCGCCGTCGCCGCCGGCTCGGGATCAGCGATGCCGTGCTCGCCCGGGACGCACCCCTGCCGGCGCCGCCCAGCCCGCCCGCGCTGGCCACGCTGCCGCTGGCTCTGGCGGGCGCGGCCGCGCACGTCGCGCCCTACCGACTCACCGACTGGGTCGTGAGCCGGCTGCGGCCCGACCCGACCAAGGAGGCGACCGTGAAGTTCTGCGCGGGAGCGGCGCTGTTCGGGCTCTCCTACGCGCTCCAGGGAGCGGCAGCGTGGCGCTTGTGGGGTCCACGCGGCTGCGCGCTCTACCTGGGCGGGATCACCGTGGCCGGGCTGCTTGCCCTGCGCTGGCTTCCGCACTGGTCGGCAACCTGGGGTGGGATGCGCCTCGCGTTTCTCGGACGCTCGGGCCGCGCGTGGCTGGCGCGGCTCCGGAGCGAGCGCGCCGCGCTTGCCGGCGAGGCGCGGGATCTGATCGAGGCTGCAAGCCGCGAGCGGGCGGCCTGGTAGCCATGAGCCTCCACGCGCTCCCCCCGCGAATCCTAGGCTGGCTGGACCGCAGCTTCCTCTGCGAGGTGCCGACCGCGGCCCGCCGACTGGCCCTCACGTTCGACGACGGACCCGACCCCTCGCGCACGCCGCGCGTGCTCGAGCTGCTGGCCCGCGGCGGGCACACGGCGACGTTCTTCTGCATAGGCAGAAACGCCGAGCGCCACCCCACGATCGTGGCCGAGGCGGCTGCCGCCGGGCACGAGATCGCGAACCATACCTACAGCCACCCGCTCCTGCCGCTGGTCTCGCGCCGGCGGCTGCTCGAGGAAGTGCGGCGCACGGAGTGGATCCTGACCGGGCTCGCAGGCGCCCGACCGACCCATTTCCGCCCACCCATGGGCTGGGCCACGCCGGCCATCCTGAGGCGCGTCGCCGAGGAAGGCTACCGGGCCGTGCTGGGGACGATCTATCCGGCGGACCCGCGCGCGCCGGATGCGGAGACCATCATCGAGCGCACGGTCGCCCGCCTCGCGCCGGGGCGGATCCTCATCCTGCACGACGGGAGCAGCCGCGGGCGGCCGCGCGAGCGCACGCTCGAGGCCTTGCCCGTGATCCTGACGCAGATGGAGGCGCGCGGCCTGCGCGGCGTCTCCGTGCGCGAGCTGATCGGCCCGGCCGCCGTCACCGCAGGCCCCGTTCGCGATAGACCGCCAGCAGTCGCTCCGGGAAGTCGGTGATGATGCCGTCCACGCCCAGGTCCAGCAGCCGGCGCATGCCGTCGGACGCGTTCACCGTCCAGACGTGGACCTCGAGCCCCGCGCCGTGCGCGGCGGCGACGAAGTCGCGGGTCACGAGCGGTCGGATCCCGTGGCGCGGCGGGACCTGGAAGGCACCCGCGCCCCGCGGCACCGTGCCCTGACGCAGGAAGTCCTCCACCTCGTCGCGACCGAAATTGGTGGGAAGGCCGGGAAAGCTCCGGCGCAGACGCCGCACGACGTCCCCTTCTATGGCGGCCAGCAGCACGCGGTCGCCCGCGCGGCTTCGCTCGAGCACGCGCGCCAGGGGAACGTCGAGCGCGGGGTCGGGTGTCTTGGCCTCGAGCGTGAAGCGCGCTTCCGGCAAGGCGGCGAGCACGTCCTCGAGCGCGGGGATGCCCAGCCCTCGGCCTCGATAGGGAAATCGACGGCGACCCTCGAGTGAGAAGCGATAGCCGGCGTCCAGCGCCGCGAGCTCGGCGGCCGTGCGCCGCGCCACGCGCCCACGCGCGCCGGTGGTTCGGTCCAGCGTGGGGTCGTGGATCACGACGGGCACGCCGTCGGACGAGAGGTGGAGGTCGAGCTCCATCATCTCCGCCCCGGCGAGTGCCGCGACCTGGAAGGCCTCGAGCGTATTCTCCGGCACGGTCCCGCTGGCCCCGCGGTGCGCGATCACGCGTGGAACGGGGCCGGCGAAGAATCCCGTTGCGGCTGGGGACGCGGGGGGGGCGGCGCGGGGCTTCTCGGCTGCGTCTGGCGAATGGGGCATGTCTACCCTCGAGAAGGAAAACCGATGGCGGAGTCGACGCCGGCCCGGGACCCCACGCGCCACGGCCCGGGCGCGCTCTTGATCGTGCGCGATCTCCTGTTCCGCGTGAAGCTGGAGTCCGGGCTGCGGCACCTCGGAATGGCCTGCCGGCTGGCCGGCTCCGACGCCGCCGCGGTCGAGACGATGCCCGAGCCGCCCGCCGTCGTGATCCTGGACCTGGCCGACGTCGAACTCCATCCGCTGACCATGCTGCGCGCGATCCGCGCGCGTGCCGACCTGGCCCGCGTTCCAGTGGTCGGCTTCGCGCCGCACGCGGACCGGGAGCTGCGCGACGCCGCTCGACAGGCCGGCTGCACGCTCGTCGTGAGCCGCTCGCGGATCTCGAGCTCCCTCCCCGAAGTCCTCCAGCCTTTCCTTCCCCGGCTCTCCTGAGGGAGCGCAGGGATCGCCGGCTCGCCGCGGGAGCGCAGGCGGGCGCTCGCCTGGCGAGCCATTGGGTTTCATGGCGAGCGGGCGAGACGCCCGCCTGCCGCCGACAAGGCCGACTGGACGTACGTCCGCGCCACGTTACTATTGCCCCTTCATGGCCACGCGCACCCTCACCGTCCACCCCGCCGTCACGTCGCGCGCGACCGTTTTGCGCCTGGTCCTCGCGGTCGGCTTCGCCGCCGCCACCGCCGCGGCGGCGCAGATTCGAATCCCGCTCCCCTTCACGCCCGTGCCGATCACGGGGCAGACGGCCGTCGTGCTGCTCTCCGGAGCGGCGCTGGGCGCGCGCTGGGGGACGTTCTCGATGGGACTCTACCTGCTGGCGGGGGCTCTCGGGTTGCCCTGGATCTTCAGCGGCGACGAAGCGGGCCTGGCGCCGCTGCTCGGGGCGACCGGCGGCTACCTGCTGGGCTTCGCGCTCGTGCCCCCGCTCGTGGGCCGCGCGCTTCCGCCCGGATCGGGTGCGGCCCGCGCGTCCCTCGTGATGCTGGCGGCGAGCGGTGTCATCCTCCTGTGGGGCATGCTGCAGCTGGCGGTCGTGCTGCGGCTGCCGCTCGGACGCGCGTTCGCGATGGGCGTGGCTCCCTTCCTGGTGGGCGACGTCGTCAAGGTGGCGATCGCGGCACTCGCTTTCCGAGCGGGGCGTCCCTGGATCGCGCGCGTTCGCCGGACCCCGACCGGCTAGGCCATCGCCTCCCGAGCCGTCGACGCCGCTCCGGCGAGCACGTCGGCGGTCGTCACCGCCCGCACTCCGCGCCCCCGCCACTCCTCGACGAGGGTCTCACCACGCGCCGCATCGATGGCCCGCGTCGCGTCGGTCACCAGCACGACCTCAATTGCCTTGCCAAACAACATGAAGTCAATCGGTGTATCCACGTCCCAGAATATGACTTGAGCCATATCACACTACCTTACTTATCATGGATCCGCCGATCCTTTCATACAACGTCTCATACTACGTCGAGACCCCTCCCCCGGCCACTCTCGATCGCGAGCCCGCTTCCGGCGTTAGCCGCGCAGCAGGTTCTTGAGCACGAACAGCACGTTCTCCTTCCGCTCGCGCAGGCGGCGGTAAAAGTACGGAAACCACTCCGCCCCGTAGGGCACGTAGACGCGCACCCGATGCCCCCGGCGGGCCAGCTCTTCCTGAAAGCGGGGGCGGATCCCGTACAGCATCTGGAGCTCGTAGCCGGTCGGTGGCACCCCCAACCGCTCCGCCGCCTCCACCGCGTGCGCGATGCGAGCGTCGTCGTGCGTCGCGATCGCCGGATAGCGCCCGCCCGCGAGCAGACGCTCGGCCAGCTCGTCGAAGCTCCGGTTCACATCCTCCCGGTGCGGGAAGGCCACCGACTCGGGCTCCTTGTACGCCCCTTTGACGAGCCGCACCCGCGCTCGCAGGCGCACCAGCTCCTCCACGTCCGGCCGGCTGCGGTAGAGATAGCTCTGGATCACCGGTCCCACGTGATCGGCGAACTCGCCGCGCATGTCGCCGAAGAGCTCGAGCGTCGCCGCCGTGTAGCGCGAGCCCTCCATGTCGATCCGCACGAAGTTCATCCGCTCGCGGGCGGCGGCGAGCACGGCGCGCAGGTTCTCCTCGCAGAATTCGCGGCTCACGTCCAGGCCCAGCATCGTGAGCTTGATCGAGATGTTGGAGTCGACACCGCTCAGCGCGATCTCGTCGAGCAGCCTCACGTAGGCGTCGCGGGCCGCCCGCACGCCCGTCCGGTCGGCGATGTTCTCCCCCAGGATGTCCAGCGTGGCGAGGAGTCCGCGCCCGTTCAGCCGCCGCGCCACCTCGATGGCGTCGGGGAGCGCCTCCCCCGCCACGAACCGGCGCGCCAGGGCGAAGGGTGGGTGGATCACGACTCGACCTCAGGGGCCTCCGCTCCGCGGCCGGCGGCGCTCGCGGCCCGGCGGTCCTCGACCGTAGCTGCCACTTCGACGACGACCTTCCCGAACTGCGCGCCCGATTCCAGGCGGGCCAGCGCCTCGGCCGTCCGATCCAGCGGGAACACGCTGTCCACGACGGGAGTGAGCTCGCCGGCCGCAAGGCACTCGAGCACGGCCCGGAAGTCATCGCGGTTCCCCATCGTCGAGCCCAGCACGTCCACCTGCTTCCAGAAGATGCGGTTGATGCGGGCGGGCGGGTCGCTGTCGGCCGTGGCGCCGCAGGTGACGATGCGTCCTCCGCGCACCGCCGCGTCCAGCGAGAGCGACCACGTCGTGCCGCCCACGCTGTCGATCACCAGGTCCACGCCGCGCCGGGCGGTCCAGTCGCGGACCGCGGCCAGCACGTCCTCGCGCGCGTAGTTCACGGTGCGCTCGGCGCCGAGCTCGTGCGCGCGGGCCAGCTTGGCGTCCGAGGAGGAGGTGGCCATCACCCGCCCCCCGGCCGCCACCGCGATCAGGAGCGCGGCGCTGGCCACCCCGCCGCCCACGCCGTGCACGAGCACGGTCTCGCCCGGGGCCAGCCGGCCCCGCACGCGTACCATGCGCCAGGCCGTGAGGTAGACGAGCGGGAACGCCGCGCACTGCTCGAGCGTGAGGCGTTCGGGGGCGGGATAGACGTTCGCGGCCGGCACGACGACGTACTCGGCCAGCGTGCCGTCCACATGCTCGCCGAGCAGGCGGTAGCGGATGCAGAGGCTCGAATCTCCGCGGGTGCAGAACTCGCAGGCCCCGCAGGAGAGCCCGGGGTTCAAGACGACGCGGTCTCCCTCGGCGAGCGGTCGCCCGGATCCCGTCGGAGCCGGCTGACGGCGCAGGGCCTTCCCCGCCCCCGGTCCCAGGGCCTCGAGCGCGCCCACCGCGTCGGCGCCCAGGATCCGCGGGAAGCGCACCTCGACTCCGGGGATCCCCTCGCGCACCCAGAGGTCCAGGTGGTTGAGGGCGGCCGCCTGCACGGCGATGCGCACCTCACCCGCGCCGGGATGCGGATCGGGCAGCGTCCCGACGCGCAGGACGTCGGGGCCTCCCTGAGCGGTGATGTAGGCGGCCTTCAAGCCGGGAGAGCGGGCAAGAGGCGCGCGGCGCCGCGCGCTAGAGCTCGAAGTCGGCGCGCTCCAGGTGCTCCTTCACGCGGTACAGGAAGGAGTTCCCGGTCACGCCGTCGATCACGCGGTGGTCGTAGGAAAGCGACATCAGCATGATCGGCCGGATCACGATCGCATCCGCCCCGTCCACCTCGATCACCACCGGCCGTTTCTTGATCTCGCCCATGCGCAGGATGCCGAGCTGCGGCTGATTGATGACCGCGAAGCCGACCAGGTTCCCCTCGCGGCCGGGGTTCGAGATCGTGAAGGTCCCGCCCTGCAGGTCCTCGAGCCGCAGCTTGCGATCGCGCGCGCGGGCCGCCACGTCCTCGACGGCGTGGGCGAGTCCCCGCAGCGAAAGGCGATCCGCGTTCCGCACGACGGGCACGACCAACCCCTGCTCGGTCTCCACGGCGATGCCGATGTTCACGTCGCGACGCAGGATCAGGGCGTCGTCGCTCACCACCGCGTTCAGCCGCGGGACGTCGCGCAAGGCCCGACAAGCGGCGGCGATCACGAAGTGCAGGTAGGTGAGGCTCACCCCCTCGCTGGCCTGGAAGCCCCGCTTGTTCGCGTCGCGCAGCGCCGCCACGCGCGACATGTCGATCTCGGCCATGGTGTAGACGTGGGGCGAGGTGGCCTTCGAGTAGACCATGTGCTCGGCGATGATCTTGCGGCGCTTCGAGAAGGGCTCGACGCGATCCCCTTCCCCGGGGGCGACGACGGGCGGCGCGTACTCGCGAAGCTCCGGACCGCTCGACGCGGCGCGCGGCGCGACGGGCCGCGGCCCTGCCTCGCGCAGCGACGCCGCCGCTGGCTTGCGGGCGGGCGGCCGGGCCGCGGCCGGCCCCTCGACCCCGAGGAGGTTGCCGTAGCCCGACTCGGCGGCGGGCGCCTTCGCGCCGGCCGCCCGCAGATGCTCCAGGATGTCCTGTTTCGTGATGCGTCCGCCCACCCCCGTGCCCCGGACGCGTGAGAGGTCGAGCGCGTGCTCGGCCGCCATCCGCCGGACGACGGGCGTGACCCGCGCGGAGCCGGGCGCGCCGCCGTTGCCGTCGCCGTCGGCGCGGACGCTCGGGCCCGAGGCGCGGCGGCGCTCGCGCGCCTGGCGCAGGCGCTCCTCGTCGAGGGCCACGCCCTGGCGCTCGAGCGCCGACCGTTCGGCGAGGGCCGCGGGGCGCGCCTCGGGTGCGGGGACGGTCGCGGGCGCCTCGGCGGCTCGCTCTCTCGCGGGTGCCGGCGCGCGCTCGGCGGGCGCCGCGGCGGGAGCGGGAGCCGGCTCGGGTCTCACGGCGGCGGGTGGGGGTGCCGGCGCGCGCGCGGGGGGCGCTGCCGTCGCGGTCGGGACGGAGACGGGTCTCTGGCCTCCGGCGCGCGCTGCCGCGGCCGCGGGCTCGATCGTGCAGATCACGGTCCCCACCTTCACCGTCTCCCCTTCGCGCGCCGCGATCCGGCCGATCACGCCGTTGGCCGGCGAGGGGATCTCGGTGTCGATCTTGTCGGTCGTGACCTCGACGAGGGCCTGGTCCTCCCGCACGGCGTCGCCCTCGGACACGAGCCACCTGGCGATCGTGCCCTCGACGACGCTCTCCCCCAGCTGGGGCATGGTCACGTTCACGCTCATCGTATCCGTGACTCCTGCAGACGTTCCTTCGCGCGGCTTCGCCGTCTGGGTCTGGAGCCGCGGCGGGTCGGCTCCCGGGGCGATGGTTGCCTTTTCGTCCCGGGGGGCGAGCCCGCCGCGGCTCTAATACGCGGCCAACTCCCTGGCGCGCGCCAGGATGCGCTCCGTGTTGGGCAGGATGAACTGCTCCATCGGGGTCGCGAACGCGTTGTGCGTGTCCAGCATCCCGACCCGGACGATGGGGCCGTCCAGGGCGTCGAAGGCGTGCTCGGCGATCCGGGCCACGATCTCGCCGCCGATGCCGCCGCGCAGCCGATCCTCGTGCACGACCATCACCTTGCCGCACTTGCGCACGGAAGCCAGCACGGCGTCCATGTCCATCGGGTACACCGTGCGCAGGTCCAGCACCTCGGCCAGCACACCGTCCTCGGCCTCCAGCCGCTGCGCGGCCTCCACGCACTGATGCACGGTGCCGCCGTAGGTGATCATCGTCAGGTCCCTTCCTTCGCGCCGGAGCGCTGCCTTTCCGATCGGGACCACCACGTCGGCCTCGGGCAGCTCTTCCTTGAGGCTCCGGTAGAAGCGCTTGTGCTCGAAGTAGAGCACCGGGTCGTCGTCGCGGATGGCCGCCTTGAGCAGGCCCTTGGCGTCGTAGACCGTGGCCGGGCAGACGATCTTGAGCCCCGGCACCCGGTAGAACCAGGCCTCGGGGTTCTGCGAGTGGAACAGGGCGCCGGTCACGCCCGACCCCGAGGGACCGCGCACGACGATCGGAACCCTGGCCCCCTCCTGCCCTCCGTGCCGGTAGCGCAGCGTGGCGGTCATGTTCACGAGCTGGTCGAAGCCACAGGAGATGAAGTCCATGAACTGCATCTCGGCCACCGGGCGCATGCCCTGCAACGCGGCTCCCACCGAGGCGCCCACGATCAGCGACTCGGCGATCGGCGTGTCGATGACGCGCAGCGGGCCGAACTCGTCCAGCAGGCCGGCGGTGACCTTGAAGGCTCCGCCCAGGGTGGCGATGTCCTCGCCCAGGCAGAAGACGCTCTCGTCGCGGAGCATCTCCTCGCGGAGGGCGTCGTGGATCGCTTGCAGGTAGGTGATCTCGGCCATCTCGTTCCGTGCCTCAGGGGTTCTCGCGCCCGGCGCGTCCCTCACCCTGCTTCTCACGCCCTCGCTGATTCATCCAGGGCGAGCGCGGGTCGGCCTCGCCGATCGGGCTCGCGTACAGATCCTCGACCGCCGCTTCGCCGGGCGCGAAGGGGCTGCGCTTGGCGAAGGCGACGGCGTTGCGCATGATGGCCTCGATCGGTGCTTCGACTTGCGACCGCACCGCCTGCAGGTCGTGCCCCTTGAGCTCCAGGAAGCGCTCCCAGCGCTCGACCGGATCCTTGGCCTTCCAGCGCAGCATCTCCTCTTTGTCCACGTAGTCGGCCTGGTCGTGCTCAGAGTGGCCGCGCAGGCGGAAGGTGACGCACTCGATCAGGCTCGGGCCCTCGCCGCTGCGGGCTCGCCGCACGGCGCGCTCCATGGCCTTGAGGACCTCGCCCAGATCGTTGCCGTCCACCACCTCGCCGAACATTCCGTAGCCCGGCGCCCGGTCGGCGACGTGATCCACCGGATAGGAGAGTGCGGGCGGCGTCGAGTACGCCCACTGGTTGTTCACGCAGACGAAGATGCAGCCCAGCTTGTGGATCCCCACGAAGTTGGCCGCCTCGTGGAAGTCGCCGCGGCTACTGGTCCCCTCCCCGAAGGTTCCGACCGCGATGCGGTCCTGACCTCGCTGCCGGAAGGCGAGGGCGGCGCCCGCGATCACGGGCAGGGTGTCGGCCAGGTGGCTCACCGCGCCGAAGATCCCGCGCGAGAGGTCTCCGGCGTGGGTCCAGGAGTCGTGGCCGCGCGAGTATCCGGTCGCGCGGCCCATGATCTGCGCCAGCAGGCGCCGCGGGTCGGCGCCCCGCATCAGGAACAGCCCGATGTCGCGGTGCAGCGGCGACACGAAGTCGCCGTCCTCGAGCGGCCAGCCGACGCCGACCGTGGTGGCTTCCTGGCCGATGCCGGAGTAGAGGCCGCCCTTGATCTCGCCCTGGCGATAGAGCTTCCCGCAGCGATCCTCGAAGGCGCGCGAGAGTTTCATCCAGTAGTAGAGCTGGATCTCGCGCGGCCAGGCGGGGTCCATGGCCTCGCGCGGGCCGGGCGCTTCGGCGACCTCGTCGAGGGCGCCTTCCTCGACGGCCACACCCGCGCCGTGCCCCGCGTAGACGGCGCTCCAGCCGCCGTCACCCGCGGCCGACGCCGAGGGGCCCACCGCGGATCCCGGCGTGGTGGGGATCGAGACGACCAGCGGGTCGCCCCCGATCTCGACCTCGTGCAGCGAGGGACCCGCGTCACCCGCCGCCGACTTCGGCTTCCCGGCCGCGGGTCCACGGCCGGGCTCCGCAGGCGTTCCGCCCGCGCCCTTGCCTGCCGCCTTGTCGGTCTCTGCCATCTCTCGCTCGATCAGAGGTTGGTGTTCGCCGCCCGCCCGATCCGCCGCGTTCTCAGATGTTCAGCGCGTGGCCCTCGGCCGCGTGCGCCGCCTCCATGACGGCCTCGGAGAGCGTGGGATGGGCGTGCACCGTGCCGCCCACCTCGCTGGTCGTGGCTTCCAGGGTGCGCGCCAGGCCGAGCTCGGCGATCATGTCCGTCGCACCCTTGCCGATGATGTGGCAGCCGACGATCTCGCCGTACTGCTTCTCGGCGATGAGCTTCACGAAGCCCTCGGTGTGTCCGACCGCCACCGCCTTGCCGGCGGCCGAGAACGGGAACCTGCCGATCGCCACGTCGTATCCCGCTTCGCGCGCCTGCTTCTCGGTGAGGCCCACCGAGGCCACCTCGGGCTGACAGTAGACGCACGAGGGGATCTTGAGGTAGTCCACCGGCCGGCTCCGCACGCCGGCCATCATCTCCACGGCGCAGATCCCCTCCTCGGACGCGGTGTGCGCCAGCATCTGGCCGCCGATCACGTCGCCGATGGCGTAGACCCAGTCCACGTTCGTGCGGAACGAGCGGTCCACCGGGATGAACCCGCGCTTGTCCAACTTGACGCCCACCTTCTCCAGACCCATGCCCTGCGTCAGCGGGCGGCGGCCGACCGCCAGGAACAGCGTCTCGGCCTCGCGCGTCTGCTTGCCCTGCGGCGTCTCGATCGTGACGCGCACGCCGGCGGCGGTGCGCTCCTGCCCGGCGAACGTCGAGGAGGTGAGGATCTCCATGCCGCGCTTGCGGAAGATCTTCTCGAGCTCGATCGAGCACTCCTCGTCCACGAAGGGCAGCACGTGCTCCAGCATCTCGACGACCGTCACCCGGCTGCCGAACGAGTGGTAGACGTAGGCGAACTCCATCCCCACCGCGCCACCGCCGACGATCACGAGCGACTCCGGCACGTGCCGGTGCTCGAGCGCCTGCCGGCTGGTCAGCACGCGCGCGGGCGCGGCGCCGGGGGCGTCCACCTCCACACCGGGGAAGACCACTTCCGTCGTGCCGACGGCGACCAGGACCTGGCGGGCGCGCAGCGTGACCGCTCCGGGACCCTCGACCCGCACCTCGTGGGCGCCGGTCAGGCTGCCGCGGCCGGGATAGTGGTCGATCTTGTTCTTCTTGAAGAGGAACGTGACGCCCTTGCTGAGCCGGTCCGAGGCGCTCCGGCTCTGAGCGATGACGCGGTCGTAGTCGTAGCGCAGGTTGTCGAACAGGAGGCCGTAGGTTTCGCCGTGGCGGGCCGTGGCGTAGAGCTCGGCGGAGTTCAGGATGGCCTTGGAGGGGATGCAGCCCCAGTTCAGACAGATGCCGCCGGGACGATCGTCCTCCACGGTGGCTACCTTCATGCCCAGTTGCGCGGCGCGGATCGCAGCGATGTATCCGCCCGGGCCGGTGCCGATCACGGCGAGGTCGTACTCGGGGGTCTGGCTGGCCATGCTGTCCGGTTGGAGGTTGGGTCGGGACTCCGTGACCCGTGAGACGGGCACGCAAATCTATGCTTTTCCGTGCGTTCGACAACCGGCCCTAACCCTTCCCGGGCTCCTCTCCTACGCGTCCCGACGCCCTCGTCTTCCGCTCCGCAGACGCTCGGCCAGCGCGAGGGCCACCGACACGCCGTTGCACAGGTGGTAGAGCAGCTGGAGCGGCAGGGTGGCCGCGGCGAAGCCCGGCCCCCGGGCGCGCCAGAAGAAGGCCGTGAGCGGAGCGTTCAACGCGGCCACCACGGCGGCCAACCCGCCGGAGACCGCCGCCAGCTTCGGCCGAATGAGCGCCGCCGGCAGGAGCAGCAGGCTGGCCCAGGCGAGGGGCGCGCTCGCCAGCGCCGCCGGACGCAGGTTGAGGTCCCCCACCTCGCGCGCTCCACCCGGGGCCAAGTGCAGGTCGTCGAGCAGGAGGCGCGCCCACGGGACCCCGCGCGCCTGCACGTCCGTGCGCACCACGTCGGCAAGCGTCCAGCGCTTGAGGTGCGTCACCTGCACGTGGGGGAGGAGCCGGATGCGCATCCCGGCCGCGCGCATGCGGCGCCCCAGCTCGATGTCCTCGATGCTCGGCCGCGGGTAGCGCCGGCCGTCGAAGCCTCCCAGACGCTGGAACGCCGACCGGCGGATCGCCCCGCATCCGGCCCAGAAGGTCTCGGCCTCGGATCGGCTGGTCTGGTGCACGTAGTGGTGGAGCAGATTGCGGTAGGTCGAGACGAGCCCCTCGTGACGGGGCGCGGCGTCGTAGGAACCGAAGGCGGCCGCCAGCCCCGGGTCCTCGAAGAGCGCCCCGGCGAGCGCGCGCACCATCCCGGGCGGCGCCACGACGTCGGCGTCGAGGAAGACCAGCACGTCCCCGACCGCCGCCGCGGCACCCGCGTTCCGCGCGGCGGCCGGCCCGGCCGGCGCTTCGGCCGTCCGCAACACGCGGTCGGCCAGCTCGCCCGCGATGCGCGGGGTCGCGTCGGTCGAGCCGTCGTCCACGCACACGAGCTCCAGCGCCTCCCGCGGCCAGTCCTGCGCCCGAAGCGACGCCAGGCATTCGGCCAGCGTTGCCGCGGCGTCGCGCGCGGGGACGATCACGCTCACGCGCCCGATCATCGGCCCCCCGGTATGCTCACCCACGCGGTCATCGGCCTTCCGGTATGCTCACGCAACGTGGTCACCCGCCCTCCCGCCGCGGCCGCTCGGGTCGCGCGCGCTCCCATGCGAAGCCGGCGGCCGTGGCGGCCTGGGAGAGCGCCAGCAGCGCGGCCAGGAGCGGAGTCTCGAGCGCGCGCGAGCGCCCGAAGGGATACCCGAGCAGACGCAGGTAGAAGCTCGGCGGCTCCACACGCAGGGACCCGCGCCCGCGCGCCGCCCGGCCGGATTGGAAGCGCGCGGCTCCGCGGCCGTACTCGAAGTGCTGACGCGCGTAGCCCGCCAGCGTGAGCGCGTGCGCGTGCCGCACGAGCGCCTCGGGCGCGTAGGCCAGCTCGAGGCCGCGCGCGCTCCAGCGGTCGCAGAAGTCGCGGTCTTCGGCCGCCGCGCGCGGATAGGCCGGGTCGAAGCCTCCCAGCGCGCGGAAGGCCGCCGCCGGCACGGCCAGGTTGTTGGAGGCGAAGAAGAGCCCGCGCTCGGGCTGCGAGCCGTAGTGCTCGTAAAGGTAGGTCAGCAGCAGCTGGCTCGCGGTCGAGAAGCGATTGCCGGCGAGCGCGTTCACGGTCCGCCCGCCGAAGGCCGCGTTGGGTCGGCCGGCGGCCCGCGCCGCGAAGGCCGCCACCCAGCCGGGATCCGGACGGCAGTCGTCGTCGGTGAAGGCCAGGAGCTCGCCCGCGCTTCGCGCCGCACCGGCGTTGCGGGCGGCGGCGGGGCCGGCGTGGGCCTGCCGCACGAGCACCACGCGAAGGTCGCCTCCGGATTGCACGAGCTCCTCTTCCGACGGCGTGCCGGCGCCGTCATCCACCACGACCACCTCGAAGCGCTGGCGGGGATAGGTCTGGGCCGCGAGCGCGCGGATGCACTCGGCGAGCTGCCGCGGTCTGCCGCGTGTCGGCACCACGACCGAGACGCTCGGGGGCTCCATCATCCGGAGGCACTCGGCAATCGAAGAAGCCCCCGCGCGCGGGCGAGGTCGTCCGCGCGCAGCTCGCGAAGGGCCGCGAAGGCCAGGGGCAGCGCCGCTCCCGCCAGGCCGAGCTTCAGCAGGACGAGCACCCCGGGCGTGGGCCACGAGGCGGCAAGCCCGTAGGCCAGAGCAGAGAGGAGAGCGCTCCGGGCCAGCGTGGCGGCCGATGGGGCGACCTCCCAGACGGCGCGCACGCACGCCAGGCCCGCGCCGGCGGCCAGGGCGGCGAAGCCGGTCGTGACGAGTGCCGCACCCAGCATCCCGAGCCGCGGGATCAATGCCAGGTGGCCGCCCAGTGCCAGCAGCGGAAGCGGGGCCGTGAGGGAAAGCGTCAGGCCCGGGCGGCCGAGCGCCACCAGGATGGCGGTCGAGACCGAAAGCAGCACGAGGCCCATGGCCGCGAAGATCAGGAGCCCGAGCGGTCGCGCCGCGGGCAGGAAGCGCTCGCCGAAGACGAGTGTCGTGACCTCGGGAGCGGCACCCGAGATCAGGGCCGCGAAGGGCAGCAGGCAGATCGCGACACGCAGGGCATCGCGCGCGAGAGCCCGGGCGGCAGGCTCGCGCCCCTCGTGCAGCGCCCGCGCCAGCGTCGAGAGCACGAGCGGAGAGAAGGAGACGGCGAAGATGCCCGGCAGCAGCGCCGCGCTCTGGGCCGCGCCGTAGAAGCCCGCCTGCGCGGCCGACCCGCCGAGTGCCTTGAGGGCCAGTAGATCGAGCCGGTCGAAGACGCGCAGGCTCAGCCCCGCGAAGAGAAGCGGGAGGGCGTACCCGACCAGGTCCCGCAGGGCGAGCGGCGCCGCGCCACGCAGGGGCGGGCGAACGTAGCGGCGGCAGACCGCGATCTCGACCAGTGAAGCGCCGATGCTCCCCAGGATGGCGCCCGTGAGCGAGAGACCCGCTCCGACCAGCGCCACGATCAGGACGAGCCGCGCCGTCCAGCGCGCGGCGGCACCCTTCGCGCGCGCGGTGAACCCTCCGGTCCCCACCAGGATGTTGCGGTGCGCGTGCGCCAGGCCGAAGAGCGGCACGTCCAGGGCGAAGAGGCGCAGGCCCGAGGCCAGCGCGGGCTCCCCCAGCAGATCGGCGATCGGCCGCGCGAGCAGGGCCAGGACACCCCCCGCGAAAAGGCCCACGGCCAGGTAGGCGCGAAGCACGACCGCCCCCGCGGGGCGCCAGTCGTGAGCCTGCGCGACCAGCTTGACCGTGGAGCGCGCGAAGACCGATCCCAGGCTCCACGAGACCCAGGCCACGATCGTGGCCGCGAGCGCGAACAGGCCGTAGACGTCGGGACCCAGCCGCCGGGTCAGGAAGGCCGCCGTCAGGAGCCCCGTGGGGATCGCCAGAGCCTCCCCCAGAAAGATGCGAACCGTGCCACCCAGGGCGCCTTCGCGCCTGAGCCCCGCGGCCCCTTCGCGCACGCCCTCCGCTCGGGACGTCACCCCGCGCCCTCGTCGCCGTCGCCGCGGGCGACTCGCAGCGGGCGATCGAACTCGAACTCGTTGAGCCGCCGGGCGGCGCCACCCGGCCCGAAGGCGTAGCCCACGCCCTCTCCGAGACCTCCGGCGCCCAGGAGCAGGAGCAGCGCCGGGAGCACGCGCGGGAAGAGCTCGCGGGACCGGCCGGCGCGCCGCACGTCGCGCAGGGCGGCTCGCAGGCGCACCAGCGGGACCAGCGGGAAGGCGGCCGCGTGGGCGAGCCTGCGCCAGGCGGGCCAGCCGCCGCGCGCGGCGCGGGAGGCCGCCGCCAGGCGACCGGCGTGGAAGCGGAGCGCCAGCGCGGGCAGCGGACGCGAGACGTTCTGATGGTCGGCCCGGGCGGCGGCCTGCAAGTAGAACCGATGGCCTCGAGCCCGTAGCTCCGCGTGGAGTCCCCCCTCGCGCTCCAGCAGGGACTCGAGTCGCGGTCCGAGCTCCAGGAGGATGTCGCGCCGGTAGCCCGTGTTGTGGCCGGGAACGTCGGTGACGGGTCCCTCGCTGGCCGGCGCCATCCAGGGCCCGTAGGCCGCGATCAGGCTGGCCCAGCCGAGGGCCGTGCGCGGATTCGCGTTGCCGATCGCGGACCCGACCGCGGCGTACCCCTCGGCGTGGGAGGCGAGCAGGGCCTCGGCCCAGCCCGGCGCCGGAAAGGCGTGATCTTCGAGGAGGGCGACGACCGGGGCCGACGCCGCGCGCACGCCGGCCGACGCCGCGCGCGCCCACGACTCGATCGCCGGAAGCTCGACCGTTCTCCAGCCATGAAGCTCGCGCAGAGCGTCGGGCGCGGGCGAGAGCCGCGCGCGCGCCTCGGTCACGGCCACGACCTCGATCGCCGCGCGGCACTCCTGTCGGGCGAGACAGCCCAGAGTCCGCGCGATCCCCTCCCAGCCGTCGCGCGCCACCAGGATGGCCGAGAGGCGCGGCCCGGCCTGGGCCGGGTCGGACCCGGAGGACATGAGCTCAGCCACGCGCCGGCGCCACGCGCCGCGGGCCGAACGCTGTGACGGTCTTGCCCTCGAGAAGCCCCACGAGCGACGGCGCGACGTCGAGCAGATCCATCTCGCCCACGAACCCGCGCGCCTCGACCGCCGGCCCGCTCGCGGCGAGGAAGCCCGCGTCCGAGTGGTCGCTGTCACGGCAGAACTCGGGCCGCTCCTGCGTCAGCTCGGCTCGCGGGTGGAGCAGCCGCCGCACGAAGCGTCCCGAAGGCTGCCACTCGACGAAGAGGTCGGGCAGGGTGACAGGCGGGCCGCCCCCGAAGAGGTCCGTGGCGCGCGCGACGCGGAGCACGGCCGGCCCTCCGGTGGCGGGATCCACGAGCGCGGCCAGGTCCGCCTCGAGGCTCGCGAGCAGAGCGTCGTACTCGGCGCCCGGCTCGACCACCCCGCGCGGCTCGCGCCCGCGCAGGTTCACGCGCAGGAACGAAGTGTAGGCGCTGGGGATCGCGAAGGCGCGCGTGCGCGACCAGTCCGTCGCCCCGCGAAAGCCGTCGGCGAGCAGCCGCTCGCGGGCCTCGCGGGGGAGCCCGCGGCTGGCCGCGACGCGCCACGAGTCGGGGATCCAGCGTCGCGCCACGTCCAGGGGCCGCCAAGAGGGCTGGTCGCGAACGGCGCCGACCTGGTATCCGAGCCCGCGCAGAAAGGCCTCGGCCAACCCGCCGGTCGGATACTGCGGCTTCATCCCCGTCGAGGAGAGGATCACGACGTTCGCCTCGCGCGGAAGGACATCGAGGAGCCGTCCCATCTGGCGGTCGATCTCGATGTGGACGAGGCGGATCGCGTCGACCAGCTCCTCGGCGCCGCCGCCGTTTTCCAGGTACTTCCAGAACTGATGGCTGGCGGTGTGCGACTCGCCGAAGACCGCCACCACCAGGTCCCAGCGCCCGCCCTCGACCAGCGCGCGGCAGAGCTCGCCCTTTCGGCGCGCCCGCTCGAGGAGCCGGCGCAGGATGCGCCGGTCGGTGGCCGGCGACGCGCCGGGCCGCTCGTGAATCGGCGCGGAGGGTCTCGCCACTCGGGGCGCGCGGCGGAGCAGATCCGGCGGCTCCGTCACGGGCGGGCCCGAGGGGTTGTGGACCGCCCAGTCGGCGAGCTGGACGCCCGCGAGCCCCGGCACGGGGACGACGTCCGGCACGTCGAAGATCGCCGCGCGCCGGCCGGTCCCGCGCAGGCTCGCCCAGAAGGGCGCGGCGGTCACGTCGCGCCCCGTGACCGTGCGCAGGTCATAGGTGCCGGGCACGAGCTGGCGGTAGTAGTAGTAGCCGTGACGCCCGCGCGAGACGCCGCTCGTGAGCGAGACCCACGTGCCGTGCTCGCAGACGAGCTCGGGTCCCGCGGTCCTGGCCCAGCACCCATCCTCGAGGACCCGCGCCAGGGTCGGCAGATGCCCCGCATCCGCCCAGCGAACGAGGAGCCCGGGATCCCCGGCGTCGAAGCCCAGGACCACGAGCGGCGGGGCCCCGCTCACGGCCGCCCGCTCCGCCGCGCCCCGCCGGCCGCCAGACGCCCGTAGAGCTCCTCGAAGCGCGCGAGCCACGTCTCCTCGGAGAACCGGGCCAGCGCGCGCTCGCGACCGGCCTTGCCCATGCGCTCGGCCAGCGCACGGTCGGAGAGCAGCCCGCGCAGCGCGGCGGCCAGCCGGTCCACGTCGCCGGGTGGCACGCGGAAGCCCGTCACGCCTTCCAGGACGTGGTCGCTCGCCCCTCCCCCATCGCTCACGACGACGGCCGAGCCGCGCATCATGGCCTCGGCCACGGCGTTCCCGAAGGGCTCCTCCCAGAGACCGGGCGCGGCCTGGACCCAGGCCGACTCGAAGCGCCGCTCCAGCTCGGCGCGCGTGAGCTGACCCGTGAGCTCGACCCGCCCGGCGAGGCCGAGCTCGGCCAGGCGGCGCTCCAGCCCCGGCCGCTCCGGGCCCTCTCCGGCCAGGATCAGCCGGGCGTCGGTCAGCCCGGCTCGCGCGAAGGCCTCGAGCAGCACGCGGGCGCCCTTCTCGCGCACCAGGCGTCCCGCGAAGACCGCCACGGGCGGCCCTTCCAGCGGCGGGCGCGCCGCGCGGTGCGGCACGCCGTTCGGGATCGTCTCGACGTCCGTGAAGCCGTCTTCCAGGAGCCGGGCGTGTACGCTCTCGCTGTTGGCCACGACCGCGTCGAAGGCGTCGCGCCAGCGCCGCCAGAGCCGCATCTGGGCCATGAGCGGCAGCCAGTCGTGGAGGGGCAGGCAGCCACCATCCAGGCACACGCGACCCCACGGCGAGCGGCACACGGAGCCGTCGGGCAGGAGCTTGGTCCCGAGCGGGCACACGGCGCGATACCAGACCACGTGATAGAGGCTCGGGACCGGGCGCAGGAGGGGGAGGATGAGCGGCGAGAGCTGGGTCAGGAACATGCGGACGTGGACGATCTCGGGGCGGAAGGTCGCGAGCGCGCCCGCGAGCGCCCGGCTCGCGGAGGGGTTGGCCGACTGGACCAGCGTGCGCCAGCGCGAGAGCGTTCCGAAGCAGGAGAAGTCCGCGCCGTTCTCCGCTCCGGAGGCTCCCGCCGTGCTGGCCAGCAGACGCACGTCGTGGCCCCTACGCCGCAGGCCGTCGCGGAGCGCGCGGGTCACCACCTCGGCGCCTCCCGCCGAGGTGGCGTAGTCATGGACGAGGAGGATCCGCATCGGCCAGCTCCGGCAGCGCGACGGGCCGGCCCGCGCGCGCAGACTCCTCCGCCGCGAGCAGCACCCGCAGGCTGCGCCATCCATCCCACAGGTCGGGTCGCGCGGGGCGGCCAGCCAGCGCGGCCGCGGCGAAGCGTCCGAGTGCCGCGGCGTAGGAGGACTCGCTCGCCGGCCGCAGGATGCGGCGCCACCCGTAGGGTCCGCGCGCGGCGGCGCGGACGGCAGCGGCCAGCCGCCCGAGCGGCGAGCCGTCCGCGTCGGGGAGGTCGACCCGCACGTCCAGCGAGCGCAGCCGGTCGAGCTCCAGCCGGCCCCGGCCGCCGTGCACCTCGAGGCGGTCGGCGTCGGCCGAGCTCAGCGAGAAGAGCGACTGCACGAGCGCGCCTCCTTCGAGACGCAGCGTGAGCGCCGCGTTGTCGTCCTCGGTCCTCTTGCTCCACACCGTCCCGAACACCTCGCGGACCTCGAGCCCCAGCAGATGGTGGACCAGGTCCACGTGATGCGAGCCCTTGTCCAGGAGCGCCCCGCCCCCGCTCGCCCGCCGCCGCTTCCACTCGGGCAGCTCGCGCTCGGCGGCGGAGAAGACGGTCGCCATCCCGACCACCTCCCCGATCCGCCCCGCGGAGAGCCGGGCCCGCGCGGCCTCGACCAGCGCGTTCACGCGGTAGTTGAAGCCGATCATCCCCACCCGCCCCGACTCACGCCACGCCGCGAGCGCGCGCTCGGCGCCCTCCGCATCCGTGGCGAGCGGCTTCTCGAGGTACACGTGCTTGCCCGTGCGGAAGGCGGCCGCGGCGGCCTCGGCATGGAGCGCGTTGGGCAGACAGACGACGACCGCGTCGCATTCGGCGGCGGCCAGGGCCTCGGCCCAGTCCGCGTAGCCCCGCGCCCCCGGCACCCGGCGCAAGCCCTGCGCGCGGCGCGTGGGATCGAGCTCGGCGACGGCCACGACCTCGACACCCGGAAGACGCTCGAGCGCCGACAGGTGCACGAGCCGCGCGATGCGGCCGTAGCCTAGAAGGGCGACGCGCAGGGTCATCGGCGCAGGGTCTCTTCGGACGTCTCCACGCGAGTCGCGTCGGCGGGGGCGACCGGCGGCGCGGGCACGCGGCCCGACGGGGTCCGGGCGTCCGCGGGCGGCCGGGCGCCCGGGCCGCCGGCCTCCTCGTGGTACTCGCAGTCGGCGTTCACCGCCCACACGTCGTGGCGCTCGCCCAGGATGTTTCGCACCGCCAGCATGGCCGTGAACATCGAGTGGTCCTGGTTGTTGTACCTGTGGAGCCCGTTGCGGCCGACGGGGTGGACGTTGGCGAGGCTCGAGAGGTGCGCTCGCAGGACTCCGAGATTCGTACCGTAGCCGGCGTCGTAAACGGGATAGGCCTTGGGCATGCGCACGACCGCGCCGTCCGTCACGCTTCCCTCCGGCACGATGCCCAGCTTCACGGCTTCGCCGCGGGCCAGCGCCAGCAGTTCGGCGTCGGGCAGCCTCCACAGGGGATCACCCTCGAAGCAGAAGTACTCCATGCCGAGGCAGCTCGTCCGCGGGTCGGGCACCAAGTCGGGGGACCAGTTTCCGAAGTTCTGGATGCGACCCACCCGCACGCCGGGGTCGTGCACGTAGATCCAGTTGTCCGGGAAGAGGTGCGCGCGGTCCACGATGAGTGCTACGGCCAGGAAGTCGCGGTAGCGCAGGGCGCGGGCCGCGGCGAGCACGCGCGCGGGGGCGGGCGGGTCCAGCCGCTCGACGAGCTCGCGCACCGGCATGCTCGAGATCACGTGCGACGCCGGCAGATGGCGCGGGCCCGGCCGGCCGGCCACGTCCACGCCGAGCGCGCGGGCTCCCGTGTGCCGGATCGCCACGACCTCGGTCTCCGTCCAGACGGGAAGGCCCGCGGCGGTCACGCGGTCGCGCACGGCCTCCCACATCTGGCCCGGACCCAGGCGGGGATAATGGAAGGCGTCCACCAGCGTGCGGATCCCGTGCGAGCGCCGCGGCAGCAACGCCGCGGCCACGGCCCGCGAGAGCGAAAGCCCGCGGATCCGCTGCGCCGCCCAGTCCGCGCCGATCTCGGAGCAGGGCATCCCCCAGACCTTTTCCGTGTAGGTCTTGAAGAACACGCGGTAGAGGCGCTCGCCGAAGCGGTTCACGACCCAGTCCTCGAGCGTTCGCTCGGGTCGGCGCGGGCGGACGCGCGCGGCGGCGTAGGAGAGGAGTGCCCGCGTGGCGTACGGAAGACCCAGCCCGCGGAGCACGTTCCAGGCCTTGAGCGGGTAGTCGAAGTAGCGTCCTCGGTAGAGGATCCGCGAGAGGCGGGGGCGCAGCAGCAAGTCGTCGCCGAGCACCTCGCGCCACAGGCGCTCGACGGCGGCGACCTTGGTGAAGAAGCGGTGGCCGCCGATGTCGAAGCGGTAGCCGCGGTAGAGCACGGTGCGGCTGATCCCGCCCACAACGGCGTCCTTCTCGAGGACCACGCCGGGGATCCCGGCGCGGGAGAGCTCGTAGGCGGCGGTGAGCCCGGCCGGCCCCGCGCCGACGACGACCACCGGACGCTCGCCGGCCGGAAGCTCGAGATCGGTCACCGGCGTCGCGGTCCCGCGGACACGGCGGATTGACAGCCCCGCGCGGCGCGGGCTAGAGTTGCGCGAGTCCCTCTCCGTGGCGCACGACACCCATCCGCCCCCGAGCCCATGACCTCCACGCTCTCGCCGACCTCGACGTCCGACGACGCCCGGCGGGCCTCCAGCGCGGAGCCGCTGGTCGCGGCCTGCGCGCGGCTCGATGCGGCGGCGCTCGGGATCGCGACCGGTGCGGTGGCGGGCGTGGCCCTGTTCCTCGCCACGGTCCGGCTGGTCCTGGCGGGCGGAGCGGTCGTGGGGCCCAACCTGTCCCTCCTGGCGCAGTACTTCCCGGGATTCAGCGTGACCTGGCCCGGTGCGGTGGTCGGCCTCCTCTACGGATGCGCGGCGGGCTTCGCCGCGGGCTGGACCTTCGCGGCCGTGCGCAATCGCGCGCTGCGGAGCGCGCTGCGCCGCGCCCGCGCGCGGGCGACACGCGCGGCGGAGCGCCGCTTCCTGGACTACGTGTGAGCGCGCGAGGGGAGACTCGGGTCGCGCCCTCGCGCTCCGAGGAGGAGCTGCTGCTCGAGGCCGTCGCGCGGCTCAACGCGCGGGTGCTGGGCCTCGTGGCCGGCGTCGTCGCCGGGGCGGGCCTGCTGCTCGCCACCCTCGTCCTCGTGGTCAAGGGCGGACCGCATCCCGGCCCCCATCTTTCCCTCCTCTCCCAGTATTTCCCGGGCTACTCCGTCTCGCTGCTCGGCGCGCTGGTGGGCTTCGCCTACGCGTTCGTGGCCGGCTACGTCGCGGGCTACGCCGTCGGGAAGGTCTACAACCGCATCGTCTCGGTCCGCAACGTTCGACCCTGACGCGCAGTGATGGATGCTGTCGCTGAAGGAGACCGCCTCGGGCTCGAGGCCGGGCACGGGCGCGTCTAGACGACCAGGGCCAGGGGGGCTTCGAGGAGCCGCTTGAGCTCCGCCAGGAAGGCCGCCGCCAGCACGCCGTCGATCACCCGGTGGTCGGCCGAGAGCGTCATCCGCGCCACCTTCCCGGGAACCACGCGACCCTCCTGAACGACTGCCTCGTCCGCCGTGCCACCGACGGCCAGGATCGCGCTCTGGGGCGGCGTGATGATCGCCGCGAAGCTCTCGATCGGGAACATCCCCAGGTTCGAGACCGAGAAGGTGGCCCCCTGCAGGTCGTCCTGCAGGAGACGGCCAGAGCGCGCACGCGCCGCGGCCGCGCGCGCCTCGCGCGCGATCTGGGGCAGCGGCTTGGCCGCGACGTCCCTGATCACGGGCACGAGCAGGCCGTCCTCCACGGCGACAGCCAGGCCGATGTGGACGGCGGCCGGGATGCGGACCCGGTCCTCTTCGAAGAGCGCGCTCACGCGCGGGTAGCGCTCGACCGCCAGAGCGGCCGCCTTGACGATCACGTGCGTCAGGCTCACGCCGGCGTCGGGATGGCGCAGGCCCAGCGCCTCCTTGAGCTCGAGCGCGCGCTCCATGCGCACGGCGACCGTGGTATAGAAATGCGGCACTGTGCGCTTCGACTCGGCCATGCGCTGGGCAACGACCCGACGGATCTTCGAGTGTGGGATCTCGGCGCCGAGCTCGCCGGCCGCGACCGGAACCGCGGGGGCCGCGGGTCCAGCGGGCGCGGGGACCGGCACGCTCGCCCGGCCCTCGGCGGCCGCTCCGGCCCGCGCGGGGGCGCCGGCGTGGCGCTCGCTCAACGCGCGCTCCACGTCGGCCCGCACGACCCGCCCGTCCGGTCCCGACCCCTCGATCTCGGCTGGATCCAGGCCGGCCTCCCGCGCCATGCGTCGCGCCAGCGGCGACACCTTGAGGCGCGCCCGCGACTCGCGGTGGGCGCGGAAGGGCAACCGATCCTGGAGCCCCCTGGTCGGCCGCGGCTTCCGTCCGGGAAGCGCCGAGCCGGCCGGGGCCTGCGTGGACGACCCCTCCTCGCCCTCCGCCTCTTCTTCGATCTCGGGCTCGATCACGTCGGCGATGTCCGCGTGCGGGCCCGCGACCTCCGCGTTCTCACGTCGGGAGCCTCCGGCCTTCGCGGCCGCGGCGGGGGCGCCGCGTCGCGCTCCGTCGCCGTCGCCCGCGGCCGCCCGCGCGGGAGGCGTGCCCGCGGCTCCGCTCGGCGGCGTCACCTTCTCGCCCGCCTCGCCGACGTAGCCGATCACCTCGCCCACGGCCGCGCTCTCCCCCTGGCCCACGGTGATGGCCAGGAGCACACCCGAGTCGAAGGCCTCCATCTCCATGTCCGCCTTGTCGGTCTCCACCTCGGCGATGGGCTCGCCGCGCTCGACCCTCTCACCCTCGCGCTTCAGCCAGCGCAGCACTTTGCCCTCCTCCATCGTGTCGGAGAGCTTGGGCATCGTGATCTCCTTGGCCACGCTCGCCTCCTAGCCCACGAGCCGGCGCACGGCGTCGGCGATCCGCTCGACCTGGGGGATCGCCTCCGCCTCGAGCCGTTTGTTGTAGGGCATCGGCACCGGGGCGCCGGTGAGGCGCGCGACGGGCGCGTCCAGATCGTCGAAGGCCTCTTCCTGGATCCGGGCGGCGAGCTCGCTCGCCATCCCGCAGACCGGCCAGCCCTCCTGCAGGACGAGCGCACGGTGCGTCTTCCGCACCGACCCGAGCACCGTGTGCATGTCGAGCGGCACCAGCGTTCGCAGATCGATGACCTCCACCCAGATGCCGTCGTGCGCCAGCTCCTCGGCGGCCCGCAGTGCCTTGGCCACCATGAGCGAGTAGGTCACGATCGTGGCGTCGCCTCCCTCGTGCAGCACGCGCGCCTCGCCGAACGGCAGCGCGTGGTCGCCCTCGGGAACGGCGCCCTTGGCGTTGTAGAGGATCTCGTGCTCGAGGAACATGACCGGGTCGTCGTCGCGGATGGCGGTCTTGAGCAGACCCTTGGCGTCGGCGGGCGTGGCCGGAACGGCCACCTTGAGGCCCGGGCAGTGGACGAGCCAGGTCTCGACCGACTGCGAGTGCTGGGCACCCAGCTGCTTGCCGCCTCCCTGCGGCCCGCGCACGACCAGCGGCACCTTCACCTGGCCGCCGAACATGTAGCGGATCTTGGCGGCGTGGTTGATGATCTGGTCGAAGGCCAGGATCGCGAAGTTCCAGGTCATCATCTCGGCCACCGGGCGCAGGCCTCCCATCGCGGCGCCGACCGCCGCCCCGACGATGACCTCCTCGGCGATCGGGGTGTCCTTGACGCGCCGCTCGCCGAAGCGCCCCAGCAGGCCCTTGGTGACCTTGTAGGCGCCCTCGTAGAGGGCCACCTCCTCGCCCATCACGAAGACGCGCTCGTCGCGCTCCATCTCCTCGTGCAGGGCCTGGTTCAGAGCCTCGCGGTAGGTAATCTCGGCCATGGTCAGCCGCCCTCGTCACCGGTTGCGGCGGGCTCGACCGCGGGGGGAGGCTCGCGCTCGTCCGTCTCGGCAGAACGCTCGCGTTCGCCCCTCTCGGCCGGACGCTCGGGCTCGTCCCCCGCCCAGAGGTAGCGCATGAGGTCGTCGGGCTCGGGATGCGGGCTCTCCTCCGCGAAGGCGATGCAGGCCTCGACCTCCTTCGCCACCTCCGCGCGGATCGCCGCGATCTCTTCCTCGCGGGCGATCCCTTCTTCGACCAGGCGCGGGGGGAACGTCACGAGCGGGTCGCGCTCGCGCCAGATCTCGACCTCGGCCCGGGTGCGATAGCGGGCGGGATCGGACATCGAGTGGGGGCGGAAGCGGTAGGTCTTCATCTCGAGCAGCGTGGGTCCCTTGCCGGCCCGCGCGCGACGGCGCGCGCGCCCCACCGCGTCGCGAACCGCCAGCACGTCCATGCCGTCCACCGGCTCGCCGGGCATGTCGTAGGCTTCCGCGCGGGTGTAGAAGTCCCGCGTGGCCGACGCGCGCTCGACCGCCGTGCCCATGCCGTACAGGTTGTTCTCGATGATGAAGATGATGGGCAGCTTCCAGAGCTGCGCCAGGTTCAGGCTCTCGTGGAAGGCGCCCTCTGCCACGGCCCCCTCGCCGAAGAAGGAGGCCACCACGCGATCCTCGTCCTTGTACTGCACCGAGAGCGCCAGGCCCGACGCGATCGGCAGTCCCCCGCCCACGATCGCGTAGCCGCCCATGAAGTGGACACCCGTGTCGAACAGGTGCATGGACCCGCCGCGGCCCAGGCTGGTCCCCGTCCGGCGGCCGAAGAGCTCGGCCATCACGCGCTTGGGGTCCACACCCTTGGCGATCGCCTGGCCGTGGTCGCGGTAGGCGGTGACCACGTAGTCGTGGTCGGTGAGAACGGACATCGCACCCACGGCCACGGCCTCCTGCCCCGTGTAGAGGTGGCAGAAGCCCCAGATGCGGCCCTTGGCGTACTGCTCCGCGGTGCGCTCCTCGAACTCGCGCAGGAACGCCATCCGGCGAAAGAGGTCCAGCAGCTCCTCGTCGGTCAGGCTCTCGCGGGCCAGGGCCCGCGTCTCGTCCTGGCGGATCGTCAACGGCGCCTCGTCGGGATGCGGCCGGCGCGGAAGGGCCGGGCGCCCACCGCGCGACTCCCGCCCGTCCGCGCGGGCGGAGGGTCGGGCGAACGTCCGCAAATGTAGCCCTTTCCGAGAGCGGGACAACCGGTCCCTACTCGCGCGGGCGGACCCGATCTATACTCCCGTCGTCTTTCCTTACACCCTCCCAGGAGACCGCATGACCGACGACGCCGACGCGTTCCGGGTGGAGCGTGACTCGCTGGGCGAGGTGCGCGTGCCGAGAGGCGCCTATTACGGCGCCCAGACCCAGCGCGCCCGCGACAACTTCCCGATCAGCGGGGTGCGCTTTCCGCGCGTCTTCCTCCGCGCGCTGGGCATGATCAAGCGCGCGGCGGCCGAGACCAACGCCGGGCTGGGGCTCCTCGACGGCCGGCTGGCGCGGGCCATCGCGGATGCGGCCCGTGAGGTCGAGGAGGGGCGGCACGACGGCGACTTCCCGCTCGACGTCTTCCAGACCGGGTCGGGCACCTCCACGAACATGAACGCCAACGAGGTCATCGCGAACCGCGCGATCGAGACCCTGGGCGGCAAGATCGGGAGCAAGTCGCCCGTGCACCCGAACGACCACGTGAACCTGGGCCAGTCGTCGAACGACGTGATCCCGACCGCCACTCACGTGGCCGCGGCACTCTTGATCGCCGAGCGGCTGGAGCCGGCCCTGGAGCGGCTCGAGCGCGCGCTGGCGGAGAAGGCCCGGGCCTTCGCCGAGGTGGTGAAGATCGGCCGCACCCACTTGCAGGATGCGACCCCGGTCACGCTGGGGCAGGAGTTCGGCGGCTACGCCAGCCAGGTGGCGCACGCGCGCCGCCGTCTGGCCGAGGCGCAGCAGGGGCTCCTGGAGCTGGCGCTGGGCGGGACGGCGGTGGGGACCGGGCTCAACGCGCACCCCGAGTTCGCGGGAGGCGTCATCCGGCTGCTGGGCCGGCGCACGGGTCTGGCCTTCGCCGAGGCGGCGGATCACTTCGAGGCGCAGAGCGCCCGCGACGCCGTGGTGCACGCGAGCGGGACGCTCAAGACGATCGCGGTCTCGCTCTCCAAGATCGCCAACGACGTGCGCTGGATGGCGTCGGGCCCGCGCAGCGGGCTCGGCGAGATCGCGCTGCCGGCGACCCAGCCCGGCACCTCGATCATGCCGGGGAAGGTGAACCCCGTGATGGCCGAGTCGCTGCTCCAGGCCTCGGCGCAGGTCATCGGCAACGACCTCGCGATCACCCTCGGCGGCGAAGGCGGCGTGTTCGAGCTGAACATGATGATGCCGCTCATGGCGCGGAATCTGCTCGAGTCGATCGAGATCCTGGCCAACGCCACGGACGCTTTTCGCGAGCGCTGCGTCGAGGGCATCGTCGCCAACGAGGAGCGCTGCCTCGAGCTGGCCAAGCTCTCGCTCATGCTGACGACGGCGCTGGCACCCGAGATCGGCTACGACCGGGCCGGGGCGCTGGCGAAGGAGGCGTTCCGCACGGGAGAGACGCTGGAGGCTGTGGCGCGGCGCGAGAAAGTCCTGCCGGAGGAGAAGCTGAAGCGGCTCCTGGACCCGCGAGGCATGACCGGCCCCGCGACCCCACCGCGGGGAGGCAAGCGCGGAGCGACGAGCCCTTCCAAGCGCGGAGCGACGAGCCCTCGCAAGCGCGGCCGCTAGAGCAGGAGTTTCCCCCCGTCCACCACGATGCACTGGCCCGTGACGTAGCGCGTGCGGGCCAGGAAGAGCACAGCCTCGGAAACGTCCTCGGGAGTCGCCCAGCGCCGGAGCGGCAGGCGCCGGGGCGAGGGGAGCGGAGTGGTGGCCGGCTCGCCGGGGATGTCGACCGAGCCCGGCGCTACCGCGTTCACGAGGATGTCGGGTGCGAGCGCCCGGGCCAGGCTCTGCGTGAGCTTGAGGAGGCCCGCCTTGGCCACGCCGCAGGCGGGCCGGTCGATCCAGGCCTCGAACGCCGAGAGGTCCACCACGTTCACGACGTGCCCTCCCCCACCTGCCCGGATCAGCGGCTCGGCGGCCTTCACGCACAGGAAGGGCGCCGTCAGGTTCACCGCCAGGACCTCGTCCCAGATCCCGGGCGTCAGCTCGGGCCAGGGCGCCAGCGGGAACACGGCGGCGCTGTTGACGAGGCAGTCGAGGCGGCCCAGGTGGTTGCCCACCTCGTCGAAGAGGGCTTCGATCGCGGTCGGGGAGCGCAGGTCGGCGGCGAAGATCTCGGCTCTTCCACCGGTCTCCATCACCCGGCGAGCCGTCGCGGCCGCGCCGTCCGCCGAGCGGTGGTGGTGGATGGCGACGTCGTAGCCGGCGCGCGCGAACGCGACCGCCAGGGCAGCCCCGAGCCGTCTGCCGGAGCCCGTCACGAGCGCCACGGGGCGGCTCGCTCCGGCCTGCCCTGCCCGTGTGCTCGCCGTCGCCGGAAGCTCTCCCGCGTCGCGCGAGGCTATGGCCTGAAGGTGACGGCCTGGGTGATCCAGGCCTCGGCGGGTCCGGACGCGTCCTGCGCCGGCTCCCAGAGGAAGGTTCCCACCGCGGCCACCGCCGCCTGATCGAACGCATCGTAACCCGAGGACCGCGCGATCTCGACCTGCTGCGCGCGCCCGTTCTCACCCACCCGGATGTTGAGGAGCACGCTGCCCCCCACACCCTGGGCCCGGAGCTCGGGCGGATAGTAGAGGTCCTCGCCGCGCTTGAGCAGCACGGGTTTCTTGAGGAGCGTCCGGCCCCCCCGCTCGGCCGCGGCGGCGGGCGACGGTGCGGCCGCGGCGGGCGGTGGCGCTGCCGCGCCGGCCGCCGGAGCGCGGGCCTGTCCGTTCCGGTCCGCGGGAACCGGCGCGGGGACGACCTGTCGCTGGGGCGCGGCGTCAGCCGCGGGTTGGGTGGTGGGCGGGGCGACGCCGGGAGCGCCTGTGTCTGCGCCGCCGGCGACCGTGGGCTGGCCGGCCCGCGGCGTCGCCGCCGGGGCGGCCGGCTGTGCGGCCGGTGGGGCAGCCGGCGGTAGCGGTTCGGGCCTCCGGGCCACGCTCGGGGGCGGCGGTGTCGCGCGCTCGGCCTGCGCGGGCTTCGGTTCCTCCCTGGCGGCCGCGCGCTCGGCTGCCTCGCGGCGCGCGCGCTCCGCATCCGCGCGCTCGATGGCCTCCCGGCGCGCGCGCTCCGTGTTCGCGCGCTCGACGGCCTCGCGGCGCGCGCGCTCCGCGTTCTCGCGCTCGACGGCCTCCCGGCGCGCGCGCTCACGGGCCAGCGAGGGATCTTCCTCAGGCTGAGACGGGGCGGGTGTGCTCGCGGTGTCGCCGGTGCCGGGCCCGAAGCTATCGCCAGGGGTCGCGGCAGCCGCCGGCGCAACGTCGAATTCGCCCCGGGCCTGCGACGCCGCGGCCTCTCTGGTCGTCTCCTGAGCGGGCTCGGCGGGCGGCGCGGCGGTTGGCGTCGTCAGTTCCGGCTCCGGGCTCGTCTGGTCGAGCGATCCGGCCAGCGGCCCTCCGATCGCGCTCTCGCCCTCGAAACCGCTCCCCAGGGCCAGCAGGCCCGCCAAAGGATCGGGCAGACTACCCGAGTAAAGGGCCACCAGGCCCGCCCCGACCCCGAAGAAGAGGACCACGACCGCGGCCGCCGCCAGCACGCCGCGGACCCGTCCGGATCCGGTGCCCACGCGCTCCGCCTCGCGCAGCTCCCGCAGCGCCGCGACGGCGCCCGATACGGGCTCCTCCAGGGGGCCTGGCGGCGCGAGCGACACGCGTGGAACACGACTCTCGGGCCGTGAGGGCGGAACCTCCGACGGAACAGCCGTCGGAACCGCCGTCGCCGCCGCCGTCCGCGGCTCGGGCAAGGGCAACATCTTCGAGGGAGCCGCACCCTTCCCGTCCGGCCCCACTCGAGCGGCCTCCTCCTCTTTTCGTTCCTCTGTCCGTCTATCTGTCCGTTCATCCGTCGGTTTCTCAGTCCGTTCCTCTTCCTTCGCCTCCGGCTCGGACGGCGCCGCGGCCCCACGCCCCACGACCCGCGGGCGGTCGTAGTCGAAGTCGTCGGCTCCCTCCGAGAACGTGTAGGTCGCCTCGGGCAGGCTCTCGGCGAAGCGAGCCGCCACGTCCTCGCCTCGCCAGGGGCCGAACTCGGCGTCGAGCATGCGACCCTTGTGGAGCACGACGTAGCCCTTGCGACCGCTCGCCTCGATGTCGAGACGCCCGGTCTTTCCGTGGGACTGGAGCCAGGCCAGAGCGCCCGCGAGCGGGCGCCCGGCCAGGGGCTCAGGCTGGGCGAGCGCTTCCAGGACCGCGCTCGCGATCTGCTCGACGGGCCTGGACTTGGCCACGTAGCCAACCGCTCCGCGCTGGCGGCAGACCCGCGCCACGCGGGGGTGGTCGAAGTCCGTGACGAAGAGCACCGGGAAAGGCTTCTCGGGACGCCGGCGCTGAAGCCGGGCGAAGACCTGGAAGCCGTCCATCTCTTCCAGGTCCGTCTCCAGCACGATCAGGTCCGGGTCCTCGGTGAGCGCCTGCGCGTAGAGGGCGGGACCGTTCTCGAACTCCTCGACGGCGACGCCGCGCTGGCGCAGGATGTGCGCCAATCCTTTGCGGGATACGGGATCGCGATCGGCGACGAAGACTGTGGGCATGCGTCCTTTTACTGGTCGGGCCCCGGCGACGTTCCCGCCGGAGGCGCGGGGCAGCCATCCAGGTCCACGACCACCCCGGCGGGCGTGCCCGGGCAGTGGTCGAGACCGTCGCTCACCCCGTCCCCGTCGGCGTCCGTCTTGATGGGCGGCGGCCCTTCCGGAACCTCGGGCACGCAGCCCTTCTTGTCCACCGGAAGGCCCCGCTCCGTGCCCGGGCAAGCGTCACGGTTGTCCAGCACCCCGTCCCGGTCCTCGTCGCCGGGCCCACCGAAGCGCAGCGCCACCCCGCCCGTGAGCGTGATGTTGCTGCGGATGCTGCCGCCGCTCTCGAAGAGCGAGAGGACCTCGCGCTCGCTCTGCCGCACGAGCTCGTCCCGGGCATCCACGCGGATCACGAAGTCGGGCGAGAGCGGCAGCTTCAGGCCGCCCCCGAAGCTCCCCACCAGCACGTTCGACGACTCCCCCACCGCTCCGGCGGCCTCGACGTCGAAGCTCAGCCCGCCGAGCCCCGCCGCGAGGAACGGGACCACGTTGCCGGTCGCCAGCGGCACCAGGCCCTCGAGCCCGTACGTGACATAGGTGACGTCGATGCTCGTCGAGCCCGGCTGCTGGGACGGATCGATTGTCTGCGAGCTGTAGGCGACCGATCCCTCCATCGCGATCCAGCGGCTGAACGTGTAGCCAATGCGCCCGCCGACCAGGTACGTGTCCTCGAGGCCCCGGAACTCGACGGCGTTTGGGACGCGGAAGTCCTGGTCGAAAGCGATCAGGCCGCCGAAGGGCCCGATCTCGAAGCCCGGGCGCGGCTCCTGCCCTCTGGCCGGGACCGCGAGCGTCAAGGTAGCGAGCACGGCGAGCGCGAACCGCGGGCGGTTGGCCACGGACGACCTCCCGTGAAGGTTCGGGAACGGTGCCGGGGCGACGCCCTCGGTCACTGCGGAGCCTGAATGCGGGTCGTGAGGATGGCGCCGGTGAAGGTGTGCTGCCCGGCGATCCCCGCCGGCCCGTACACCTGGCTCTGCGGGGTCCCGAAGACGAGGTCGTCCTCGGCGTCCCGCAGCTCGCGGAGCCGGAAGCGCAGCGTGATCAGGGTTCCACTGCCGCCCCGGCCCACGCTCTGGTCCGCCGCCGCGGTCACGCCCACGATCAAGGCGGCGTCGTTCTCGGACACGGCCGCGCCCGTCACCGCGTCGGCGCCGAAGAAGGTCCCCGGCGAGCTGCCGACGAACTCCAGGAGCGCGTCGTCGAAACGGATCTCGAAGGCCACGCCCGTGGCTCCCTCGAGGCTCACGCCCGAGAGCTGAAGCGTGAGCTCGCGCCCGCTCTTGCCCACGTACTCGAGGTTTACCGAGTGCGGGCCCGGCGCGCCGCTCGGCCGCACGGTCACCTCGACGTCCTGCGGCAATACGAGGTCGGAGGGCGACCCGCCCCCGCAGCCGGCCAGGGCCGCAGCCGCCAGCACGACGAGCAACGCGGCAAGCGCTCCCTGCGCGAGGCGTATGCGACGGAGTCGCCTCATTCGCCGTCTCCCAACCCCGCTACCACGAGGTTCACGTCGGCCATGTCCACGTGCCCGTCGGCGTTCACGTCCGCGCTCGGGTCCTGGGTGGCGATCGCCCGGAGCACGAACAGCACATCGTGGCCGTCCACGCGGCCCGCGCTCCCCGGCGACCCGCTGTCGACGTCCAGCACGCTGATGCCGCCACCACCTTCCTGGACGTGGATCGTGACCTGGGCGGGCGTGGCGTCGGAGGCGCCGCCATTGTCCACCACGTTGAAGACGACCGTGTAGTCCCCCACCTCGGCGAACGTCACAGCACCGGGGTCTTCCTGCGTGCTGCTCGCCGGACTGCCCCCGGGGAACGACCACTCGAAGGCGGCGATCGAGCCGTCGGAGTCGGCGCCGGTGCCCGCGAACGTCACGGTCTGCCCCGGCGCGATCGTCACGGCGCGGGTGGGCGCGTCGATCACGGCGTTGGGCGGCTGGTTCGTGGCGATCACGTTCACGGTCACCGAGGCCTCATCGGTCCCGCCGCGGCCGTCGCTGATCGCGTAGGTGAACGTGTCCACGCCGACGAAGCCCGGGTCCGGCGTGTAGGTGATGGCCCGGTTGGCGATCGCCGCGGAGCCGTGCAGCGGCTCGGAGACACCCGTCAGGACCAGCAGGTCGCCGTCGGGATCCGTGTCGTTCGAGAGCACGTTGATCGTGACTGCCCGATCGCGCGCCGTAGTGGCCTGGTCGTTGACGGCATTCGGCGGCCGGTTGTCCGGCTGCGGCGTGTCGCTAACGGTGACGTCCACCCTGGCCGTGGCGGTGCCGTCGAGCCCGTCCGAGATCGTGTAGGAGAACGAATCGGCGCCCGTGAAGTTCGCGTTGGGCAGATACGTGACCGTGTTGTCGCCGTTGACCGTCACCGTGCCGTTGGGAGCCGGCCCGGCCGAGGTCACGCTCAGCACGTCGCCGTCGGGGTCGGTGTCGTTGACCAGCACGTCGATCGTCCGGGGCGAGTTCTTGGTCGTGGTCGTGGCGTCGTTGACCGCGACGGGTTGGGTGTTGGGCACGTGGATCGTGACCGTCACGCGGTTGCTTTCGGCTCCATCATCGTCGCGCGCGACGTAGCTGAAGCTGCCGTCGCCGCCGTGGAACCCGGGATCAGGCGTGAAGCGGCACAGCTTGCTCTGCATGAGCGTGCAGTTGGCTGCGCCGTTCACCTGGTTCTGGACCTTCACGATCGTGAGCTTCGCCTTGTCGCCCGGATCGGGGTCGCTGTCGTTGTTCAGGACGTCGATGTCCACCGGCGTTTCCGGCGTCGTCGTCGCCTCATCTTGAGCCGCCACGGGGGGATGGTTCGAAGGCTTCACCTTGATCGTGACGGTGGCCGTGTCCGTCCCGCCGCGCCCGTCGCTGATCGTGTACGTGAAGCTGCCCGTGCCACTCGACCCCGATGGCGTGAACGTGCAATTGCCGTTCGACTGACACGTCACCGAGCCGAGCGACCCGGGTGAGAAGGGCGTGTGGCTCGTGAGCGTGAGCGGGTCGCCGTCGGGGTCACTGTCATTGTTCAGCACATTGATGGTGAGGGGTTGGTTGTCGAACGTGCTGTCCGAGTTGGCCACCGCGTTCGGCGGCCGGTTCGCCGGATTCACCGTGAGCGTGACCGTCCCCACGTCCGTGTCGATCCCGTCGCTCACGGTGTACGTGAACGAGTCCGAACCGGTCACACCCAGCACGGAGTTGTACCGACACTGGCCCGCCGCGGGGACGTTGCACTGCACGGAGACGCCTTTGTTGGAGAGCGCGTCCCAGTCCGAGATGACGAGGGGATCGTTGTCGGGATCCGTGTCGCCCGCCAGGACGTTGACGACCACCGGCTGGCCCTCTGTCGTCGTGGCGGTCTCGTTGTCCGCGACCGGCGCCCGGTTCGTGACCGTAACCGTCACGGTCCCGACGCTCTGGTCGCCGAGGCCGTCGACGATGTTGTAGAAGAACGTGTACTGCCCCACGAATCCGGTGGCGGGATCCAGCGTGCAAGGACCGTTCGGGAGCGTGCAGTCGACGTCTCCACCGCTCGGTGACGTGCCGCTGAAGCTCAGGATGTCCAGGTCGCCGAACCCGGTGTCGTTGGCCAGGACGTCGATCGAGGCCGTCTGGTTCCTGAATGTGTCCGCGGCATCGGGATTCGCCGTGGCTTGAGCTTGAGCCGCGTGCGGGCTGGCCAGCGCCGCCAGCGCCAGCACGACCGCAAGCGCAAAGGGGCCAATGCCGGCGGCTCGGCGCCGCGTGTCCACCCCTACCGCGACGCTCTCCCTGGAGCTCTGGAACACAGGCGGTCTGGTCCCGCTATGGATGGATTGTCCTTGCCGAGGTCGCGATGCGGAGGCTGGGTGCCACGCGCAGACCCCTTCGCGGACTGACTAACGTAACCCAATCCCGGCCCGCCTACCAGCGGCTGGCGCAGATCGAGGCCCGCGCTCGAAAGGCGCGGACGTGTCCGGCCAAGCGCTTTGGCGACTTGTGACTACATACCGAGACTACCTGCGCGAGCGAGGCGGCGACAGCGTCCCCGCGTAGCAGGGTCATACGACCTTTGCACGACGGCGCTCGGCCCGCTGTCCATCACCGTCAAGAAAGGATCGGTCAGCGAGCCCGGAGCTCGCCGGAGCCTCGAACACACCCTCGGGGCCCGAGGACCGGGAAGCGGGCTGCCCGGATTCAGGCCATCCCGGGGCGCCACGGCCCGGACGGAAGGCCGGATCTTCGTGCCATGGAACGAGGCAATCTGATACCGGCGTCCAGAAGCGCCGCGGGGCGCCCGAACCTACCCTTGCCTGGTTCAGCTAAGTCTCTGATAATTAGTTTCTTCCGTTCCTCAGGTGGGTGGGCCGAGAGGACTCCAACATTTCGCCCCCGGGTCCTCGAGAGCCCGCACCCGGCACAGCGTCCAGCCATCGCACATCGAGCTCCTGAAGCGACGACTCCCGAACGGAGGTATAACGTGATCCCCGTCCCATCGCTCCCCTCCCCGCTGTTGCCGCTGCCGCTCTACATCGGGCCCGATCAGTTCCTGCCGCTCACGTCGGCGCTGGGAGCCATCGCGGGCCTGGTCCTGATGTTCTGGACGCGCGTGAAGGCCTTCTTCCACGGCCTGTTCGGCTCGCGGAAGAAGGACGAGGCCAAGCCCACTCCCGGCCCGGACGGCAATTGAGGAAGGTCGTCGTCATCGGACTCGACGGTCTGGAGCCGCGTCTCGTCGAGTCCCTGCTCGCCGCGGGAGAGTTGCCCAATCTCGCGAAGCTCCGGGGGCAGGGCGGGTTCTCGCGCGTCGCGACCACGTACCCGGCCCAGACTCCGGTGGCGTGGTCCACCTTCGCGACGGGCACGAACCCCGGCGGCCACGGGATCTTCGACTTCATCCGGCGCGACCCCGGGACCTACCTGCCGGATTTCTCGCTCAATCGCTACGAGCAGAAGAACGCCTTTCTGCCGCCGCGGGCGGTGAACCTGCGGCGCGGGACCGCCGTGTGGGACCTGCTGTCGGCCGCGGGCGTTCCCTCGATCATCCTGCGCGCGCCCTGCACGTTCCCTCCCGACAACATCCGCGGGCGCATGCTCGCGGGGCTCGGCGTGCCCGATCTGCGGGGCGGGCTCGGGACCTCGACCTTCTACACGTCGGAGCCCGGGGTGCGGCCGCAGGAGAGCGAGAACGTGGTTCACGTCGCCGCCGATGCGCGAGGCGCCATCGCGACGCGCCTGATCGGACCGCGCAACCCGAAGACGCGGGGCGACCTCGAGCTCGACCTGCGGATCCAGCTCGAGCCCGCCGCGCGCAAGGTCAGCGTCCTCTCCGAGGGTCAGCCCCGAACGCTGGAGGTGCGCGAAGGGAGCTGGAGCGAGTGGCTCAAGGTCAAGTTCAAGGCCGGCCTCTTCCAGTCGGTGAGCGGCATGGTGCGCTTCCACCTGGTGCGCATGGAGCCCGCGCTCGAGCTCTATGCCTCGCCGGTCAACTTCGACCCCGACCAGCCGCTCTTCCCGATCGGCTCACCGGCGGAGTATCCGCGCGAGCTGGCCGCGAAGATCGGGACCTTCTACACGACCGGGATGGTCGAGGACCACGGCGGGCTGAACAACGGCCGCTTCGCCGAGGAGGCCTACCTGGACCAGTGCGACGGCGTCCTGCGCGAGCGCGAGCGGATGGTGCACCACGAGCTCGACCGCTTCCAGGAAGGGCTCTTCTTCTGCCTGTTCGACACGCCCGACCGCATCCAGCACATGTTCTGGCGCTTCCGCGAGCCGGAGCATCCGGCCAACCGCGGCGACGGCCGGCCCGAGCTGAGGCATGTGATCGACGACCATTACAGGGCCTGCGACGCGATCGTCGGGCGCGTGCTCGAGCGCGCCGACGACGAGACGCTCGTCATCGTGCTCTCCGACCACGGGTTCAACAGCTTCCAGCGCGGCCTGCACGTCAACACCTGGCTCTTCGAGAACGGGTTCCTGGCGTTGGGTCAGGGGCTACGGCCGGGTGAGGAAGCGGGCGACTTGCTGCATGGCGTGGACTGGGCCCGCACGCGGGCCTATGCGCTCGGGCTCGGCAGCGTCTACCTGAACCTGGCGGGCCGCGAGGCGAAGGGTGTGGTGGAGCCGTCGGAGGCGCCCGCCGTGGCCTCGGCCATCGCCGCCGGGCTCTCGGGCCTGGCGGATCCGGAGCGCGGCCAGGTGGCCGTGCGCAGCGTCACGACCCGGGAGCAGATGTACGCCGGTCCCTTCGCCCGGGAATCGCCAGACCTGGTCGTCAACTTCGCTCCGGGCTACCGCGTGTCCTGGAGCACGGCGCTGGGAGGCGTGCCCGTCGGGCTCTTCGAGGACAACGTCAAGAAGTGGGGCGGGGACCACATCATCGATCCGTCCCTGGTTCCCGGCGTCCTGTTCATGAACCAGCCCTTCAGCGGCGAGGGCGCGCGGCTGCTGGACCTGGCACCCACGATCCTGGCCGCGCTCGGCGTGCCCAAGGGCCCCGCCATGGAAGGAGCCTCGCTGGCCGCATGAAGATCCTGGTCGTGGGACTCGACTGCGCCGCTCCCGAGCTGCTCCTCGGCGACGAGCGCCTCGTGAACTTCCGCCGGCTCATGGAAGCCGGCTGCTACGGCCGGCTCGAGAGCGTCGTGCCGCCCATCACGGTGCCGGCCTGGATGTGCATGTCCACCAGCCAGGACCCGGGGTCGCTCGGCGTCTACGGGTTTCGCAACCGCACCGACCACTCCTATGCCGGCCTGGGGATCGCCAACTCGCGCTCGATCCAGGAGCTCGCGATCTGGGACCAGGTGGCGCGCGAGGGCGGCCGCTCGAACATCATCGGCGTGCCCCCGTCCTATCCTCCCCGCAAGGTGGCCGGCATCTGCGTGGGCTGCTTCCTGACGCCCGACACCGCCAAGGACACATACACCCATCCGGCGAGCGTCAAGGAGCAGATCGCGGCCGTGGTCGGCGACTACCCGGTGGACGTGAAGGGCTTCCGCACGAACGACAAGGCCTGGTTGAAGGACGAGATCTACGCCATGAGCCGGAAGCACTTCAGCGTCGTCCGCCACTTTCTCCAGAACTCCGAGTGGGACTACTTCCAGTTCGTGGAGATCGGGCTCGACCGCATGCACCACGGCTTCTGGAAGTTCCACGATCCCCAGCACGTGCTGCACGAGCCCGGCAATCCCTATCAGGACACCATCCGCGACTACTACCTGTACCTGGACGAAGAGCTGGGCCGGATCTTCGAGCTGCTGGGCGACGACACCGCTGTGCTGGTCGTATCCGATCACGGCGCGCAGCGTCTGGACGGCGGCTTCTGCGTGAACGAGTGGCTGGTGCGCGAAGGCCTGCTGGTGCTGAACCAGTACCCGGAGAAGGTGACGCCCTTCGACAAGCTGGCCGTGAACTGGGAGAAGACGCGGGTCTGGAGCGAGGGCGGCTACTACGCGCGGATCTTCTTCAACGTCAAGGGTCGCGAGCCGAGCGGTGCCATCGACCCCGCCGACTACGAGCGCTTCCGCGACGAGGTCAAGGCCAAGCTCGAGGCCACGCTCGACGATCGGGGCCGGCCGCTAGGCACGCTGGTCTTCAAGCCCGAGGAGGTCTACCGCTCGGTGCGCAACGTGGCGCCGGACCTGATCGTGCACTTCGGCGCGTTGTACTGGCGCTCGATCGGGGGCGTGGGCTACCCGACCGTGCACATCCAGGAGAACGACACCGGGCCCGACGACTGCAACCACGCGCAGTTCGGCGCCTTCGTCCTGGCGGCGCCGAACAGCCCCCTCCAGGGAGAGCTCCAGGGCGCCCGCCTGCTGGACATCGCGCCCACGCTGCTCGAGCTCGGCGGCTACGACGTGCCGTCCTCCATGCAGGGCCGCTCCCTGATCTCGACGGCCGTGCGGAAGCTCGAGGACGGCGGCCTTCCGCCCGACCAGGAGGAGATCGTGCGCGAGCGGCTGCGGGGGCTCGGCTACATCTCGTGAGCGACGAATCGCACAGCGCGGCGGTCCGCCCGCGCGATGTGCTGCTCGCCGCCGCGTGGTTCGGCCTGCTCACCGGCTTCGCGGAAGTCATCCTGCGCTGGGCCATCCAGAAGCAGCTCTTCCACGACTGGCTCTTCTACGGGCCGCACCTCGCCTGGATGGCCCCCCTCGCGGAAGCGATCCTGTTCGCCCTGATCACCGGGCTGTTCCTGCTCGGGGCCCGACTCGCTCGGCGATCGACCTTGCCGCGCGCGGCGCTCTTCGTGCCGGTGTGCCTGACCTTCCTCACGTTCGCGCTCATGCTGCCGGGCATGCACGCTCTGGCCGCGCTCCTCGTAGCCGCGGGTGTGGCGGTTCACGTCTCGCGTTTCCTGGCCGGGCGCCTGGCGCGCTTCCTGGGCCTCGTGCGGCGCTCGGTGGGCTGGGGTCTGGCCGCGGTGGCGCTCCTGGCGGTTTGCGTCTTCGGCTGGCGTGCGCTGACCGAGCGGCGCGCGGTCGCGAGCCTGCCGCCGGCCTCCCCGGGCGCCCCCAACGTGCTGCTCCTGGTCCTCGACACCGTGCGGGCCCAGAACCTGAGCGCCTACGGCTACGCCCGCCCGACGTCGCCCCGCATCGCGGCCCTGGCCGAGAAGGGCGTGCGCTTCGAGCACGCGATCTCGACCGCGTCGTGGACGACCCCATCGCACTTCAGCATGGTGACGGGCCGCTTCCCGCACGAGCTCATCGGGTCCCGGCGGAACGTCATGGACGCCACGCACCCCACGCTGGCCGAGGTGCTCGGCGCCAGGGGCTACGTGAGCGGCGGCTTCGTGGCCAACGTCGAGTACGCCGGCTACGAGACCGGGTTCGACCGCGGGTTCCTCCATTTCGAGGACTATCCGGCCTCGCTGGCGGAGCTGGCGCTCTCCTCCTCCGTGGCCGAGGCCCTGGTCAACGACGCGACCCTCCGGAATCTGACCGGCGAGCACCAGATCCTGGGCCGCAAGCCGGCCGACGACGTGAACCGGCATTTCCTGGACTGGCTCTCGAAGCAGGATCGCGGGCGGCCCTTCTTCGCGTTCCTGAACTACTTCGACGCCCACGAGATCTACCTGCCCCCCCACCCCTGGGACGACGAGTTCCGGTCAGCGGCCGGGCGTGACGTGAGCGGAACCCAGCACTTCAAGCGACGTGTCGAGATCCCGCACAAGAAGCCGGTCACGCCGGCCCGCATCCAGTCGATGCTCGACGCGTACGACGGCTCGATCGCTTACCTGGACCACGAGCTCGGGCGGCTCTTCGACGAGCTAGAGTTGCGGGGAATCCTGGACGACACGATCGTGATCGTGACGTCGGACCACGGGGAGCAGTTCGGCGAGCACGGAAAGTTCGAGCACGGCAACTCGCTCTACCGCCAGCTCGTGGAGGTGCCGCTCGTGATCCGCTTCCCGCCCCGCATCCCCGCCGGGGCGACCGTGGCCGAGCCCGTGAGCCTGCGCGACCTCGCCGCCACGGCTCTCGACCTGGCCGGCGCCGACCGCGGTGGGATTGGTGGCCGCTCGCTCGCGTCCCTGTGGAGCGAGACGTCCCCCCGACAGGCCCACCAACCGCTGCTCTCGGAGTGGGCGGGCCGCTCGCTCACGCCGCCGCTGCCGGAGACGCACCGGAGCGCGCTCTGGCGCGCGACGGCCTTCGTGCGAAGGAAGTTGGGGATCCAGGACAGCCAGAGGCAGGGGCTCAGGATCCGCATGAAGTCGCTCGTCGCCGACGGGTATCACTACATCCGCCTCGGCGACGGGACGGAGGAGCTGTACGACTTCCACAGCGATCCTCCTGAGGAACGTGACCTGGCCCGGTCCGGCGAGGCCAGTGAGCAGCTGGCGCGGTTCCGGACCTCGTTGCAGGAGTTACTGGCACTGGGTCCCGACGGAGTGGAAGCCTCACCGGAGGCCAATCTCGAGCCGGCGACCCGGCTCACGAACCAGGACGTTCCACGATGAGCGTCGCGACCCGCAGCGCGGCCGTCCGGCCGAACGACGTGCTGCTCACCGCCGCGTGGTTCGGCCTGCTCACCGGCTTCGTGGAAGTCATCCTGCGCTGGACCATCCAGAAGCAGCTCTTCCACATCTGGCTCTTCTACGGGCCGCACTTCGTCTGGATGGCTCCCCTCGCCGAGACGGTCCTGTTCGTCCTGGTCACCGGGCTGTTCTTGCTCGTGGCCCGGCTGACTCCGCGACCGGCCTCGCCGCAGGCGGCGTTCTTCGTGCCGGTGAGCCTGACCTTCCTCACCTTCGCGCTCATGCTGCCGGGCCTGCACCCCCTGGCGGCGCTGCTCGTGGCCGGGGGCGTGGCGGTTCACGTCTCGCGCTTCCTGGCCGTGCGTGCCGCCCGCTTCCTGGGCCTCGTGCGACGATCGGTGGGGTGGGGCCTGGCCGTGGTGGCGCTCCTGGCGGTAAGCGTCTTCGGCTGGCGGGCGCTGGCCGAGCGGCGCGCCGTGGCGAACCTGCCGCCCAGCGCTCCCGGGGCTCCCAACGTGCTGCTCCTCGTCCTCGACACGGTGCGTGCGCAGAGCATGAGCACCTACGGCTACGCCCGTCCGACGACGCCGCGCATCACGGGTCTGGCCCGGACCGGCGTGCGCTTCGAGCACGCAATCTCGACCGCGCCGTGGACCACGCCCTCGCACCAGAGCATGATGACGGGCCGCTTCCCGCACGAGCTCATCGCGCACTGGAAGGACGCCATGGATGCCACGCACCCCACGCTGGCCGAGGTGCTCGGCGTGCAGGGCTACGTGAGCGGCGGCTTCGTGGCCAACGTCGAGTACGCCGGCTACGAGAGCGGGATCGACCGCGGCTTCCTCCACTTCGAGGACTATCCGGTCTCGCTCGCGGAGCTGGCCCTCTCCTCCTCGCTGGCCCAGGCGGTGGTCAACAACCAGACCCTCCGCAACCTGACCGGGCAGCACCAGATCCTGGGCCGCAAGCTGGCCGACGACGTGAACCGGGACTTCCTGGATTGGCTCTCGAAGCAGGATCGCAAGCGGCCCTTCTTCGCGTTCCTGAACTACTTCGACGCCCACGAGATCTACCTGCCCCCCCACCCCTGGGACGACGAGTTCGGGTCCGAGGCCGAGCGCGACATCAGCGGGACCTGGCACTTCAAGCGACGCGCCAAGATCCCGCACAAGAAAGAGGTCACGCCGGTCCAGATCCAGACCGAGCTCGACGCCTACGAGGGCTCGATCGCCTACCTGGATTACGAGCTCGGGCGGCTCTTCGACGAGCTCGGCCGCCGTGGAATCCTGGACAACACGATCGTGGTCGTGACGGCCGACCACGGGGAGCAGTTCGGCGAGCACGGGAAGTTCGAGCACGGAAACTCGCTCTACCGGCAGCTTCTGGAGGTGCCGCTCGTGATCCGCTTCCCGGCGCGCGTCCCCGCCGGAGCGACCGTGAGCGAGCCGGTCAGCCTGCGCGACCTCCCCGCTACGCTGCTCGACCTGGCGCGCCGCGACCAGGGCGGGATCGGCGGCGCTTCGCTGGCACCCCTGTGGAGCGCGACATCTCCCCGTCAGGCTCCTCAGCCGCTGCTCTCGGAGTGGGCCGGCCGCTCGCTCACGCCGCCGGCCCAGGCCTCTCCCGGCTTCTTCGCGCGTGCGGTCGGCTTCGTGCGCCGGAAGCTCGGAATCGAGACCGCCGAGAAGCACGAACTCATGGTGCGCATGAAGTCGCTCGTAGCCGACGGCTACCACTACGTCCGGAACGGCGACGGGACCGAGGAGCTGTACGACTTCCGGGGCGACCCCGCCGAGGAGCGGGACCTGGCCGGGTCCGCCGAAGGCGGTGATCAGCTCGCGCGCTTCCGGACCTCGCTGCAGGAGATCCTGGCGCCCCACCTGGCCTCCGTCTCGAGCCCCGAGGTGAGCCTCCGATGAGCGATGTCACCGGCCCGGCCGGACCCACGCGACGCGCCGACCGCATGTCCTTCAGCCCGCTCGTGATCGGCGGAGTCGCGGGCTCGGGCACGCGCGTCTACCAGACCATCTGCGGGCTCGCGGGCTACGACATAGGGCACTGGTCCTCGGCGCGCTCATCTGGCGACAACGTGCCGCTCGTCCGCTGGTTCTGTCCGCGCTGGGTGGACCCCTACGCCAGGGGCGACCTGGACGCGACCGGGTTGGAGCGCATGCGGCGCGAGCTTCGCTTCTGGCTGCGGGTCGCGCTCGTTCACCGGGAACGGCCGGGCCTTGCCGGCAGGGCGATCAGCTTCGTTCGTGAGATGCTCGGCGTCGGTTCCCGCGAGAAGCGGGAGGCCCTGGTCCGGATGAAGTCGCTGGCGGCCGACGGGTACCACTACATCAAGAACAGCGACGGCTATGAAGAGCTCTACGACTTGAGGACCGACCCGGACGAGGAGCGGGACCTGTCCGAGTCTCCCGAGAGTCGGGACCAGCTCGTGCACTTGCGGACGTCGCTCGAGCGTGTCCTCGCGCCCCATCCTCTGCCCGACGAACGACGGGACTCCGCGCGCGTCGCGACACGCGGAGCGCCGGAAGCCCACCGCTCGCCCGCGTCGGACCTGTGAGCCAACCGTCCGTCAAGGTCCTCTACATCGCCGGCTCCGGCCGCAGCGGCAGCACCCTGCTCGACAACATCTTGGGGCAGGTCGACGGCTTCTTCTCCGCAGGCGAGATCCACTACCTGTGGGAGCGGGGCCTGATCGAGAACCGGCTCTGCGGCTGCGGCAGGCGCTTCCGGGACTGTCCCCTGTGGCAGTCGGTCCTCAAGCGCGCATTCGGAGGCACCGACGCGGTCGACGCAGCGGAAATCGTGCGCCTCCAGACGGGCGGCACGCGCTTCCGTCACGTGCCGCTCATGCTGCTCGCACAACGCAGGGGTGTCCTGCCCGGGAGCACCTCACGGGCTTACGTCAACACGCTGGCGCGGGTCTATGCGGCGATCCGGTCGGTGACCGGCTGCTCGGTGATCGTGGATTCCTCCAAGCTCCCCAGCTACGGGTTCGTGCTCGGCAAGACTCCCGGCATCGACCTCTACGTGGCCCAGCTCGTGCGCGACCCGCGCGCCACAGCGTACTCCTGGAAGCGCCGCAAAGTGCAGCCCGACCGGGGCACCTTTGGGTACATGCACCGCAAGGGACTGCTCAAGAGCGCAGCCTTGTGGAGCGCGTGGAACGCCACGAGCGAGGCGCTCTGGCGCCGGGCGGGGGGTCGCTACATCTGGCTGCGCTACGAGGACTTCATCGCGCGGCCCCGCGAGACCGTGCGTCGCATCGTGGAGCTGACGGGCGAGGGTGCCTCGCGGCTCCCGTTCGTTGCCGAACACGAGGTGTGGCTGGACACGAACCACACCGTCGCTGGAAACCCGGTACGGCTGAAGACGGGTGCCGTGACGTTGCGCGCGGACAGCGAGTGGCGCTCGCGAATGACCCCTGTGGACCAGGCGTTCATCACCGCGCTCACCTGGCCGCTCCTCCTGCGTTACGGCTACCCCACGCACGCACCGCGCGACGGCGGCTGGGAGGGGCCGGCGCCCGCCCCATGACGGTCGCCGGCCTGCAGATCTCCGCGGAGGCGCGCGGGGCGCACCCGCCCACCGCCGGCGACGCGCCCCTTTTCCTGCTCGGTGCGCCGCGCTCGGGGACGAGCCTTCTCTACAAGGTGCTCTGCCTGCACCCCGACGTGGCGTACATCTCCAACTGGGTGCGCCGCTTCCCGCGTCAGCCCTGGCTGGGCGCGCTCAACCGCCTCGCGCGCAGGCTCCCGCACACCCAGCGGAGCGTCTGGTTCGGCCATGACTCGAACGCCTACGTCTACGCGTCCCGGCGGGCCCTCCTGAAACGCCTGTTCCCGCAGCCCGTCGAGGGCGAGCCCGTCTACGCGGCGTGTGGGATCCCCGACTTCGTGCCGTCAGGTGCGGCGCCGTCCGAGCAGCAGCGAGACGCGCTCCGTGCAGCGTTCCGGGCCATCCGGCGGTACGCCGGCGGGACCCGAATCGTGAACAAGCGCATCGGAAACAACCTGCGGATCCCGCTGCTCGAGGCGGCATTTCCCGAGGCGCGGTTCGTGGACATCATGCGCGACGGGCGCGCAGTAGCCTACTCACTCTCGCACGTGGACTGGTGGGAGGACACCGTGGTCTGGTGGTACGGGGGCACGCCCCGGCGCTGGCGCGAGGAGGGGCGCGACCCCTGGGAGCTGTGCGCGCGCGTCTGGCTGGAGGAACTGCGCGCGATCGATGCAGGGTTGGAGTCTGTCCCCGCGGGCCAGGTCCTGCGCGTGCACTACGAACAGCTCGTGCGCGAGCCCCTGCCCACCCTACGGGTCATCGCGGAGTTCGCGGGGCTGCGCCCCCACCCGGCGTGGGCTAGCCGGCTCGCCACGCTACGGTTCCCCGATCGGAACGAGAGGTGGCGCGAGGGGCTGGAACCCGGCGCGGTGGCCCACATCACCGCCATCCAGGAGGAGCGGCTGAGGAGGCACGGCTATGCACTCTGACGGCGCGCTCCTTGAAGGACGCGCGCGCGGGCCACGACCCGCCTTTTTCTTCCTGCTGGGGACCGGCCGCTGCGGCTCCACGCTCGTGCAGGAGGTCCTCGTGCGGCACCCGGAGGTCGGGTTCGTGTCGAACGTTGACGACAACCTGCGCGCATTGCGTCTCCTCGGACGCTGGAACAATATCCTGTACCGGCGCGTGCCGCCGCGCTTCACAAGCAAGGGCGGGTTGCGGTTCGCCCCGTCCGAGGGCTGGCGCGTGCTGGACCGAGAGATCGCACCCCTCCTGTCGCAGCCCTTCCGCGACCTCCTGGCGGAGGACGCGACCCCTTGGTTGGCCGACCGCTTCCGCAGCTTCTTCGAGGAGCGGGCGCGCGCACAGGGCAGGCCAGTGTTCGTCCACAAGTTCACAGGCTGGCCGCGCTCCGGGTTCGTCCAAGCCAGCCTGCCGGGAGCCCGCTTCATAAACGTGGTGCGCGACGGCAGGGCGGTCGTCAACTCGTGGCTGCAGATGCAGTGGTGGCTGGGTTACCGCGGACCCGCGGCCTGGCACTACGGGCCGCTCCCCCCTGCCTATGCGGCAGAGTGGGAGGCGTCGGGACGCTCGTTCGTGACGTTGGCCGGGCTCGCCTGGAAGATCCTGATGGACGCCTTCGAGGCCGCGCGGGCCCGGATCCCCGCCGACCACTGGCTGGATCTGCACTACGAGGACTTCCTGTCGGACCCACGCTCGCACCTCGAGCGCATGCTGCGCTTCGTGGGGCTCGAGTGGAACGCGGCGTTCGAGCGCGGGTTGGCACGGACCTCGTTTCGGACCGACCGCCAGCGCGCCTACCGGGACGAGATCGATGGGGCCCAGCTGACCCTACTCGAGCGGTCGCTCGGTGACCACCTGGCGCGCTGGGGGTACGAGGTGAAAGACCGTGCGGACGCCTCCCCCGCTAGCGCCCCGTCGCCCCCCTGACCCCCCAAAAGGGGACGCCGGGGGGGCGGCCGGCGCCGTGGAAAGAGTTTGCGCGCACGGCGGGTTTCAGCAAAGATACGAGGTGCCGACGGCCCCCGGGGGGCGGTCGGGGGCGCACGGGAGCTCAGCGACACGGACATGCACACATCCGCCCCTTGAAGGCCTGCGTCGCGACGGTGCGGCGGCGGCGTTCCGGCGGCGGCCGGACGCGGCCGTGGGCTTCGCTGCCGGCTTCCGCGAGCCTCCACATGGGTGTGCGTCGTCTCTGCTGGCTGGTGCCTGCGGCGCTTGGGGCCCAACGAACGCTTCACGTCTCCATCGGGGGCTTCGACGCGAACTCCGGCTCGGCCGAGCAGCTGGTGGACATCGCCCCCACACTGCTCGACCTCGGAGGCTACGACGTCGCGCCCTCGATGCTGGGCAAGCCGTTGGCCTCCGGGGTAGCGCAGGCGCCTCCCACCAGCTCGGACCTGCCGGCCGACGAGGGGAAGATCGTCCGCGAGCGGTTGCGCGGCCTGGGGTACATCTCGTGAGGCCGCACAGCCACGGACCCAAGACGCAACCGATGGCCGTTCTGCTCACGGCCGTCTGGTTCGGTCTTCTCACGGGCCTCGTCGAAGTCCTGCTGCGCTGAACGATTCAGAAGAAGCTGTTCCACATCTGGCTCACGGGCCGCACTACGTCTGGATGACCCCGCTGGCGGAGGCGGTCCTGTGCGCCCTCGGAACGGGCCTGTTCCTCCTCGTCATCAGGCTCCGGCCGAGCCCCGTCTCGCCGCGGGCGGCGTTCTTCCTGGCGGCCTTCTTGAGCTTCCTCGCCCTCGCGCACATGCTACTCGACCTACACCCCCTCGCGGCCTTGCCCGTGGCCGCCGGCATGGCGCCCGTGGACGGTCCCCGGGCGCTGCTCTCGTAGTGGGCGGGCCGCTGACGTCGCCAGCGCGGGAGGCGCATCGGGGCGCGCTCTCACACGCAACAGGCTTCCTGCGCCAAAAGTTGGGGAGCGAGACCGCAGAGAAGCGCGAGGTCATGGTTCGCATGAAGTCGCTCGTCGCCGACGGCTACCACTACATCCGCAACGGCGAGGGGACCGAGGAGCTGTGCGACTTCCGAAGCGATCCCGCCGAGGAGCGAGACCAGGCCCGGACCGGCGAAGGCGGTGATCGGCTCGCGCGCTTCCGGACCTCGCTGCAGGAGACCCTGGCGCGGTCGGAGGCACCCAGGTGATCTGGCTGCTCACCGCCGTCTGGTTCGGTCTGCTCACGGGCTCCGTGGAAGTCGTCCTGCGCGGGACCCTTCAGATGAGCCTGCTCGACATCCAGCTCTTCTACGGGCCGCACTTCGTCTGGATGGCCCCCCTCTCGGAAGCCATCCTCTTCGCCCTGGTCACCGGGTCGCTCCTGCTCGGGGCCCGCCTCGGGTCGCGTCGCGCCTCGCCGCGAGCGGTCTTCTTCCTGCTGGTCTGCCTCGCCGTGCTCACGCTCGTTTGCATGGTGCCGGGCCTGCACCCGCTGGCGGCCTTGTTCGTGGCGGCCGGTGTGGCGGCTCACGTCTCCCGCGAGCTGACGAAACGCACGCCGCAGGTGATGGAGATGGTGCGGCGGTCGGTGGGACGGGTCCTGGCCGCGGTGGCGCTGCTGGCGTTGGGCGTGTTCGGCTGGGAGAAGCTGGCCGAGAAGCGCGCCCTCGCGAGCCTGCCGCCCGCCGCACCCGGCGCCCCCAATGTGCTGCTCCTGGTCCTCGACACCGTGCGGGCCCAGAACCTGAGCGCCTACGGCTACGCCCGCCCGACGTCGCCCCGCATCACGGCGCTGGCCAACAGGGGCGTGCGCTTCGAGCACGCGATCTCGACCGCGCCGTGGACCACGCCCTCGCACTTCAGCATGATGACGGGCCGCTTTCCGCACGAGCTGATCGCGCACTGGCAGGACGCGCTCGACGACACGCACCCCACGCTGGCCGAGGTGCTCGGCGCGGCCGGCTACGTGAGCGGCGGCTTCGTCGCCAACATGGAATACGCGGGATACGAGAGCGGGCTCGACCGCGGCTTCGTCCACTTCGAGGACTATCCGGTCTCGCCGGCCGAGCTGGCGCTCTCCTCCTCGCTGGCCCATGCGATCCTCAACAATCAGGCGCTCCGGAACCTGATCGGCGAGCACCAGATCCTGGGCCGCAAGCTGGCGGAGGACGTGAATCGGGACTTCCTGGACTGGCTCTCGAGGCAGGATCCCGAGCGGCCCTTCTTCGCGTTTCTCAATTACTTCGACGCCCACTCGATCTACCTGCCTCCCGACCCGTGGGACGCCGAGTTCGGGTCCGAGGCCGAGCGCGATATGACCGGAACCTGGCACTTCAAGCGGCGCGCGAGGCATCGGCTCAAGGACCGGACCGCCAC
>DATBJW010000056.1:0-5169 GCA_036556205.1 Gemmatimonadota bacterium
ACCGTCAACGATCCCGCGCTCGACAAGTGGCGCGAGGGAATGGTGGACCTGCTGGCGACGAACCTCGACGGCGTGACCGGTCTGCGCGCCATCGACAGCCGGACCGTGCTCGCCCGCTGGCGCGAGAGCGTAAAGGATGGAGAGGCGCCCGATCTGAAGACCGCGATCGAGGTCGCCCGGCGCTCGGGCGCCCGCTACGCCATGGTCGGCAGCGCCGTGACGAGCGGGGCCGGAATGCGGCTCGCTGCAGACGTGTACGAGGTCTCGAACGGGGTCAACCTGGGCCAGGGTCAGGTGGAAGGGTCGGCGGACAGCATCTTCGGCCTGGTTGACCGGCTCTCGATCGAGGCGCTGCGCGCCATTCTGCGAGGCCCCGGCCAGGATATCCCTACAGTCAGCCTCGCGAGCGTCACGACCACGTCGTTGCCTGCTCTCAAGGCCTATCTCGAAGGCGAGGCCCTGTTCCGGCGCTCCGACTTCAAGGCCGCAACCGCCGCTTATGAGCAAGCCGTCCACGCCGACTCCACCTTTGCACTGGCGCTCGCGCGCTTGGCCGAGTCCTACGGTTGGCAAGAGAGCATCGTGAGCGAGCTCTTTGTCGAGTTCGCCGAGCGCGCCGGGCACCACGCCGATCGGCTCCCTGTGCGCGAGGCGGCGCTCATGCGCGGGTTCCTGGCCCTCGAGCGAGGGGCGCTGGAAGACATCGAGCCCATCCGCCGGATCGTCCTGCGGTATCCCGACGACGTCGAGGCCTGGTACCTGCTGGGTGACACGTACCAGCACCTTGGAAGACAGGCGCTGATCGACCGCTCCGAGGCCGACAAGGCATTCGCCAGGGCGGTCCAGCTCGACTCGAGCTTCACGCCGGCCTACATCCACCTCGTGGACAACGCCTTCGAGCGAGCCGACAGCGCTCGAGCGACACAGTTGATTGCCACGTATGCCAGGCTGGCCGCCGGCAGCAGTTACGATGTTGCCGGCCGGCTCGCATTGGATCTGGCTTTCGGCGATGCCGCGTCTCGGGCGCGTGCGCGTGTGGCCATGGACACGCTGCAGACCCAATCCCTGACCACGGTCGGCTTCTCCCTGTGGAATCCCCGCTTCCTTCGACTCCAGGAAGAGGTGTTTCAGGTGCAGCGGCAGCGCTCCGACGCCCGGCCGACGGCCGCGATCTTCCTCACCCTCAACCTCCTCTCGCAAGGCAAACTGGGCTCGGCGATCGAACGCATGGACGATCGCATGCTGCCGCCGGGTTTCACCTACGCGGCGCTCTACTATTCTTTCGCCGCGGGGCTCCCGATCCCCGAAGCCATGTTGGACCGTGAGCTGACCGTGGAGGCAGCCGAAAGCCTGGGCGCCCTGGCCCTGGGCCAGGGCGGAAGCCGTCTTGCGATTGTCTTCGCCGGCAGCTATGCGGCCGATCGGGCTCGGTGGGCCGATCACGAGAGAGCCGTGGCGTGGCTCCGTAGCCAGGCCCAGCGCTCCCTCGGGGCAGGAGATTCCACGACGTCACGGTTCATGGAAGGTGAAGCTCTGGGGCTGGAGGGGTATCGGCAGTGGAAGGAGGGGCACAGGGAGGAGGCGGCCCGCATGCTCGAGACCGCCCAGCGAAACGCGACCGGCCACGGTCCCGAGAGCGGCGTCAACGGCCTGCTGCGCCTTTGGCTGGGGAAGCTGATGCTCGAGATGGGGCGGCCGCGGGATGCCGAGCGTTATTTCGCCTCGTTCTACCCTGATCCCCTCGCATCCTTCCAGCTCGGCAAGATCTACGAAGAGCTCGGAGACTACGCCAAGGCTCGCGAGTCCTATGAGCTTTTCGCGATCGGCTGGCAGGACGCCGATCCCGAGCTGCAGCCGAGGGTCGTCGAGGCGCGCGCGGCCATCCAGCGGCTCACGAGCGCGATCAAGGAGTAGGCGGCTCCAATCGTCATCTGTACGTGCGACCGCCGACGCGAATCCAGCCGCCGGGCATGCGGCCGGCGGGATCGTGATGCGTCCAGTGGATGACGCCTCCCAGATCGTTCCACTCGTACTCACCTCGAAAGGCGACCGGGTCGCCGACGGCGATTGGCACCCGGGGAGCGAGATCGAGGTTGTGGCTCACGAGGACGGTCTGGCCGTCTTCGAGTCGCACCACGAACCGCTGGTGGGGCAGGCCCGAGCGGTCGTCGGGTAGCGTCCTCGCGACGACTCCGGCCGCTTCGACCCAGACGTTCGACCGCCGCGCGCGGAACGCGTCGGCGACAGCCTCGGCGCCCCGGTGCGCTTCAATGCTCGGCGCGGCCGGCTCGCCGTAGCGCTTGACCCCTGGCTCATTGGATGCCCCCGGCGCCGGACCGTCCGGGCTGGCAACCTCAGGGGCCCGATCATACGGCGTCGACGTCTTCCGGCCTTGCTGCGACAGTAGCACAGCGGCCAGGACGGCTCCCGTTACCAGCAAGATGCGTAGCAGCCTCGAGCGGCCGCCCGCGTGCCTCCCGGGTCTGCTCACCATGGGACTCAATCTAAGGCCCTCGAAACTTCCTTCTCCCGCTGGTCGCTCTATCTTGAGGCCACACCGGTCGGCCGCGCCCGCAGGCCACGGCTCCTGCCCGCCGCTCGCCGCGGAAGACCGCCTTCACCTACCCGAGAGATGGTACGACTCGCCCCTTCGGACCCGCATCCGTTGCGGACCCGCCTCCGGCTGGCGCTCGTGACGGGAGCCCTCGCCGGACCCGGCGCGCTGGCCGGCCAAGACGAGGCCGAGCTCGCTCCGGTCCTCGCCGAGGTTCCTCTCCGCAGGTTCATCGACTCGCGCTGTTTCGCTTCCGCCTTCGTGCACGACCGGGATCCCGCCGCGGGTCAGGCGAGCGACCTGGTCGGCGCGCTCGCGGGCCTGCCAGCTTCCACCGCGCCGCGGAAGCCCTACGTCTGGATCGCGTGGCTCTCCCCCAGCGCTGCGGGCTCGCCCAATGACACACTCGCGACGCGTCTCTACGACGTGAAGGACGCCCGCTTCGTGGAGGGTGACAAGCTCTACGAGGCCGACGAGCTGCGCTTGCTCGTGATCCTGCCCGCCGGGGGACCGGGAGAGCCGGCAGCGGCGAGCCATGCCGTGCGTGCGGGAACGGCCGTGCGCAAAGAGCGAAGTCTGCTGGCCGCGGGCTTTCCGAGCTTTCTGGCCGAGCTCGCGGCCGGCCTGATCTCGCGCGCGCCGGTCCCGGGCTGCGCGCCACCCTTCGCCGAGTACGACGTGGCGCTCCACACGACTCCGCTCGGGACGCCCGACGCCACGGTCGCCGCGCGACTCGAGATGGACGCGAGCCCCCCGCTCGACGCGGAACGCGCGGCGGAGGTGCTGGCCGCCTTCCGCCGCCAGCGGGTCGAGATCGAGACGCGCTGGCTCGGCTATACCGCCCTCGGCGCCGTCTTCGACGCGATCGAGACCGCCCTCGCCGGCCCGGCCTGCGCCGGCGGCAGCGCGGAGGCCTGTCTCGAGGCGGCTCGGAGTGCCGCTGTCGAGACCGTGGCCGGGATGCCGCTCTCCGCCGAGCACACGATCACGGCCATCCGCAGCGGGACCCAGCAGGCGCTGGCCGGAGTCGAGGCACTGCTCGCCACCCGCCACGCGGAGCTCTCACGCACCTTTCGCGTGGTGAACCGCCCGGTCATCGGCTTCTCGGTGGGCGGCATCCTGGCCGAGGAATCGGGCGAGAAGCTCAAGTTCGAGGTCGAGGACGGCCGCGTGGTGGCCGAGGGGATCGAGGGCGAGGGCTTCAAGGCGCTGGCGCTCGTGGACCTCTACTTCCGGCGCGTGGACATCGGCGAGAGCTCGCCGGGGATCGTCCCGCACGCCTCGGTGGGCTTCACGATCGGCGAGGTCTTCCGCCCCGGAGCCTTCCTGGCCACCACGCTCCCCTTCACGGCGGGGCGGCTCTCGGTCTTCGCCGGCGCGATCCTGCGCAAGGAGACGACGACCGATCTCCCCGCAGGGAGCGAGGTCGAGCCCGGCACCGAGCCCATCGAGGAGCACTACACCTTCCCCTTCGTGGCGGGGCTCAAGGTGGGGCTGCCCGTCCCGTGAGCGAGGAGACTTACTTCTACCGCGCCGGGGCGCGGCGGGAGGTCGAGAAGGCCCCCGACATCATCGCGATCTCGTTCCTGCGCCCCACGGCTCTGCCCGAGGACGTCGCACTCACCGAGACGCGAGTCGGCAGCACGAACCTGCGCGGCATCACCCATCCGCGGCCTCGCTTCGGCGTCTACCGGCTCGACCTCTACAAGGGCGTGCGGCCCTCCGTGTTGTGCGAACGGCGGGATCGGGCCATGACGGCGCTCCGTGCCAGCGACCGCACGCTCTTCGTCTCACACGCCTACCGCAGCGATCCCGACTCCGAGACCAACGTGCTCGTCCTGACGGACGAGATCGTGGCCGAGATCCCCGATCTCCCTCTCCCCCGCTTGCGCAAGGTCCTCGCACGCCGTGGACTGCGCTACCTGCGGGCCATCGAGCGTCCGCGCCGGATCGTCCTGCTGCAGGTAACGGCCCGCGCCGGCGAGAACGCACTCAAGGCGGCCAACCGACTCGTGGAAGACGGCATCGCCGCCGCGGCCGAGCCCAACTTCGTGCGGCGCCTGCCCCATCGTGCGATGGGCAGCTCCGTCGCCCGGGCTCGCGCGCGAGGCCCCGACGCGAAGGCGCCCTCAGATCCACTCTTCAGGAAGCAGTGGCATCTCGAGAACCGCGGCCAGACGGGCGGCACGCCCGGCGCGGACATCGGGGCGCTCGTGGCCTGGGCCCGCACCATGGGCAGTCCCGAGATCACGATCGCGATCGTGGACGACGGCCTGGACCTCGAGCACGAGGAGTTTCGCGGCAAGGGCAAGGTGCTCCCGGGATACAACTTCCAGGACCGGAACGACGATCCCTCCGCCACGCCGACGAACCGGCACGGCACGGCCTGCGCGGGTCTGGCGGCGGCGGCCGCGAACAACAAGAAGGGCGGCTGCGGTGTGGCACCCGGCTGCCGGCTGCTCCCGGTTCGCACGCCGGACGAATGGGGAGACGAGGTCGGCTACGCCGATTCCCTGGCGTGGGCGGCGGATCACGGCGCGGACGTGATCAGCTGCAGCTGGGGCCCGCCCGACGGCTACTGGAGCGACGATCCCCTCCCGCTGGCCATGTCGGCG
>DATBJW010000057.1:0-22212 GCA_036556205.1 Gemmatimonadota bacterium
GGCGCAGACGGCGCACAGGGGCCGCCGGGAGCCGATGGCGCGACCGGGCCGGCCGGGCCGCAGGGTCCGGCGGGCGCCGATGGCGCAGACGGCGCACAGGGGCCGCCGGGAGCCGATGGCGCGACCGGGCCGGCCGGGCCACAGGGGCCTGCCGGCGCCGACGGCGCCACCGGAGCGGCCGGGCCGCAGGGTCCGGCGGGTCCCGCGGGAGCGGCCGGACCGCAGGGGCCCGCGGGTGCGACCGGAGCGGCCGGACCTCAGGGGCCCGCGGGTCCTCAGGGTCCGGCGGGAGCATCGGGCTGGGTTCTGGCGCAGACGACCGGCGCCGCCGTCAACAGGAACGTGACTCAGACCGTCACGGCGTCGTGTCCGGTCGGCAAGAAAGCGCTCGGCGGCGGCTGGGAGACCACGGCGGTCGACAACATCTGGATCCAGAAGACGGCGCCGCTAGCCGACGGATCGGGATGGGAGGTGCGCTGGCGGCAGAACGACGTCAACGGGCGCACGATCACGGTGCATGCCGTCTGCGCCCTGGCGAGCTGATCGAATCCGCAAAAAAAGAGACGGCAGGCCTCGAGGTCCTGCCGTCTTCCGCTGGCGGAGAGGGGGGGATTCGAACCCCCGAGGGCTTTTGGCCCCACACGATTTCCAGTCGTGCTCCTTCAGCCGCTCGGACACCTCTCCGGGTGGCTCGTCGCGTTCATTCTAGCCGAACCAGCCGAAGCTCCGCGGGGCGACGAGCCCCGGCATCCGGCGTTGCTCAGTCTCCGGTCGAGGCCGCGGCCAGCTCCTCCACCAGCTCTCCGGCGCTGGGTCCGAACATCTGGGTCGCCGGCGCGTAGGTCGCGACGCTGTAGTGCTTCGCGTTGAACTCCTCGACCGACATCTTCCGGGCATACTCCACGTGCGCCAGGCCCAGGCCGGCGAGGGTGCGGATCACGATCCAGCCCAGGTCGATCTCGTACCAGCGGGCGCTGAACTTGGCCGAGCGCGGGTCGGCGTGATGGTTGTTGTGCAGCTCCTCGCCTCCCGCGATCACCGCCACCGGGAAGATGTTGCGGCTGACGTCCTTCACGTTGAAGTGCCGGTAGCCGATCGCATGGCCGACGCCGTTGATGACGCCGCCGAAGAAGGGCATCCAGACGATCGTTCCGACCCACGCCGCCGTGCCGCCCAGCCACCCGAAGAGCGCCCAGTCCACGATCAGCATCAGAGGAACCCCGAAGGGCGAGGTGAAGACGTGGCGCTCCAGCCAGTCGCTGGGCGTTCCCTTGCCGTACTTCTCGAGCATCTCACGGTCCTTGGCCGCCCGCCGGTAGTAGATCACGTTCCCGAGCAGGATCGCCATGAGCCCTTCCTTGAGCGGGCTGTGCGGATCCCCTTCCCGGTCGGAGAACGCGTGGTGCTTGCGATGGATCGCCACCCACTCCTTCGTCTTCATCCCGGTGCCGAACCAGATCAGCGCCCGCATGGGCACGGCCACGAGCGGATGGAACGTGACGCCGCCGTGGGTCATCGAGCGGTGCAGAAAGAGCGAGACGGCGAGGCTGATCAGGAAGCCCGCGACGAGGACGTAGACCGCGATTCCCCACCACGGCACCGAAAGCAACGGTAGATCAGGCATCCGTCCGTCCTTTGACGAAGGTCACAGGGACTGCGGCAGGGCGCGAAGGTGGCTCGACAGTCGGTAATCGTACGATCCGCGATAGTGCGTGTCAATCCGAAGGGCCCCGGCCGGGGGCGCGCGCGCGGTCGAAAACGTTATACTTCAACGCTCCCGTCCCGGTACGCGCGTTCGGCCGCATGCGACGGAGGGGTGTCCGAGTGGCTTAAGGAGCCGGTCTCGAAAACCGGTGTAGGGTAATCCCCTACCGTGGGTTCAAATCCCACCCCCTCCGCCATCCCGCAGGCGTTCAACCCAATCACGCAAGTCTTCGAGCGGCATGTAATTGAGCACCTGCTCGCGCGGGATCTGCGCCTGGATCGCGGCCGCCAGCCCCAGCTCGATGAAGCCGAGTTGCCACGGATGGTGGGCATCGGTCCCGAGCGAGATGCGCGTCCCCTCGCGCCGCGCGATCTCCAGCAGATCCACGTCCAGGTCCTGACGATCCGGGAAGGCGTCCACCTCCACAGCTTTGTCCAGCTCGGCGGCGGTCGCGAAGACGCGCGCCCAATCGGCCGCGAGCCCCGGGCGGAAATTGTAGACGCGTCCGCGCGGGTGCCCGAGCACATGCACGTGCGGGTTGCGCAACGCGGCCACATACCGCGCGGTCTGGTCGTCGGCCTTCCGCAGAGACGAGTGAAACGCTCCCAGGACGAGGTCCAGGCCTGCCAGCGAGCGAGGGTCCATGTCTCCGGCGCCGGCCGGGCTCAGGTTCATTTCGAGCGAGCGCAGCACCGTCAAGCCGGTCATGCGTTCGGCCAGCTCGGCGTTCACGCGCGCGATCTCCGCGCCCTGTTCCTGCAAGCGCTCCTCGTCCAATCCGCCGGCGATCTTGAGCCCCTTGGAATGGTCGGTGATCGCGATGTACTCGTAGCCCCGCTCCAGCGCGGCAGCCGCCATCTCGCCGACGGTGGCCGAGCCGTCGCTCCACTCGGTGTGCATCTGGAGATCGCCCCGGAGATCGGCCTCCCAGACGGGATGCGCGGCGAGCAGGGCGCGCGCCTCGGTCAGCGCAAGAAAGCCACGGCGCGGAGCGGGGGGCTCGGGAACCGCGGGCGGGTCGTCGAGCCACCCGCCCAGGAGCCGGGCCAGGTAGGGCCCTACCCCGGCGAGAAGCGTCAGGGATTCGCCGCGGCCGTGAAGCGCCGACGCCTCTTCGGGCCAGAGGAAGGCCAGGCGCGAGCCCCGGCGCAGGGCGCGAGCGGCATGCCCCTCCGCTCGCTCCGCTTCACGCGCCAGGAGCTCGGCGAGCTCGGCGTTGCGGAGCACGTGCGGTCGCCCGCGTCCCCGCTTGGCACCTCGCGCGCCGCCGGGCCGCCGCACCCGGCCTGGCGAGGAGCCGCTGGCCCTGGCCATCCCGAGACGGCCCTCAGCCCGGGGACGGCCGCGGCCGCACGAGCGCGGCCGCCAGCCGGTCGGCGTGGTGCAGCAACAGCGCGCCGGTCACTGCGCTCAAGAAGACGTAGGCGCCCGCCACCGCCGCCAGCCGCGTGCCCTCCGCGCCCAGCGCCGCGGCCAGCGAGGCCAGCAGGATCGAGAACTCGCCCCGCGGCGTGAGTGAGAGACCCAGCCGCCAGCGCGCGCGCGCCGAGAGCCGCCAGGCCCGGCCGGCCAGGAGGCCGGTCCCCACCTTGGTCAGCGTGAAGGCCGCGAGGAGCAGCAGCGCAGGGAGGAGGGAGCCGAGCACGTCGCGCGGCTCGATCGTGGTCCCGAAGCCGATGAAGAACATGGCCGCGAAGAGCTGCTGAAAAGGGACCAGGGTCTCTGCGACTCGTGAGCGGTACGGGGTCTCCCCTACGGCCACACCGGCCATGAAGGCGCCCACCGCCTCGGAGAGCCCGAGCCGCAGGGCGATCCCCGCCGCGAGCACGATCAGAGCGAAGAGGAAGAGCACGACCACCTCCGAGGAGTCGCTCCCCAGGATCCGCCAGAACCAGCGCCGCAGCAGACGGGACGCGCCGAACAGGCCCACGAAGAGGAGGGCCAGCTTGGCCATGCCCAGAAGCCCCGCCGCGGCGCCGCCTTCCCCCATCATCTGTCCCGAGAGGAACGCCAGCAGCAGCGCCACCACCACGTCCTCCACCACGAGCAGGCCCAGGAGCGGCTCGGTCTCGCGGTTCGCGCTGCGCCGGCTTTCGATGATGCCCCGGGCGATGATGCCCGAGCTCGAGACGTAGAGGATGCCGCCCAGGAACAGCGCGGCGAGCCACGACAAACCGAGTGCCCGGCCCGCTCCCACACCCAACCCCAGGTTGAGCGCGAGGTCGAGCACAGCGGCCATCGCGAGCCGGCGTCGCCCGCGGAAGAGCGAACCGGGCGAGAACTCGAGCCCGATCAGGAACAGGAGCAGGGAGACGCCCAGCGTGGCCATGAAGTCCACGATCTCGGCGGCCTGCTCGGGCGGCTCCAGGAAAAGTCCCAGCAAAATGAAGAACGGGATCGGGCTCTGGCTGGTCCAGCGCGCGAACAGGGCCGCCAGGACCAGCGCCCCGAGCAGAGCGCCGAGCTCGAGGAGCAGACCCGAGCTCACGCCCGCGCCATCAGGGCTTCGAAGGCGCGCACCTCGGGCTCACGGCCGATCACGATCACCGTGTCGCCCGCGGCGAAGACCTCGTCGGGGGAAGGGTTCGGGATGTGGGTGCTCCCGCGAGCGATGGCGATGACGCTCGCCCCCGTCTGGCGGCGCACCTCCAGGTCGCGAATCGTGCGCCCGATCAGCTGCGAATCGGGGCCCACGCGCACCCAGCGCAGGTGCAGGCCCTGCATGATCTGGAGCATCGCGTCCTCGCGCACGGGCTCGTAGTAGCCGCCCGCGAGGATCGAGCCCAGCTTGTGCGCCTCCTCGTTCGAGAGCTCGATCACGCTGTCGGGTTCGTCGTGCTCCCGCCGGAAGCGGAAGATCTCGCGCCGGCCCGACGCGTGGATCACGATCACGATCTCGTCCTGGCCGGCGATCTCGAGCGTGAACTTCCGACCCACACCGGGCAGGTCGGTCTCGCGGATTTCCATGGCTGGGCTCCCGGGGCGGGGGTTCAGGGTCGGGCCGCGTCGCAGCCGGCCTCGCGCCGTTCGCGGAAGAAATCGGAGAGGAGCGCGGAAGCCTCGCCGCTCCCCACACCCTCCTCGAGCCGACAACGGTGGTTCAAGCGCGGGTCCGTGAGGAGGCTTCCCAGGCTGACGGCCATGCCGGCTTTGGGATCGCGGGCGGCGAACACGACGCGCTCGACGCGCGCCAGCACGATCGCACCCGCGCACATGGCGCACGGCTCGAGGGTCACGTAGAGCGTGCCCCCGATCCGCCAGTCGCCGAGCGCGGCCGCGGCCCCGCGGACCGCGAGGAGCTCGGCGTGGGCCGTGGGATCGGCCAGCGCCCGCGTCCGGTTGCGTCCCCGGCCGAGAAGCCGCCCTTCGCGCACGAGCACGGCTCCGACCGGCACCTCCCCCTGGGCCAGCGCCGCCCGCGCCTCGGCGAGCGCTTCGGTCATCCAGCGCGCGTCCTCCGAATCCGGATCGGGCAAAGGCTGCTGCGGACCCATGCGGGGCGTTCCTCCGGCCGACAAGATGCCCGCCGGGCCCCACCTCGACAACGGCCGCGGGAACTGACGCGCTGCGGCGCGGTCGAATGCAAACGGCCTCCCGCCGCCGGGAGGCCGTTGCACCGATCCATCTTGAGTCCGACCACGCCTTACCGTGCCGACTCGACGCGGGCCGGCGCGCGGCCGCCGTCGTCAGTCGTTCGTGCGCACCTGGATGCGCTTGGGGATCGCGCTCTGCGCCTTGGGAAGCGTCAGCGTGAGCACGCCGTCCTTGATCCGGGCGGCGATCTTCGACTGGTCGATCTGCTGCCCCAACCGGAACTGCCGGAGGTAATGACCGGAACGGTATTCGCGATAGACCGGCTTCCAGCGTTCGTCCGGCCGCTTCGTGCGCGCGCTGAGCGTGAGCATGTTGTCGCGCAGGTCGATCTCCACGTCCTCCACGGTCGTTCCGGGCACGTCGGCCACGAGGGTCAGCGCGTCCCCGGTCTCGTAGATGTCCACCGCCGGCTCGAAGTAGAGCCCCTCACGGGTCCCCTCCTGCTGTTGCACCTCGCGCTTCTCGCGGACGGCCATCTCCGCGCCCGCGGCCGGCGAGCCGTTCTGCTTCTCCGCCATCGTCGTGCTCCTTTCTGCCGGCCTCAGCCGACCTGGATCTTGCGCGGCTTGTCCTCGCCGATGCGCGGCAGCCTGACCTCGAGGACTCCCTCGCGGTAGGTCGCCTCCACCTTGTCCGCATCCACCCGCTGCGGCAGGGTGACCACTCGGCGGAAGCGGCCGCCTTCGCGCTCGCGTCGGTGATAGCTGGCCGAAGGCTCGGCGGGTGTCGGCACGCGCTCGCCCCGGATCGCGAGCTGATCGCCGCGGGTTGTGATCTCCAGCGAGTCTTTGTCCACACCCGGGATCTCGGCCCGGACGAGAAAGCTTTCGCCGTCGTCGTAGATGTTGACGGCTGGAAACACTCCCGGTGCGGCCGCCTGCGGCTCCAGGAGCGAGCGCAGGACTTCGCCACGGAGCCGGGCCACCTCGGAATCGAGCCCGAACGCGGGCCATGCCGTGAATGCCATGACGTACGACCTCCTCCGGCGGAACGCCGGTCTGACGGGTGATGCTCGGCGCGAGCGATGTCGCCTGCAGGTTTTGCAGGGTTCGCCTCGAGCCGGCCGGGTGCCGTGTGAGATCGCAACGTGCGTGCCGGGCGCTCGAACCTGTCAGTTCGAACGAACGCGGGCGGAGTTGTCAGAAGGCGGTTGCCATTCGTGCAGAGCCGGGTGCCGAGCCTGCCGCGGATGGGCACCCGACAAAGCGGGGTCCCCGCGGCCTCCGACATTGACACCCCCCCACGTGCCGGATAAGATGGTCGCGCCCACTCGCTTCAAGGCTCGGGACGGCGATCGTGGTGGCGCCGGCGCTCGCCCGTTTCCCCTCGAAATAGCCCAAGCTGCGCGCGAAGAACCAGGCCCGACGGGGCTGACTCGCGGACTTCCGAGCAGCCGGCACTGATCGCAGGAGCGAAGCTCGCCGTCTTGCCCTGGAAGGAGGTCCACTCCCGCATGTTGGAATCGCGCATACGGCTCAATCACATCAGCTATCAGCAGGAGGGCTTCGAGGTGATCGCCAACCTCGAGCTGGACTGGCGAGGGGACACGTTCTACGGCGTGAGTCAGGAAGCCGACACGGCCAAAGGGCGGATGGTGGCGGCCGGGCGCGCCGCGCTGAACGCGCTCGGCAAGGTCACGGATCAGCGCGCCGCCTTCTTTCTCGACGGCCTGCACACCTTCCGGATCTTCGAGCGCAACGTCACGGTGGCGACGGTGCGGGTCGTATCCGACCTCTTGAGGACCAGCCTGGTCGGCTGCGCGACCGTGGTCGAAGATCCGAACTATGCCGCCGCCCAGGCCGTGCTCGGGGCCGTCAACCGGTCGTTCTCGCGTCTGATCGTTCCCCTGCGCCGACAGCGTCCCGCCGCGACCGAGCCACGAGCGCAACTCCCGGCGTACCGGGACGCCGCCCATGAGGAGATGTCTCAAGAGGACAGGCTCGCCCTATCTCTTCCGCCCCTGGATCGCGACTGAGCGTGGACGAGGACAACCTCCGGCCACCCCCGGGGCAACCGCACGACGCAGTGCCCTCGGTGTGGGTGGCCGATCAGGACGAACTCTTCCGGAGCAGCGTCGCGCAAGCGTTGCGCCGGGGCGGGGCGCGCGTCGTCGAGCTCGCCTCGGGTCCCGAGTTGGGGACCTCCCCGTCCGGCGCCGAGCCGGACCTGATCGTGCTCGCGACCGATCGGGAAGAGCTCGACGGCTCTCAGATGTACGCCCGCCTGAAGTCCACGAGCACCGGCAAGCAATCCCCCCTCGTGGTCGTGATCCACAAGCGCCGGTCGGTCGACGACATCGTGAATTCCGTGGGCGGTTTCCTGGCCGACTGGAACCGGCTCTGCGTCCGGAATCTCGCCGGCGTCCTGGCGCTGCTCCAGGTCCGCCAGGCGTCCGGACAGTTCGAGGTCGAGGCGTTCGGCAGCCGGGGGACGATCCTGCTGCGGGACGGTCAGGTGCTGACGGCGCGCTGGCGCTCCCTCAAGGGCCGGGAGGTGCTCAAGTTCCTGGCCGAGAACCTTCCGAACGTGGGCTTCCGGTTCGCCGAACGGCTGAAGCAGGCGCCGGAGACGGCGCTGGAGTCGGAGAGGAAGCTCCCGGCCGGCCGGGAGCCGGAGAGGGAGGCGTCGCGTCGCCGCTTCTGGCTCGAGCAGGCGCGCCGAGCGCTCTTCGATCCGCACGGCCTCGACAAGGCCTTCCTCTCCCTGCGGATCGCCGAAGGTGATGGAGCCTCGGCCGAGGTCTCGCCCGGCGAGCTCCAGTTCCTCCTCGGCCTCGCCCACCTGCGCAGTGGCGACATGGCCGTCGCGGCGGACGAGCTGCGCACGGCGAGCGACGCGTTGCCCGGCGATCCACGGGTAACGGCCGCGCTCGAGGAAGCTCTCCGAAGACTCGACGGCATGCGCGCGGCGGCGCAGGTGCCGGCTGCGGCGGCGCAGGTGCCGGCTGCGGCGGTGAGCTCCACGAACGACGGCTTACCGGCGCCGAGCCCCCCGCCAGCCACCGCTCCACCGCCCGCACTCGTCGCGTCGATCGAGAGCGCCTCCCAACCCGTGGCGGACACGGATTCGATCCCCACCCGGCGATCACGTCCCCCGCATCGCCCCTTCCGCTCGCCGGTCGTCTCCCGGGCACTCTCCCGCCGCCGCCAGTGGCCCGCCTTGTATCGAAGCGTCCCCGCCGCGAGCGAGCCGATTCTCGACGAGGCGACGCCGACGTCGCCCTCGAGCGCCTCCGCCGTCACCACCCACCCGATCCTGGAGGGCCAGGCGCCGGCCTCGCCCGCGGACCCCTGGGCACGGCTCTGGGAATCCGATGTGACGCTTCTGCCTCCCCTTCGAGCGTTCCCTCCAGCGCCCGCTCCTCGGCCTCGCCGGCCTTTCCGCCGCGCGGTCCGGTGGGTCGAAGACGCCGCCGGCCCCCTCTGCCTGGCGGCGGTCTTGACCGCGCTCGCCTGGGGTCCTCTCGGTCGCGCGATCGGCACCTTCCTGCGGGCCGAAAGACGCGCGCGCGTCGTCGCAATTCCCCAGATCACGTCAGCCGTGAGCGGCGGCGTCAACGCCAGGTCCGGCCCCCTGGAGGTCCTCCAGTTCTCGACCGATACGACGACGAGCGAGCGCTCGGCGGAGTTGCGAATCCTGGTGAACGCCGAAGGCCGGGCCGAGGAAGTGGATGTGTTGCGCTCGTCGGGCGACAGCGCGCTCGACCAGCGGGCCGTGGAGGCGATCCGTCGAGTCTCCTATGCTCCTGGCCGCCGTGAAGGAGCTCCGGCGTCCGTCTGGATCCACAGGTCCGTCGTCTTCCCCCGTCCGTAGCGCTGGGGGAGCCAACGGGTGGGGCAGCACGATCGGACTCGATGCCTCAGTCGCGCATGAAGTGGCAAGTGTATCCGCCGGGGTGCGCGCGCAGGTAGTCCTGGTGATACCCCTCCGCGCTGTACCAGGTGGAGGCGGGCTCGATGGTCGTCGTGATCGGCCGCTTCCATCTGCCTGAGGCTTCTACGCGCGCCTTCACCTGCTCCGCCGTGGCCCGTTGCTCGGGCGTCTGCGGAAAGATCGCCGAGCGGTATTGCGTCCCGACATCGTTGCCCTGGCGGTTGAGCGTGGTCGGGTCGTGCAGCTTGAAGAACCACTGCTCGAGCAGGTCCTCGTAACTGAGCACCGACGGGTCGAACGTCACGCGGATCGCTTCGGCGTGACCCGACTTACCGTCATGTGTGTCCTCGTACGTCGGATTCTCCAGCCAGCCGCCGGTGTAGCCGACGTCGGTGTCGATCACGCCGGGCACGCCGCGAAGGATCTCCTCGACGCCCCAGAAGCAGCCGCCAGCCAGCACGGCAACCTCCCTCATCTGCACGCCGGCGACGGCCGAGCGAGTCCCTCTTTCATGCTCGTTCATGGTCTCCCCCATCGGGTCATGGTGGGTCATCAGATTGACCAAATCCTGGCGCTCATCTCCGGTGCCCTCGGGTCAGAAATGCGCCCAATGCAGGAGAGGGTGAGGCCGGAGGTGGCGAGACTTTTTGCCGACTTGTGATAAACAGCAAGGGCCGCAGGGGTCTAAGTACTTGCGGCCCCGCTGCTTGTGTCTGGTGCGCCCAGGAGGATTTGAACCCCCAGCCTCTTGATCCGTAGTCAAGCGCTCTATCCAGTTGAGCTATGGGCGCAGGGCAGGAAGCCAAAAATAGAGATGGGGTCGACGCGTAACAAGCGGGCGCGGGGGATGCGGAGAGCTTACGTCTGCGCTGCGGTCGAGTACCCGAGCGCCGCGGGGGCCGCGGCACGGCGCTTCCACCAGCGGAGCGCCTGATCGAGGGTGTTCCCCGCGAGGACGATGAGAATGGCTTCGACCGGGAAGCGATAGCGCCAATCGACGATGACCGTGATGTAGTAGGGCAACGGAAGCGTCAGCACGAAGATCCAGAGCAGCCAGGCATCCGGGGTGCGCCCGGAGCGGAAGGCGAGCCCGGCCAGCGCCAGCGCGAGCAACGCGAAGTAGATCGCCGCCACGAGCCCCCGAGCCTCGGGGTCCTGGCTCTTCCCGCGGATGTTCGTCCAGAAGGCCAGGATCCGGAGCCCGGTGAACTTCGCGAACTGGTCCGGATGGTCGGCGATGAACGCGACGGCCCTGCGCAGCAGGACCGCGTTCTGCTGCGCCTCGTCCTCGGCCTGCCCGGAGGCCTGGAGCTTCCCCCGCAGCGCGTCCTGAGCTTCCCGCACCTGCACCGCGTCGATGCCCGTCGCGGTGGGGTTGTTTCCCTTGTAGAGCTCGTTCCCGAAGTTCGACTTGATGAACACGAACTGCCCCAGCGTGACGTAGTTGCGCACCACCCACGGAGAGCAGACCGCGAGCAGCGTGACGACCGTGATGACGGCCGTCCGCGCGAGCCGCCGCTTGTCGCGTCCGATTCGCAGGTAGAGCCAGACGAAGGCGAAGGGAATGGCCCCCAGGATGACCGGATCCAGGAGGGCCGTGAACCCGAGCACCGCGCCGAGGGCGAGCGCTCGTCTCGTGGTCGGGTTGTCGGCCAGCTTGAGGAAGAGCAGCAGGATGACGAACAGGCAGAAGACGACCAGCGTGGTCCCCCAGATCTTCTGGACCGCGAAGTGGATGCTGGGCGGATAGACGGCGAAGAGGAAGGCCGCCAGCAAGCCCGCTCGAGCGTTGAAGACGCGCTTGCCGACCGCGTACACGAGCAGGCAGGTGAGCGCCGAGAGGATCGCCTGCATGAGCTCCAGGACCACCGCCGACGGCTTGCTGAAGATCCCGAAGACCTTGAACACGCCGGCCATGACGAAGGGGTAGGTGGGCGGCATCCAGGCCGTGGGTCGGGGCGGATTGCCCGGCCAGCTGAAGCCGTTTCCGGCCGCGATCGAGGAAGCGATGGCACCCATCTCGAAGCCGTAGTGCCAGCGATCGGCGAAGACCCAGCTCTGCGTTGCCACGGCGATCAGGATCCGCGCCGCAAGGGCCAGGACCACGATCGCGACCAGCCACTTGTTCGTGGAACGGTGCGCGGGCCGGGCCTGTGGCGGCTCGGGCTCGGCCTCGGCCGCGAAGGGCGGAGGCGGGCGTCTGGCGCGAAGCTCGGGCACTAGGCTACCCGCTCGATGTAGAGCTTGGAGACGTAGGTCACGCCTTCCTCCCGCACCAGCACCACGAACGGATCCGACCGATTCAACAGGTCCGATACGCGGCCCTTCTCACGCCGCGGGTCCAGGTACGTGATCCCGCTCAGCACGTCCCCGCCCGTGAGCCGGATCTCGACCTTTTCCGCGGGGCTGAACTCCAGCTCCTCGACCTCCCATTCGCGGCGCTCGGGCTCCACGACCGTGAGGGCCACGATCGAGGCCTTGTGATAGAGGTGTACCCGCCCGTCGCGCTCGTCGCGCACCGGGAGGAAGGCCGCCGCCCGGTTCAGGATCTCCCCCACCCGTTCGACGCCGCGCGTGTGCTCGGAGAACTCGGCCGCGAACACGAAGCCGTCAATCGTCTCCACCGGGGTCGTCAGCGTGACGCGGACCTGCCTCTTGGGAACGCTGAGGTTGGTCTCCACGAGCGGGATCTTGGCATGCTCGCCCGTCTCCATGGACCGGAAGTTAGCGCAGGGCCGGGCCGCCACGAAAGCGGCACGCGGTCCTCATGGTCGAGGGTCTCCCTCGAGCCAGGCCAGGATCCGGTCGGGCGGGAGCGTAAAGCGCCAGCCCGCCCGCGCTTGGCGCCGGACCGCCGCCCGCAGAGCATCGGCGGCCTCGACGCGCTCGACGGCGGCTGCCGTGTAGTCGGGGCTCTCCCAACGCCGGCACCGCACCCTGCCCGGGGCGTCTCCGCGCTCGAGGAGCAGCACGTAGCCTTCGGCCCCCGCACCCGGCGCCGACGCGTGGAAGGCCAGGCTTGCGTCCGGATCGGCCGCCACGGGGGGGACCGGGGGCGGGCGCGACTGCCGGGGTGCGCTCAGGGCAGGATGGCGCGGTCGGCCACCATGGCCGAGAAGAGGAGCGCAAGATACAGGAGCGAGTACTTGTAGAGCCGCCACGCGGCCGGTGGCGTCTCCCTCGCTCGAACGAGTGCCGCTCCGAGCCACAGGAGCCTGGCGCCCAGCGCCAGCGCGGCGCCGGCGTAGAGCCAGCCCATGGCCCCGGTGGCGGCGGGCAGCAGGCTCAGCGGCACGAGGATGATCGAGTAGAGCAGCATCTGGAGCTTGGTGGCGCGCTCGCCCGAGACCACGGGGAGCATGGGCACCCGGGCCGCCGCGTAGTCCTTCCGCTTGACGAGCGCCAGCGCCCAGAAGTGGGGCGGCGTCCAGTAGAAGACGATCGCGAAGAGGAGCAGCGCGGTCGTGTCCAGGCGGCCGGTCGCGGCCGCCCAGCCCACGAGCGGCGGGAAAGCGCCCGCCGCGCCGCCGATCACGATGTTCTGGGGCGACGTGCGCTTGAGGGCCAGGGTGTAGACGAAGACGTAGAACAGGAGCCCGGCCAGCGCGAGCCCGGCGGCGAGCGGGTTGGCGCCGACCCAGAGCACCGCGAAGGCCGCCGCCCCTAGCGCGATGCCGAAGGCGAGGCCCACCCCGGGCCGCAGCCTGCCGGCGGGAATCGGTCGGCGGCGCGTCCGCCCCATGCTGCCGTCGATGTCGCGGTCCACCCACATGTTGATCGCGTTGGCGCCGCCGGCCATGAGGTAGCCGCCCGCAAGCGTCCACAGGAAGATCCACGCCGAGGGCAGACCCTCCGGCGCGATCAGCATCGGGACCAGCGTCGTGAGAAGGAGGAGCGAGATCACGCGCGGCTTGGTGAGGGAGACCAGGTCGCGCGCCAGCCTGGCAGCCGAAGCTCCGGGGGCCCGTGCCTGCGGATGCTCGGTGGCGCAGGGCTCGCTCCGCGACGCTGGCCGCGCGGCGCGGGGCGGGAGGACGGCGCTCTTGACGGCCGGAGCCATCAGGCGCGTGCGTCGGCGCGGCGCGTCCGGCGCCGCGGTTCCCGATCGGCGCGCGGCAAGAGCCCTGCCGGCGCTCCCCCCTCTGCCTCCGCCGCCGGGGCCGGCCGGGGGAGGCCTGGACGCGGCACCCGCGACGTGCTCGCGTGGACGAGAGCCACGAGTGCCGCCCAGAGGAGGGCGCCGACGGTCAGATGCAGCGCGCGCAACGGCGGCGGCATGAACCGGAGCACCATGGCCGCGGCGACCCCCACCTGGACCAGTCCCAGCGAGAAGGCGAGCCCGGCGATGCGCCGCACGCGTGCGGAAGCCGCGAACCTGCCCCCCGGCTTGCCGAGCCGGACGGCGGCATAGACGGCCGCGAGCAGGCCCACCAGCGCGAAGGCCAGCAGCCGGTGAGTCCAGTGCACGACCACCGGCAGCTCGGGGGCGGGTGCCAGACGCCCGTTGCAGAGCGGGAACCCCTGACAGGCGGGACCCGCGTCCAGGTTCGCCACCAGCCCGCCCAGGACGAGGGTCGCGAACCCCAGCGTGGCCGCCGCGCGGACCAGTGAGATGGCCCCCGGCCCCGCGGCGCGGACCTGGTCCGCGCCCGGGGGTGAGCCGCCCGGCGCGGTGACCGGCTCCCCGGCCCACAGGGCCAGCGTGACCAGCACGGCCAGCAGGATCATGGCGGTCGTGAAGTGGAGCACCACACTGGCCGCCGGCAGGCGGAGCCAGACCGTGACGGCGCCCAGCAGCACCTGGACGGCGATCAGCCCGGCCGCCAGCGTCGCGGCGCGGCGCACGCGCGCGCCCGTCTGCCGCCGCATCCAGACGTTGGCCAGGACCGCCAGCACGAGCAGGCTCACCGCGCTGGCCGCCAGACGATGGCCGTACTCGACGAGGGTCGGGATCTCGAGCGGTGGGAGGAGGCGCCCATGACAGAGCGGCCAGTCGTCGCCGCAGCCCAGCCCGGCGCCGGTGATCCGCACCACGCCGCCCAGCGTGACGAGGGCCAGGGTCGCCGCGGCGGCCGCCCAGGCCAGCCGGCGCGTCATGAACGCGGCCTGGGCACGCCCGGCGCCGGCGGAGGGGCGGCGGAGGCGCTTTCGTCCTGAGCGGCCGACCACTTGAAGAAGGCGACCGTGATCCCGATCCACAGGACGGCGCTGCCCGGCACCCACATCAGCAACCCGCCGATCTGCTGGTCCTCGAGCGCCGTGAGCCCCCACAGGCGAGGGGCTTCGGCGTAGAAGGGATAGAGCACATGGTCGGCGAGCGTGATGAGGGATGCCAGCGCCATCATCGGCAGCCCGAGCAGGAACAGGTACAGGATCTGGCCGCCATAGGAGAGGTGGTTCAGCTCCGGCACGGGGGTCACCACCGGCCACCAGAGGATGACGGCCGCCGCCAGGATCGAGAGGTGCATGACGATGTGGACGTCGTGGTCCCGCATCACGACGTCGTAAAGCGCGGGCACGTGCCAGAGGGCAAAGAGCGCGTTGTAGAGCGCGAAGGCCACGAGCGGCCGGGTCAGGAAGCGCGCGACCCGAGCCACCGTCTCCGTCCGCAGAACGGGGCGCAGCAGCCAGGCCGGCGTCCCGGCCAGCAGGAGGGGCGGGACCGCCAGCGTGAGCAGCAGGTGCTGCAGCATGTGCACGCTGAACAGGTAATGGTCGGAAAGCTCGTGGATGGGACCCTGGAGGGCCACGAACATGACCCCGAGCCCGGCGGCGAAGAGCGCGGCACGGCCGCGGTCCGGGCGCTCGGCGAGCCGGTAGCGCCGGCGCAGGGGCCCGACGCCGACCGCGTAGAGGAGGGCGAGCAGGATCCAGCCGACCAGGAAGCTCGGATAGATCTTCCAGTCGGTAAGCAGGGCGTGGTCGGTCACGGACTGACGATCGTCCGCGTCGAAGGAAACCTAGAGGCTCTGCGGTATCGTGAAATCTCCCCTCCAACCTTTCGGCTTCACGTAGCTGCGGCGCCGCAGGGCTTTGCCCGAGGCGCCGCCACGTTCGTCGCGAACTCCCCGCCCAGGATCAAGAGGGCTCTGCCCGAGGAGTCGCCGCGCCCATCGCGGAGCTCCCGCCTACAATACCAAATGCCCGAACAGGAACAGCAACGCCACGATGATCCCGGCCGCGATCATGAGCGGGGCGACGAAGAGCGCGGAGAAGAGGCGGGGATCGAACTTGAGGTGCATGTAGAACATCACCACCAGCGCGAACTTGAGCGCCGACAGGATCAGCAGGGTCGGCGCGAACGCCACGCTCTGCTTGATGGGCTGGATGTAGAAGATCGCCACCTCGACGACCGTGATGATGGTCAGGGTCGCCGCGATCATCATGTACTGGCGCGCCTGCGGGTGCGGCTTCTCGCCGGCGTGCGCGGCGAGCTCGTGCCCGTGCGCGTGCGTCTCGCTCGTCATGCGCGGCCTCCGTTCCCTATTCGAGCAGGTAGACCACCGTGAAGATGATGATCCAGACGATGTCCACGAAATGCCAGTACAGGCCCGCGATCTCGACGTCCAGGGCGTCCGCCTTCGTCATGTTGCCGCGCAGGCTCAGCACCAGGAGCGAGATCAGCCACAGCACACCGACCGCGACGTGCGTGCCGTGGAAGCCCGTGAGCACGAAGAACGACGAGCCGAAGAGGTTCTTCGAGAGCGTCAGCCCCTTGTGCACGAAATGCGAGAACTCGTAGACCTGGAAGCCCAGGAAGATGAGCCCGCCCACGATCACGCAGGAGAGCCAGAACTGGAACTTCTTGATGTCCCCGCGCTCGATGGCCGCCAGGCAGAGCACCATGGAGAGGCTGCTCGTGAGCAGGTCGAAGGTGCTGATCGAGGTGACCGGGATGTCCAGGATCTCGGTCGGGTAGGGGCCCGAGACGCTGCGACCCTTGTAGACCAGGTAGGTGGAGATCAGCGAGGCGAAGAACATGCACTCGGAGCCGAGGAACGCCCAGAAGACCGTCTTCCGGTTGTTGAGACCGGTGCTGGTCTCGGTCTCCATGGCGAAGGCATGAGCGGGGGCCAGGGCTCGACGCACGACGTCTCTCCGCTTCGGTTGCGGCCGGCCTCTCCGCCGGCCTGGTTCGCTGCGCGGCGCTCGGGCGCGGCGCCCGGGGCGCGAGCGGGCTTAGTGGTCTTCGAGTGGCTCCAGGGCCCAGCTGTAGATGCCGTAGGCCATGATCAGCACGCCGGTCAGGGTCACGGCCAGGAAGACGGGGATCCCGTGCTCGGGCTTCAGCATCACGCCGATCGGGGCGATGGTGAGCCCCAGCGCCGCGATGACCGGGTACTTGGACGGATTCGGCATGTGGGGCACGTGGTGCGTCCCGCTCTCGCCGTCGTCGTCGGGGACCTCGGTCCTGGCCAGCGTCTTCCCCGCCACGACTACCTTCAGCTCGTCTTCCGGGCGATCCACCATGCGCTCGGGGTGGTGGCGGTCCCAGAGCGGGAGGCGGCTCGTCACGCGGGGGATCACGGCGAAGTTGTAGTGCGGCGGCGGCGACGACGTGGACCACTCCAGGGTGGCGGCGTCCCAGGGGTTGTCGCCCGCGATCGCGCCACGCCGCAGGCTCAGGATGGCGTTGACCATGAAGATCAGCACCGACGCGCCCAGCATCAGCGCGCCGATCGTCGAGACCAGGTTCCAGAACCCGAAGTTCAGGTCGGCGGAGTACGTGTAGATCCGCCGCGGCATCCCGTTCAAGCCCAGGAAATGCTGCGGGAAGAAGGTCAGGTTGAAGGCGATCATCGTGGTCCAGAAGTGCAGCTTGCCGAGGCGCTCGGAGAGCAACCGGCCGGTCACCTTGGGCCACCAGTAGTAGAAACCGGCGAAGAGCCCGAGGATGCTGCCGCCGAAGAGCACGTAGTGGAGGTGCGCCACCACGAAGTACGTGTCCGTCTGCTGCAGGTCCGCCGGCGGCGACGAGTGCATGATGCCCGAGATTCCGCCCATCGTGAACATCGCGATGAACCCGATCGCGAAGCACATCGCGGTCGTGAAGCGGATCGACCCGCCCCACATCGTCGCCAGCCAGTTGAAGATCTTCACGCCGGTCGGGATCGCGATCAGCATCGTCGTGACCGAGAACACGGCGTCGGCGATGGGTCCCATGCCGGTCGAGAACATGTGGTGGGCCCACACGCCGTAGCCGAGCACGCCGATCAGGATGCCGGAGTAGACGACCACCGCGTAGCCGAAGAGCGGCTTGCGCGAGAAGGTGGGGATGACCTCCGAGACGATCCCCATCGCGGGAAGGATCAGGATGTAGACCTCGGGATGGCCGAAGATCCAGAACAGGTGCTGCCACAGGATCGGATCGCCGCCGTGCGCCGGGATGTAGAAGTTCGTGCCGAAGAAGCGGTCGAACATGAGCAGGAAGAGCGCCACAGTGATGACGGGGAAGGCCAGCACGATGAGGGTCGACACGACCATCGTCATCCAGGTGAAGACGGGCATGCGCATGAGGCTCATGCCCGGCGCGCGCAGATTCAGGATCGTGACCAGGAAGTTGAACCCCGCGGCCAGCGAGGCGATGCCCAGGATCTGCAGGCCGAAGAGCCAGAAGTCGATCCCGTGTCCGGGAGAGTACTGGCGGGAGGTCAGGTTGGCGTAGCCGAACCAGCCGGCGTCCGGCACGGCGTTGGCGCTGCCCAGGGCCTTGACCAGGAAGCTCGCGTTCAGGAACAGCGCCCCGAACAGGAACACCCAGTAGCTGAACGCGTTGAGCCGCGGGAACGCCACGTCACGGGCGCCGATCTGGAGCGGGACCATGAAGTTGAACGCGGCGGCGCCGAGCGGCATGATCGCGAGGAAGATCATGGTCGTGCCGTGCATCGTGAACAGCTCGTTGTACGTCACGGGATCGAGGAAGGTGTTCTCGGGAGAGCCCAGCTGAATCCGCATGAGCAGCGCCTCCAGCCCTCCCACCAGGAAGAAGAGGAAGGCCGTGACGCCGTACAGGACCCCGATCCGCTTGTGGTCTACGGTCGTGATCCAGCTCCACACGCCGCCCCGATAGAGCGGTTCGTGCGCGGCCGGTAGGGTCTCGGTGATCGTGGTCACTTCAGGCTCTCCAGATAGGCGACCAGGTCGGCGATCTGCTCGGGCTTGAGGTTCAGGTTGGGCATCAACGCCCCCGGCTTGAGGGCGGGCGGGTCGTGCAGCCAGCGCGCCACGTTCTCGGGCGTGTTGGGCAGCAGCTCGGCGGCGATGCGCTGACGGCTTCCGACGTGGGTCAGGTCGGGCCCCACCTGGCCCTTGGCCGCCGTGCCGCTGATCGTGTGGCAGGCGACGCAGGCGCTGCGCTGGAAGAGCGCGGCCCCGGCCGCGGGGTCGCCCACGACCCCCCCCTTCCAGGTGAGCGTGTCGCCCCGGGCGGACGCGCCCGCGGGCGTCTCGGTCTCCGGCGCGGCGGGCGGCGGCGCCGGGCTTTCCGCCGGCGCAGCGGGCGCGGCGGCGCTGGCGCTCTCGGCTGGCGCGGTCTCGGCGGGAGCCGCTTCCGACTCAGCCGGGGCGGGCGTGGGTGTGGGCGCGGCGTACGCGACGGCCGGCCGGCGCTGGTTCTCGACCCAGGCGCGGAAGTCCTCGGGCGAATCCACGATCACCCGAAAGCCCATGCGCGCGTGGGAGGTGCCGCACAGCTCGGCGCACTGGCCCGTGTAGGTGCCCGGCACTTCGGGCGTGAACCAGATGTGGTTGACGTGGCGCGGGATCACGTCGCGCTTCCCCGCCAGCTCGGGGATCCAGAAGCTGTGGATCACGTCCGCCGTCTCGAGATCGAAGACGGCGCGCGCCCCGACCGGCAGGTGCAGCTCGTTGGCGGTCACGACGTGCAGATCGGGGTACTGGAACTGCCACCACCACTGGTGACCGATGACGCGCACCTTCAGGTCCCCGCCCAGGGGCGTCATGTCCTGCGTCACGAAGATCGCGCGGATCGTGGGGACGGCGATGAAGGCCAGGATGATGGCCGGCGCCACCGTCCAGGCGATCTCCAGGCGCGTGTGCCCGTGCACGTGCTCGGGCTTCGCCTGGGATCCCGGCCGCTCCCGGTAGCGGAACATGATGTAGAGCAAGAGTGCTTCGACGATGACGAACACCGCCAGGCCCCACCACACGGTGTGCATGAACACCCCGTCGATCGTGCGGGCGAACTCGGACTTGGGGGCGAGCGTCGTCTGAGGGTAGTTGCGCGCGCAGGCGCTCAGAACCGCGAGCCCGGCGAGGCCTGCGAGCGGCAGGAGTCGGCTTCGGCTCCGGCGACGAGCGGGCATCGAATCCTTCCGCGTTCGAGCGTGTGATGGGGGACCGGGAAGCGGGCGCAATCTTGCCTCCGCAGCGGCGACGGGTCAAGTGGAGGAGACGCCGATCGCGCGCCACACGAGGAGCAGCAGGAGGGCCAGCCCGAGTGCCGGCAGAAGCAGCATCGCGACTTCGGCCGCACGGCCGAAACGCGGCCGTATGGCGGGCTCCGCGGCTTCCGCGCCGCGGCGCAAGGTGACGATCAGGAGAGCGGCCTGGGCCGCCACGAACGCGGAGGCGGCGATCCAGAAGATCGCGTGACGGAGGGGATCGGAAAGGTGCACGGGCGCGCTCGCGGGAGGGGGGCCGCGCTCGACGCGGACGAGTCCCGGACGGAAACCGCCACGCTATCCGGACTGCTTCCCGCTGTCAACCGGCAATCCGGCGGCACTCCCGGTGGCCGTGAGGCAAGCCGGGGCCGATCATGGCCGGTCCGGGGCGCGCCTCAGTTCATGCAGGGGGAGACGCCCGAGCGCAGCGCCTGGCGCAGGCGCGAGCGGCCGCGATGGATGCGCGACATGACCGTGCCGAGCGGGACGCTCAGACGGTCCGCCGCTTCCTGGTAGGACAGACCCTCGACGTCGGTCAGCACGACGGCCGCCCGGAACACCTCGGGCAGCTTGGCCAGCGCGCACAGCACCTCGTCGCTGAAGAGCCAGCGGTAGAGCTCCCGCTGCTGGCTCCAGGGAAGTGTCGCGGCCCCCGCGATGGGTACCGACGGGCGCTCGGGTGCCGGGCGGCCCGAGACCACCTCCTCCACGTCCTCGAAGGCCACTTCGGCCGGCCGCACCGCGCGACGGCGGTAGCGGTCGATGTAGGTGTTCGTGAGGATGGTGAGCAGCCAGCGCCGGTTCCGCTCTCGGATCTGATTGCCGCTGCGGTCGTAGCGCAGGGCCTTGAGCAGGGTTTCCTGGACCAGGTCCTCGGCCTCGCTCATCTCGCCTCGCGTAAGCCGCAGGGCCTCGTCCAGAAGTGCCGGGCGATTGTCCCGATCGATGTCCTCCATGGTTACTGCCACGCTCATTCCGATGCCTCCCGGGCAGGGAATCAGAAATCGTCAGCGATAAGTGTTACAAATAGTGGACACTTTGCCGAACATTGTACGCGCAAATATTGAACACTTACCTCCAACGTTCAATAACGACTTGAAAAAACCGCCCATTCCCGGGCGTTCGATCCCGTCAGACCCTCTGGAGCTCCTGGGTCAGGCCCCTGACCAGGAGGTCGATGAGGCGCCGCGCGTCCGCCCGCACCTCCCCGCTCTCTCGCTCCAGGGATCGCGGCGGCAGGTAGACCGAGATCGCGTCTCGCAGCAAGCGCGCGCAGGGCCCGACGTCGGAGACGACGAGCTCGCCCGCCTGCGCGCCGTCGGCCAGGATCCGCTCGAGCAGCCCCAGGTAGCGCGCTTCCTTGGCACTCCGCATCGCGGTGCAGCGGTCCGACCTGGCCAGCAGGACCTCACCCGAATGCGCGGCCTCCCGGCAGCACCGGTCCCAAAGCTCCACGCGCGCCCGCAGCAGGTCCCTCAGCCTCTGCGGGGCGGGCAGCTCCGAAGCGGCGATGCCCCGGAAGACGGTCTCGAACTCGCGCGCGGTTTCCTCGGTCAGCGCCGCCAGGATATCTTCCTTACTTCGAAACTCGAGGTAGAGGGCCCCCACGCTGATCCCGACGTCCGCCGCGATCTCGGACATGGTCGTCTTGTCGTATCCGTAATGGTGCAGACGCTTCCGGAAGGCCTCCAGGATCTGCTGCCGACGATCGTTCACGCATCTCCCCTGGCGTCGAGTTCGCCCCTCCTTGTACCTCCCCACTGTACGCCTGTCAACAGAATGCCATTCCGGCGCCGCGGGAGGCCGGGCCACACCAGGGCCCTGCCCGCCGCGGCCCTGGTCTCGCTGACCGCGCTTGCGGCGCACGCCGGTCCCGCCGCGGCCCAGGAGCGGCCCTTCACAACCGCCCGTCCCTGGACGCTGGCACCCGGGGCGGTTCGCGTCGAGACAGGCGCGCGGATGGCGTTCGACCGCGAGATCCCTCTTTCGGGCCTGACCGGGGACCTGTTCGAGCTGCGCGCCACCGCCATCGTCGGCATCGCCTCCGGCGTCGAGGGGAGGATCGAGGGAGCGGGCTGGCAGCGGATGGCGGTCGAGAGCCGGGATCCCTCTGCGCCTTTCGCCGACAAGCTCGACTTCGACGACGCCTCGACCAGCGACGCGACCGACGTGACGCTCGCCGCTCGCCTGCGACTCGCGGGCGCGGACGCGCCGCTCACCACGGCCCTCCAGATCGGCGTCCGGCTGCCCAACGCGGGCAACGAGAGCGGGCTGGGCCGCGACGTCACCGACGCTCTGGCCTCGCTCCTGGCCGGGTGGCGGTCGGGACCGCTCAGCGCCGCGGCCGAAGCGGGCTTCGCGATCCTGGGATCTCCCACCCAACGCGCCGCCCAGAACGACCAGGGCCGGCTGGGGCTGCTGATCGAGGTCGAGCCCGAGGCGGAGCGCCTAGCGGTGGGCGCCGAGGTGCGGCGCTCGTTCGGAGACGAGGCGCCGGGCAACGAGCTCGAGACCGAGCTGGCCGTGGGAGGCAGGGTGCGCCTGGGCGGGCTGTGGGCGGATCTTGCCTACCGCCGACGCTGGGCCGACGGCCAGGGCTCGAATTCCGTCGAGGTCGGTCTGAGCCACACGTTTTGA
>DATBJW010000058.1:0-2124 GCA_036556205.1 Gemmatimonadota bacterium
GGGCGCCGCCAGGGCCACGAGGGCCAAGGCGATCATCAGGACGGCGAGACTCGTCCTTTTCATGAGGCTCTCCTCAAACAGGTGGATGACGTGCATTGCTGCAGCGTGTGCTTACTGAATTCCCGCGATACGCGCAACCACGGTACGGCTCGAGAGACGAGTGTTTTCCCTTGTCACCTCCCTGGGAGAAAGAATAGGAAAAGGCTTGACCTTTTTACCCTGAAGCGGGTTCGGGGGTCAAGAAAAATTCGGCGGGCCTGCGAGGGAATAGAACTCGCTAAATCAAGTACTTAGCCGCCATCCCCCATGGCTTTCAGCACCTCGGCGGCCCGCCGTCCGAGCATGGAGGCCGGCTCGAGGTCCCGGGCCGCCCGGAAATGGGACTGGGCCTCGGCCTGCCGGCCCTCCTTCTGGAGCAGCACGCCGAGCCAGAAGTGCGACGGCACCAGCTTGGGCTCGAGCTGGAGCGCGGCCCGGAACGCGTCCTCGGCTTCCTTGCGGCGGTCGAGCGCCCAGTAGGCGTAGCCCAGGTTGTTGTAGGTGGTCTCCGGGCTGGCGTAGATGGTCTGGGCGAGGGCTTTGCGGTAGGCGCCGATCGCCTCTTCCCACTTCGCCTGCTCGGCGTAGGCCGAGCCCAGGTTGTGGAACGCGTCGGCATAGGTCGGATCCAGCTCCACCGCCTTCTGGAACTCGACCTGAGCGTCCGCGTAGCGGCCGATGTTGAGCATCACCGCGCCGACCGCGTTGCGGTAGAGCGGATTGCCGGGCTCGATCTCGACGGCCTGCCGGAACGAGGACAGCCCGAGAGAGATCCGCCCGTCGGCGATGCTCCTGACGCCCGCCTCGTAGGCCGCGCGGGCTTCGAGCTTGCGGATCTCGTCGTCGGCCGCCGTCGTCGCGCACGCGGGAAGCAGCAGCACGGCGGCGCAGAGGAGCGCGAGCCCGGCCGCGTGCCTTGACACTCTCATGCGCGCCATGTATTCCTTTGCTTCATGCCAACCTACGAGTACGAATGCCCGCGCTGCCCCCGTGTCTTCGAGGTCAAGCAGCGCATCACGGAGCCGGCGCTCCAGACCTGCGATCGCTGCGGCGGGCCGATCCATCGGCTGCTGTCGGCGGCGCCGTTCATCCTGAAGGGCGAGGGGTGGTACGTCACCGACTACCCCTCGGAGTCCCGCAAGAAGGCCAAGGAATCGACGTCGAAGGAATCGACATCGAAGGAGTCGACGTCGAAGGAGTCGACGTCGAAGGAGTCGGCCTCGAAGGGCGATGGCGGAAGCGCCGAATCCAAGACGGCGGCGTCATCGGAGAGTAAGTCTAGCACGGAGAGCAGCGGCAGCTCGCCTTCCTCCACGAGCAAGCCGGCGGCCGGCTCGTAAGCGGCGGCTCACCCGGCCCGTCTCACGCGAACGACCGTGCCGCGGCCCGCGCTCAGACGGTCCACCGCGCGGCCGCCCCTCACGAAGATCTCCAGTCGGCCGGTCGAGCCGACGATGATCGCGGGCTCCCCTTCCCGGACCTCGGCATAGGCACCCACCGGCCCGCGCACGCGGCGGCCCGCCACCTCGACCTCCACCAGGGCGGCCCCGGGGATCTCCGCGAGCCGCGCGGCCGGGATCGAGGTGATCAGGTTGCCGAAGCGGTCGGCATCCAGCACTTCTCCCACCAGCTCGCCGTCCGCCAGACGGCAGCCGGGGCGGCGGAGATGCTCCGGGTCGGACACCGCCGGGCCGAGGCGCTCGAGCGGGACTCCCGCGGCCAAATGGGCGGCGGCGGGGGCGAAGATGTCGCGTCCGTGAAAGGTCCGGCTGACCTCGGCCAGACGGTACTGGGGCGCGGTGAGCGACACCGCGGTCCAGCCGGCCTCCTCCAGGGCGAAGCTGAACAGCCCATTGTCCGGCCCGACGAGATAGGCTCCCCCTGCCCGGACCGCGATGGCCCGCCTGGCGGTCCCGACGCCCGGGTCCACGACGGCCAGGTGCACCGTGCCGGGGGGAAAGAACGGAGTGGCCGCCTCCAGAGCGAGGCTCCCGGCGAGGATGTCCTGGGGAGCGATCTCGTGGGTGAGATCCACCAGCCGGGCCGACGGGCAGATGGACAGCAGCACCCCTTTCATGATCCCCA
>DATBJW010000059.1:0-8459 GCA_036556205.1 Gemmatimonadota bacterium
CGCCGGGCCCGCGGCGGCCGGCCCCGGACCGCAGGGTGCCGGCCCCGACGGGCAGGTCGAGTCGTTCGAAGCGGCCGGCGTGCAGGTTCTCTTGAAGCGGGTCCAGACGAACCAGGTCGTGGCCGCGCAGCTCTTCATCAAGGGAGGTACGGCGAACCTCACGCCCGAGACGGCCGGCATCGAGAACCTGTTGCTCCAGGCCTCGCAGCGCGGCACCCGGATGTACGCCAAGGACGCGTTCAACGCCCGGCTGGCGGCGACGGGCACGACCCTCGCCGGGACCGCCGGCTACGACTACTCGGTTCTGGCGCTGCAGACCGTCCGCGACAGCTGGGACGAGGCCTGGGGCCTCTTCGCGGAGGCCCTGCTCCACCCGACCCTCGCACCCGCCGAGGTCGAGCTGGTGCGCGGCCAGCTCGTGAACGCCGTGCGCCAGCGTCGCGACAACCCCGACGCCTACGTCTTCGACCTCTCGGACAGCCTGTTCTACCAGGGCCATCCCTACGCGCTGAATCCCGTGGGCACCGAGCAGGGACTGGCGGGGATCGGCGTCGAGCAGCTGCGCGAATGGCACGACCGGCGTCTCACCAAGGACAACCTGCTGCTCGTCGTGGTCGGCAACGTGAGCCAGCAGGACGTGGCCGCCAAGGTGGCGATGACGCTCGGACCCCTGCCGGCCACGGGGGACACGGGCCGCTCGGTCGCCAACCCCGAGCCCGGGGCGCCGGCGGTCTCGGTGACCGAGCGCGCGCTGCCGACGACCTACGTGCGAGGCTACTTCCCCGCCCCGACGCTCTCCGACGAGGAGGACTACCCGGCGCTCACGGTGGCCCTCAACATCCTCTCGACCCGCTTCTTCGAGGAAGTCCGCACGAAGCGCAACCTTTCCTACGCGGTGTTCGCCGGCCTCTCGAGCCGCCTGGCGAACTACGGGCTGCTGTACGTCACGGCGGTGGAGCCCGACAGCGCCGTGGCCGTGATGCTGGACGAGGTCCGCAAGCTCAAGGAGACGCCCGTCGCGTCGGACGCGCTCGAGCAGGCCGTGAACGTCTTCGTGACGCGCTACTACATGGGACTGGAGACGAACGCCGACCAGGCGACCCAGCTCGGACGCTACGAGCTGCTGGGCGGCGGGTGGGAGGAAGCGGACGACTTCGTGGACGAGGTGCAGAAGGTGACCCCGGAGGACGTTCAGCGCGTCATGCGGCGCTACGTGAGCGGGATCCGTTTCGCCGTGCTGGGCGACCCGTCCAAGGTGGACCGCGCCCTGTTCACCTCGATGTGATGGAGGGCACGTTGCGCGCCGGATGGACCCGCGCCGCGCGCGCCGTCGCGGGCGCATCCCTGCTGGCTCTGCTGGCGTCCCCGGCCGGCTGCGGCGACGACGGTCCCACGAACCCGACCCCGCAGACGGTCGAGATCGAGGTCTTCGACTTCTCCTTCCAGCCCGAGACGGTGAGCGTTCGCGCGGGCGACACCGTGCGCTGGATCCAGCGCGGGCAGATCCCGCACACGGCGACCTCGGGTGTGCCCGGCGCGGCCGATGCGGGAGCTCTCTTCGACGAGCCGCTGGGCCAGACGGGCGACGCGGCCGAGGTGACGCTGACCCGGGCGGGCACGTTCCCCTACTTCTGCCGGCCGCATCCGTTCATGACGGGCTCGATCGCCGTCGCTCCCTGACCAGCACTCCGCTCCGCCCGGCCGCTCTCTCAGGGCCGGTCCAGGAACACCTCCGCCGGGGCGGCCGCGTTCCCGAGCGCGTCCCCGATCGTGGCCCGCACGCGGTGCACGCCGGGCGGGATCCGCACGTCCGTCGGGAGCTGCCGCAACGCGGCGCCGGTTCGATCGGCCGTCACGTAGGGTGTGAGCACGACACGCTCGCCGCTCTCGGCGTCCAGGATGACCTGCAGCGTCTTCAGGTCGAGGCCGAACCCGGCCCGGTCCTCGTAGCGGAGGGCGAGCAGCGGTCCGCCCGACGTGCGCGCCAGGAAGGCGATGCGCGGCGGAGGGAAATCGCGCTGGCGGGGATCGCCGCGCGGGCCGATCGACAGCACCCGCAACCGGTAGTCTCCGCCGAGACGTCGGGACGGGTCGGGCTCGACCGCGAAGGCCAGCCGGCCGCCCGCCGGCGCGGTCCAGAGGAGGCGGCCCGTCCCCACCAGGAAGGCGGGCCCGCCCGCGAAGCTCGCGATGAGCGCCCCGGGATCGATCCCGCCCGCCGGGTCGCGCTCACCCGCGCCCACGCCACCCTCCGCCTCGATGACCAGCCGCTCGCCGGTCGCGAGGTCGGCGGGATACGGCACCGGCTCGCCGAGGCGGGTCGAGGCGGGGACGCGCAGCGCGAGAGGGGCGGCCTGCGCCGGCGCGCCGCTCTCCGTCGGGCGGGAGGCGGCGCCCCGCGTCCCGCCGGGCGCGGTGGAGCCGGCCGTGCTCGCGGCGCAGCCCGGCAACGCGAGAGCCAGGACACCCGCCAGCGCCAGAGCGCATGCGTGAGGCAGAAGGGCCGGGCGCACTACGGTGCGAGCTTGTCCCGGACGGGTGCCGCGGGGCGGTTCGCGAGCTCCCACGCCACGCGGTAGAGGAGCCGCGCCGAGCGCTGGACCTTGGCGAACTCGATCTTGTCGATCTCGTCCGAGGGCATGTGGTAGTCGGGGTGCAGGCCGGCGAAGAAGAACGCCACGGGGATGCCGTACTGGGCGTAGTTGTAGTGGTCGCTGCGGTAGTAGAGCCGCTCGGGATGGTCGGGGGCGTCGTACGTGAAGTCCAGCGCGAGGCCCTCGTTCGCGGCCTGGCGGCGCACGATCGAGTCCAGCTCCGAGCTGACCCGACCCGCCCCGATCACCGCCAGCGAGTCCGGGGCGTTGCGACCCAGCATGTCCACGTTCAGCTGGGCCACGATGCTGTCGCGCGGGACCGTGGGGCGCAGCGTGAAATAGAACGAGCCCAGCAGGCCCTCCTCCTCCCCACCGTGGAGCACGAGGAGCACCGAGCGCCGCGGCCGCGGGCCCCGGCTCAGCGCCTCGGCCACCTCCAGCAGGGCGACCGTGCCCGACCCGTCGTCGTCGGCGCCGTTGTAGATCGAGTCGCCAGCCACCGGCGCGCCCATCCCCAGGTGGTCGTAGTGGGCTCCCAGGGCCACGTATTCCCCGGCCAGCCCGGGTTCCGTTCCGCGCACGATCGCCACGACGTTCTGCGTGGAGTCGGCACCCGTCCCGCCCACCGCCGGCATGGCGAAGCGCTGCAGGAAGGCGCCGTCCGTGCCCGCCGGCTCGAGCCCGAGGTCGGCCAGCCTCGCGGCCAGGTAGGCCGCGGCGCGGTCGGCGCCGGGGGTGCCCGCGAGGCGGCCCTGCAGGGAATCAGCGGCCAGGACCGCCAGCTGGCGGCGCAGGTCCGTCGTGTCGATCAAGGCCAGGCCGCGGGCGGGGGCGCGGGCGGGATCCAGGGGCTCGGCGATCGGGTCGCCGGAAGCGCGCGACCCGTTCCCGCCGCAGCCCGCGGCGGCGAGCGCCAGCAGCGGGAGCGCCAGTCGGGCCGCGTGGCTCAGGTGAGGAAGCTCTGCAGCGCGCGGGCGCGGCTCACGTGACGCAGGCGCGAGAGCGCCTTCTCCTTGATCTGGCGCACGCGCTCGCGGGTGATGCCCAGGACCGAGCCGATCTCCTCCAGCGTCATCGCCTCCTGGTTGTCCAGGCCGTAGTAGAGCTTGAGGATCTTGGCCTCGCGCGGCTTGAGCGTGTCGAGCGAGTCCTGGATCGCCTCGCCCAGCGCCCGCTCGAACGCGCTGTCGTCGGGGCTCGGGTTGTACTCGTCCGGCAGGTAGTCCAGCAGCTTGTTGTCCTCGCCCGGCGTGAGCGGGGCGTCGAGCGAGAGGTGCGACTGCGAGATGGACATCGTCTTGCGCACCTCCTCGAGCGAGATGTCCATGCCGTCGGCGATCTCCTCGACGGTGGGCTCGCGCCCGAGCTCCTGCAGCAGGGAGTTCGACTTCTTGCCGATCCGGTGCAGCGTGCCCGCGCGGTTGAGCGGGACGCGCACGATGCGCGACTGCTCGGCCAGCGCCTGCAGGATCGCCTGGCGGATCCACCACACCGCGTACGAGATGAACTTGATGCCCTTCGTCTCGTCGAATTTGTGGGCGGCGCGGATCAGGCCCAGGTTGCCCTCGTTGATGAGGTCGGCCAGCGAGACGCCCTGGTTCTGGTACTTCTTCGCCACCGAGACGACGAAGCGCAGATTCGACCGGCAGAGCTTCTCGAGCGCCGCCTGGTCCCCCTTCTTGATGCGCTTGGCGAGCTCGACTTCCTCCTCGCGCGTGATCAGCGGGTACTGGCTGATCTCCTTGAGGTACTGGTCGAGCGAGCCCTCGTCGAAGTGCGACTTCTTGGCCTTGTTGAGCTCGAGGGACACGCGGCCGCGGGGACGGGCCGCGCGGCCGGTCCCTCCCGCCTTGCCGGCCGACTTGCGGGCCGCTCCCGCGCCGGCCGCAGCGGCGGGCCTGGCCTGGGGCGAGACCGGGCCGCCGGCGCGCCCGACCGGTCGATTCGCGGCCCCCGCCCTGGGCTCGGCGACACGCGCAGGGACGCGCCCGTCCACCGTACGGGCGGCCGGCCTGGCCGCCGCGTGCGGGGTGGCGGCGCGGCCGGCCGGGCTGGCCGCGGCGGCGCGGGCCGGCGCCTTGGCCGGCGCCGCGGGCCGGCCGGATTTCGGCGTGCCGGATTTTGCCGCGGCGGGCCTGGCCGGTCGCTGCGCGGCCTTCACCGGTTCCCTGGCGGACGCCTCGCGCCTGTCGGTCCGCTCCTTCGCGCGCCCCTTCTCGGGCCGGGACGGGGCCGAACGGGCCCCGCGAGCCTCGGATTTCGTGCTGCGCTCCTTCTTGCCTCTGGTGCCGTGGGTCACTTGATCACGTTTCCTATTCTCTGGTACCGAATGTCGTGGAACTCGGGGATCAGCTCGTCCGACTTCTTGGAGAAGTACACGATCAGCGGCTTTCCCTTGATGAGTCCGGTGTCCACGAACCCCCAGTAGCGGCTGTCGGCCGAGTTGTCGCGGTTGTCGCCCAGGACCATGTACTTGCCGGGCGGCACCACGAGCGGGCCCCAGTTGTCCTTGGTCGGTCGGTAGGCCACCGGGTCATAGCCGGGGGCCAGGTAACGCCGCTGCCACTCGAACTGCGGCTCGTAGTGGTCATCGGGGTCGATCGGCAGGTAGTGCGCGTACGGCTCGTTCAGCGACCTGCCGTTCACGTACACCCGCTTCTCCACCATCTGCACCGTGTCGCCCGGCAGGCCGACCACGCGCTTCACGTAGTCGGGCTTCGTGCTGTATTCGTCGTTCGGATCCGGATACTCGAAGACGATCACGTCCTGGCGCCCCACGGCCTCGAAGGCCGGCAGCCGGTAGTGCGTCCCGGGTATCTGAGCGCCGTAGACGGCCTTGTTGACCAGCAGGAAGTCGCCGATCAACAGCGTGTCCTCCATGGATCCCGTGGGGATCTTGAAGGCCTGGATCAGGAACGTCCGGATCACCAGAAAGAGGAAGAACGCGAAGCCGATCGACTTGGCCCATTCCCAGACGCTCTGGGCGAAGCTCGTGGCCTGACGCGATGCGGCGGTGACGCGGCGCATGTGCGTCGCGGGGGGCGCTCCGGCTTCGGAAGAGGCCTCCCCGCCGGCAGCTCCCATCCCCTCGGAGCCTCCGTCGCTCTCCGACCGGGGCAGCGAATGATCCGGATCGTGCATGTCCTCGCGCCTCCTGCGACCGGGGTCACTGCCTCGGGGCCTCCGCCGAGTACACCTCCGCCCTGCCCGCCGTTCCTGCGCCCGCGGGCGGCCGGGTCAGTCGTGCGTGTCGATCTGCGCCCTCTGGAGCCGGCCGCTGAAGTCCACGTACACCGTCTTCTCCTCCGAGAAGAACGTGTACGGCGCCCAGCCGCCCTCGCGGTGACCGTTGCCCGTGTTCTTGACGCCGCCGAAGGGCAGGTGCGCCTCGGCGCCGATCGTGGGACTGTTGATGTACGTGATCCCGGCCTCGATCCGTTCCATGGCCTCGAAGGCGCGATTCACGTCGCGCGTGTAGACCGACGACGAGAGCCCGTACTGCGTGTCGTTCAGGACCGCCAGCCCCTCCTCGAAGTCGCGCACGCGAACGACCGCCAGGACCGGCCCGAAGATCTCCTCCTGCTCCACGCGCATCCCCGGCCGCACGCCGGCCAGGATCGTGGGCGGATAGAACCAGCCCGCCGCCAGAGCGGGCTCGCGCGGGGCCTCTCCACCCAGCACGAGCTCCGCCCCTTCGTCCACCCCGACCTTGACGTAGCCGTGCACGGTCTCGCGCTGACGCTGGCTGATGAGCGGCCCCATCTGGGTCTCGGGAAGCAGCCCGTCCCCCATTCGCAGCGCCGACGCGCGGCGCCGCAGCTGCGACAGGAACTCGTCGTGGATTCCCGACTGCAGCAGCAGCCGGCTGGTGGCCGTGCAGCGCTGGCCCGTCGTGCCGAAGGCGCCCCACAGGACGCCCTCGAGCGCCAGCTCGAGGTGGGCGTCGTCCATGACCAGCTGGCCGTTCTTGCCTCCCAGCTCGAGCGAGACGCCCTTCAGGCCGCGCCCGGCGCGGGCGCCGATCTCGCGCCCCACGGCCGTGGAGCCCGTGAATGAGATCAGGTCCACGCCCGGGTGCTCGACCAGCGGCTGGCCGGCCTCCTCGCCGAAGCCGAAGACGAGGTTGACGGCCTGCGGATGGACGCCGGCCTCGAGCAGGATCTCGCAGAAGAGGGCCGCCGTCTCGGGGGTCTCCTCGGCGGGCTTCCAGACGATCGCGTTCCCGCACAGGAGCGCGGGGTAGATCTTCCAGGAGGGCACCGCGAGCGGGAAGTTCCAGGGCGTCACGATGGCGGCGACCCCGACCGGGCGCCGGAAGGCCATCGCCCACTTGCGCGGGAGCTCGGAGGGGACCGTGCGGCCGAACAGGCGCCGACCCTCGGTTGCCGCGTAGTAGGCGGTGTCGATCGCCTCCTGGACGTCGCCACGCGTCTCGAGCAGCACCTTGCCCATCTCGCGCGTCATCGCGCGGGCCAGCTCGTCCTTGCGCCCGACCAGGAGGTCGCCGGAACGCTTGAGGATCTCGCCGCGCTCGGGGGCCGGCAATCGCGACCAGGCCTCGAACCCGCGGCGCGCACTCTCGACCGCCCGCCGCACGTCCTCGGCGCCCGAGCGCGGGAAGAGTCCCAGCACCTCATCGGGGCGGGCCGGGTTCCGGTTCTCGAAGGTCCTGCCGCTCGCCGCCTCGCTCCAGCCGCCATCGATCCAGTTGCGAAACAGGCGCGGCGTCGCGGACGGCGCGGCGGGGGCCGCGCGGGTTTCGAGATTCGTCGTCATGCGGTCGGGGCTTGGCGGGGGTTGTCGGGCGTATCGGCGCCGGGAAGCCGAAACTAGTGAAACGTAATAGCTTAGCTTGTTCGAGGCGGGATGTCAAGGGGGTGTGACGAACGGCGGCTCCAGCGCCGTCGGAAGCGCGTCGGCAGGCTCCACGCGCCTCCCAGACTCAACCTTGCAGCCGCCCCAGCAGCCTCAGCAGCCCGTCCAGGAGCGTGAGCGGTGCGGTGGGCAGCCGGGCACAAAGAGATCGACCGGGAGGATGTCCGTTAAAACAGCGTCATCGTCCCGTAGCTACCTTTCGGCCCGGCTCGAAACGGGGGCGGAGCAAGGAGGCTCTAGGGCCGGTAGACCACTCTTCCGCAGTTGGGACAGGTGCGGATGCCGTCGGGTCGGCATGGTCCCTGGCGGCTGGTGGGAAGTCTCGTGAAACAGCCGTGGCACACGCCGTTCCGGGAACTGGCGAGCGCCCGACCGTACTTCGCCGCGGCACGTTCGAAGTGAAGCAAGACGTCGGGTCGTATGGATTGCCTGACCCGGCGGATGGCATCGTCGAGAGTGGCCGGCGCGCTTCCGAAGGATTCGATCTGCAAACCGACCTTTCGAAGGGCGGGAGCCGCGAGCTGCCCAGTCCCCTCCCGGCGAAGCGTCAAGAGATCCTCCAGCAGCAGGAGGTGCCTGGCCGCAGTGTCCATCGGCGTTCTCTTCAGATCACACGCGCGTCCCGCGGGTCCGGTGCGGCCGGCTCCTCCACGCCGACTTGCGGATCGGCGCTTCCTTCGCGCACTGGACGTGGAGTCGCCATTGAACCAATGTTCAATGTAAGGTGTGAAGCAGGGCTCAACAAGGGAAGGTCTCATGCCGGGACGCAAAGCGCCGGAAGCCGATCGGAAGGAGCAGATCCTGAACGCGGCGCTCCGGACCGCCGCTCGCGACGGACTCGAGGGTCTCACGATCCGCAACGTCGCGGCGGAAGCCGAATTGAGCAGCGGCCTCGTGCTCTTCCACTTCAACACCAAGGATGCCCTGCTGACGGCCGCGCTCGACGTTCTCCTCGAGACCACGGCCGTGTTGCGGATCGACGACGAGGTC
>DATBJW010000060.1:0-16063 GCA_036556205.1 Gemmatimonadota bacterium
AAAGGTGAGCCGGCCGGGCACGGGAACCCGCAGGCCGTCGGCGATCGTGGCCGGGATCGGGATCGTCACGCGCTCCCCCGCCGCCAGCGAGCGCCGGGTGTCGTCGCCGTTCGCCGGCTCCACGCCGAACACGCGAATGCCTGGCCGCAGACCGCGCGCGGCCGTCGCACAGCCGGCGATCAGGCCGCCGCCCGAGACGGGCACGACCAGGGCGTCCAGATCCGGCACGTCCTCGAGCAGCTCGAGGCCCGCGGTCCCCTGGCCGGCCATGACGTCCGGGTCGTCGAAGGGCGGAACCAGCGTGAGCCCGCGCTCGGTCGACAAACGCCGGCCGATCTCCTCGCGATCCTCGCCCAGCCGGTCGTAGAGCACGACCTCGGCGCCGTACCCGCGCGTCGCGGCGAGCTTGACGGACGGGGCGTCGGCGGGCATGACGATCGCGGCCGGCACGCCGAGCAGGCGCGCCGCCAGGGCCACTCCCTGGGCGTGGTTTCCTGACGAGAACGCCGCCACCCCCCGCCGCCGCTCGTCGGGGTCGAGGCGGCTGATCCGGTTGTACGCCCCGCGGAACTTGAAGGCCCCGCCGCGCTGGAAGCTCTCGCACTTGAGGACCACGTGGCGGCCGGCGCGCTCGTCCAGCGTGCGGGAGGAGACGACCGGGGTGCGGTTCGCCACACCCTCCAGCCGCCCGGCCGCCTCCTGGACGTCGGCCAGGGTGACGGCGGGAGCGTCCGGCGCGACGGAGGGCGCCGCCGGCAGCGGGTGGCGTGTGGGCATGGGATCGCTCTCCCCGGGGTGGGCTCGAGGCTGCCTCGGGCCTGGCCGCATCGGGTGGGTCCGCCACGGCCGGTCGCCGGGCGCCACCCTAGCTAGCGCGCGCGGGCGCCGCTCGCAACTTTTCGGGCTGCAGGGCGGTAGGAAGGCGCGCGGCGGCCCCGAGCCTCCGGCCGGGCGTTCCCGGTTTCCCCAGGCAGCGGGCTGAAAGCTAATGGTCTCTCGACGCGGCAAGAACGCCTCCCCCCGGCCCTCGTCCCCGTGGTGGAGGCGCGGGGCCCCGGGCAGGCTGGCGCGTCCACGGGTCCTGGTCGGCCTGGCCCTCGCGCTGGCGCTCGGCGCCTTCGCCGCGGTCCACATCTCGCGGCTCGGTCGTGAGGTCACGGACAAGTGGGAGGGGCGCAAGTGGAACCTTCCCTCCCGGGTCTACTCCGACGTCGAGCCCCTCTACCCCGGCCTGAACATCGCGCGGGCCGAGATCCCCCAGAAGCTGGTCGACCTGGGCTACCGGCGGGTGAACGGCGCCCTCCAGCCGGGCCAGTACAGCCGAACGCCCGACCGGCTCAGCATCTACCTCCACGACTTCGAGTACCCCGGCGTCATCTTCCGCGGCTACCCGCTCGTCCTCGACCTGTCCGGCAACCGCGTGAAGGGCATGACCGACGCGCGCAGCGGGCGCGAGATCACCTTCGCCCGGCTCGAGCCCGAGATGGTGGCCTCCATCTTCGACGCGCAGATGGAGGACCGCACGCCGGTGAACCTGACGCAGATCCCCCGCGACCTGGCCGACGCGGTCTTCGCGGTCGAGGACAAGCGCTTCTTCGCGCACCACGGGGTGGACCCGATCCGGGTCCTGGGCGCCGCGCTCGCGAACCTGACGCCGGGCGGCGGCCTGCAGGGCGGCTCGACGCTGACGCAGCAGCTCGTCAAGAACTACTACCTGACCAGCGAGCGGACGCTGTCCCGCAAGGCCAAGGAAGCCGTGATGGCCCTGATCCTCGAGTCGCGCTACGACAAGCGGGAGATCCTGGAGGCCTACCTCAACGAGATCTACCTGGGTCAGCAGGGGTCCTCGTCGATCGCCGGCGTGGGCGAGGCCGCGAAGTACTACTTCTCGAAGGACGTCGGCCAGCTCACGCTCGGCGAGTCGGCGCTGCTCGCCGGTCTCATCGCCAACCCGGGCCTCTACAACCCCTACGCGAGCGTGGAGCGGGCCCGGGCGCGGCGTGATCTCGTCCTCGGGCTCATGCTCGAGCAGAAGCGGATCACCCGGGCCGAGCACGACCGGGCCGCGCGCGAGCCGGTCCTCGTGGGTGAGCGGCGGCGCGAGCTGAACAGCGCGCCCTACTTCGTGGATTTCGTGCTCCAGCAGCTCCAGCAGCAGTACGGCGACGACGCGCTCCAGCGCGAGGGCTACCGCATCTTCACGACCCTCGACATGCGCGCCCAGCGCGCGGCGCGCCAGGCGCTGCTGGACGGGGTCGCGAACCTCGAGAAGGGCTACCCCGCCCTGAAGAAGACCGCCGGCCAGCTTGAGGGGGCGATCCTCGTGATCGATCCCCAGACGGGCTACGTGAAGGCGCTCGTGGGTGGCCGCGACTACGCCAGGTCGCAGTTCAACCGCGTGACCCAGGCCCTGCGCCAGCCCGGCTCGACGTTCAAGCCCTTCGTCTACCTGAGCGCCTTCCGCGCCAGGACGCCCGACGGGGCGCCCTACACGACCGTCACCCCCATCAGCGACGATCCCTTCACGCTGACGAGCGGCGGCAAGAACTGGACGCCCTCGAACTACGACGGGCAGACCCACGGCCTCGTCACGCTGCGCACGGCGCTCGAGAACTCCTACAACATCGCCACCGCGCGGCTGGCGCTCGACGTGGGCCTCAAGCGGATCGTGGACACGGCCCGGACGGTCGGCATCGAAAGCCCGCTGCGCGCGGTGCCCTCGATCGCGCTCGGCGCCTTCGAGGTGACCCCGCTCGAGATGGCCGCGGCCTTCACCACGCTCGCCAACGGCGGCATCCGGGCCGAGCCGCTCTCGATCGTGCAGGTCGTGGACCCCAAGGGGCGGCAGCTCGACAAGCGCGACATCAAGATGAAGCGCGTGCTCGACCCCGAGTCCGTCTACCTGGTGAACTCGCTGCTCCAGGGAACGTTCGACCGCGGCACCGCGGCGGGGGCCCGGCGCCTGGGCTACCTGCAGCCGGCGGCCGGGAAGACGGGCACGACGAGCGACTACAAGGACGCCTGGTTCGTGGGCTATACCCCCGAGCTCCTGGCGCTCACCTGGGTCGGCTACGACGACAACCGCCCGCTGCGCCTGACCGGCGCCGCCGCCGCGCTCCCGATCTGGACCCGCTTCATGCTCGACTACGCCGACGGCGAAGCCCGCAGCTTCAGCGCGCCGAAGGACATCGTCCTGGTGGGCATCGATCCCGCCTCCGGCCTGCTCGCGACACCCGACTGTCCCGTGGTGCGCTACGAGCCCTTCGTGGCCGGGACCGAGCCGACCGAGACCTGCCCGCTGCACGGCTATCCGAGCGGCGAGAAGGAGGGCGGCTGGTGGATCTTCTAGCGCCGGCGCCGGGCGCTCGGGCCATCCGCCGTCGCTCGCGCACGCTTCGCCTGGCGACGCTGCTGCTGGCGGGTGGTGCGGGCTGCGGGATCTTCCACAAAGACGACGGCGCGGGCGCGCGCGCCGGCGCCCCGGCGGCGAACGAGGCCCCTTCCGGGGGCGCAACGGGTGCGGAGCCCGCGGGAAATCACGGAACCGAGCGCACCGCGGTCGCCGCACCCGGAGAGCGGCGCGTTCCCGAGCAGGCCGACCCCGGCGCCTCGTCGCCGCGGCGACGAGCTTCTCAGCAGCTGGTCGAGGAGGGAAAGGGCTACGCGGTCGCCGGCCGCGACGCCGAGGCGCGCGAGCGCTTCGAGTCGGCGCTCGCGGTCGACGGCTCGAACGGCGAGGCCTACTTCCAGCTGGCGCGCCTCTCCGCGGACGCGGGCGCCTGGACGGACGCCTCGGGCTACTACGAGCAGGCCGAGGCCCTGCTGGGCGGGCGCGGCGAGTGGCGAGCCCCGCTGGACGAGCTGGCCGGGCGGATCGCGAGGCGCGAGTAGCGGGGGCGCCCGGAGGTGCGGCGCGAGTAGCGGGGGCGCCAGGAGGGGCGGCACGAGCGGCGACAAGCGTGAGAGGCGGCGGCCGCGCGTGAGAGGCGGCGGCCGCGCGCGCGGCGGACGAACACTTGTAGGCCGTCGCGCGAGCCGCGATCATTCGCCCATGAGCGGCTGGGACGACGAGCTCGCCGCCCAGCGGCGGCGCATGGTCGAGACGCAGATCCGGCGCCGCGGCATCACCAACCCCGCCATCCTGACCGCGATGGAGCGGGTGCCGCGCCACGCGTTCGTCCCGGAGGAGTACCTCGACCTCGCCTACGAGGACCGCCCCCTGCCGATCGGCAAGGAGCAGACCATCTCGCAGCCCTACATCGTGGCCTACATGACCGACGCCCTCGAGCTCAAGCCGACCGACCGCGTTCTGGAGATCGGCCTCGGCTCGGGCTACCAGGCGGCCGTGCTGTCGCAGCTGGCGAGCCAGGTCTACTCGATGGAGATCCTGCCCGAGCTGGCCCGCCGCACCGCGCGGGTGCTGGGCGAGCTGGGCTATCCGAACATCCACGTGCGCGTCGGGGACGGCCACGCGGGCTGGCCCGAGGAAGCGCCCTTCGACGCGATCATCGCGACCGCCGCGCCGGCCGAGGTGCCGCAGGCGCTGCTGGACCAGCTGGCACCGGGCGGACGCATGGTGATCCCGCTCGGGACCGTCGTGCAGGAGCTCAAGCGCATCCGCCGCTCCCCCGACGGCGCCGACTTCGACTCCGAGTCGCTGATGGGGGTGCGCTTCGTCCCCATGACGGGAACCGGCGAGGACGCGTGAGTCGCCGCGGAGCGCCGGCGCTGCTGCTGCTCGCCGCCGCCGGCGCGGCGCTGGCCGTGGCCGGCCTCTTCCTGGCCCCCGACGCCGCCGCCGGACGGCAGGTCGCGGCGACGCCTTCGGGACGGCCCGGCTCCGGGGCTCCGGCTCCACCCACCGCCCCCGTTCCCCCCGGCTCTCCGGCCGTCGCCTACTTCGACCCCGGCTTCCTGAGGAAGAGCGCCGAGTACACGCGCGCCCAGGTGACGTTCTTGCTGAATGCGCGCGCGCTCCGCTGGGCGGTCTACCTGACGCTGCTCATGACCCCTCTGCTGGCGCGGCTCGCGGCCCGGCTGGAGCGACGCCTGCCCGGCCGGAGGAACGCGCACGTCGCGGCCGTGTCGGCGGCGGTCCTGCTCGTGACGTTCGCGGCGCTGCTTCCGATCTCCTTCGCCTCGGGCTTCGTGACCGAGCACCGCTACGGCCTCTCCAACGAGACGACCGCGGGCTGGCTCGCGGACGCCCTCAAGGCGCTCGCCATCTGGGGGGCGGTCACCTGCCTGCTCACGGTGCTCTACTTCGCGCTCCGGCGGCGCATGCCGCGCGGCGGATGGGCGCCCTTCGCGGCCGCCACGGTGGCCGCGGTCGTCATCGGGGTCTTCGTCGTGCCGGTGGTCGTGGACCCCCTGTTCTACCGGTTCCGGCCCCTCGCCGACCCCACGCTCCGCCGCGACCTGGTGGCCATGGCCGCCCGGGAGGGAATCCTGATCGATCGGGTCCTCGTGATGGAGGCGAGTGCCAAGACCGTGCGCGAGAACGCCTACTTCACGGGGCTCGGACGGACGAAGCGCGTGGTCCTCTACGACAACCTCCTCGAGCACGCCTCGCCCGCCGAGGTGAGGCAGGTGTTCGCCCACGAGCTGGGTCACTGGTCGCGCGGGCACATCACGCGCGGGCTGGTACTCGCGGCGGTCACGATCCCGCTCGCGGCCTGGCTCCTCTGGACGCTCCACGGACGGCTGGCGCGCTGGCCCCGCTTCGGCCTGGACGGGCCGGCGGACCCGGCCGGCATCCCGCTGGTGTGGCTCCTGCTGTCGGTGGGCCTCTTCGTCGCCGCTCCGATCGAGCACGTCGTCTCGCGCTCGTTCGAGCGCGAGGCCGATCGCGTCTCGCTCGAGCTCACCGGCGATCCGGAGACCTTCATCCAGGGCGAGCGGCGCATGGCCGTCAACAACCTGACCAGCGTGGATCCGCCGAGACTCTTGAAGTGGCTCTTCTGGACGCACCCGACGACGCTCGAACGCATTCACGCGGCCGAGGCGTGGCGGAAAGGGGGCGCGGGGTGACGGCCGCGATGGCAGTGAAGCTGACCGCGGGGGCGGTGCCTCAGGAGTCGCCGGCGCGGTCGTACGGCACGATCCGGTCCCACTCGTCGGCGCTCGAGCGGGCCACCACGGCCACCACGGGATCGGTGTCGCTCAGGTTCGTGACCTCGTGCGGCACCCCCGGCTCGATGAAGATGAAGTCGCCGGCCTGATTGTCGATCGCGCGACGCAGCCCCGGCCCGAAGGTGTGCCGCACGCGTCCTTCCAGGATGTAGAGCATCACCTCGAAGCCCACGTGGATGTGCGCCGCGGCCACGCCGCCCGGCGGGATCGTGGCCACGTTCATCGAGAGCTCCGTCGCCCCCACGTTCTTGCCCGACATCCCGAGCTTGTAGCGGATCCCGTTCCAGGCGCGGCAGTCGCCGCTGCCGCGGATCACCGAGATCCCCTCCGCGCGCTCGACCGGCGGGGCAGCGCCCTCCGTATCACCGCTCACGTCCGTCTCCTCGCTGTGAAGGTCGCCGCCACCGGGTTGGCGGTCGGGCTCGGCCCATTCCCGCGGGCCCGCTCTCCCGGGGCCGGCGCCTGACGTCATGGCTCTCCTGAATGAGCTACCCGGATCCTCGAACGTGGACTCGGCCGGGGTCGGGCGGTAAGATCCCCGCGTGTCCCCCTTCGACTCGGACCTGAGCCGTCGCTTCTCCGAGTACACGAACCGGCTCTTCGCTCCCGAGGACGCCGTGCTGGCCGAGCTCGGCCGCCGGACCGCGGCCTCCGAGGTGGCGCCGATGCAGATCTCGGCCGAGGTCGGGCAACTCCTGCGCGTGCTGGCGCTCACGGTCGGCGCGCGGAGGATCCTCGAGATCGGCACCCTCTTCGGCTACAGCGCGATCTGGCTGGGCCGCGCCCTTCCGCCGGACGGCCGGCTGATCTGCCTCGAGATGGACCCGCTGCGGGCCGCCGAAGCGCGCGAATGGCTGGCCCGTGCCGGGCTGGCGGCGCTGGCGGATGTGCGCGTCGGGTCCGCGCTCTCGCTCCTTCCGGACCTCTCCACGGACCCGCCCTTCGACCTCGCCTTCCTGGACGCGGCCAAGACGGAATACCCGCAGTACCTGGATTGGGCGCTGCGCCTCGTCCGGCCCGGGGGCCTCATCGTGGCCGACAACACGCTCTTCTCGAGCAGCCAGCCGGGCACGGTCGCCGACCCGGACGCCGCCTCGCCGTCCCTCCTGGCCGTTCAGGAGTTCAACCGCCGCATCGCCACCGATCCGCGGCTGGCCTCGATCGTTCTGCCGGTGCGCGAGGGCGTGTCCATCTCGCTCGTGCGCGGCTGAGGCCCGTCAGACGACCGGATATCCCGTCGCCGCCACCTCGCGCCGGTAGAGGTCCGTCAGCCGCCGCGTCAGGGGACCCACCTCCCCGGTCCCGATCGTCCGGCCGTCCACCTCCGTGACGCCCACCAGCTCTCCCATCGTCCCCGTGCAGAACACCTCGGCCGCGCGGTAGACGTCGGTGGTCGTGAGGTCGCGCACCTCGTGCGGGATCCCGTTCGCCGCGCAGAGCTCGAGCACCGTCCGCCGCGTGATGCCCTCCGGGCAGGCCCGGGTGTGCCCCGTCACGACCCTCCCGCTCTCGACGACGAACACGTGCGTGGCGTTGGTCTCGGCCACGAACCCGCGCGCGTCCAGCATGAGAGCGTCGTCGGCGTCCGCCGCGTTGGCCTGCAGCTTGGCCAGGATCGAGGGCAGCAGGTTGGCGTGGTGGATGCGCGGGTCGAGCACGTCGGGCGAGGGGCGCCGGACCGCGCTGGTGATCAGGCGAATGCCCGCGGTCCCGTAGACGGGCGGCTTGTGCTCGGCCAGCACGATCAGCGTGGGGCCGGCCTGATTGAGCCGCGGATCCATCCCCGACGTGATCTTGACGCCGCGCGTGAGCGTGAGCCGGATGTGCACGCCGTCCCGCATGTCGTTGGCGGCCAGCGTCCGGCGGATCTCCTCGACGATCGCCTCGTGGCTCGGGATCTCGGCGAAGGCGAGTGCCCGGGCCGAGGCGCGCAGGCGATCCAGGTGCTCGATCAGCCGGAAGATCCTGCCGTCGTAGAGGCGCAGCCCCTCCCAGACCGCATCGCCCCCCTGGACCGCGCTGTCGAACGGGCTGATCCCGGCCTGGTCGCGGTGCACGAGCCGGCCGTTCACGTTCACGACCAGGTCCCGGTTGCGTTCGTCGAAGTTCTGGAGCATGGCGGCTCAGGCCGTCAGGCGGTGGATGTGAAGCTTCCGGTAGTAGTCGAGGCACTCCGCGTGGAGCCCGGCCAGCCGGTCGGGAAGCTGCGCGCGCTCCGCGCGCGGGGGCTCGAAGCCGGTGGAGGCCTCGACCGCCGCGTACCAGTGCCGGGCCCAGACCCCGTCGGTGTCGCGGGGCCCCGGCTCCCAGCGCAGCATCGCCTCACGAAAGGGAACGCCGAGCGCTTCGCAGAGCCGCCTCAGGAGCCCGGGCGGATCCTCGAGCACGTCCCGCGCGTCCACGACGGGGGGGATCGCGCCGGTTTGCGCGCGCTCCCTCTCGAAGATCTCCCATTGCTGCGGCAGCCCGGTGTCCTCCAGGCGCGGGTTCGGCGTCACGCGGACGAGCGAGGCCAGCATCTCGCCCGGATCGCGGATCAGGAAGGCATGGGTGAGCGAGGCCAGCCAGTCGCGGCCGATCTCCGGCAGCAGGTGGTGCGCCATGTGCTTCTGGTAGAAGACGCTCTTTCCGGGCGGCAGCTCCGCGGTGAGCCGGGAGACAACCTTGCGCCAGTCGGTCTCGTGAGCGGCCAGGATCTCCTCGCGTCCCGGATGGTCCGCGCCCGTCTTCAGCAGGTAGTGCGCGTAGAGCGGCTCGTCGCACACGATCGTGTCGCCACGACTCCCCCAGGCCCGCAGGAAGGCCGTCGAGATCGTGCGCGGGCCCGACCACATCGCGATGCGGACTACGTGGGAGGACAATCGACTTCGAGGCCGCCCATGTTCGTATAGCACGTCCTGGAGCGGACGATCCCCAGGCACAGGGTCTTCCGCGGACCGTCGGCGGGAGTCCGATCGTAGAGCTCCCACTCGATGCCGGCGCAGTCGCAGGTCCGGTAGGCGGCCCCCATTCCGGCGCCGTACGCGCAGACGTGCACCAGCATCACCCAGGCGACGACGAGGAGCAGGCCCGCGAGCGCGGCGATCGCTGATGGACGCATCCGGCCCTCGCAGCGGGTTCCCGGGGGTCAGCCCTTCTTGCGCGCCAGGGCCTCGAGGCGCCCGAGCTGCGCGCGCGTGAGAGGCACCACGGAGAGCCGGCCCTGCCGGACGAGGGGGCTCGCGGCGAAGACCTCCTCGGCCTTGATCTCGGCGAGGGTCACGGGGCGCGGAAGCCGCTCGCGGGCCTCGAGATCCACGACCACGAGCTTCTCGTCGCCCCGCTTCGGGTCCGGGTACGCGGCGCGCACCACGCGGGCGTCTCCAACGACGGCCTTCTCGTCGCCCGTGTGGTAGATCAGCACGCGGTCGCCGACCCCCATCCGGCGCATGTTCCGGAGGGCGACGGGGTTCGTGACCCCGTCCCAGACCGCTCTCCGCTCCCGGACGAGGTCGTCGAAGCCGTACGAGCCGGGCTCCGTCTTGAGGAGCCAGGCGGCCGGGGCGTCGCTGGAGCTCTCTGGCACGTTCAGCCCTTCACGCCGCGAGATGGGGGTTGGCGGGTCCCGGTGGGCGGCAGGTCCGATCAATGTAGCTCGGAACGCCCCGCCGAACAGAGAGGCCGAGGGCGGGACGCCGCCCTCGGCCGTGTCTCTTTCTCGATCTCCGTCGGCGCCCATGGGGCGCCGGCCCGAGCGCTCAGGACGTCGTCACCCCCAGATCCTGCTTGAGCCCGGCCAGGATCCTCCCCAGGTCGGCTGCGTTCTCCCGGAGCCTGGGAGCGGCCTGCAGCGCCTCCCGCCTGTTGTCGGCCGGCGTCTCGGGCGTGAAGAGCGAGCCCAGGGCCTGGGCCGATCCCCACGCCAGGCTCGCCTTCCGGCCCAGCGGTTCCAGCCAGCGCCCCAGCCGATCCGGCGCCAGCACCGACAGCGCCCGGGCGTGGGCGCCCATCATGCGCGCGTCCTCCGCCAGCGCTTCGGCGACCGTGCGGGCCACCGTCGTGTCCAGCAGCTCGGTGGCGGGGGCGATCTCGAGGTGGCCCAGGAGACGGGCGTGCTCGGCGTAGTTGCGCTGCGCCTCGACCAGCTTGGCGAGGTGGTAGGTCAGGCCCGGATGGCGAACCGTGACCGTGACCGGGACCGGCACGACGGTGACGTCGGGGATGCCCTGCCCGCCGGCGGAACGGGGCCCGGCGATCGTCGCCAGCGCGACGAGGACCGCGCCGGCCAGCGCGCGACACGGGTTGGATGCAGGGCTGATCGTGAACGACATGGTTTCCTCCGTACTCGGGTTCTGCGGGCGACCTCTCGCCCGCGCGGAGGACGCTAGGCGAAAGACATGAGGAAAGGTTGAGAGAAGAGCGTCGGGAAGGTTACGGATGAGGGCTTCACGAAAGCGTGCGAAAAACGGAAGAGCCCCTCCACAGAGGGGCTCTTCGCTCTTGCGTACGGCCTTCAAGCCGGTGCGTGTCGCGCCTTTAGGGCAGCTTCACGACCTCGAGGGCCTGCAGGCCCTTCGGGCCCTGGCCCAGCTTGAACTCGACCCTGTCGTTCTCGGAAAGGCTCTTGAAGCCGTTTCCCTGGATCGCCGAGAAATGGACGAACACGTCGGGGCCGCCTTCACGCTGGATGAAGCCGTAGCCTTTCGCGTCGTTAAACCACTTCACCGTACCGGTTACTTTGTCACTCATCATCTCACCTCCTTCCATTGTTGGGAGCCGAGGTCTCGACGCCCTCGAAGGCTCATTCCAGGTGAACTGCGCGGCGGCGCAACACAAAAAAAATCCAGGCCTCCGGCCGTGCTCGGAGCCCTGGAAGAATCCTACCGTCTGCTCGATTCTACGCTCAAATGCCCCTAAAACCTTGCGCGCGAATATAGGGGGCGGGCCAGGTCTGTCAAGGAGGCCAACGGTACTAGCGGGCCTCCCGCGCGTACGCCTCGGCGAAGGCCTGGGCCCGCTTCAAGTTGGCCTCGTACTCCGCGCGCCACTCGGCCGGCATGTTGGCCCGGAAGTTGGCGGCCGTCATCACGCGGTCTCCCGTCCCGCGCCGCACGGCCACGACCTCCCCCAGCTCGAACGTCGAAGCGCCCGCGTCCATCCGGTTGGCGACGCGGCACTCGAAGGCCGAGTGACAATCCAGGAGGAGCGGACAGCCCGTGACGCCGGTCTCGAACGCGAGACCACGCAGCTTGTCTCCGTCGCGCCCGCTGACGAAGCCGAGCCGGTGGATCAGCTCCCACTGGTCGTCGCGCAGGAGGTGGAGCGCGAAGGCGCCGCCGCGCTCGATGAGCTCGTGGCTGTGGTTGAACTTGTGGCAGAAGAAGGCGATCCGCGGGAAGCGGGGGGCGAGCGAGGCGCGGACGGCGCTGTCGGAGATCATGCCGTTCATCTCGCCTCCCGCCGCCGAGGTGACGGCCACGACGGGAGAGGTGAGGTTTCGCAGGAGCTGATAGGTCGCCTCCGGATCGAAGCCCGGCGCCGGCGGCTCGACCGGTCGCGCATCGGCCTCCATGGACGCCACTACCTCTCGACCTCGACCCGCGCGGTGCGGCGCCCGGGCGCTGCGCCGGCACGTCCATCCCCGGACGGAACGTCGGCCGCGGGCAGCGCCGCTTCGGGCTCCAGGCTTCGCTCCCCCACCGCCATCCGGAGGTCGGTGCCGCGCATCACGGGGGGCTGCTCGAGCCCCAGCAGCCCCAGCAGCGTGGGCGCCACGTCCTGCAACGCGCCACCCTCGCGCAACTCGACCCCGGCCTCCGCCCCCACCAGGAGGCACGGCACGGGGTTCGTCGTGTGAGCGGTGTGCGGCGATCCGTCGGGCTCGCGCATGGTCTCGGCGTTGCCGTGGTCGGCCACGATCAACGCGGGCCCCGGCCAGACCTCGAGCAGACGCCCGAGCTCGGCGTCCACCGCCTCGACGGCGGCGATCGCGGCCGCGAGGTTTCCTGTATGCCCCACCATGTCGGGGTTGGCGTAGTTCAGCACGACCACGTCGGGCGGGTCGCTGCGGATGCGCTCGATCAGCCGGCTCGTCATCTCGCGCGCGCTCATCTCGGGCTGCAGGTCGTAGGTCGCCACCCTGGGCGAGGGGATCAGCAGCCGGCGCTCGCCGGGCCAGGGCTGCTCCACGCCGCCATTGAAGAAGTAGGTGACGTGCGCGTACTTCTCGGTCTCGGCGGCGCGGAGCTGCCGCAGTCCCGCGCGCGACACCACCTCGCCGAAGCCGTCGCACACGTCGAGCCGCGGGAAGGCGACGCCGGCCGGCAGGTCGTCGAGGTAGCGCGCCATCGTGACCATGTCCCGCACCAGGAGGGGACCCCCGTCGGGAGCGGCGGGTCGCGGGAACTCGCCGAAGGCGGGATCGGAGAGCGCCCGCAGGACCTGCCGCGCGCGATCGGCGCGGAAGTTGAAGAAGATGACGCCGTCGCCGGGCCCGATGCCGCCGGCCTCGGCGCAGACCAGCGGCGGCAGGAACTCGTCGGTGACGCCCCTGGCGTAGGCGGCCTCGATGGCGCCGACCGGGTCCGCCGTGCGCGTTCCCTCGCGCCGGATCATCGCCTCGTAGGCCACGCGGGTTCGCTCCCAGCGCCGGTCGCGGTCCATGGCGAAGTAGCGCCCGACCACGGTCGCGAGCGAGCCCACGCCGCTCGCCTCCAGCACGCCCAGCAGCTCGCGCACGTCGCCGGCGCCGCCGGTCGGAGAGGCGTCACGCCCGTCGGTGAAGACGTGCATGTGGACATCGGGGAACTCGAGGCGGCGGGCGAGCTCGAGCAGCGCGAAGCAGTGCCGCAGGTGGCTGTGCACGCCGCCGTCCGAGAGAAGGCCCACCACGTGGATCGCGGCACGCTCGGCGCGGGCTCTCTCGAAGGCGCAGATCAGGACCGGGTTCTCGAAGAAGTCGCCGCTCGCGATCGCGTCGTCGATGCGGGTCATGTCCTGCGGCAGCACGCGCCCGGCGCCGATCGTGAGGTGCCCGACCTCGGAGTTCCCCATCTGTCCGACGGGCAAGCCCACGTCCCTGCCCGAAGCACCCAGTCGCGTGCGGGGACACGTACGCCAGAGCTTGTCGAAGACGGGGGTGCGGGCCAGCGCCACGGCGTTGGCCTCGGTCTCCTCGCGCAGGCCCCAGCCGTCCAGGACGACGAGCATCACCTGACGGCGGCGCGCCGCGGCGTTGTCCGCGAAGCTCACTGGAACTTGAGGAACGCGCCCGCCCCGTTCATGCGGCGCAGCAGCTCGGCCTCGGCGTCACCCTCCAGGAACTCGACCTTGGCGTCGTGGCTCTCGGCCAGCTCGACCATCTTCTCGTAGAGGTCCACCGGTCCCAGCTCGCCGCCGCAGTAGGGGCAGGCCGCCTCGCCGTTGGCCAGGACGAAGGCGCAGCGCGCGCATTGCTTGCCGGCCCGCGGCAGCTTGCGGCCGATGACGAGCGTCTCGACCTTCCCCGATTGCAGCTCCTGAAGCGTCGCCCGCACGCCCCCCACGGCCAGATAGTCCTCCCGCACGCGCCGCTCGAGCCGCTCGAGCACGGCCTCGTCCTCGCGCGTCTGCTCCTGGTCCATGAGCGTCCGGATCCTCCCCAGCAGGGCTGCCGCGGGCTCGTCCGCCGAAGCCGGCCCGATGAAACGCACGCGCTCACGCAGCGCGGGGGGCAGCTCGCGCTGCAGCTCGGCCGTGGCCTCGTCGGTCCCCAGCAGGAGGATGTCGCCGCTGCCGTGGCGCTTCACGAAGCGCCTCAGGTGCTCGGCCAGCTCGGTGTGGAAGTGCTGGACGTGGCCGGCCCGGTGACGCTGGAAACGGGCCTGCGACCAGCCGCCGCCGTGCGTGCGCGGCGGGATCGTCTCGTCCGCGTAGCTCTCCTCGCCCTCGACCTTGTCGAGGTAGACGCTCAGGATCCGCGCGCGCGTGTTGTCCACGACCACGATGCAGTGGTGGTCGTAATCCTCCACCATGCGGGCCAGCGGTGCCACGACCGGGCCCGCCTGAAAGGCGAAGAGGCTCTCGACGTGCGCCGGCACGTGAACGGCCTTCAGGATCTCCCCCTCGTCCGAGACGAACAGGGCCGCGCCCGGGCTCGACCCGTTGTAGCGCTCGTCCAGCCAGGTGCGCACGCCGCGCATCACGGTCTGGAAGCGCGCCCGGCGCGTCGCGTCGTCCCCGATCAGCTCCAGGAACTGGCTCTCCTTCTTCTTGAGGAAGACCTCGTGCGAGCGCATTCCGTTCGAGCCCACCGACAGGTCCAGGTACACGCTGAAGAGCTTCCGGTCGCCCAGCTCTCGAAGCTCGTTCAGGATCGCCCCACTCGGGACGACGGTCGGGTTCGTCATGTGCGTTCTCCTTGCGTCGTACAGGAGGAAGTACGGGTCGGGTGCAGCGGGATGCTCCGAGGGTCGGGAGCCATTCAGGAGCCCGAGAGCCGGGTGGCCTCGCGAGACGAAGAGATCCGTGCGAGGAGGGCCAGGGCGCCGCGGCGCAGATCGTCGAGCGAAGCGTCGTTGACCAGCACGTGGTCGGCGCGGGCGATCTTCTCGGCGTCGGGGATCTGGCGTTCCACCAGACCCTGGATCGTGGCGTCCTCCAGGCCTCGCGCGCGCAGACGAGCGATGCGAGACTCGAGCGGGGCCGTGACGAGCACGATCACGTCGAAGAGATCCTCCATCCCCACCTCGAAGATAAGGGCCGCGTCCACGGCCACCAACCCCGCGGAGGCGCGCTCGGCCGCTCGGGCGCGCGCGGCCTCCAGCCGGCTGCGGAAGAGGGCCACCAGGGGCGGGTGGATCAGCCGGTTGAGCGCCGCCGTTCGCTCGGGGCTCGCGAACGCGCGCCGCGCCAGCTCCTGACGACGCAGCGCACCCGTCTTCCCCGCGGCCGCGGGCTCGAGCACGTCCTCGCCGAACTCGGCCGCGAGCCGCCGGCGCAGATCGGGATCCGCGTCCACGACCTCGCGCGCGAGCTCGTCGGCGTCCACGACCTCGACGCCGTGCTCGGCCCAGATGCCGGCCACCGTGGACTTGCCCGACGCGGCGGCACCCGTCAGACCCACGGTCCGGACGTTCGATCGCGGCCGTCCCGCCTCGGGCATCACCCGGACACCGCGGGAATGCGCATCATCCCCCGGCCGATCAGCACGGAAGCGCCGCCCACGCGCGCGGCGGTGATCCGGCCGTCCCGCTTCTCGGCCTCGACGTGGAGGATGCTCGGCCGTCCCATCTCGAATCCCTGCTCGACGACCCAGCGCAGCGTGCCGTCCCGGCGCGGGTCGCGCTCTCCCAGGTAGCCCGCGAGCGCCACCGCGGCGCCGCCGGTCGCGGGATCCTCGGCGATCCCGCTGCTCGGGGCGAACATGCGGGCCCGGAGATCCGACCCCTCGCGTTCGGGGTCGTGGCAGAAGAGGAACACCTTCGAGGCCCAGGCGCTGGCCAGGGTCCGCTCCCACGCCCCGTGGTCGAGCCGGGCACGGGCCAGCGCGCGCCGGTCGTGCAGCGGAACGAAGAGGAACGGGACGCCGCACGAGACGGCTTGCGGCGCCTCCGCGCCGTCCATGAGGTCGGCGGGATCCAGCCCCACCACCGCGGCCAGGCGCTCGGAGGGAGGAGGAGGAGGACCCACCTCAGGGAGCCGCGCGGCGGAGAGCATGCTGAAGACCGGGGCGCCGTTCCTGGCGCGGATCTCGATCGGCACGGGACCCACGCCTTCCTCGAAGACGATGTTCGTGACCTCGCCGGTGAGCGCGATCTCGCCGAGCTCGGCCAGCACGTGGGCCGTCCCGAGCGTGGGGTGCCCGGCGAAGGGCAGCTCGCCTCCGGGCGTGAAGATCCTCAGACGCCGCGTGTGGCCTGGATCGCGCGGAGGAAGGACGAACACGGTCTCCGAAAAGTTGAACTCGCGCGCC
>DATBJW010000061.1:0-11980 GCA_036556205.1 Gemmatimonadota bacterium
GCCCAGATCCAGATCCCCTTCACGCCGCACACGCTCTCGATCCAGGCCGTGAACACGAACACCGCGTCGATCCAGGGATCGTCGCGGGGGTCGGGACCCGACTTCACGCTCGGCTTCGAGTTCACGATCCCGATCACCCTGGCGCGCTACTTCGGGGGCCGCGCCGCTCCACGCCCGGGGGAGCCCGGCCAAGCCCCGGCCGCCGCTCCCGGAGCGGAGGCGGCCCCCACGAATGCCGCCCCTGACGGCGCGGCGAATACCGTCGAGGTCCGCCTGGAGAGCGTGGCCTTCTCCCCGAGCGAGCTGCGGGTGAAGGCCGGGGCCCGGGTGCGATGGGTGAACGCCGATCCCGTCCGTCATTCCATCACGGCCTTCGACGGGTCCTTCGACTCGGGTCTGATCGATCCGGGGATGAGCTACGAGAGGACGTTCGATCAGGCGGGCACTTTCGCCTACCACTGCACGCCGCACCCGTTCATGCGCGGGACGGTGATCGTGGAATGACACGGCAGACGTTGAGCGTGCGGTCCCTGGTGGTCGCAGTGCTGCTGGCGGCCTGCGTCAGCGAGCGGCCCGAAGCCACGGGGCCCGTGGACACGAGCGGCGAGCAGGTCGCCATCCGGAGCTTCTCGTTCGAGCCGCCCGAGCTGATCGTGCGCGTGGGCGAGGCCGTCGTCTGGACGAACCGCGACGACGTCGTCCACACGGTCACGGCCGACGACCGGAGCTTCGATTCCCCGGTTCTCTCGAGCGGCGAGGTGTTCCGCCTGACGCCGGACCGGGCGGGCGATTTCCCCTACGCCTGCACGATTCATCCCTTCATGCGGGGCATGCTGCGCGTGACCCCCTGATTGTCGGCGGCGGGCACAGCGCGATTTTCTCCGATGCCGTGAGGAGGCGATGCCCAGCGAGACTTCCTGCGGGGTGGTCAGGACCTGGCCGAGCTCAGTACCAGCTTGCCGGTCGGCGCGGTCCCCCCGGGCGCGGGCTCCACGGTGACGGCCAGCGCGTCGGCGCCCTGGAGAGGTGCGACATCCTCGAGCTCCACCCGCGCGCGGCCCGGGTCGGTGGGGGAGAAAGTCCCCGCCGCCACGGGCTTCCCGCCCTTGATGGCCCACAGCTCGTAGACCGTCTGCGGCGGCAGGACCGGCAGGTCGTAGACGAAGAGGATCGCGCGGCGGGTCGCGGGATCCACGAAGACGCGTGCGCGCGCGGCCGGCCGCTCGGCCGTGCCCACCAGCGTGTGGACGCTGGCCGCCGGCGAGCCCAGGGCCTCGAGGTCGCGACGCGCGGCCTCGAGCTCGACCCGGGCCGAATCGGCCGTGGCCAGGCGGCGCTCGGCCTCCGCGAGTTGCGCTCGTACATTCTTCAACTCGTCGCGCAGTCCGACGTTCCAGACTGCGAGCAGACCGGCCAGGCCGGCGGCGATCGCGGCGGCGGCGATCCACTCCCATGGACGTCGCGGAACGCGAGGAACGCCCGCCGGGCCCGTCGTGGATGACCGGCGGAGTCGCGCCGCGTCCGCCGCGAATCCCGCCGGTCCCGCGACACCCTCGCCGGCCGTTTCGAGCCAGGCCAGGAGCCGCTCGCGCAGCCCGGAGCGCGCCTGGGCGGGCGGGGCCGCGAGCGCCAGGCTCGCCACCGCCTCGCGCATCCGCGCGAGCTCCACGCGCCCGGCTTCGCCGCGGCGCTCGAGCTCGGCTTCCCATTCCGCCTGCTCGGGGTCCGACAATCCCCACAGCAGGAAGGACCAGCTCAGCTCTTCGAAGCGATCGTTCTCCACGTCGTCTCCCGCGGTCAGCGGAGCGAGTCCAGCGCCTGCTCGAGCCTTGCGATCGCGGCCCGGATGCGCGTCTTGACGGTGCCCAGCGGCGTGGCGGTCTTGCGGGCGATCTCGCTGTGGGACAGGCCCTCGAAGAACGCGAGCTCGATCGCCACGCGGTGCTCCGCGGGCAGGCTGCGGAGCGCTTCGAGGACCCGCGCCCGCCGCTCGCGCAGGCTGGTCTCCTCCTCGGGGGTCGGGGGCTCGACCCGGCCGGGTTGCCCGGCCAGCGCGTGCACGGCGTTGCGCAGCGAGGCGTCCGCGCGCAGGCGATCGATGGCCCGGCTCCTGGCGATCGTGGCGATCCAGGCCAGCGGCGAGCTGCGTCCCGCGTCGAAGGTCCCGGCCGTGCGCCAGAGCTGCAGGTAGACCTCCTGAGCGACTTCCTCGGCGACGTCCCGGTCGCCCAGGATGCGCAGGAGCAGGCCGAAGACGAAGCCGACCGTCCGATCGTAGAAGCTCGCGAAGGCGCGCGTGTCCCGGGCGGCCAGCCGCGCGATCAGAGCTTCCATGTCGTCCGGAGGGGCCACGATGGGATCGAGAGTCTCCCGTTTGGATGGCCCCAATCTATCGGCGTCGCTCACCCATACAACGCTGGTCGTTGAAGATACGTCGTTTGGTTGAGATCGGATGGAGGTCGCGGGGGCCTTGAGATTCCCGCCGGCGCGGACAGATTGCGCGCGTGCCCGCCCCCGTCGCCGCCCACGCGTCAGCCGAGCCCCGCTCACCCTCGGGGCTCTTGCGCATCCTGGGCTTCTGGGACGGGCTGGCGGTGGCGGTCGGGGTCATCATCGGCTCCGGCATCCTGCGCACGCCCGGGATCGTGGCCGGCAGTCTGGGGGAGCCGGCGGCGATCTTCGGCGTCTGGATCCTGGCCGGTCTGCTCTCCCTGGCGAGCGCGCTCGCGCTGGGCGAGCTGGTGGCGCTCCTGCCCCGCGTCGGCGGCAAGTACGTCTACACGCGCGAGGCCTTCGGGCCGGTCGCGGGGTTCGTCACCGGCTGGTCGGAGCTCCTGACGCGCGGGATGGCGGCGGCCGCCAAGACGGTGGTGATCGCCGAGTACCTGGTGAGGCTGGCCGGCGGGGGCAGCATCCGGCTTCTGGCGTCGATCGTGGCGCTGGGATTCGCGCTCTTGCACTGGTTCGGGCTGCGACCCGTGCGCGCCCTTCAGAACGTGGCCACGCTGGCGAAGGTCGCGATCCTGCTCGGCGTGACGGCCCTGGCCTTCACCTTGGGATCCGGCTTCGATTGGAAGGCGCCCGCGGCGACTCCCGTCACGGCGCTGGGTTGGCTCGGCGCCTTCGCCCTGGCCTTCCAGCTCGTGACCTTCACCTACTACGGCTACGACGAATCCCTGAAGATCGCGGAGGAGATCCGCGACCCGCAGCGGAACCTGCCTCGCGTGCTGGCGATCGGGATCCTGATCGTGGCGGGCATCTACCTGGCGCTGAATGCGGGGTTCCTGTACGTGCTGAGTCCCGCCGAGATGGCCGGGTCCCCACTCGTGGCCGCGGACGTGGCCGGGCGTCTCGTCGGGAGTGCCGGCGACATCCTGGTCACCGTGGCCGCGCTGCTCGTGCTCGTGAGCAGCCTGAACGTGAATTTCTTGTCGCTTCCGCGCGTGGGTCTCGCGATGGCGCAGGATGGTCTGGCGCCTGGCCGGATGGCGCGGGTCAGCCCCGAGGGCGCGCCTCGCTTCGCGCTCCTGATCGCGACCGCGATCGTGCTCGCCGTGGCCCCGCTGGGGTCCTTCGAGTCGCTCATCCTGGTCGTCATGTGGATCGTGCTCGCGGTGGACGGATTCGTGATCTTCGGCCTCTTCCGCCTGCGGCGCATCCATCCGGAGTGGCCGCGCCCGTTCCGGGTCCCACTCTATCCTCTCTTGCCGGCGCTCGTGCTCGTCGTCTACGCCGCTCTGCTGGCGGGCGTCACGGTGAGCTACCCGGCGCTCTCCGCCCTGGCGGCGGGGCTGCTCGGGACTCTGGCGCTGGTCGGTTGGCTGCGCGTGCGGGCGGCGACGGCCGCCGCCTGACCGGGTTCCGCGCGGGCCCACGGGAACATTCTTGCCGAAGCCTTCGTTCCCGATAGAGTTGACCGGCCGCCGTCTCATCAGACCGCTGTCCTGGCCCCGATCCCATGCCGCGACGCATCAAGTTCTTCCATCCCCTGGCCATCCGCCTCACGCACTGGGGCAACGCCGTCTTCCTGACGGCGATGGTCGCGAGCGGCCTCCAGATCTTCAATGCCTATCCCGCCTTCGCCGAGCGCGGGTTCGAGTTCTGCTGCTATCCCTTCGCCGGGATGGGCATGCCGCACTGGGCGCGGCTCGGGGGTTGGCTGGCCGGCGGCCAGCATTTCCACTTCTTCTTCATGTGGCTCTTCGTCCTGAACGGCATCTTCTACCTGACCTATGTCTTCGCCAGCGGCGAGTGGCGGCGACGCTTCTTCTTCCCGCGCGACGCTCGGGGGGCCTGGCAGATGCAGCTCTACTACCTGCGCCTGCGGAAAGAGAAGCCGCCCTACGAGATGTACAACGGCCTGCAGAAGCTCTCGTACACGGGGGTCGTCGCGCTGGGCGCGCTGGCGGTCTTGACCGGCTTCTCGATCTGGAAGCCGGTGTCGCTCCCGTTCCTGTCGGGCGCTCTGGGCGGATACGTCCTGGCGCGCTTCTGGCACTTCCTGATCGTATGGGCGTTCCTTGGGTTCCTGATCGTGCATCTGTTCATGACGCTGGTCGTGGACCGCGAGTCGCTGCGCTCGATGATCGTGGGCGTCTACCGCGAGAAGGAGACCGATGCCGACTGACCGCCGCGACTTTCTCAAGCTTGCGGCCGCTTCGGCGGCCGGACTCGTGGCCGGAGGCTGCGGATGGGAGGGCGGCTCGTTCAAGAGCGTGCTGCGCTGGTGGGAGAAGCCGAACGAGGTTCTGCAGCGAGCACTCACCGACCCGCATCGCTTCGCGAAGGAGCATCCCGAGGGCCGTGAAGGAGCGCCCTTTCCGCAGTACTTCATCAGCCCGCGACTGCCCACGGTGGACGTGGCGTCCTGGCGGCTGAAGGTGGGGGGCGCGGTCGGCAATCCGCTCAACCTCTCGCTCGCCGATCTCATGCGCCTGCCGCGCTCGACGATCCGCGTGCGGCATTATTGCGTCGAGGGCTGGACGGCTGTGGCCGAGTGGACGGGAGTGCCCGTCGCGGAGCTGGCCGTGGCGGCGCGGGCCGATCCGGCGGCGGGGTTCGTGGAGTTCCGCTCGTTCGACAGCGGATACTGGTCGAGCTGGGATCGTGAGAGCGCCTTCCACCCCCAGAGCCTGATCGCCTACGGGATGAACGGCGGGCCGCTCATGCCGGGGCACGGCGCTCCCGCGCGGCTCTACTCGAACCGCAAGTACGGTTACAAGAGCGTCAAGTACCTGACCGAGGTGAACTTCCTGCCCGTGAACACGGGAGGCTACTATGAGAACCTCGGGTACGAGTGGTATGCGGGACTCTAGCTTCGGAGGCCGATGCTGACGCGATCTGCGCAAGCCGGGCATTCGATGAAGCGGGATTTCATCGTCGCTACGCTGGTCGCGGGCTCAGTTGCCGCCGGTTGCGCGCGCGAGACCGAGGATCGCCCCTCGATGCCCGACGAGCGCAAGGTGCTGATGGACTCCATGCCGCAGGGGCCGCCCGCGGACTCGATGGCGGCCGAGATGGAGCGCGCGTGGGAAGGAGATTCGGCGAGATGACGAGCTTTCCGGCGAAGGTCAGCCTGGCCGGGATCGCCTTGTGCGTCGGGTTGCTGGCGCTGGCGGCCCGGTCCCACTCGGCCACCGGGGCGCGCGCCGGCACCGAGGACGCGCTGGCCGAGATCCCCGCCGACCAGTGGCTGGGCGGCCCCGCCGGCGGCCTCTCGGGCGCGGGCCTGCGCGGCAAGCCCGTGCTGGTCGAGTTCTGGACCTACCTCTGCTTCAACTGCAAGAACGTCGAGGGCTGGATGAAAGAGACGTACAGCACGTACGCCCCGGAAGGACTCCAGGTGATCGGCGTCCACACGCCGGAGTTCGAGGTCGAGCGCAAGGTCGAGAACGTGCGCGACTACGTGCGGAAGAACGGCATCACGTGGCCGGTGGCGATCGACAACAGTCAGAAAGTGTGGCGGAAGTACAACGCTACGAACGCCTGGCCCGCATTCCTGGTCTTCGACCAGCAGGGCAAGCTGATCTACCGCCAGGCGGGCGAGCGCGCCGTGCTGGGCGCCGAGGAGGCGATCCGGAAGGCGCTCGACGAGCAGCCCGCACAGAGTGCGGCGAGCGGGTCTCGTTCGGGGATGACGGTCACGACGTCGGCGCGCCGCGAGTCGGCGCGGTCGGCCGTGCTCACCGTCGCCTTCGAGCCCGCCGCCGGCTACCTGCTCGTGAAGAGCCCGCCCAACGAGGTGCGCCTGGATCCCGCGGAGGGCGTCACCGCGCCTCCCGGCCCCGTGCTCCTGGGGGATCCCTTCCGCGGCGCCGATGCGGGTGACGTGAGCTACTTCGAGGGTGGCGCGTCCGTGCGCGTCCCGCTGGTACTCGACCCGTCCCTCCACGGCCGGCCGGTCACGCTCTCGGGCTCGGTCGTCTACCACGTCTGCGACGCGGCCACGAAAGTCTGCGCCCGCCAGGAGCAGGCGTTCCGTGTGGTCACCAGATCCTGAGCCGGCTCCTATTCTCGCGTCTGCACAAGTTATAAATCTGACTTATAACTTGTGTCTTGCCTGCCGGGACGATTCCATCGACAGCCGCCATCGTCCGCCGATTCTGCCTTCCGCCTGTCTGACGGCAGAGTTAGGTTGCCGCCCGTGATTTCGCGGGCTTGGAATCCTTCCTCGATCGCGGCTCTCGAGTCTGTCGCCGATTCCCTACGGTGACGGAAGACCGCCGCGGCTTCTGGGGCCGCCAGCCGCTTCCCAACCGCATCCTGATCGGCCTCGCGATCGGGCTCACGCTCGGGCTCCTGGCCAACCTGTTCGCGCCCGGGGCGCCCTGGGTCGAGAAGCTGATCCGCTACGTAGCCTACCCGGTCGGTCAGATCTTCCTGCGTCTCATCTTCATGGTCGTGATCCCGCTCGTCTTCGCGGCGCTCACGCTCGGCGTCGCGGAGCTGGGCGACTTGCGGCGCCTGGGCCGGATCGGGGCCAAGACGTTCACATTCGCGCTCGTCGTGACGCTGATCTCCGTGACGATCGGCGTCGTGCTCGTGAACGTCGTGCGCCCGGGGCAGGGAATCGACCCCGTGGCCCGGGAGCAGCTCGTGAGCACGCTCGTCTCGCCCGAGGCCAGACGCCCCGTCGAGCAGGCGGGGGAGGCGAAGGGGGTGGTGGACACGCTGCTGGACATCGTGCCTCGGAACCCGCTGGAGGACGCCGTGCGTGCCTTCGACGCCTCCTATCGCGGCGGGGGTCTTCTGGCGGTCATGTTCTTCTCTCTCGTCTTCGGAGTGGCACTGGCCTCGCTCGACCGCTCGAAGACGGCAGGCCTGGTGGCCGCGCTCGAGGGTCTCTACGAGGTGGTCATGAAGATCATCTCGTTCGCGATGCGGCTGGCACCCTACGGGGTCGCGGCACTCCTTTTCACCATCTCCGCGCGGCTCGGCTTCGGGATCGTCGGCGTACTGGCGAAATACGTCGGCGTGGTCCTGGTGGGCCTGGCCATCCATCAGTTCGGCGTCTACGGACTGCTGGTGCGGCTGCTCGTGCGCATGAATCCAGTGGTCTTCTTCAAGAAGATCCGCGAGATCATGCTGGTCGCCTTCTCGACCAGCTCGAGCAATGCGACCCTGCCCACGGCTTTGCGCGTCACGGAGGCACGGCTGGCCGTGCCGCGCGAGATCTCCGGATTCGTCCTGACCCTCGGTTCGACCGCCAACCAGAACGGGACCGCGCTCTTCGAGGGCGTAACGGTGCTCTTCCTGGCGCAGTTCTTCGGCGTCGAGCTGACGCTGGCCCAGCAGGTCCAGGTGGTGCTGATGTCGATCCTGGCGGGAATCGGAACCGCCGGAGTGCCGGGCGGATCGCTGCCGTTGATTGTGATCGTGCTGCAATCGGTGGGCGTGCCGGGCGAGGGGATCGGCGTGATCCTGGGAGTGGACCGGATCCTGGACATGTGCCGCACGACCGTCAACGTGACGGGGGACGTGGCCTGCGCGGCCTACGTGGCGCGTTCTGAAGGCTACGAGCTGGACACCATCATCGAGCCCGAGGAGGAGCTGGCGGAGGTGTGAGGCGGGCCGCTCCCTCAGTTGCCCGTCGGTTGGGAAGCGGGAGATGCCGGGGAGTCGACTTTCGCGAGCAGCGCCTGGAACCGTGCATTGTTCCGCAGAGGCTCCCAGGTCAGTTCGGTCCGTAGCCCCTGGGCGGACATTCCCGATGGCACGGACAGCAGGAACTCGAGCTGCTCGACGGCCGCGTCGTGCTCACCCGTCATGAGGTAGATCTGGGCCATCACGTTCGCCAGGACAGGACCCATGATGGCGTCCTTCGCGTAGGGGCGCAGCTCGAGGGCCTTCTTTCCTTCCCGGATGGCCTCCTCCTTCCGCCCCAGTCCCGCGTAGGCGAAGCCGAGCAGGCTGTGATAGGGGGCCTCCTGGGGTCGAGCCTGGACTCGGGGCTCGACCAGGCTCCGTAGAGAATCGAGATAGACCCGCTCCGTCGCCCGATCGCGCTTGATCCCCGCCCATTCGGCACGGAAGACATAGTACCCTAGCGAATCACCTTCGAACGTCTCCGGCGTGAGTGAGCCCATCTCGTTCGAGTATTCCTGGTCGAGTGCCGCCAGGATCGAACGAGAGGGCGCCCTGAACCACGGCGTTTGCGTGAGAAATCTGCTGAGCATGCGACTGGTCCCGACTTCCCGAACTCCTCGGCGCAGGACCTCCAGCAGGCGCGCCGGAGCCTCTCCCCGGTTCTGATACAAGCTGTACATGAACAGGTAGGGCGCGGACCAATCCGGAGAGATCGCGAGCACGCGCTCGAGAGGGCGCTTGGCCTCGTCGTAGCGTCGCGCGAAAAACAGAGTCTCCCCGAAATCGTATGCACATTGAGCGTTCCGGGGGTCGAGCCGCGTTGCCTTCTCCCAATTGGCCAGGGCTTCCTTGAATTTGGCCTGACGTCTCTGGACGATGGCGATCACATCGAGCAGTTCACTGTTTTCGGCCTGCGACTTTTGCGCGATCGCGAATTCCTCCAGCGCGCGATCGTAATCGAGGCTGGCGCGATAGAAAAAGTCGCCGAGAGCCACATGGGCTTCTGGTAGTTCCGGAGCGAGCTCCAGCGCTCGATCCGCGGCCGCCTTCGCCCGCCGCAATCGATCCTCCGTGCGGTCGTAGAAAAACCAGAATAGCAGGGAGTGCGCCCTCGCGAGTCTCGCATAGGCCAGCGCGAACTGCGGATCGAGTCCGATCGCCTTCTCATACAAGTCTGCAGCATGCTCGATGTCGTCGCGGTCGTAGCTTCGGTTGAAATAGTCGTTCCCGCGCAGGTAATAGTCGTAGGCTTCCAGATTCTCCGTCGGCTTGGCTTCGAGCGACCTCCGCTCGGGCTCCAGCAGACGGATGTCCAGGGCCTTCGTGACCTGCGACGCGATGTCGGACTGGATCTGGAAGACGTCCGACAGGTTCTCGTCGTAGACGTTGGCCCACAGGTGGCTGTCGTCGGAGACCCGGATGAGCTGCGGGGTGACCCGGACGCGCTTCGAGCCCTCGGGCGATTCGTCCCAGCGGACGCTCCCCTCGAGCACATAGTCGGCGCCCAGCTCGCTACCGATCTGCTTGATCGTCTTGGACGTCTTCCGGTACTGGTTGACGCTCGTGCGGGAGATCACGCCGAGGCCGCGAATGCCCGCGAGCCGGGCCGTGATCTCGTCCGTAATGCCGTCGGCGAAGTACTGGCTCTCGACGGGCCCCAGGTTCTCGAAGGGCAGCACCGCCACCATCTTCCGTCCCGCTTCCTCCTCGGGCACCGACCCTCGTTCACGGATCAGGACGTAGAGGCCGGAAACCAGGAACAGGACCACGAAGGCGGCCACCCCGCCCAGGATCGAGCGCGCCCACGTGAGATGGGGGAGTCGGCCTCGAGACACGGCCTCGCGAATTCCGCCCAGGTCCACCTCCCACGAGCCGGGCAGCTCGTCGGCCCTGGCCAGCGCGGCCGTGACCGGGCGCGATTGAACCCAGGCGGTGGCCGTGAGGACCACCAGCCCGATCGCCAGCAGCAGAACGGCAAGGGGGAGTACCCAGGTCGGAAGCGCCAGGCGGTCCCGCAGCGCGAAGGTGAGCCAGAGGATCGCGGTGCAGGCGGCGAGGTAGATGAGCACGACGCGCGGCAAGCGCGCCTCGCGCGCGCGGGTCCAGAGGTCGGGGACCGCCATGCGCAAGGGCTCGCCGGTGACCGCGGACAATCGCCATTCCCCGGGTACACCCTTCAGGGCATGCGGCCCGCGATCCTCGAACTCGAATCCCGAGCCTGCCGCGAGGTCGCGCACCGTGCTCGAGACCAGGATCTCGCCGGGCGCGGAGGCGGCGGCGACGCGCGCCCCGATGTGGACGGCGAGCCCGCCCAGGTTCTTGCCCATCACCTCCACCTCGCCCGTGTGCACGCCGCCGCGGATCTCGATCCCCAGGCGCCGGACGGCGTCACGGATGGCGCAGGCGCAGCGGATGGCGCGCTCGGGCGCGTCGAACGTGGCGAGGAACCCGTCCCCGGTCATGGTGAGCTCGCGGCCGCCGTGACGCGCGATCTCACGCCGGGCGAGGTCATGATGTGCCTGGAGGAGCGCCCGCCAGCGACGGTCGCCGAGCTCGGCGGCACGCTCGGTTGACCCGACGATGTCGGTGAAGAGGACCGTGGCCAGCCAGCGCTCCTGCTTCATTCAGGGGCCTCGAGGGGGGTCAGGATGCGCCGTGCGTCCCGGGGGTAAGATGCCGTGCCTCCTGGGGGAAGATAAAGACAGGCCCGGGCGCCGGAAGGCATTGCACCCTAGCTTGGTGGCCGCATGAACAGGGAAACCAGTGCCGGAGGAGGAGCGGCGATGGCCAAGCGCAACCTGAAGGAGTTCGTCAAGCCCTACCGTGTCACGGACGGGGACAAGTTCCGGCTCAAGGACTTCGATCCTCACGACATAGGAGATCTCGAGTCCGAGCTGAAGGAGGAGTCCCAAGAACTGCTACAGCGCGGCGTTCAGCGGCTCGCCGAGCTGCAGGACATGCTCTACGCGCAGGACCGCTGGGCCGTGCTGCTGGTCTTCCAGGCCATGGATGCCGCGGGGAAGGACAGCACCATCAAGCACGTCATGTCCGGCGTGAACCCGCAGGGCGTTCAGGTCACCTCCTTCAAGGTGCCTTCCAGCGAGGAGCTCGACCACGACTTTCTCTGGCGCTGCGCGAAAGCCCTGCCGGAGCGGGGGCGGATCGGGATCTTCAACCGCTCCTACTACGAAGATGTGCTCGTCACCCGGGTCCATCCCGAGATCCTGGAGTCGCAGAAGATCCCCTCCAAGCTGGTCACTGAGGACGTCTACGACGAGCGCCTGCAGGACATCCGCGCGTACGAGCGCTACCTGAGCCGCAACGGCACCGTGGTGCTCAAGTTCTTCCTGAACGTCTCGCGCAAGGAGCAGCTGAAGCGCTTCCGCGAGCGCCTGGACAAGCCGGAGAAGAACTGGAAGTTCGCGCTGGGCGACCTGCACGAGCGCGAGCACTGGAACGACTACATGGATGCCTACCAGGCCGCGATCCGGGCGACCGCGACCAAGCGCGCTCCCTGGTTCGTGGTCCCGGCGGATTACAAGTGGTACACACGTCTCGTGGTCGCCGCGGCGGTGGTGGATGCGCTCCAGGGCCTGGATCTGGCCTACCCGAAGGTCGACAAGGCGAAGCAGAAGGAGCTCGAGGAGGCGCGCCGGATCCTGGAGAAGGAAGGTGTGAAATGACCGGGCCGGTGGGCGGGCTGCGTGCCGAATCGAGGGCCGGCGCGGCGGCTCCGGACTAGGAGGCGGTCGCCACGACCGCGCGGGTCTTGCGGGCGTCGCGGTCGAAGAGCGTCACGGTCAGGGCCAGCGAGACGCCGAACGTGGCCGCCAGCGCCAGCAGGTCCGTCGCGACGTGGAACTCCGGTCCGAATCGCCCCGCGACGCTGGAGCCG
>DATBJW010000062.1:0-46324 GCA_036556205.1 Gemmatimonadota bacterium
CATGCACGTGTTCCACACCGCCGGCGTCCCGCCCAGCAGCGGCAGCACCATCTTGGCCACCATCGGCTGGACCAGGAACAGCAGGGTCGCGCTCAAAAACAGCGTGGCGCCGAAGATCAGCAGCATCGTTGGCTCGGGGGAGGGGGCCACGGAACGACACCGGCGGGGCGCAGAGCGCCCCGCCGTGTCGAGACAGGCAAGATCCGGACCGCGGAGACGGTGTGGGGCCCGGCTTCTCCTCTATTCCAGGCGCGCGGCGCGCCCCTCCTCACGGCCGGTCGTCTCGAACGGGTTCTGCAAGAAGTAGTTTTCGCAGGCCTGGACGACCGCCTTGTGATAGAGGCTGGTCCCTCCGCCGTAGTAGCGGAAGGCGTCGTGGAGGTGCTCCACGATGTCGCGCGGGTGGCAGAAGCGCGGCGCGATGCCGCGGTTCTGGTAGTACTCCTGGAAGATGAAGTCCACCGCGCTCTCGCGATACTCGATGCCGCGCGACTCGCACTGGGTCCGGAACAGGTACTCGTACTCCTCCCGCGTCGGATTCTGGACCGGGATCTTGTACCGGATGCGGCGCAGGAACGCCTCGTCGACCAGGTCCCAGGGGTTCAGGTTGGTGGCGAAGACGATCAGCGAGTCGAACGAGATGGGGAACTTCTTGCCGGTGTGCAGCGTGAGGTAGTCCACGCGCTTCTCGAGCGGCACGATCCAGCGGTTCAGCAGATCGTGGGGCTTCACGAGCTGGCGGCCGAAGTCGTCGATGATGAACACGCCTCCGTTGGCCTTCACCTGGAACGGCGCCTCGTAGTACTTGGCGATGCCGTTGAACTGCAGGTCGAGCATCGGCAGGGTGAGCTCACCGCCGGTCACCACGACCGGCCGCTTGCTGAGGACCCAGCGCGGATCGTAGGGCATGTCCGAGCGGCGCCAGCTCTCGTCCTCCGAGCGCTTGAGCTCGATCGGCTGGTGGTGGGAGTGGTCGAAGACCTTGATGATCTGACCGTCCACCTCGATGGCATGCGGCACGAAGATCGCACCCCCCATCGCCGCCGCGATCCCTTCGGCGATCACCGTCTTGCCGTTCCCCGCCGGACCGTACAGGAAGAGCGAGCGACCGGACAGCACGGCCGGACCCAGGCTGTTCAGGAATGACTCGGCGATCACCAGGTGGCCGAGCCCGCGCCGCAGGAACTCGGGGCGGTGGTCGACGTCGAGAACCGACTGGCGCTCGACCCAGCGCACGTAATCCTCCAGGTTCACCGGGGCCGGTCCGACGTACTGGCTGCGTTCCAGGAACTCGCGCGTGCGGTAGCGGCCGCCGTCGGTCATCTGGTAGCGGAACGTCTGCTTGCCCTGTCCTTCGAGGCCCTTCACCTCGACGAACTTCTCGCGCCGCAGGTAGGAGAACAGGTCCTCCAGGGCCGAGTAGGAGATCTTGATCGTGCGCGCCACCTCCTGCCCGGTGCACTCGCCGGCGAAGTAGATCACTTTCATGACGAGCTCGGTCACGAGCTCCCGGCGCAGTCCCGTCTCGCCCAGCGTGCGCGGCGCGGGCGGGTAGCTCCCGGGTCGCAGCGTGTGGGTCGTCCGGCGCTGCGTCTCCTCCTGGCTCTGGACGCGGGTGCCGGTCCCGTTCTCGTCCCGCCTGTCCTCCGAAGTCGAGCGAATCATGCCGAACCTCCTGGGTTCCCGTGGCGCCGCGGCGGGCCCGCGACGCGGGCTCCGTGCGGCGCGTGAGCCTTCCCCGCCTTCGTCCTCCGCCTCACCCGCGAATGTCGAGCTGGTCGCCCTTGCGGGTCTCGGTGGCCGCCAGCATCCCAGCCGGCAGCTCGAGGACCGTCTCGGTCTTCAACGAGAGGCGGCCGATCCGGCCGGGCCGCATGGTCTCGATCACGTGCACGATCCTGAGGTCCCCGTCCAGATACGCCACGTCGATCGGGAACCGCATGCCGAAGCTGTGCACCCCCATCGTGCCGAGGATCCACAGCCCCTCCCCGGGCTCCAGACCCTCGCGGCCGAGCAACCCCTTGGCGGCCTCGCGGCCGCCGCGCGTGCGCTGGATGCGATCGCCCAGCAACCTGCCGTTCCGCGCGTTGCGCACCTCCACGGGCGGCGCGCCTTCGACCTACCAACCGCCCTTGATCAGGGTGTCCCAGATGTGCAGGGCCGCCGGCCCCAGGATCACGACGAGCAGGGACGGCAGGATGCACAGCGCGAGCGGGAAGACCATCTTGATCGTGGTCTTGGCGGCGGCCTCCTCGGCGCGCAGGCGGCGCTTCGTGCGCATGCTGTCCGAGAACACGCGCAGGGACTTGGCGACGCTGGTCCCGAACTTGTCGGTCTGGATCAGCATGGCGACCAGCGATCCGATGTCGTCGACACCGGTCCGGCGCGCGAGGTTCTTGAGCGCCTCCGTGCGCGGGGTGCCCGCCCGCATCTCCAGGTTCACCAGGAACAGCTCGTCGCTGATCAGCGGCTCCCCCGTGCGCATCTCCTCGCCCACTCGCATGAGTGCCTGGTTGAGCCCGAGCCCGGCCTCCACACACACGACCATGAGGTCGAGCGCGTCGGGCAGCGCGTCGATGATCCGCGTCTGACGCCGGTGCGTGAGCTGGTTCAGCACGAGCGCCGGCAGGAAGTAGCCGGCCAGGGCCGCGCCCCCGACGATCAGGAGCGCCCGGGTTCCCTGAACGACGGGAACGACGGTCAGGATGAGCAGCAGCGGCAGAGAGATCGCCAGCAGCAGGCGCAGGCCCAGGTAGAAATACGGGGCGCTGGGATCGCGGTAGCCGGCGTGCAGCAGGCTGCGGCGCAGCTCGCTGACGTCCCCCCCGCGCGAGGCCCGGCTGCCCACGTCCACGACCATCCGGCGCAGCTTGTCGCCCTCGTCGCCCGAGCGCAGGGCGCCGAACAGCCTCGGCGAGTGCGTCGAGGGTCCCGCCGCCAGCTCGTCCACCCGGCGTCGGACCGCCACGTCGCGACGCAGGGCCCACATCCCGATGGCGAAGGCCGCCAGGGCTACGGCCAGGAACACGTTGGTCAGGATGAGCGTCATTTGCCTTCGCCTCAGATCTTGATGTGGATGATCTTGCGGATCCAGAAGTAGCCGACGATCTCGAGCAGAATCGCCATGCCGATCATGAACAGGCCGTACTCGTGCTGGAACAGGATCTGGAAGTAGTCCTTGTTGAGCGTGAACACGATGAACCCCACGAAGATCGGCAGCGCGGCGAGCACGGTCCCCGTCATCTTGCCCTGGGCCGTGTAGACCCTCACCTGGCCGCGGATGCGCATCCGCTCGCGGATCGTGTGAGCGATCTTGTCGAGCACCTCGCCCAGATTTCCGCCGACCTCGCGCTGGATGGCGATCGCCGTGACCAGCATGCGCACGTCCATCAGGGGCAGGCGCTCCTGCATGTTCATCAGGGCCTGGTTGAGCGGCAGGCCGAACTTCTGCTGCTCGTAGGCCCGGCGGAACTCCTCGGCGATGGGCGGCTCCATCTCCTGCGACACCATCTCGAACCCGGTCGGCACCGCATGACCGGCGCGGACCGCCCGGCCGACGAGGTCGATGGCCTCGGGCAGCTGCTGCAGGAAGGTGTCGAACCGCTTCCGACGCCGATACGTCAGGATCACATAGGGGATGCAGAGACCGAACGAGCCCAGCACGACCGACAGCGGGAGGAAGTTCCAGAGCGTGTCGGCCAGCAGGTAGAACCCGGTGGCGAGGACCAGCGAGAGCAGGACGAAGGTCGTGACCGAGATGCGCCAATCCGCCTGCTGCAGAGCGCGCTCGAGGGAGCCCACGCGCGGCAAGCGCAGGAGCAGCCCCTGCAGCCGGGGCAGCATCGAGCGCACGTCCTTGCGGAAGATGTCCACGGCGTGCGACCCCAGCCCGCGCTCGCGCGCGCGGGCCAGCGACTCCACGCGCCAGCCGATGAGCTTCTGTTGCTCGCGCAGCGGAGCCTGGGCCACCAGGAGATAGCCGCCCCAGATCGCCAGCACGACCGTCAGGAAGACCGCGGCGAGGATGAGTCCCGAGACCATGGTTGGCGTCCTCCTAGTAGTTCGAAGCTTCGAGGACGTGCGGCTCGAAGAGGTCCATTGGCAGCTGGATCCCGCGCACGCGGAGCCGGTCCGAGAAGTAGGGCCGGATTCCCGTCGCGTGGAAGTTGCCCAGCACGCGCCCGCGCTCGTCGATCCCGACGCGCTCGAAGTTGAAGATCTCCTGCATGGTGACCACGTCGCCCTCCATGCCGATCACCTCGGAGAAGCTGACGATCTTCCGCGTGCCGTCCGAGAGACGGGCCAGCTGGATGACGATGTCCAGCGCGGCGGCGATCTGCTGCCGCATCGCCCGCTCGGGAAGATCCAGTGCGGCCATGGCGATCATGGTCTCGAGACGGGCCAGCGCGTCGCGCGGCGAATTGGCGTGGAGGGTCGTGAGCGACCCCTCGTGGCCGGTGTTCATGGCCTGCAGCATGTCCAGGGCCTCGGCCCCGCGGACCTCGCCCACGAGGATGCGGTCGGGCCGCATGCGCAGGGCGTTGATGACCAGGTGGCGCTGCGTCACCGAGCCCTTGCCCTCGATGTTCGCAGGACGCGTCTCGAGGCGCACCACATGCTCCTGCTTGAGCTGGAGCTCGGCCGAGTCCTCGATCGTGACGATCCGCTCCTCTTCGGGGACGAACGCCGACAGCGCGTTCAGCAGCGTGGTCTTGCCCGAGCCGGTGCCGCCCGAGATCAGGATGTTGAGCCGGGCCCGCACGGCTCCCTTCAAGACTTCGAGCATGGGCAGGGTCAGGGTGTTGAAGCCCACCAGGTGCTCGGCCGTGATCGGATCCTTGCGGAACTTGCGGATCGAGAGGTGCGGCCCGTCGACGGCCAGCGGCGGGATGATCGCGTTCACGCGCGAGCCGTCGGGGAGGCGGGCGTCCACCATCGGGGACGAGTCGTCCACGCGGCGCCCGACGGCGGAGACGATGCGGTCGATGACCTGCATCAGATGGTTGTCGTCGCGGAAGACGACCCCCGTCCGCTCCAGGCGCCCGGCCCGGTCCACCATCACCTGGTTATGGGTGTTGATCAGGATGTCGGAGATCGTGTCGTCCTGGAGCAGCGGCTCCAGCGGGCCGAGGCCGAAGATCTCCCAGATGATCTCCTCGATCAGCTTCTCACGCTCGGTCAGGCTGAGGGGCGTCTGCTCCTCGGCGAGGTAGGAGAGGACCGTGGAGCGGATTTCGTCCTCGACCACCTTGCGGTCGAGCTGGTCGATGGCTTCCAGGTTCAGCTTGTCGACCAACTTCCTGTGGAAGTGCGACTTCAGGTTCAGGAACGTCGGCGACCGGTACATCTGCGCCGCGGAATCCGTGCCCGTCGCGGCGGCCTGGGGGGTCGGGAGATTCAGCTTCAGGTCCGGCATGTCGTCTCCTGGGGCGTTGCGTTAGTTCTTCGAGAGGAAGCCGAGGAGCTTCCGGGAGCCCTTCTCGTCGTCCTTGGCCGATCCCCCTCCACCGATCTCCAGAGCCAGCCCGCGGAAGCTGCGGGCGATCTCCGTGTGGTTCGTGCTTGCCAACGGAACGCCGCTGTTGATCGAGCGCATGACCGTCGGGTAATCGTTGGGGATCGACCAGAACACCTTCCCCGCGATCCGCTCCACCGCGCTCCGATCGACCCCCGTGTCGCTCTTCTCGTACCGGTTCAGGACCACGTGCATCCGGCTGCGCCCGAAGCCCACCTTCTCGAAGATCGCCAGCGTGCGCTGGATGTTCTTGAGCGAGGGCAGGTCCGCCGTGCAGACCAGGAACATCTGGTCCGCCTGGTTCAGCGTGCTGACCACGTAGTCGTAGTAGTTGTTCGGCATGTCGATCACGACGTACTCGTAATGCTCGCGCAGGAACTCGATCGCCTGGCGGACCTGGTCGCCGTTCACGAGTCCTTCACGCTCCGGCGAATCGGGACCGGCGAGAAGGTGCACCCCGCTCTCGTGCTTGACGACGAACGTCTTGAGCAACGCCTCGTCCGCGCGGTGCAGGTTCGAGATCAGGTCCAGGATCGTGTAGCGCGGCTTGAGGCCCAGGAACAGCGCCAGCTCGCCGAGCTGCAGGTCCAGGTCCAGCAGCAGCACCGACTTCCCCATCCGGGCCAGCGAGACGGCCGCGTTGCAGGCCACCGTCGTCGCTCCGCTTCCGCCCTTCGTGCTGAAGAACGTGAACACCTTGGCCGCGCGCGCCGGCTCCGGGGCGCGCCCGACGATCTGCCGGCGCAACCGCAGCAAGGCGTCCATCAGCACCTTGTCGTCGATCGGCTTGGGGATGAACTCCGAAGCCCCGCTGCGGATGGCGTCCAGGATCTGGTCGGCAGCGACCTCGGAGCCGAACGCGACGACCCGCAACCCCGGCGTGCGCTCGGTGACCTCCGCGATCAGGCGCAGGGCGTCCTCCCGAGACGGATCCAGGTCCACCAGCAGGCAACCCGGACCCGCGAAGGTGAGCTCCTTCTTCGCGTCCAACGACGCGAGCGGGGTCGCGACCTCGGCGTCCAGACCCAGGAAGGGGAGGTTGGCGATGCGGCGCTTCAGGTCCTCGCGGAAAGCGAGGTCGCTGGACACCAGCCGGACGGGAACGGTTTCGGCATTCGACATGACGGACGTCTCGCGTTTCGGGTCAGAGGGTTCCACGCATCCCACTCCGCAACCGACGGAATCTGCTCGCACCGGCGCCCTGGCCGGTCGGCTCGCTCTCGAGCGCGTTCACGCCGCGCGGTCCGATGCCGCGGATGAGGATCCGGTTGCGGCGGATCCCGGCGGCGTGCTGGGCCCCGGCGGCGGGTTGCGCCGTTCCGGAGGGCCCGCGGCGGCCGTCACCTTGCCCGCGCCGTAGAAGACGGCGGCCTGGTAGAGCTCGCCCGGGAGCACGAGACCCTCGAGGCTCTCGAAGGGCGTCACGGGCTCGAAGTTGATGAACACCTCGCCTGCGAAGAGCGCGCTCCCGGCGGGATAGCTGCCCGCGTCGGGGATGGCGACCGAGCCTCCCAGCTTGCCCAGCCGGCTGCCGTGCACGCCGACCTGCCGCTGCTCGGTGATCACGAAGCCCGAGTCCGCCGAGCGCTTCTCCAGCCTGCTCAGGACCACCGCACCCTGACGACTCAGATCCAGGGGGTTCGCGGCACTTACGGTCGTGTTGACCGCTTCGCCGAGGGTCGCGCCGCGCGAGGCCAGGTTCGCGGCCGCGCGCGAGAGAGCGGCGGCCTGATGCTTCAGACCGAAGCCGCGTCCGAAATCCACGATCCCGAAGACGAGGGCCAGGGCCAGGGCCACCACCATGGCGAACTCGATCAGCGCGCCGCCGCGAGGGCGGCGCAGCCGATGGGACTCGCGCGCGCTCACGTGCGGCGCTTCCGCGTGAAAGCGGGCTCGTTCTTCATGACCGTCGAGGTGCGGATGGTGTAGATCTCTCCGCTCGTGAGCTCGCCCAGAATCGGCAGGCTCGTGGTGAACGGCACTTCGACCGTGATCGTGACGACGTCACCGGGCCTACCCCCGTCCGAGGGAACGATCGTGATCCGGGCCCTGTCGATCGCCACACCCGGGGCCCGGGTTGCCAGGAACTGCTTGATGCGGTCGGACCGCGACAGGGCCTGAACCGGATTCGACGCGTCGCCGGCCGTAGTGCCCGTCACGGCGAAGCGCCCCGCCTCCTGCGTCGCATTCTCGACCGCGACCTTCGCGAAGAGCAGGCGGCCGGACTCGACGATCCCGAACAGCACCAGCAGGAACAGCGGCAGCAGGATCGCGGCTTCGACCAGAGCCGACCCCCGCGCTCGGAGCGCGGTCAGAGGCCTCCAAAAGGGTCGCATGCCGTCTCGGCCTCGGGTTCGCGAAGCACCGCGCCGGTCCCCCGGCCGGTCGCGGTGCAGCTCCACTGGAACGACGTGCTGGCTAGAACGACTTCACTTCCTTGTCGACGCCGCGATACATCTCGACGTTCGTCGTGGGCTTGGGCTCCACGGAACGCGCGCGCCGCGGCCGGTCCGGATTCGCCGGAGCGGACACCGGCGCCGGGCCGGTCACCAGGGTCTTGATGTTCGACCCTGGAGTGGCGACCGAGTCCTCGTCCAGCGTGTTGCGCAGCGCCAGCTGGATCTGCCCCTGGGTTGCGGCCAGCGTCAGCTTCTCGGCGTCCTCGGGCGAGACGAGCAGGGTGATGACGGTCACCGTCTTGGGCTTCCCTTCGCGATCCTTCTCGATGGACTCGCCCGCGGCGAGCACCTGCACGTTCTGGAGCACCTGTTTCGTGATGCTCGTCCGCTGCTCGTCGTCGGGCGTGACGGTGACGAGCACGTCCACGCGCGTGCTGGGGAGAACGAAGCCGGCGACGCCGATGACCTCGTCCACCTTCACGCTCACCGCGCGCATGCCCTCGGGAATCACGGGCGGCAGGCCGGCGCCCGCACCTTCGGGCGCGAGCTTGGAATCCAGCACGAACTCGTTGGCCACCATCGGGATCACCACACCCCGGTTCAGCACCTGGGCCCGGTCCGTGAAGTGGCCCGGGGGCAGGCTGGACGCCAGCACCTTCACCGTCTTGAGCTTGTCCTCGGTGAGCATCGTGCCCAGCGGCAGGTCCACAGCCGCGGCGACGACCTCCACCACGTCGGAGGGGGTTTCGCTCGCCTGCAGCGGCACGGGCCGGTTCAGCGCGCGCCACACCATGTAGGTCGCTCCGGCCCCCAGCACGACGGCGACCGCGAGCACCGCGAGAACGCGATTTCCACGCATGACGAGCATCTCCTTCCGAACTTAGAGTGACACCTGGGTGATCCGGTTCGGCTTCACCCGAGCACGGCGGCTCAGAAGACCGAGACCCTTGGGAACAGCGCCACGAATGCGCAACCAACGGCGATCGCCACCCCGTAGGGGATCGCGACGGCACCGGGTGAGTCGAGCGAGAGCCATTCCGCCTTGCGGACTCCCCCCGACTGGACCCAGTACAGAAGCAGGTTGCCCATGTTGGCGGCCACCCGGCGCAGGGCCCGCGTCCGCAGGCCGACCACGATCATCACGAGGCCGCCGGCCAGCGCCGAGTAGAGCGCCGCCGAAAAGACCAGGGGCACACCCAGGAAGGCGCCGGCGGCCGCCATCAGCTTGACGTCGCCCGCGCCCATCGCCCGCAGCAGCCAGAGAACGAAGAACATCCCGAACCCGCAGGCCGCGCCCAGCAGCGCGCTCCCCAGCCCGCCCCAGCCCCCTTCCACCAGCGCCAGCACGAGGCCGACCGCCAGCCCGCCGACGGTCAGGCGGTTCGGGATACGCCGGAACGCCACGTCGTACCACGCCGCGGTGAGGACCAGCGCGAAGAGCAGAAAGCGGCTGAGGAGGTGTTCGGGCATCGCTGCGGAGCCGGCTCTCTCGAGATCGGGGTTGAAGGTGGGCGGCGGCGTCCGGGGCCCGCTCGGGCACCCGGACACGCCCCGTCGAACTCGACGCGGAACGCCCGCCCGTCCCGGACGGGCGCGCCGCGCCTTCATCCGGAACGATCAGACCTTCATCTTGCCGTCGATCGTCTCGAAGACCGTCTTGACCTTGGTGCCCAGGTTCGTGATCGCGATAATCGACACGATCGCGATCAACGCCAGGAGCAGGGCATACTCGACCAGGCCCTGACCCTCGTCGTTACGGATGAAGTCGTTCAGCAGCTTCGCCATCTCTCCCTCTCCTTGGTGCAGTGGACGTGGGGTGCCCGCCCGACCGGACGGGCGCCCCCGCGCCCGACATCTGGTTTCCTCAGACCTTCATCTTGCCGTCGATCGTCTCGAAGACCGTCTTGACCTTGGTGCCCAGGTTCGTGATGGCGATAATCGACACGATCGCGATCAACGCCAGGAGCAGGGCGTACTCGACCAGGCCCTGACCCTCGTCGTCCGTTACGAACGCCCGGAACAGCTGAGACATCTTGTCTCCTCGATACGGGTTGAAGCGGCCGCGCGGGGGAAGAGGAAGCGACCGATCTCGCGTGAAATAAAGCTCTTCCGGCCCTCCCACTCCATCCGGCCCCGGTCCGAATTGGCGGTCTGCCCAAAGGCTTAGCCCGCCTCGCCCGTGAGCACCGGTTGCCTCGGCCGGGTGTCCGCTCCCCATGGCCGGGGGCCGGCCGATCCCCCTGACGAGGCCGGCGCTGGCGGGCCCCGCCGGAGCTCGGCTTGGCACGTCAGAACTGAGCGATCGTGCCCGAACGGCTCCGCGTTGGAAGCCGTTCGCGCACGCCCGCCGGGGAGGAGGACTGAGGGCGGACGAAAGCGGGGGGCGGGCTCGCGGCCGAGGCCGCTCAGCCCGGGAAATCGTTCGTGATCTTCTCGTAGAGCTGGTTCAGCGTCCCGCCCATCTCCTGCACGGCCAGGAAGCACACGAGCGCGATGAAGGCGATGAGGAGGGCCGCCTCGGCCAGCCCCTGGCCCGACTCGTCCTTCTGGACGACCGTGACGAGATTCATCGTCTGGATCTCCCCCTTGCTTGAGTTGAGGCGGGCCAGCCCGGGCCAGCGTCGGGCTGCTACTGCTGAACGATTCCGGGACAAATGCCTTATAGAGCACTCATGCTCAAACCTGCCAACCCCTCTCACATAGCCAGCCGCACGGCCCGGAAGGTCCGCCGCACATCGGGCCCGAGCCGCCGCACCGCGATCACGCTGACGAGCGTCACCAGCGACAGAAGCAGGGCGTATTCCGCGAGGCCCTGGCCCTCGTCGTCTAGAAGAAAAGCAGCGAGCGTCCGCGGCACGTGGCACTCCGTGTGAAAGTCGTTGGACGGCGCTCCCCATCCTCACTCCTTCCGCGGTCCCGAGTGTAGCAGCCACGACCGCCTGTTCCCTATCGGGCCTTCGGTAGAACATCGCTGCCACCAAAGGCCGAACCGGGCCTCGTCCCACCAGCACGGTGCCGGGAGGGTCAGCCTGCGCGTTTCGGTCTCGAGTCCTATTCGCGGGGCTTGGCCAGGGCGTCGAGCAGCTCGGCCGGAGTCTCCCCGTCGCGCGGGAAGGCGGCCTCCCGGATCTCGAGAGCCGGCGAGGCGAGCGAACCCGCGCCGGCCAGCACGTCCCCGATGCGGCGCGAGACGACGGCGATGGCCGAGGCGGGTGTTTCGGGCAGCAACACGAAGAGGCCTCCGCCGGGTGCGGAAGTCACCAGGTCGGCGGCACGGAGCGAGCGCGCCACGGCCTCGGCGAGCGGCGCGTCCTCGCGGCGGGCCCCGGACGCCGAGACCGCCCCGCGCCCGCGCTCGGGACGGCTCCGCGTGGGACGCGACCCCGGCGGCCAGCTCACGCGCACGAGCCCGAAGCCCTTGTAGTAGCGGCGCGAGCGCTCGAGCTCCTTCGAGAGCAGAGTGGCGAAGCTGACGGGAAGGAAGGCCGCGTGCGGGCCGCGACGGGGCTCGGGCGGCGGACCCGCCTCGGACGGCGGGCCGGGATCAGAAGGCGGATGGCGCACGGGGGTTTCCTCGCTCTCGCCCGCCCGGGATGGACGATGACCCCCGCGCGTCCGGCAGGCCCCCCGCTGCCGCGGGCCACGGACCGCGGCCGGCCGGCGTGAGGTCGATCCCGGGACGAGCCCGCGCCGCTTACTGGTGCTTGGCCAGTCCCTGGTTGATGGCGAAGAGCGCCAGCTCCAGCCGGTCCGACAGGTCCAGCTTCTGAAAGATGTTGCTGATGTGCGTCTTGACCGTCCGCTCGCTGATGAACAGCCGATCGGCGATCTCCTTGTTGCGCAGGCCTTCACCCACCAGCGCCGTGACCTCCCGCTCGCGGTCGGTCAGCAGGTCCAGCGGCGACTCGGTCTTGGGTCCGCGCCGGTCGGCCAGCTCCTCGAACAGCTTCTTAGTGGTCTCGTGGTCCACCCACATCTCGCCCTCGGCCACCTTGCGGATGCTCTTGATCAGGTTCTCGGCGGCGGCGTACTTCAGGACGACGCCCCGCGCGCCGAGCTTGATCGAGTTCACCCGATCCTCCTGGTCGATCGAGGCCGTGAGCACGAGCACCTTCAAATCCGGGAACTGCTCCAGCAGCCGGGGGAGCAGGTCCAGCCCGTTCTCTCCCTGAAGGTTGAGGTCCAGCAGCAGCAGGTCCGGCTGCGAGCGCTCGAGGAGCGGGAAGAGCTCCGCCCCACTCTTGGCCTCGGCCACCATGTCGATGTCGGGCTCCGTGTCGAGCAGGCGGCGCAGGCCGTCTCGGAAGAGCGTGTGGTCGTCCAGCAGGGCCACACGGATCGGGGTGTCGGTCGCTCGCTTCACGATGTCCTCCTTAGGGGGATGGAGACGGAAATGCGGGTGCCCTCGCCGGGCAAGCTGTCCACCTCGACGTTGCCCGAGAGGCGTTCGGTGCGCTGCAGGATCGTCCACGGCTTGATGACCGTGCCCGGCCCACCGTCGCCGTTCACGCGCGGCATCCCCCGTCCGTCGTCCTGAATGCGGATCTTGACCTCCTCTTCCCCGATGTCCACGGCCAGCGTGGCCTTCGTCGCGCCGGCGTGGCGCACGACGTTCGTGAGCCCTTCGCGCGCGATCTGCAGGATCTCGCCCCGCAGCGACTCGGCGAGCGGCCCGCGGCTCTTCGCGATCGTCATCTCGACCGGCAGCCCGTGGTCCTCGCGGAAACGCTGGATGAACGCCTCCAGCTGCTCCTCGAGCTTCATGGCCTCGGGCACGTGGTGGCGAAGCTTGTTCATGTAGCGGCGGAGCTCCAGGTGCTCGCTCTTCACGATCTGGGAGATGCGCCGCATCTCCTCGAGGCCCGCCGACGTGTCCTTCTCCAGGATGCGGCGGCTGACCTCGAGCCGGATGTCCAGGGAAGCCAGGGTCTGGATGAAGCTGTCGTGCAGGTCCATGGCGATCCGGTTGCGCTCCTCCAGCACCGCCAGCGCCTGCGTCTTCTCCATGAGCTGGAGGTTCTCGAGGACGGGTCGCAAATGCCGCTCGCAGAGCTGCCGCAGGAAGTGGATGTCCTTCTCGGTGAAGCGACCCTGCGTGCGGTTGATGAGGAAGATCCGACCCAGGGTGCGGTCCTGCCGCAAGATGGACGAGGAGAGCACGGAGCGCACGTTGAACAGCGTGGCGAAGATCTTGGGCAGCTCCACCGCGACCTCCATGGGCCGCCCCTCCAGGAAGTCGTAGTGCGCGTCGTCGGGATCCGGACGTCCCAGACGATTGATGTAGAAGCCGCTGAAGAGGTCCAGGGGGAACAAATACTGGACCTCCTCGCGCAGGAACTCGATTTCCTCGTAGAGCACCTCGCCCCCCGCGCGCCGCGCCTGCTTGAGACGACCCGGGCCGCCGTCGGCCTCGGCCGACACCAGGATCACGCGCTCCACCGGGTAGTGGAGCGCGATCTCGCGCAGCAGGTCGGCCAGCAGCTCATCGAAGCTCACGTCCTTCTTCAAGATCTCCCCGCAGCGGCGGAACATCGCCAGCTGGGTTCCGCTCCAGCGGCTCTTCTCTCCCAGGTAGCCGAGCGAGATGCCGCCCACCAGCAGCATGAGCGAGCCGAACACCCCGGAGCGGTCCGCCGGCATGCGTGCGATGTAGACCAGCCCCGCGTAGAGCCCCGCCAGGAACACGGCCACGTACAGAGAGCGCTTGATCGAGATCGGCTGGAAGAAGCCGGTCAGCGGGAACAGGAAGAGCGTGAACACCAGCGGCAGGTCATGGCCCACGAGCCACACGAGACCGGTCAGGATCAAGAGCTCGGCCGTGAACAGGAGCTCGCGTTGCGTCTCCTCCCGCTCGTCGGAAGGGCTCGCCATCGCGATCAGCGCGCCGATCAGGCCGAGGTAGGCGGCGAGCAGGAGCGCCGAGGCGAGCGGATGCCGCAGGAGTGCCGCCGGCTCGCCGACGACCGTGAGCACCAGGATCAGGAACGCGATGCGGAGCACCCCGGTCACCCGGTCCATCTGCAGGCCGGGCTGGCCGGAGCCGCCGCCGGAGAAATGCGCCAGGATCCGCTGGGGGAGAGTCATTCTAGGGCAGAGACCGTCCCTGGCTGGGGTCACGGGCCCGGAAACGAGGCACCGGAGACGAGGCTATTGTATCGGCCTGTCAGGCCGCGCGGCAAGAAAGCCGTTCAGGAACTCCTCAGCATCGAACGTGCCAAGGGGTGCGGGCCGCCCGCACGGGACCTGTGGCCCACGGGGATCGACGGCGGCCGAGAATCGGTCAGCGTGAGGCCGGAGCAGCGAGGAAGGAATGGTGCCCAAGGGGAGACTCGAACTCCCACGACCTTTCGGTCACTGCCCCCTCAAGACAGCGTGTCTACCAGTTCCACCACTTGGGCAACTCGAGGATGCCGGGCGTCCGGAGCGGCGCCGCGTTCGCCTCAGGGCCGCGACCCGGCGTCGCCGGGGGCCGCTTCCGCGCCCGGCGGTTGCGTGGCGGGTGGCGCGGTTGGGGTGGCGGCCGGGGCCTGGGCCCCGGCAGGGGCCGGCGCGGGGGCGGCCTTCTGGTCCTGGCCCACGACGCTCTGCAGGTCTTCGGGCGTGCCCGACTGCTGCTGGACGGGACGCGGCGCCCCCCCGGCGTTCGTGATCGACCCCGGCCGGTTCCCGTGCGCCGTGAGCAGCGAGATCGCGAAGGCGATAGCCAGGAAGGCGCCCCCCAGCCAGGTCGTCGCACGATGCAGGAAGCTCGCGGTCTGACGCCCCCCCAGGAGCTCGAACCCCGTGCCGCTGCCTCCGAAACCCGCGGCCAGACCGCCTCCCTTCCCCGACTGAAGCAGGACGACGACCACGAGCATGAAGCTGACCAGGAAGAAGAGCACCATCAGAAACGTCATCAGCATGGCGTGGCACCTTCGCGCGTGCGGCCAACCGAGGTCTGCGACCCCCCGACACCCGAGCGATCCCGGCAGGCCGAGGCGCCGGAGGATCGCCCGAAGCCTTGGAATTTGCGGGAGCGCCCGAAGGCTGTCAAACCGAGGCGACCTTCAGGAACGCCCCGCGGCGACGATGCGGCGGAACGCCAGCGGATCCAGGCTCGCCCCGCCGACCAGCGCGCCGTCGATCTCCCGCTCCGCCAGGAGGCGCTCCGCGTTCTCGGGCGTGACGCTCCCGCCGTAGAGAATCCGCAGCCGGGCGGCGACGGCATCGCCGAGGAGGCGTCGCAGCGCGGCCCGGATCGCGGCGTGCATCTCGGCCGCGATCTCCGGCGTGGCCGTTTCGCCCGTGCCGATGGCCCAGACCGGCTCGTAGGCGATGGCCAGGGTCTCGAGTGCCGCGGCATCGAGTCCCTCGAGCGCCCGCTCGAGCTGCCCGAGCACGGTGGCGCTCGCGCGCCCGGCGCGACGCTCGTCGAGCTGCTCGCCCACGCAGAGCACGGGGCGCAGACCGTTCCTGAGCGCGGCCCGAAGCTTCCGCGCCACGGCGGCGTCGTCCTCTCCGAAGAGCTGTCGGCGCTCCGAGTGTCCCACCAGGCAATGCGAGGCGCCCGCGGAGGCGACCATCGGGCCGGACACCTCGCCGGTGAACGGGCCCCGGTCCTCCCAGTGGATGTTCTGGGCCCCGAGCGCGATGTCCGTGCCCGCCAGGGCGCGCGCGGCCTCGGGGAGGAGCGGCGCGGGGACGCAGAAGAGCGCATCGCGGTCGGCCAGGTCGGGCGGCGGAGCCAGGAAGGTGGCGAAGTAGCGCGCCGCCTCGCCGGCCCGGAAGTGCATCTTCCAATTGGCGGCGATGAGCGGGCGTCGTGCCGCCGTGGCGCCGGGCGCGGGCGTCACCGTTTCGCTCCGCCCGCCGCACCTGGAGCGTCTTCGAGTGCGGCGATGCCCGGCAGCTCCCGGCCGGCCAGGAGCTCGAGCCCCGCGCCCCCACCCGTCGAGAGGTGGCTCACCCCGCCCTCGAGCCCCATCTCGGCCAGTGCCGCGGCGGAGTCGCCGCCACCCACCAGCGTGAACGCGCCGGCCTCGGTCGCGCGCACGACGGCGCGACCCAGCACGCGGGTGCCCTCGGAGAAGGCCGGGACCTCGAAGACGCCCATGGGGCCGTTCCAGAAGAGCGTGCGCGCGGAGGCGACGATGCCCGCGAACCGCTCGCGCGAGGCCGGGCCGATGTCCCCCACCGCCGCGTCCGCCGGGATGGCGTCGGCCGCGACGACGCGGGCGGGCGCGTCGCCGACGAGGCTCGGAGCCACGACGACGTCCTCGGCCAGCGTCAGCTTCGTCCCGTGCGGAGACTCCAGAAGGCCTCGCGCCACCTTCACCAGGTCGGGCTCGACGAGGGAGCGCCCAACCTCACGCCCCATCGCGAGATAAAACGTGGAAGCCATGCCGCCCCCCACGAGGACGTGGTCCGCGCGCTCCAGGATGGCCTGCAGGGTTTCGAGCTTGCCCGAGATCTTGGCCCCGCCGAGGATGGCGACGTAGGGCCGTTCCGGGGTCTCCAGCAGACGCCCGAAGGCTGCCAGCTCGCGCGCCACGAGCAGCCCCGAGACGGCCGGGCGCAGAAGGCCCGGAACGCCGACCGTCGAGGCGTGAGCCCGGTGCACGCTGCCGAAAGCATCCTGCACGAAGAGCTCGCCCAGCCGCGCCAGGCCCGCGGCGAAGGCAGGGTCGTTGGCCGACTCGCCGGGCCAGAAGCGCAGGTTCTCGGCCAGCACCACACCGCCTCTTGGAAGGCGCGCTGCGACCTCCGTCGCCCCGGGTGCGAGCGGGTCCTCGAGGAACTCGACCGCGACACCCAGGCGCGCCGACAGGTCGCGCGCCACCGGCCGGAGGCTGAGCGCGGGATCGGGCTTGCCCTTGGGACGACCGAGGTGGGAGACGAGCACCAGCCGAGCTCCGGCCTGGCGCAGGTACTCGAGGGTCGGGAGCGCGGCCTCGATGCGGCTCGCGTCACGAACGTCGGGCGGATCGCCCTGGAGCGGCACGTTGAAGTCCACCCGGACGAGGGCGCGGCGGCCCGCCAGCTCGGCCGACGGCACGTCGAGCAGGCTTTTCTTGCGAGGCGTCATCCGCCCGCCTCGCTCCCGCGTGGCGCACAAGCCGGCTGGCGCGGCGACGAGGCCGTCACGTGCGCGGACGCGAAATCACAGGAATTTGCGCAGCAGAACGACCAGGTCCGCGACCCGGGAGCTGTAGCCGATCTCGTTGTCGTACCAGGCGAGCACCTTGACCAGCGTCCCCTCCACGACACTCGTGACGGTGGCGTCGAAGACGGCCGAGTGGGTGCTGCCGTTGAAGTCCACCGAGACGAGCGGCTCCTCGCTGTAGGCCAGGATCCCCTCGAGCGGTCCCTCGGCGGCCGCGGCGAACGCGGCGTTGACCGCTTGAACGGTGGTCGGCCGCTCGACCTCCGCCGTCAGATCGACCAGGCTCACGTTCGGGGTCGGGACGCGGATCGACAGCCCGTCGATCTTGCCCTTGAGCTGCGGCAGGGCGAGCGCGGTCGCGCGGGCCGCCCCGGTCGTCGTGGGGATCATGGAGAGCGCCGCCGCGCGTCCCCGGCGCAGGTCCTTGTGGGGCGCGTCGAGCAGGACCTGGTCCTGCGTGTAGGAATGGATCGTGGTCATGAGTCCGTGGCGGAAGCCGAAACCGTCCAGCAGGACCTTGGCCAGCGGCGTCACGCAGTTCGTCGTGCAGGAGGCGTTCGAGATGACGTGCTGGTCGGCCGTGATGCGGTCGTCGTTGACGCCCAGGACGACGGTCAGATCCACGTCCTTGCCGGGAGCCGTGATCACGACCTTGCGGGCGCCGGCAGCCAGGTGCTTCTGGGCGTCGGCCCGGCTGCTGAAGCGGCCCGTGGACTCGACCACCACGTCCACCTGGCGGGCCTTCCAGGGCAGGGCGGCCGGGTCCCGCTCGGCGGTGACGGGGATCGCCCGCCCGTCCACGACGAGGTTCCCGTCCCGGGCCTCGACCTTCGCGCCGAACCGGCCGTGCACGGAGTCGTGAGCCAGGAGGTAGGCGAGGGTCCGGGCGTCGGTGATGTCGTTGACGCCCACGATCTCCACGTCGCGCCGCGGGTCGACCAGGCTCTTGAAGACCGCGCGTCCGATCCGTCCGAAGCCGTTGATCGCGACCTTCAGCGCCATGCCGGGAGACCTCGCGTAGGGAGGGTAGGGTGATCGGCCCGGGCGGGGCCAAAGGGGCTGCTACTATAATGACTCGCCCACCCGGGCTCAACCGGGGGAGCCGTCCGCCCCGGCCGGCTTCAGGCGTCGCGGCCCGGCAGGGACCGGGCGGCGGCCAGCGCGAAGACGGAGCCCGCCCCCGCGCTCCGGAGTGCAGCGGCAGCCGCGTCCAGCGTCGAGCCGGTCGTCAGCACGTCGTCCACGAGCACGAGTCGGCGGCCGGCGCAGAGGGCCCGGAGCTCGGCCGGGACCTCGAAGGCCCCGCCCACGTTCCGGCGGCGCTCCGCCGACGAGAGCCCGACCTGCGACACGGTGGGCCGAGCGCGACGGAGCAGCGGCTGCAGGGGGACGCCGATCCGCCGGGCGAGCGCCGCCGCGATCAGCTCGGACTGGTTGAACCCGCGCTCGCGCAGCCGGGCGGCGTGGAGCGGTACGGGGACCAGCGCGGAGGCGCTCGCCCATTCCGGGGGGGCGTCCCCGAGCGCCGACTGCATGGGCTCCGCGGCGAGGGCCGCGAGCCCGGTCACCCCTCCGTACTTGAGGCGCTGAACCCACGTCCGGACGGCACCCGCATAGAAGAGGGCCGCACGGGCCAGGCCGAGGGCGCTCCACTCGGCGCAGTGCCGGCAGGAATGGGCCGGCCCGTGGCCTGGAGCGCCACAGCGCTGGCAACTCGGTTGCCCCATGCGCCGGAAGGACGACCGGCACGAAGCGCACACCTCGGGGCAAAGCTCGGGAGCCACCCGCGCGTCGCAGAGGAGGCAGAGCGGCGGGAAGAAGATCTCCACCACCGTCGCCGCCGCGCGGGATATCGAGGCCGGCACGACGGGCAATCCCGATCGCGCGGGCGGCAGCGGGCGTGCAGCGGAAGGGGTCGCGGCGGACGACCCGGTCTCCCGGCCTTCAGGACGGCCGGGCGAGCGCGTGCGCGAGCGCCGCGCGCATGGCGTCGAGCGGCGCGGGCCGGGCGAACCAGAGCTCGAAGGCCCGGGCGCCCTGGTGAAGCAGCATGGCGCGCCCGTCGGCGGTTTGCGCGCCGGCCGCGGCGCAGGCCCGGAGAAAAGCGGAGGGTTCGCGGCCGTAGACCAGGTCCATTGCAAAGCGCGCGCCGGGAAAGTCGGCCGGGTCGGCCGGCGCGGGGTCACCGGAACGCAGGCCGAGGGACGTGGCGTTGACGAGCAGGTCCACGCCCTCGCCCGGGGGCAGTCGAGGGCCACCGGCTCCGGACTCGAGCTCGGCGAGAGCGCCCTCGTAGCCCTCCCCCCGAAGTTCCGCGGCGAGCCGTTCCGTGCGCTCGCGCGTGCGGCTCCAGAGGGCGATCGCCGGCGCGCCGGCCGCGGCCAGGGCGGCGGCGACCGCCCTCCCGCCTCCACCCGCGCCCAGGACCGCCACCCGCAGACCCGACGCCGGGACGCCAAAGTCCTCCTCGACCGCCCGCAGGAACCCCTCTCCATCGGTCTCCGTCCCGGCGATCCGGTCCTCGGACGTGCGCCAGAACGTGTTCGCGGATCCGAGCCGGCGGGCGCGCTCCGACGCCTCGTCCAGCGCGCCGGCGGCCGCCTCCTTCCACGGCACGGTCACGTTGCCGCCCCGGACCTGCAGGCGGCGCACGGCCAGCCATGCCGGTTCGAACTCCCGGACGTCGAGAGCCACGTAGGCTGCGGAAATGCCGAGCGACCGGAAGGCCGCGCGGTACATGGTAGGTGAGAGCGAGTGCGAGACCGGGTGGCCGAGCAGAACGAACAGATCCCGCATGGGCGCCCGGCGTACGGCGGAAGGGCGCGCGCGGCGCGCCGGTCCTACCCCTCCCCGTACGAGCGGCGCACCGTCGCGAAGCCGATCCCGAGCTCGGGGAACTTGCGCTCGAGGAAGGCGATCCAGCGATCCTTCTCTCCCGGCGAGAGCACCGGCAGGACCTTGCGGGCCCACTTCTGGGCTACCTCCACCCGCGACGTGTAGTAGTTGGCCGCGATGAGCCCCAGATAGGCCAGCTTGATCCCCTCGTCGAGCCGCAGCGCCTTCTCGAAGTTCACGATCGCGTCCTCGTAGACGCCGAGGTGCAGGAAGGAGCCACCGAGCAGGGCGTAGGCGTTGGCGAACCGGGGGTCGAGGGACAGGACCTGCTGGAAGAGCGGGATGGCTTCCACGTAGCGTTGGGTGCTGTAAAGCTCGCCTGCCAGCGTGTACAGAGAGTCGACGGGGGCGGCCGCGCCGGTGGTTGCGGCGGCGGCGGGGCGGCTCCCGGCGGCGAGGGACAGGGCGAGCCCGATGCAGGCGATCCAAACAACAAACGATCGCGGTGCGTGCATGCGCGCTCCTGACGTTGACGACCGATGAGAAGGGAAGGTGCCCCCCGGAGCGGGGGGAATCCGGGTCGTGGCAGACCCGGGCGGATTCCAGGACGGCGGAAGCTAGCCGGGAAGGTTACGGGATGTCAAAGGTTCTCTGACTCAAGTTTTCGGGGCCTGTTCGGTCTCCAGGAAGGCGGCCAGGTACCGCTCCAGGGCCGCGAACACCCGCTCGTACGTCTCCTCCGGCTCGCCGATGGGATCGGCGATGTCCCCTCCGTCGCCGCCGTACTCGCTGAGCAGGGTCACCTTTTCCGCCGCGCCCAGGCGCTCGATGACGCGCTTGTGGTAGCCTTCCATGGCGAGAACGTGATCGGACCAGGCGAGCAGCTCGGGTTCCAGCGGCGCGCTGCGGTGACTCGCCAGCGAGAGGCCGTGCCGCCGGGCCACCCGGCGGGCTTCCTCGGCCGCCGGCGCTCCCGACACCGCCCCGGTGCCGGCTGAACGGACGCGAACGCCGCGCTCGCCCCCGAGCCGCTCCAGGATCACCGCCGCCATCGGGCTGCGGCACGTGTTGCCCGTGCAGACCAGAAGCACGTTCATGGATCGGCCTCCGCCCTGGCGCCGCCCTGGCGCCGCCGGGCGGCTTCGAGAGTCGCGCGCAGGGCGGCGTCCGACACGACACCCGGCCGCAGTGTCGTCCACCCCCGCTCCTCCGTCCAGCGCAGCAGCGTCGAGGGGATCCCCTCCAGAGGACCACCGTCCACGATCAGAGCCAGCCGGCTGCCCGCGAACGCGCGAGCGATGGCCTCCGCCGTGCGGCACGCCGGCTCGCCGGCCCGGTTGGCGCTCGTCGACAGGATCGGGCCCCCGAGCCGGCCGATCAGCTCGCGGCAGAAAGGATGCGGGGTGACTCTCGCCGCCACGTCACCGTCCGGCCCGCTCCACCACGCCGGCAGGTCGGCCGGCGCGGGAAAGAGCAGCGTGAGCGGCCCGGGCCAGAAGGCATCGGCCAGCGCTTCCCCGCCGGCAGGAAGCCGTCCGAACCGTTCCTGGAGCGCCCGCCGTGATTCGAAGAGGAGCAGGAAGGCTCGCGGGGTGGACCCACCCTTCAGTTCCAGCAGCCGCCGGTGGGCCGCCTCGAGGTTGGCCGCGGCCGCCAGGCCGTAGACGGTCTCGGTGGGATGGGCCACGACGGCGCCGCGGGCCAGAAGCGCCGCCGCTTCGTCCGGCGCCCCCCCGGGTCGCTCCGGAGTCCAGGCGACGATGGGCGGCGCGGGGACGCCCGCCGCTCGCGCGCGCCGCGTCCCGGCGCTCAGACGGCGAGCTCCGCGCGGCGCGCCGTCAACTGCGAGCGCGCCTCCAGCAGAGGGTGCACCTCCTCCTGGAGAAACTGCTCCACCTGTGCGGCGGCCAGGCCGGTGAAGGCCGCCGGGTCCAGCAGGCGGTCCAGCTCGGCGCGGCCGAAGGGCACGTCGGGGGCGGCCGCGAGCCCCACCAGGAAGCGCTCGCCGGGCTCGTCCGCCGCTCCGCCGCGCCGCGAGCCGCGCCCGGTCCCCGCGCGCCGCCGGCGCCCGGAGTCCGACCCCGGCTCCGCAGAGTCCGTGTCGAGCGCCGCCCGCGCCAGCCGACGCAACGTCTCGTGCAGCTCCTGCCGGCTGCCCCCGCGCTTGACGCCTTCGGCCAGCAGGACCTCGCTCGCCAGGAAGGGCAGCTCGCCGCGCAGCCGGGCCTCGATCGCGCGGGGCCGGACCTGCAGGCCCTCGGCCACGCCGCGGTAGAGGACGAGCAGGGCATCCGCCGCAAGGAACGACTCGGGCAGAGCCAGGCGCCGATTCGCCGAGTCGTCGAGCGTCCTCTCCAGCCACTGCGACGCAGCCGTCCAGCCCGCGTTCTCGACCGTCACCATCAGGAAGCGGGCGAGACCGCTCATGCGCTCGGCCCGCACGGGGTTGCGCTTGTAGGGCATGGAGGAGGATCCGACCTGCCGCTCTCCGAACGGCTCCTCGACCTCGCGCAGGTGCTGCAGGAGACGCAGGTCGTGCGCGAACTTGGCGCACGACTGGCCGATGCCGGCCAGGGCCGAGAGCACCAGGGCGTCCACCTTGCGCGGGTAGGTCTGGCCGGTGACCGGGTAGACGCGATCGAAGCCCAGCCGCGCGCAGACGCGGCGCTCGAGCTCCTCGACCTTCGTCGGATCGCCCTCCAGGAGCTCCAGGAAGGAGGCCTGCGTGCCGGTCGCGCCCTTGAAGCCCCGCAACCGCAGCTCCTCGAGGCGGCGCTCCGTCTCGGCCAGATCGAAGAGCAGGTCCTGGATCCAGAGACAGGCCCGCTTCCCGACCGTGGTCGGCTGCGCGGGCTGGAAGTGGGTGAAGCCGAGCGCCGGGAAGGCGCGCCACGCCCAGGCGAAGTCCGCCAGCGGACGCAGGACATCGAGCAGGCGCCGCCGCACCAGGTCCAGCGCCTCGCGCAGCTGGAGCAGGTTCGCGTTGTCCGTGATGTCGGCGCTGGTGGCACCCAGATGCAGGATCGCGCGAGCCCGGGGGGCCGCTTCGGCAAAGGCGTGGATGTGAGCCATCACGTCGTGGCGCAGCTCGCCTTCGAGCTCGGCTGCCCGTGCAAAGTCGATGCGCTCGAGGTTCGCGCGCAGCGCGGCGATCTGCTCCTCGGCGATGGGCACGCCGAGCTCGCGCTCGCTCTCGGCCAGCGCGAGCCAGATCCGCCGCCAGAGCAGCACCGTCGAGCGCTCCGAGAAGATGGCACTCATCTCGGGCGAAGCATACCGGGTGAGGAGAGGAGACTCGTATTGGTTGTTCATCGTAGGCGGGGCCTTCGAGGCCGGCGCGGCCGTGGCTCGGGCGGAGCCCTCGCCGCGGCGTTTGGCGCGGTCCCGCCCGGCGGGAGGGGAGCTTTCGCGACCCGGCACGGCCGTGGCTCGGGCGGAGCCCTCGCCGCGGCGTTTCGCGCGGTCCCGCCCGACGGAAGGGGAGCTTTCGCGACCCGCGGCGCTGCCGCGTGCTTTCCGGCCACCGCCGGCCCGGGTCGTCACTTGATCCATTCCCGGAAGTCGTCTCCGATGACGCCGCGTTTCTTGTAGCGCAGCATGGCGTCGGGGCACGGACAGTGATAGGGCGCGTCGGCCAGCTTGTCGATCAGATAGGGGATGATCTCCGACAGCGCGCCCACGCGGTCCTCGAGGTGCGCGCGCTCGTGGTCCCGCTCCTCGGGAGTCGCCGCGCGGCGGCGCACCCCCTCGGCGTAGTTCGTGATGTAACAGACCGGGTGGTAGCAGAGCTCGAGCTCACGGGCCAGGAAGGCCTCCGGCGCGAGCGTCATCCCCACCATCGCGGCACCCGCCGCGCGCAGCATTCGCACCTCGGCCTTCGTTTCGAGACGAGGTCCCTCGGTCACGGCGTACGTCCCGCCCTCGTGGGCCTCGAGGGAGAGGTCTCGCAGGCCCGCCGCCAGCACCTTGCGGAGCTGCGGGCAGAACATCGGGTGCTGGCGCAAGATTCCGATGCCCTTGGCCTCGAAGAACGTCGTCTCGCGGCGGTGCGTGAAGTCGATCAGGTCGTCGGGAAGCGCGAAGTCGCCGATCCGCAAGGTGCGCTTCACGGCCCCCGGGCCCGACCAGGCGATGATGCGCCGCGCCCCGAGCTCCTTGAGCGCCCAGATGATGGCCCGGTAGTTCACGAAGGGGGCCGTCACGCTGTAGCGCTGGTCGCCGTGCCGCGGGACGAAGAAGAAGGTGCGGGCGCCGTGCTGGATGAAGTAGATCGGGGTCGAGGCCCCGAACGGGGTCTCCTTCACGAGGATGTCCTTCACGATCCCCAGCCGGTCCCGGGCCAGGCTGTAGATGCGCCCTCCGCCGATGATCGCCACCGGAGAGAACGACGCGTCGTAATCCTCGCGCGGCAGGACCTGCGTCTGGGTCTCGGTGGCGGGCCAGCCCCCGCTGGCGGGCTGGACGGCTGCGGAAGAGGGCCGGCGCTTCGGCCCCTCGCTAGGCGGACGCCGCTGCCCGTTGCCGTGGGGCATGTGCGTCGCGTCCGGACATCACCTGCAGGATGGAGTAGTCTTGACGCCGGCGTGCGGCCGTGAAGCCGGCGTCCTGGATCAGCCGCACGATCTCCGCCTCGTCCATGCGGAAGTTGGCCCCCGCCGCGCTGACGACGTTCTCCTCGAGCATGGTGGAGCCCATGTCGTTGCAGCCGAAGCGGAGCGAGATCTGCCCGATCTTGGGCCCCATCGTGACCCACGAGGCCTGGAAGTTGGGAACCACGCCGGTCGAGCCTGCGCCCGGTCGCTCGCCGTCGCTCCCCCCCAACGCCAGCCGCGCCGTGGCGACGACGCGCAGGTACTCGTCGGGCGTGACGCGCTCGAAGCGCCCTTCGAGCGCCGTGTGCTTCTCCTGGAACGGCCAGGCGATGAACGCCGTGAAGCCGCCCGTGCGGCCCTGCAGGTCCCGGATCCGGAGCAGGTGCTCGATCCGCTCCTCCCAGCTCTCCCCCATCCCGAACATCATGGTGGCCGTCGTCTTCATCCCCAGCCCGTGCGCCGTCTCCATGACCTCGAGCCAGCCGGCGGTGTCCTGCTTGAGCGGGCTCACGCGCTTGCGCGTCGCGTCGGTCAGGATCTCGGCGCCGCCCCCGGGGATCGAGTCCAGACCTGCCTCGCGCAGCGCGATCAGCGTGTCGCGGAGCGGAAGCCCGGCGATCTGCGCCATGAAGGCGATCTCGACCGGCGAGAAACCGTGGACGTGGATCGGGTGCTCGCGCTTGATGAAGCGCAGGAGGTCCAGGTACCAGACGAAGGGCAGCTCCGGGTTCACGCCGCCCTGCAGCAGGATCTGCACGCCGCCGAGGGCCTTCACTTCGTCGATCTTGGCCCCGATCTCCTCGAAGGAGAGCGTGTACGCGTCCCCGCGTTTCGATCCGGGGGCGCGGTAGAACGCGCAGAACTTGCAGTACACGTTGCAGACGTTCGTGTAGTTGATGTTGCGGTCCACGATGTAGGTCACCACACCCTCGGGATGCAGGCGCGCGCGCGCGGCGTCGGCCTCGGCCGCGAGCTCGAGGAGCGGGGTGCCGGTGGCGAGCGCCGCCCAGCGCGCGACCTCGGCGCGCCGCGCGGAGGCCGTTCGGTCGTTCCTCGCTCGCAAGCCTGCCGCCGCCGTGTCTACCGGGTTCTCTGCCCCGCCGGGAACCATGCCGGCAGAGCCGGCGGGCGGTCCCCCGGGCGAGTCGTTGGGGTTCCTCGACGAGCCGGGGGAGCCGCCGCCGGAGGTGACGGGCCGGAGCGCCGAGTAGGCGGCGTCCTCCATCAGTAGACCTCCAGCACGTTGTAGAGCGTGTCGCGGCGCACGGGCGTCTTGCCGGCCCGCCTGACGAGGCGGACGATCTCCGCGAGTGGGAGCTCCATGGGGCTCGTCGCCCCCGCTTCGTGCACGATCTTCTCCTCTTTGACCGTGCCGTCGATGTCGTCCACGCCGAAGGAGAGCGCGACCTGGGCCACGGCGGGCGACATCATGATCCAGTAGGCCTTGACGTGGTCGAAGTTGTCGAGCAGGAGGCGTCCCACCGCCACGTTCCGCAGATCATCGAAGCCGGTCGTTCCCGACGGCAGCTCGTAGCGCTGGGCGAGGCGCGTGTTGGCCGGATGGAACGCGAGGGGAATGAAGGTCATGAAGCCCCCCGTCCCGTCCTGCAGCGCGCGCAGGCGAAGCATGTGATCCACGCGGTGGCGCGGCTCCTCGATGTGCCCGTAGAGCATGGTCGCGTTCGAGCGCAGACCCAGGGCGTGGGCCGTGCGGTGCACGGCGAGCCACGTCTCGGCGCCGCACTTGTGATCGCAGATGACGTCGCGGACCTCGGGATCGAAGATCTCGGCACCCCCCCCGGGCATCGAGTCGAGGCCCGCTTCCATCAGGCGGCGCAGCACCTCTTCGTGCGTGAGCTTCGCCCAGCGCGCGTACGTGTCGATCTCGATGGCCGTGAAGGCCTTGATGTGGAGCGCGGGATAGGCCGCCTTCATGCGCGGCAGCAGCTCCAGGAAATAGTCCAGCGCCACGTCCTTCACCATGCCGCCCACCATGTGCACCTCGGAGACGCCGAGCTCGCGCAGGCGCTCGACCTGGGCCACGATCTCCTCGATGCGGAAGGTGTAGGCGTTGGGCGCCTTGGCGGGATGGACGCCGAACGCGCAGAGATCGCAGAACGCGACGCAGCGGTTCGTGGGATTGATGTGCTTGTTGAGGATGAACGAGACACGGTCCCCGTTGCGCCGCGCGTTGGCCCAGGCCGCCATGCGGCCCACCCCCAGCAGGTCGGGCGAGCGATAGAGCGCGAGTCCGTCGTCGAAGCCCAGGCGCTCGCCGGAGCTCACCTTCTCCCAGATCGGGGCCAGATCGGGGTCGCTGAAGGAACGCCGCGGCACGGCGACGTCCGGGGCTGTCGCGGTCGCGATCACGACACCTGCTCCCGTTCGTCGCGGGTCTTGCCGTCGCGGCGGCCGGAGCGCCGCCCTCCGCCGCCGCGCTGGGTGGCCCGCTCGGCCCGGCCCTGCTCCAGCGTGGCGAGCCCGGCCAGCGCGGCCCGCTTCTCGGCCTCCTTCTTCGTGCGTCCCCGACCCTCTCCGATCACGCGCTCGCGCACGCGCGCGCGCGACTCGAAGAGCGCGCCGTCTCCCGAGGCGCGCAGGGTCACGGTGTCGTACCATACCTCGTGTCCGGTGTCGCGGTGCACCATCTCCTGCAGGCGGTTCTTGGCGGTGTGGAAGCCGCCGGTCTCCTCGCGTTCCGGCAGGCCCTCCAGGACCCAGAAGTTGACCACCTTCTCGGCCACGGCGAGCCCGCCATCCAGGTACAGGGCTCCGATCAGGGCCTCGAAGCCGTCGGCGCCGATCTTCTCGCGGCTGGCGCCGCGCTTCAACCCCGGGTCGTCGGCGGTTCGGATCCAGTCCAGGAGTCCCATGCGCTCCGCCACCTTGCCGAGCGCGGGACGCGAGATCAGCGCCGCGCGGAGCTGGGAGAGCTCGCCCTCCTGGCGGGTGGGGTGCGTCTCGAAGAGCGACGTGCTGACCACGAGATCCAGGACCGCGTCCCCCAGGAACTCGAGCCGTTCGTAGGACAGCTCCGGATGCAGCGAGGAGTGGGTCAGGGCCGTTTCGACCAGCGCACGGTCGCGGAAGCGGTACTTGAGGATCTTTTCGAGCCCCCGGATGTCGTGGACCGCCGCGTTGCGCGCGGGCCACAGCTTCTTCAGGAACGAACGCACGAGAGCGGGTGGAATCGGAGCCTTCAGTGTCGGTTTCCGCCGCCGTCCGCGTAGGCCTTCAGGGCCAGGCAGGCGTTGTGGCCCCCGAAGCCGAATGAGTTCGAGATCGCCGCCCGCACCTCCGCGCGCCGCGCCTGATTCGGAACGTAGTCCAGATCGCACTCCGGATCGGGATGCTCGTAGTTGACGGTCGGCGGGACGTTCCCCTCCTGGATCACCTTGGACGTGATCACGCACTCGACACCGCCGGCACCGCCCAGCGTGTGGCCGGTCATGGATTTCGTGGAGCCCACCAGGAGCCGGTAGGCGTGATCCCCGAAGAGAGTCTTGATGGCCTGCGTCTCGTTCTTGTCGTTGTAGGGCGTGGAAGTGCCGTGGGCGTTCACGTACTGCACGTCCCCGGGCGCCAGCCGCGCCTCCTCGAGCGCGAGCCGCATCGCGCGCACGGCTCCCTCGCCGCCCGGCGCGGGAGCCGTGATGTGGTAGGCGTCGGCCGTCATCCCGAGCCCCGCCAGCTCGGAATAGACCCGAGCGCCGCGTGTGCGCGCGTGCTCCTCGGACTCCAGCACGACGATCCCCGCGCCTTCGCCCAACACGAAGCCGTCGCGCTCGGCGTCGAACGGCCGGCTGGCACCCCGCGGGTCGTCGTTCCGGGTCGAGAGCGCCTTCATGGCCGAGAAGCCGCCGATCGCCATGGGGGTGACGGCCGCCTCCGACCCGCCGGCGATCATCACGTCCGCGTCGCCGTACTTGATCATGCGGAAAGCGTCGCCGATCGCATGCGCGCTCGTGGCGCAGGCCGAGACCGTGCAGTAGTTGGGACCCTTGAGCCCATAGCGGATCGAGACCAGCCCGGCGGCGATGTCCACGATCATCATCGGCACGTAGAAGGGGCTGATGCGGTTCGGGCCGCCCTCGAGGTACTTGCGGTTCTGATCCTCGTGGGTCTCGATCCCGCCGATCCCGCTGCCGATGACGACGCCGATCCGCTCGCGGTCCTCGCGCTCCAGATCGAGTCCCGCGTCCCGGATCGCCATCTCCGAGGCCGCCACGGCGTACTGGGAGTAGAGATCCATCCGGCGGGCTTCCTTCTTCTCCATGAAGTCGGCCGGATCGAAGCCCTTGATCTCGGCCGCGATGCGCGAGTCGAAGGCGCTGGCGTCGAAGCGCGTGATGGGCCCCGCGCCCGACCGCCCCCCGAGCAGCGCGGCCCAGGAGGTGGGCAGGTCGTTGCCGATCGCCGTGAGCAGGCCCAGGCCTGTCACGACCACGCGGCGGCCCGGCGGCCGGGACCCGCCGTTTTGCGAGGGCACGGGCGCCAGAGGTGGGCTAGTCTCCCTTCTCGGCCTTGTTCTTCAGGTAGCTGATCGCCTCTCCCACGGTGCGCATCTTCTCGGCATCCTCGTCGGGGATCTCGACGTCGAATTCCTCCTCGAACGCCATGACGAGCTCCACCGTGTCGAGCGAGTCGGCCCCGAGATCCTCCACGAACGAGGCCTCGGGCGTGACCTTCTCCGCGTCTACGCCGAGGTTCTCCACGATGATCTCCTTGACCTTGGCTTCAACCGACATGTCAGCCTCCCCCAGGGGTGAGCTCCAGAGCGAACGCGACGGAAAGTGAAGGCGAGACGCTTCGGGAGGGAACGCCGTTCAGGTCCCCAGGCCGCCATCAACGTGAAAAACCTGGCCGGTGACGTAGCGGGCCAGGTCCGAGGCGAGAAAGAGGGCCATATCGGCCACCTCCTGAGGGGTGCCGAATCGGCCGAGCGGAATGGCGTTCACGTACTCGGCCCGCGCGACCTCCCCCAGATGCTGGGTCATCTCGGTGGCGATGAAGCCCGGCGCTATCACGTTTACCCGAATATTGCGGGGCCCTAACTCCTTGGCAATGGCCTTACTGAAGCCGATCAGGCCCGCCTTCGCGGCGGTGTAATTGCTCTGTCCAGGGTTGCCCACGACGCCTGCCAGGCTCGACAAGTTGACGATGCTCCCGGAGCGCCGGCGGACCATCGTCCGCAGGACGGCGCGCGTCGTGTGGAAGGCGGCCGTCAGGTTCACGGCCAGGACCGCGTCCCAGTCCTCGGGCTTGAGCCGCAGCAGCAGGCCGTCCCTGGCCAGCCCCGCGTTGTTGACGAGCACGTCCACGCCGCCGAGGCGCTCGAGCGCCTCGGCGAAGCCGCGCTCGACCTGCGCCGGATCGGCCAGGTCGGCCACGAGCGGGATCACCGGGCCGCCGGCCCCCAGCTCCTCGCATGCGCGCTCGACGGACTCCGGCGTGCGGCCGCCGACGGCGACCCTGGCCCCGGCCGCGAGGAACGCGGCCGCGATCGCGTGCCCGATGCCGCGCGTGGCGCCGGTCACGATCACGGCGCGACCGTCCAGCCTCACGCTCCCTCCCCCGTGGCCCGAACCTGTTCGGCGCCGGTCATGGCTTCCACCTCCTCGGGCTCGCCGACGGCCACCGCAGAGGCCACGCCGGGAACTCGACGCGCCAGGCCGGCCAGAACCTTCCCCGGCCCGCACTCGATGAAGTCAACGCAGCCGAGCTCGACCATGCGCAGCATGGAGGCATGCCAGCGCACGGGACTCGTGAGCTGGGCCGCGAGCAGCCGGCGGATGGCGCCCGCTTCGACGACGGGCTCGGCGGTCACGTTGGCCACGACCGGCAACCGTGCGTTCTCGAGGGCGACCTCGGCGAGCGCTTCCTCGAGCTCGCGGGCCGCGGGCTCCATGAGCGGTGAATGGAAGGCGCCCGACACCTGGAGCGGCACGACGCGCTTGGCGTTTCGGCCGCGCGCGAGCTCGGCGGCGCGCGCCACCGCCGCGGCGTCCCCCGAGAGAACGACCTGCCCGGGGGCGTTGAGGTTGGCCGCCACCACGACCTCCCCGTCGGAGCTGGCCGCCGCGCAGACGGCCGTGACCGCCGCCTCGTCGAGGCCGAGCACGGCCGCCATCGCACCCGGGCGCGCGCGACCCGCCCTTGCCATGAGCTCCCCGCGCCGCCGCACCAGCCGCAGAGCGTCGGAGAACGACAGCGCGCCGGCGACCACCAGGGCCGAGAACTCGCCCAGGCTGTGGCCGGCGGCCAACCGCGGCGTCACGCCGCGCCCGGCCAGCACACGGGCCGCGGCCACCGCATGCGCCAGCAGAGCGGGCTGCGCGTTCTCCGTGCGCGTGAGCTCGGCGAGCGGCCCCTCGAACATGAGCTCCGAGAGTGCGAAGCCCAGCACGCGGTCGGCCTCCGCGAGGGTCTCGCGGCCGGGCGCGTAGCGGGCGGCCAGCCCCCGGCCCATGCCCACGGCCTGCGAGCCCTGCCCCGGAAACAGGAAGGCCGGCCCGGCCGCACTCACCGGACGGCCGGCTCCGGAGCCGACAGGGGACGGCCGCGGGCGCGCCTCGGGATCGGCGTGGCGCTGGGCGGGAGCGATGCCGGTGCTGGGCTCAACGGCGCGGGAGAAGGAGGATCGGAGGCCGGTCGGGGCGGCGCGCGCCGGCCGGCCCGCGCGGCTACAGCCGGACGAGCTGCGCGCCCCAGGTGAAGCCGCTGCCGAAGGCGGCCAGCAGCAGCACCTGACCGGGCTTGAAGAGGCCGCTCCGGCGGCCTTCGTCGAGCGCGATCGGGATCGTGGCCGAAGAGGTGTTCCCGTAGCGGTCGATGTTCACGTACATCTTCGACATGGGGACTCCGAGCTGGGAGGCGACGCCTTCGATGATGCGCAGGTTGGCCTGGTGGGGGATCACCCAGTCCACGTCGGCCAGCGTGAGCCCCGCCAGCTCGATCGCCTCGCGGGACGATTCGGTCATCGCCCGCACGGCGTGCTTGTAAACCTGCCGCCCTTCCTGTTTCAGGAGCTCGTCCTTCCGCGCCAGGGTCCCGGGCGTGCTGGGCCGTGCCGCACCGCCGGCCGGCCGCCAGAGGAGCTCCATCTGGGTGCCGTCGGTCCGCAGGACCGAGGACAGGATCCCCGGTCCGCCGGCGTCGCCCTCGACCGGCGCCAGCAACGCGGCCCCGCCGCCGTCGCCGAAGAGCACGCAGGTTGCGCGATCCGTGTAGTCGGTGATCGCCGACATCTTCTCGGCCGCCACGACGAGGGCGTTGCGGTACGCACCGGTCGTCAGCAGGCCCTCGGCGACCGCGCTCGCGTAGATGAATCCCGAGCAGGCGGCCTGCACGTCGAAGCAGCCCGCGCGGCGCGCACCGAGCCGCGCCTGGATCTCGCACGCGGTCGAAGGCAGCAGGTGATCCGGCGTGGAGGTCGAGCAGACGATCAGCTCGAGGTCGGCGGGCGCCAGTCCAGCCTCCCCGCAGGCCGCCAGTGCAGCCTGCGCGCCGAGGTCCGCCGCGTGCTCGCCCTCGGCGCAGACGTGGCGCTCCTTGATGCCCGTGCGCGTGGTGATCCACTCGTCGGTGGTCTCGACCATCCGCTCGAAGTCAACGTTGGCCAGCACGCGCTCGGGCACCTTCATGCCCGTCCCCACGATCGCGACCCGGGGGGGCCGCGGGGCGGCCGCGGCGCGCCGGGCCCCGGCCCGGGCGGACGCGGGACGCGCGGCGGGCACCGTCGCCAGGGCCTTCGCGGTGCCAGCCGGGCCGTTCACGCGCTCGCCTCCCGCCGGGCGGGCTCCAGCTTCAGGAATTCCTGACGGATGTGGCCGTTCACGTCCCGCTCCACCGAGATCTTCGCCGCGCGCACGGCGTTCTTGATGGCCTTGGCCGACGAGCGTCCGTGACCGATGACCGATGTCCCATTCACCCCGAGGAGCGGCGCGCCGCCGTACTCGGCGTAGTCCATGCGGCGCCGCAGGCGGCCCAGGGCCGGCTTGAGGAGGAGCGCGCCCAGCTTCGCCAACGAGCTCCGGCGCAGCTCGGCCTTCATCACGACGTTGATGAACTCCAGCACGCTCTCGGAGAACTTCAGGAGGATGTTGCCGATGAAGCCGTCGGTGACCACCACGTCCGCCGCACCGTTCAGGATGTCCCGTCCCTCGACGTTGCCGATGAAATGGATCGGCGCCTTGGCCAGCTCCGCGAAGGCCTCGCGGGCCTGCTCGTTGCCCTTGCTGGCCTCCTCGCCGTTGTTGAGCAGGCCCACGCGCGGTGGCTCGGCGCCGAACATGTCGTGCGCGTAGACGGTGCCCATCATCGCGAACTGGACGAAGTGCGCCGCCTTGCAGTCGACGTTGGCGCCCACGTCCATCAGGATGCAGAGCTCGCGCTTGGTCGGGAAGATCGTGGCCAGGGCCGGGCGCGACACTCCGGGGATGCGTCCGAGGATCATCAGCGACTGGGCCATGATCGCCCCCGTGTTGCCGGCGCTGAAGAACGCCTGGGCCTGGCCCTCCTTGAGCAGCCGCAGACCTACGGAGATCGAGTCATCGCGCTTGCGACGGATTCCGGCCGTGGGCGCGTCCTCCATCGCGATCTTCTCGGGGGCGTGCACGAGGATCAGCCGCTCGCGCGGGTAGCGCCGATGGCGCAGCCGCCGGGCGAGCTCGCGCTCGTCCCCCGTCAGCACGATCTCCACGTCCTCCATCTCCTCCACGGCAGCCAGCGCTCCCGCGATCGGGATGTCGGGCGCGGCGTCGCCGCCCATGGCGTCGATCACGATGCGCATGCCGGGTTCCCCTCTCGCCGGGAAGATCTCCGGGGCGTCAGACCTCGTCGACCGCGATCACGTCGCGGCCGCGGTAGCGGCCGCAGTGCGGGCACACCCGGTGCAGCTGCACGGGCTGGAGGCAGTTGGGACACGTCGAGATCGCGGGCGCCGGCAGGCGGTCGTGCGTGCGGCGCTTGCGGCCGCGCGTCTTGGACAAGCGGCGTTTCGGAAGTGCCATCGGGAGTCTCTCGTTGAGCAGGGTCAGAGTCGCCGGCCCGCCGGGCGCCGGCGGGCCGTCCTTAGCGGAGCTTCTCGAGCCCCCGCCACCGCGGGTCGGGGGCGCTCGGGACGCAGACGCACGCCTCGGCGTTCAGGTCGCGCCCGCACCCCGGGCAGATCCCGCGACAGTCGGGACGGCACAGCGGGAACGTCTGGGCCGCGAGGAACAGCGCCTCACGCACCGCGGGGCCCATGTCCACGGGCTCGAGCTCCGAGCGCAGCGTCACGACCTCGAGCTCGCCCGCGACATCGCCCGAGCGCGGCGTGCCGGGCTCGCGCACCTCGAGGACCAGGTCCAGCCGCTCCTCGAGCGGGTCGCGGGCGGGCCCCAGGCAGCGGCGGCAGGGCGACTCCACCTCGCCCCGGATCTCGAGCGTCACGAGGTAGCTGCGGTGAGGCTGCTCCGATACGCGGGCCGTCACGTCCAGCGGCCGCGTGAGGCGACCGAAGAAGCCCTGGACGAGCGGGTCCTCGGCTTCGACCCGCCAGCGCCAAACGCCCCGGCCCCCCCGTAACGCCCTGAGGTCCAGCAGCATAGCAAGTTTCGTAAGTTACTATTGCGACGCAGGTTGGGCAAGCCTCCGAAATCCTCCGCCCGCCGTCCCCCACCTCAGCTCCCGAGTGCGGCGAGCTCGCCCTCGGCAAAGAAGAACGCGACCTCCCGCGCGGCGTTCTCGGGCGAGTCCGAGGCGTGGATGGCGTTGCGCTCCTTGCTCTCCGCGTAGAGGGCCCGCACGGTGCCGGGTGCGGCCTCCGCGGGATCCGTGGCGCCGATCGCCTCGCGCAACCCGCGGACGGCGTCCTCGCGCTCCAGCACGACCGGCACGCAGGGCCCGCTCGTCATGAAGGCGACCAGGCTTCCGAAGAAGCCGCGCTCGCGGTGAACGGCGTAGAACGCCTCGGCCTGCTCGCGCGAGAGACGCACCGTGCGCACGGCGCGCACGCGAAAGCCCGCCTTCTCCAGGTGGCCCAGGACGGTCCCGGTCAGGTTGCGCGAGACCGCGTCGGGCTTGACGATGGCGAGGGTTCGCTCGGTCATCCTCCTCCTGGCATGGCGCCGACCGGAGGGCGCCGGCAAAAAGGACGGGTCGGCCGGCGCGGAATCTGGCGTCGCGCACCGCGAAATGCCACCGGGGAAACAGCCGGGCGGGCGGCTACCGGGCGGATCCGTGCGGAGGCGGAGGAAGCTGGCGGAGGAGGCTGTTCGCGACGCCGGTCACGCCCCGGGGAGCCGGATCACCGGCCGGGCGGGACGCGACCCAGCCCAGGCCCACGGCCAGAAGCAGGAGAAGGATCCAGGAGAGGATCGCGCGTCGCAGGGAAGGTTGCGCCATGACACGTCATTTTGCCAGGCGCCGGGGCCCGGCCGCTCGGGTCCTTCTCCCTGTCGTCTTCGTCTCAAGGGCATCCCACCTCTGAGCCAGCACGGATCGCGCCACCGGAGCGAGTCTGGCGGACGGAGGACACCAGGCCGTCAGGCCGCCTCCGGCCGGGGGAGCACGGTCCGCACCAGGTCCACGATGTCGGAGGGTTTGCGGGCCACCCCGATCCCCGCGCGCGCGAAGGCCTCGATCTTCTCCCGCGCGGTGCCCTCGCTCCCCGAGACGATCGCCCCGGCGTGCCCCATGCGGCGCCCGGGGGGTGCCGTCTGGCCGGCGATGAAGCCCACCACGGGCTTTCGGATCTCGGCCGCCACGAACTCCGCCGCCCGCTGCTCGTCGCTGCCTCCGATCTCGCCGATCACCACGACGGCCCGCGTCTGGGGGTCGGCCTCGAAGGCGCTCAGGCAGTCGATGAAGCTCGAGCCGATGATGGGATCGCCGCCGATCCCCACGCAGGTGGACTGGCCGATGCCGGCTCCGGAGAGCTGGTACACCACTTCGTAGGTCAGCGTGCCGCTGCGGGACACCACTCCGACGGGTCCCGGGCGGCAGATCTGGCCGGGCACGATCCCGACCTTGCAGGCGTCCGGCGTGATGGCCCCCGGGCAGTTGGGTCCGATCAGCCGCGCACCGCGGTCCCGCACGTAGGCGCAGGTCAGGATCATGTCGTTGGCCGGGATGCCTTCCGTGATGGCCACGATCAGGCGCACCCCCGCGTCCGCCGCCTCCAGGATGGCGCTGGCGGCGAAGGCGGCCGGCACGTAGACGACGGATGTGTTGGCCCCGGTCTCGGCCACCGCGTCGCTGACCGTGTCGAAGATCGGCACGCCGGGCGCGAACGTCCGTCCCCCCTTCCCCGGCGTCACGCCCGCCACGACGCGGGTCCCGTACTCGATCATCTGTGCCGTGTGGAACGACCCGTCGCGTCCGGTGATGCCTTGCACGACGAGCCGCGTCGAGCCGTCGATCCAGATGCTCATCGGCCGGCCTCGTTCCGCGCGCCGGCCCCTGCCGCGCGGCGTGCGCCGCCGGCGGCTCGTCGCTCGCGGGCCAGCGCGATCGCGCGCTGCACGACCTCGTCCATCGAGCTCGTGGCCGGCAGGTTCACCGAGCGCAGGATCGCGAGCCCCTCCTCTTCGTTCGTGCCCGTGAGCCGGATCGCGATCGGCACCTCCATTTCAATTTGCCGCAGGGCGGCGACGAGACCGTTGGCAACGTCGTCGCAGCGCGTGATGCCGCCGAAGATGTTGAACAGCACGGCCTCGACGTGGAGATCCGAGAGCAGGATGCGCATCGCGCTCACGACCTTCTCGGGATTCGAGCTGCCCCCGATGTCGAGAAAGTTCGCCGGCTCGCCGCCGTAGTACTGGATCAGGTCCATCGTGGCCATCGCCAGCCCGGCCCCGTTCACCACGCAGCCGATGTTGCCGTCCAGCCTCACGTAGGAGAGCCCGGCGCTGCGCGCGCGCGCCTCGGCCGGGTCCTCGCTGGCGAGGTCACGCAGCTCCGCCAGCTCGGGCTGACGGAAGAGCGCGTTGTCGTCGATCACGAGCTTCGCGTCGAGCGCCACCAGCTCACCGGCCGGGTTCGTCGCCAGCGGGTTGATCTCGGCCAGCGAGGCGTCGCGCTCGCGGAAGACGCGCCACAGCGCGGCCAGGATCCTGGCCGCCGCGCGGGCGAGCGGCAGGTCGTCGTAGAGGGCCAACCCCAGCCGCAGGGCCTGGTGCTCCAGCAGCCCGTAGCGTGGATCCACCGTGAGGCGCGTGATGCGCTCCGGCGTCTCGGCCGCCACGCTCTCGATGTCCACCCCGCCCGCGCGGCTCACCATGAAGGTTGCCGACCGCGCCTGGCGGTCGAGGATCACCGCGGCGTACGACTCACTCGTGATCTCTTCGGCGGGTGTGACCAGGACCTTTCCGACGAGGAACCCCTGGATGTCCATGCCCAGGATGGCGCGGGCCCTGGCGCGCGCCTCCGCCGGGTCCTCGGCGAGCTGCACGCCCCCCGCCTTGCCGCGCCCGCCCACCTGCACCTGCGCCTTGATCACGACCCGGCGGCCGTAGTCGCGTGCGATGGCCTCGGCGTCCTCGGGCGTCGTGGCGACCCGGCCGGGCGGCACCGGAATGCCGAAGGCGCGGAAGACCTCCTTGGCCTGGTACTCGTGGAGCTTCACGGCGGCACCTCCCTCACGGCACCACGGCAGTGCCCGCCTCGCCGCGCAGCACGGCCTCGAGGCTTCGGATGTCGCCGATCCTGGCCGTGTGCCCGGTGGCCTCGGCGAAGCGCAGGGCGGCCTCGACCTTGGGACCCATGCTGCCCGCCGGGAAGTGGCCCTCGGCCTGGTGTCGTCGCATCTCGTCGGCGGGTACGCGGCCCAGCCGGCGCCGGGAGGGTCGGCCGTGGTCCAGGTAGACGGCGTCCACGTCGCTCAGGATGACCAGCAGCTCGGCGCCGATCGCGCGCGCGATGAGCGCCGCGGTGAGGTCCTTGTCCACCACCGCGTCCACTCCCTCGAGACTTCCCTCCCGCTCGACGACCGGCACGCCGCCTCCGCCGCCGGCGACCACGGCGAAGCGGTTTGTGAGCAGCGCCCGCAGCGCGGGCGCGTTCAACACTTCGACCGGCTCGGGTGAAGGCACCACGCGGCGCCAGCCGCGCTCCCCCGCCGGGGCCACCTTCCAGCCGCGCTCCCGGGCCAGCTGGTGGATCTGCGTCTCCGAATAGAAGGGGCCGACGAACTTGGTGGGGCTGGCGAACGACGGATCGTCCCCGGTGACCCGAACCCGCGTGACCAGGGCCGCCACGCCGGCGCAGCGGGGCTCGCGGGCCAGAACCCGGGCGAGCGCGCTTTCCAAGAGGTAGCCCAGACTGCCCTGGGTCTCGGCGACGCAGAGCTCGAGCGGGAGCGGGAGGTGCTCGGGCGGGGCGCACTCGTTCTTCTGGAGCTCGGCCCCGACCTGCGGTCCGTTGCCGTGCGTCACGAGCAGGCGATAGCCGGCGCGGAGCACGGCGGGAAGCCGCGCCGCCGCCGCGGTCACAACCCGCCGCTGCGCCGCGAGGCTCGCGTCACCGTCCTCACGGAACGCGTTGCCGCCGAGCGCCACCACCGCCATGGGCCGCGCCACCCGGCGTCGCTCGCCCGGCTCCCCGTGGGGATGCGGCCGTGGCTCCGCGGCCGCCGGCGACCCGGGTGTGTCCCCGGCCGCGGTCGCGTGCCGGTTCGTGCCGGGGGCGCCCGGCCGTGCTCCGGGAGAGATCACCCGGCGCGGCGCCGGGCGCGGGCCAGGAAAGGCGCCAGGACGTCGGCGAGCGTGGGCGAGCCGATCTCCTCGAGCTCGTAGCGCACCCGAACCATCGGATGCCGCGCGTCCACCACGCGTCGCAGATCGATCGGCGTGGCCACGATGACCGCGTCACACGGTGTGGCGTCGATCGTCGCGCGGAGATCGGCGATCTGCGCCTCGCCGTAGCCCATGGCGGGAAGCACGGGACCGGTTCCGGGATAGCGGCGGAAGGTCTCGGCGATCGAGCCCACGGCATAGGGCCTGGGGTCCACGACGGTCGCGCCGTAGCGGCGGGCGGCGACCACGCCGGCGCCGAACGTCATCTCGCCGTGAGTCAGGGTCGGACCGTCCTCGACGACGAGCACGCGCTTGCCGGAGATCGCCTCGGGCTCCTCCACCGTGATCGGCGAAGCCGCCTCCACGATGCGCGCGGACGGGTTCAGCTCGCCCACGTTGCGCCGCACCTGATCGACGCCCGCGCGGGGGGCGGTGTCCACCTTGTTGATCACGACGGTGTCGGCCATCCGCACGTTCGTCTCGCCGGGATAGTAGCGCCGCTCGTGGCCGGCCCGATGCGGGTCCACCACGACGATCAGGTGGTCCGGACGGAAGAAGGGCAGGTCGTTGTTGCCGCCGTCCCAGAGCAGGATCTCGGCCTCCTCCTGCGCGCGCTCGAGGATCGCGCCGTAGTCGACACCGGCGTAGACCACGTTGCCCAGCGCCAGGTGCGGCTCGTACTCCTCCATCTCCTCGATCGTGCAGTTCTGACGCCGCAAGTCGGCGAGCTCGGCGAAGCGCTGGACGCGCTGGGCCACGATGTCGCCGTAGGGCATGGGATGGCGCACGACCACGACCTTGCGGTCCGCCTCGCGCAGGACGTGGCTCACGCGCCGCGTGGTCTGGCTCTTCCCCGACCCCGTGCGCGCGGCGCAGACGGCGATCACGGGAACCGCCGCCTCGAGCATCGTGTGATCGGGCCCGAGCAACTCGAAGTCGGCCCCCGCGGCCTGCGCGCGGGAGGCGAGGTGCATGACGTGCTCGTGGGAGACGTCGCTGTAGGCGAAGACGACGAGCTCGATCCGCTCGCGCTCGATCAGCCGCTCCAGGTCCTCCTCCAGGTGGATGGGGATCCCGCGCGGGTAACCGTTCCCGGCCAGCTCCGCGGGGTAGACGCGGCCCTCGATGTTGGGGATCTGCGTGGCCGTGAAGGCCACGACCTCGTAGGCCGGGTTCCCGCGGAAGTGGACGTTGAAGTTGTGGAAGTCGCGCCCGGCGGCGCCCAGGATCGCGGTGCGGATGGGTGGCACGTGAGGATGGCTCGCGGTGGAGGTCCGGTCCTGGCGGCTGGGCGGGCTCGAGCCCCGCGCCGGTCGCATGGCCGCCCGGCGGGTGGGCCAACTTAGCCGCCCGGCGGCCGCTTTTCAATCCATTCGCGAGAGCTCCCGTGAGACCACAAGTGACTTGGAATCAACAGCTTATGACTCTTTATTCAAGTCGATGATAAATCTTGCAGGGACGAGGCGCCGCGCCCGGGTCGACGTGGGCGGAGTCCGGGCGAGCGGTTCCTTCGGGCGCCGTCGCGACGCCGGATGCGGCGTTCAGCGCGGCTCGTTCTGAAGCGCTTCGAGCGCCTGCCCGAGATCGTCCAGCCGCCGCCCGTAGGTCGCCCAATCGCCCGCCCGCTGCGCCTCCACGGCCTCGCGGTAGAGCCGCAGGGCCCGGGCCGCCGGCGCCTCGGCCCCGCCCGGGGGCGCCGGCGCGCCGGGCGGCGCGATCGGCTCGACGGCCGCGCCCGGCCGGCCGGCAGGGACGCGCCCGGACTCCGGGCCGGCCGCTGCCGCCGATCCCTCTCCGAGCAGGCCCTCGAGCGTCTCGCGCAGGCTCCCCGTCATCAGGATCCGGGGGCCGAACGCCCCGATCACCTGCTTGAGCTCGGGCAGCTGGCTCTTCTGCGCCTGCAGGTAGAGCGGCTCCACGTAGAGGATCGCGCCCTCGAGCGGGATCACGAGCAGGTTGCCGCGGATCACGGTCGAGCCCTTCTGGCTCCAGAGCGTGATCTCCTGGCTGATGCGCGCGTCCTGATCGATGCGCGCCTCCACCTGCATGGGCCCGAAGACCAGCTCGTCCTTGGGAAACTCGTAGAGGACGAGCCGGCCGTATTCCGCGCCGTCGCTCTTGGCGGCGAGCAGGGCGATCATGTTGTCCTTCCCCGAAGGCGTGAAGGGCAGCACGAGCATGAACTGCGGCGCCGCCTCCCCCGGCAGGGTGAGCACGACGTAGTAGGGCTCCATGATCTCGGAGGATTCCTGGTAGACCTCGCGCGGCAGGTTCCAGTAGTCCTCCTTGTTGTAGAACACGCGCGCGTCGGTCATGTGGTAGGCCCGCAGCGCCTGCGTCTGGAGCGAGAACAGATCCTCGGGGTAGCGCACGTGGGCGCGCAGCCCCGCGGGCATCTCCTGCGCCGGCCGGAACAGGCTCGGGAAGGCGGCTCGCCAGCCGGCCAGGATCGGGTCGCGCTCGTCGAACACGTAGAACGTCACCGTGCCGTCGTAGGCGTCGACCACGACCTTCACGGCGTTGCGCACGTAGTTGACGGCCGCTCCCTGGAAGCTGAAGGGCTCGGCGTAGGGGTAGCCCGCGCTGGCCGTGTAGGCGTCCTGAATCCACAGGATCCGGCCGTCGTTCAGGACGGGGTAGGGATCCGCGTCGTAGAAGAGGAACGGGGCGAGCTGCTGGATGCGGGTCTGGATGGTGCGGTTGTACATGATCCGGCTCCCCGGCTTGAGGGCGTCGGCGAGCAGAAACTTGACGGTTCCGAAGCGCCACGCGAAGAGCAGCTTCTTCCAGGCCGCGTCCAGCGGAACGCCGCCCCGCCCCGCGTAACTCGTGTACACGTTCGCGTCGCCGTGGGGATAGTCGAACTCGCGCACGCCGGTGTTCACCAGCGCGTAGGTGCGCGTGCGCTCCCCGAAGTAGATCTCGGGTCGGCGCACCGTGAGCCCGGCCCCGGCCAGCCGCGGGTCCACGGCCGGCGGGATGTCGCGGACGAAGAAGTTCGGCAGACCCTCGGCCGAGACCTCGTTGACGGGGGAGAGGACGAGTCCGTAGCCGTGCGTGTAGATCAGGTGGACGTTCTGCCAGGTGCGGGCGCTCGCGGCCAGATCGTCGCTCTCCATCTCGCGCAGGGAGAGCATGACCTGCCGCTTCTGGCCTTCGATCGGGTAGCGGTCCACGTCCACGTCCGCGAAGCTGTAGTACAGGCGGATCTCCTGCAGCTGCGCGTAGGTCTGGAGCAGCGGGCGCCAGTCCCAGAGCCGGATGGACTCGACCTCGCCGCGGCTCCGCGCCAGGGCGTCGCGCGTGAGCGCCTGACGCAGCGGGAACGGCCGCCGATCGATCTCGTCCAGGCCGAACGCGCGCCGCGTGAAGCGCAGGTTGCGCTCGATGTACGGGCTCTCCTTGGCGATCTCGTCGGGCTCGACGACCAGGCGTTGCACCGCGCCCGGCACCACGACCTTGAGCAGCAGCGTCGCAGCGAAGAGGCCCAGCGCGGCGAGCCCCAACGGACGCAGGCCGCCGCGCCACCCCTGCCACAGGACGAACGCGGCCGCGGCCGCGGCCAGGCCGATGAGCGCCCAGTAGCCCGGGATCTGGGCGTGCACGTCGGTCCAGCTGGCGCCGTGGACCACGCCGCGCCGGCTGTGGACCAGATTCAGCATGTCCAGCCGCCAGCCCCAGGCGAGCAGCAGAAAGAAGACCGCGAGCAGGGCCGCCAGATGGGCCCGCGGCCGGTCCTTGACCCGCAGCCAGCGGCTCGTGATCTCGAGCGCCCCGCTGGTCAGGTAGACGACCCCGCTCAGGATCGCGGTGAGCACGACCAGCACGATCAGGTTCGTCTGCAGGTAGCCGAAGAGCGGGAGGTCGAACACGTAGAAGGCGGCGTCGCGGCCGAAGACGGGGTCCGCCACGCCGAAGGGCGTCGCGTGCAGGTAGAGCAGGAAGCGCGGCCACTGCTCGCCCACGCCGGTCGTGAACAGGAACGCCAGGCCGACCGCCGCGATCCCCGCGCCGAGGTTCAGGTGCAGCGGCTTGATGGCCTCGTGGATCTCGAGATTCGCGATGCGGCGTCGGATCGAGCCGAAGCTCGCCGCGGCGATGCGCAGGTTGACGAACAGGAAGGCCGCGTAGAGCCCGGCCAGACCCAGGCGCACGAGCAGCCGCGCCCGGAGGAAGCTCCAGAAGACGTCTTCCTGGCCCAGCTCGCGAAACCAGAGCAGGTCGGAGAGGAGCCCCGCCAGCGCGCCCGCCAGGAGCAGCGCCGCGAAGCCCGCCGCGAAGAGCCAGATCAGGCGCCGCTGGCGGCCGCGCGGCATGGCGTCAGGCGTGGGCTCCGCGCGCCGCGTGCCCCTCCCAGGGGATGTCGGTCAGGCCCTGCGACCGCAGGAAGGCGCCGACCTCGTCCTGCAGTCCGGCGAGCGCGGCTTCGTCGCGCCCCTCGACCCGCAGCACGACCACGGGCTGCGTGTTCGACGTCCGCAGCAAGAACCACCCTTCGGGCAGGTCCACCCGGATGCCGTCCACCGTGTTCACCTCGCCGCGGGCCGCGAAGCGCCGCTGGGCGGCCTCCACGATCGCCCACTTGCGCTCCTCGGTGGTCTCGAGCCGCAGCTCGGGCGTGCTCGGGTAGGCCGGCAACTGGTCGAGCAGAGTCCCGAAGCTCTCGGACGTCGAGGACAGGATCTGCGACAGACGGCAGGCCGCGTAGATCGCGTCGTCGAAGCCGAAGTAGTCGTAGTTGAAGAACAGGTGGCCGCTCATCTCGCCGCCGAAGGGGATGTTGTCCTCCCACATCTTGCGCTTGAGCAGGCTGTGGCCGGTCTTCCACATGACCGGCTTGCCGCCATGGGCCAGGATGTCCTCGGGGAGCGCGCGCGAGCACTTCACGTCGAACAGGATGGCCGCCCCCGGCGTGCGGGCGATCTGCTCGCGGGCCAGCAGCGCCACCAGCTGGTCGCCGCGCACGATGCGCCCCCGCTCGTCCACCGCGCCCAGCCGGTCGCAGTCCCCGTCGAGCGCGAAGCCGGCCGCCGCGCCGTCCTTGCGCACGCGCTCGATCAGCTGCGCCAGGTTCGCGTCCACGGTCGGGTCGGGATGGTGGCTCGGGAACGTGCCGTCCACATCGTTGTTGATGGCCACGACCTCGCAGCCGATCTGCGTGAGCAGCGTGGACGTGAAAAGCGCTCCCGTGGCATTGGCGGGGTCCACCACGACCTTGAGCGGCCGCGCGAGTCGCACGCGCTCGCGGATCGCGGCCATGTACTCGGAGGTGACCGGCTCCTGGCTGGCGGCGCCGCGCCCGCTGGCCAGATCGCCGGACTCGATCAGGCGCCGGAGCTCCTGGATCTCGCTGCCCATCAACGGGACCTTGCCGAGCGAGACCTTGAAGCCGTTGTACTCGGGAGGGTTGTGGCTGCCGGTGATCATCACGCCGCCGTCCACGGGCAGGCGGTGCAGCGAGAAATACTGGACGGGAGTGGGAACCACCCCGATGTCCACGACGTCGGCGCCCGCGGAGAGCAGTCCGCGCGCGAGGTCGTCCTGCAGGCGGTCGGAGGAGGGTCGCACGTCGCGCCCGACGGAGAGCGCGGGCCGCGCCTTTCCGCTCTGGCGCGCGACGTAGGTCGCGGTCGCGCGCCCCAGGGCCGCGACCGTTTCGGGCTCCAGGTCCGTCTCGACCAGACCGCGGATGTCGTACTCGCGGAAGATGTGCTGGGGGACGGCCACGCTTCCTCCTGATCGGACGTGCGCTCGCGGGCCGAGGCAAGGTGAACGGAAGCTTCGCACCGCGCAAGGTCCGGCGGCGCCGGGGAGGCTGGCGTCGGGCCGCTCGCCGGGATACTTTCCTCCGACCTCCCGAACCGCCGCACTCTGATGCGCCGTTTCGAGCCTCCGATCCGACTCCGAACTCGACCCTCGCCCGCCGTGCGTGCGTCCCGCCGCTGGATCCCGCTCGTTTGGATCTTGTTGAACGTCCTCGGGACGGGTTGCGCCAGCGCGCCGCGGGCGCCCTCCGTCCCCCGCCAGGGCACCCTGGCCGCGAGCCACGCGCGCGAGGAGTGGATCGTGTCCCGGCTGCGCGATCTGCGCGCCGCTCAAAAGACCGACCAGGCCCGTGCGCGCGCGATCCAGAGCGAGCTCGAGCAGGCGGGTGTGGACTGGCGCAGCTTCCTCGCGCTACGCGGCTCGGTCCGCGGCTCCTGCTGCCTCTATGGGGAGTGGTTCAAGAACCACGTCTATCGGCAGATCACCCAGAAGCTGAACCTGGTGCGCGACGTGCGGCAGATCTTCGGCATCCCCGACCGCGCCAACGACCTGGCGCGGGACGGCACCGTGCTGGACTCCGCCTTCTTCACGAACCGCGACGTGGCCGCGCTGACGCCCGAGGATGTGCGCGAGAACGCCTTCGGGCAGGAGCCGCACGGCACGATCTACATCACCGAGAAGAAGGGAGAGGGCGTCTCCGAGGGCTTCTGGGGCAAGGACGCGAACGGCGACGTGTTCATCTTCGTGCTGGACCCGCCGGGGTTCGAGGAAATGAACACCGCGGCTGAGGTCATGGGCTCGACGATCCTGCGCCTCGCGGGCTATCACGTGCCGTATCCCGCCATCGTGACGTTGGACAGCCTGGCGCTCTCGCCCGAGGCACAAGCGGAGGTCGCTGAGGAGGCGGCGGAGGGCGAGGCCCTCGATCCCAACGAGCCGAGCGAGGCGGACGTGGCCAAGTTCCGGGGGCGCCGGGCGGTGGCGACGAAGGCCATCGCCTCTGGCTATCGGGGCCCGTGGACGATGTCGGTGTTCCGCGATCGGCGGGAGATCCGCGCCCTGGCCGTGTTCGGCGCCTGGATCAACAACTACGACCAGGTGGACCACAACACGATCGCCCAGCTGTTCGACAAGGAGCACGGGCTCTTTCGCTACTGGATCGTGGACACGAGCTCGGCCTTCGGATCGGCGTCGAACCGAGTGAAAACGCCGAGCTCCGGCTACGTGAACAATTCGATCGACTTCGGCCGTCTGTTCACGACGCCTTTGCGCTGGCTGGCGCTCCCCTTTGGGTACCGTGACCCCTGGGATCCGCGGCAGCCGATCGTGAGCCCGGCCGTCGGCCGCTTCGACGGGAGTCTCGAGCCCCGACTCTGGAAGCCTCAGTACCCGAACCTGGCCTACGAGGACCTGGAGGAGGAAGATGCACGCTGGGCGGCGCGCATCATCGGCAGCTTCTCCGACGAGATGATCGAGACGATCGTCGGTTTGGCCCATTTCTCGCACCCCCAGGATGCGGCGTACATGGTGCGGGTGCTGGAAGAACGACGCGACATCATCGTGAAGACCTACCTGGAAGAATCGTAGCCCGCCTTCCCCGCACGTCCGGTCGTCCCCGCATGCGCGCGACGCGACCGCTCGCCCGTCCGCGACCGGCTCCCTTCGCCGTCCTGGCCGTTCTGCTCATGGGCACGCTGAACTGCGCTCACGCTCGTCCCGCTCCCGCTCCGCCCGCGCCCTCGCTCGAAGCGAGCCGCGAGCGGACCGCCTGGATCGCGCTCAGGCTGCGCGAGCTCCGCTCCGCGCAGCGCTCGGGCGACGGTGCCGCGACGCGGGCCGCGCGCGACGAGCTGGAGCGCGCGGGCGTGGACTGGCGCTCGTTCCTGACCCCCGTACGTGGGTCCACCGCAAGCGGCGGGGCCGTCAACGGCCAGGCGCTCCTGAACCACACGCTGCGGCAGGTGGCCCAGAAGCTGAACCTGGTGCGCGACGTGCGGCAGATCTTCGGGATCCCCGACCGCGCGAACGATCTGGCGCGGAACGGAAACGTGCTGGACTCGGCCTTCTTCACGAACCGCGACGTTGGGGCGCTCACGCCTGCCGAGGTGCTGGCCGACGCCGCGGCCCGGGCCCCCCGGGGTCGGATCAGGGTCGTCGAGGCCAAGCGGGGAGGCACCTCGGAAGGCTTCATCGGCGTGGACGAGACCGGCGACCGCTTCATCTTCGTGTTCGACCCTCCCGGCTTCCCCGAGATGTCCACCGCGGCCGAGGTCATCGGATCCACGATCCTGCGCCTGGCC
>DATBJW010000063.1:0-50018 GCA_036556205.1 Gemmatimonadota bacterium
CTTCAGCATGATGACGGGCCGCTTTCCGCACGAGCTGATCGCGCACTGGCAGGACGCGCTCGACGACACGCACCCCACGCTGGCCGAGGTGCTCGGCGCGGCCGGCTACGTGAGCGGCGGCTTCGTCGCAAACATGGAATACGCGGGATACGAGAGTGGACTGCACCGCGGCTTCGTCAACTTCGAGGACTATCCGGTCTCGGCGGCCGAGCTGGCGCTCTCCTCCTCGCTGGCCCATGCGGTCATCAACAACCAGGCGCTCCGGAACTTGACCGGCGAGCACCAGATCCTGGGCCGCAAGCTGGCGGAGGACGTGAACCGGAACTTCCTGGACTGGCTCTCGAGGCAGGATCCCGAGCGACCCTTCTTCGCGTTCCTGAACTACTTCGACGCCCACTCGATCTACCTGCCTCCCGACCCGTGGGACGCCGAGTTCGGGTCCGAGGCCGAGCGCGATATGACCGGAACCTGGCACTTCAAGCGGCGCGCGAGGCATCGGCTCAAGGACCGGACCGCCACACCCGCCCAGATCCAGGTCGAGCTCGACTCCTATGACGGATCCATCGCCTACGTGGATCACGAGGTCGGGCGGCTCCTCGACGAGCTCGAGCGGCGTCGGATCCTGGACGATACGATCGTGGTCGTGACGGCCGACCACGGGGAGCACTTCGGCGAGCACGACCGGTTCGGTCACGACAACTCGCTCTACCGGCAGCTCGTGCAAGTGCCGCTGGTGATCCGCTTCCCGGCGCGCGCGCCGGCCGGGGCGATCGTGAGCGAGCCGGTGAGCCTGCGCGACCTTCCCGCCACGCTGCTCGACCTGGCCGGCCTGGGCAGGGGCGGGATCGGCGGAGCCTCGCTGGCTTCGCTCTGGGGCGAGACGGTGCCGGCGGAGACTTCCCGTACGATCATGTCCGAGTGGGCGGCGGGATCGCTCACGCCTCGCGGGCTCGAGGCGAATCCGGGGCGGCTCGAGCATGCGCTGGACTTCCTGCGCGTGAAGCTCGGGATGGAGGCGGCCGAGAAACGCGAGCTCGAGGTGCTGATGAAGTCGCTCGTGGCCGATGACCACCACTATATCCGGAACGGCGACGGGACCGAGGAGCTGTACCACTTCGGGAGCGATCCCGCGGAAGTGCAGGATCTCGCGCGGTCCGGCCAGGCAGACACGCACTTGGTGCGATTCCGAACCTCCCTGCGGCGGATCCTGGCCCCCCACCTGCCCTCCACCTCGAATCCCGAGGTGAGCTTCCGATGAACGGCGTCGCCGCGACCGGACCCACGCGCCGCGCCGGGCGCACGTCCCCCAGCCCGGTCGTGATCGGCGGGGTCGCGGGCTCGGGCACGCGCGTCTATCAGACCATCTGCGGGCTCGCGGGCTACGACATGGGGCGCTGGTCCTCGGCGCGCTCCTCGGGCGACAACGTGCCGCTCGTCCGCTGGTTCTATCCGCGCTGGGTGGACCCCTACGCCAGGGGCGAGCTGGACGCGGCCGGGCTCGAGCGCATGCGGCGCGAGCTCCGTTTCTGGCTGCGCCTCTGCTACCCGCTGCGGCGGGGCCGTTGGGGCTGGAAGAACCCCCGCGCCCAGTACGTGCTCCCGCTCCTGGCCGACATGTTCCCCGACATGCTCTACATCCACGTGCTCCGGGACGGCCGCGACCAGGCCTTCAACCCGCATTTCTCCTATCGCGCCCACGAAACCTCGGTACTTAGCGACTCGGAGCGGACGCTCGACGATCCCGTCCGCAAGGCGCTCCACTGGAGCCGCCTGAACCTGCGCACGGAGCAGATCGCCGCCGAACGCCTGCCAGGACGATTCCTGCGGTCGCGCCTGGAGGACCTCTGCGCCGCTCCTCGCAGCGAGGTCGAGCGCATCCTGGCCTTCCTGGGCGTCCACGACGAGCGCGTGACGGAGGCCGGGGCGCGCGAGGTGCAGACACCCGGCTCGCTCGGCCGCTGGCAGCGCGCGCCTCGCGAAGAGATCGCGCGCGTCGAGGCGGCGATCGGCCAAGCGCTCGAGCACTACGGCTACACGGTAGCCGGCTAGCGCCCCGGCGCGAGCGGCCTCGGGCCCACTCCCACCCCACGCGCCATGAACCGTCCCGGAAGCCGAACCGGCGAGGATCCTTCAGTCGCCGCCGCGACCTCGGCGGAGGGTCCGAGCCAGGATCAACGCTCCCTGCGCGAGATCGCGCGGGGAAGCGGCGTCTCGGTGATCGGCTTCTTCGCTCAGCAGCTCCTGCAGTACGCGCTCTTCGTGAGCATCTCCCGCATCTGGGGGGCGAAGGGACTCGGGCTCTTCGCCACCTCCCAGGCCATCCTCTGGGTGGGCGGCGGCATGTTCCGCCTGGGGCTCAGCAACGGCACGGTGCGCTACGTGGCCACGCTGCGCGGCACCCCGCGCGAGGGCGCGATCCGGCGGCTGCTGCGCAACGTGAACGCAGTGGCGCTCGGATCCAGCCTGGTGGGCGGCGCGCTGCTGTACGCGACCTCGGACTTCGTGGGACGGCTGCTCGGCAAGCCCGAGATCGTGCCCTTGCTGCATGTCTTCGCGCTCGCGGTGCCCGTCTGGAACCTGCTCTTCATCGCCACGTTCGCTATCCAGGGCTTGCGCCACATGAACTGGATGGTCGGCATGCGCAATCTGGCGCAGCCGGGCGTCACGTTGGCCGCGGTGGCGGTGAGCGGCCTGCTCGGGGCGAGTCTGCTTGGGGGGACCATCGCATACCTGGTCTCGCTGGGGGTGGTACTGGGCCTCGCGCTCCTGGTGCTGCGCCACCTGCTCGCCGGCACGCCCACGGCCGACCCGCCACCGCTCCGCGAAGTGTTGATCTTCTCCTTCCCCCTGATCTGGACGCAGCTGGTCGCCTACGGCGTGCGCAACCAGGAGATCCTGCTCCTGGCCTACTACCGGCCCATCGCCGAGGTCGGCGTGTACAACGCCGCCCTCAAGACCGCGGTCCTGGTGGGGTTCATCCTGGCGGGGACGACGGCCATCTTCACGCCGATCGTGGCCTCTCTCCACGCCTCCGGCGATCTCGAGAAGCTGCGGCGCCTGAACCGCACGGTCGCGCGCTGGTGCTACACGATCGCCCTGCCCTCCTTCTGCGCCTGCGTGCTCTTCGGGCGGCAGATCCTCTCGCTCTGGGGCCACGGCTTCGAGGAGGCGTGGCTGGCCCTCGTGCTCTGCGCCGGGGCCCAGCTCGTCAGCGTCGCGACGGGCACCGGAGGGACGCTCTTGATCATGGGCCAGCGGCAGAAGATCGAGCTCGCCAACTCGATCGCCGCGCTGCTCCTGGGCCTGCTCCTGGACGTGCTGCTCATCCCCAAGATGGGGATCCTCGGCGCGGCGATCGGCGCCGGCGCCTCGATGACGGCCGTGAACGTTCTGCGGATCGTCCAGATCCAGCGCCTGTGGCGGGCCAATCCAATCAACGTGCGATACGTGAAGCCGACCGCCGCGGGACTGGCGGGCGCGGCGGCCGCTTTCGGGCTCGACCGGATCCTGACGGGCGGCGCGGCGCTCGGGCCGTGGCCCAGGCTCTTGCTCGGGCTGCCCGTCCTGATCCTCGTGTACGCCGCGGTCCTCTGGCTGCTGGGCTTCGAGAGCGACGACATCGAGGTGGGCCGCAGTATCCAGCGCCGGCTCGCGGGATGGCGCGCGAAACGCGAGCCGCTGCCCGAGCGCCCTCAGTGAGCCGGCCGGTGGCGTCTTCCGCTGTCTAAGCCAGCATCCCTCGATCAGCGGCTTCGAGAACACCCGCTCGTCGGAGGACGAGGGCACCTCCAGTCGGTCTTTCCGACGGCGCTGTCCCACGGGGGGCCGGGTCGCTTCGGCTTCGAGGCCGCCGCGCACCCAGGCGCGCTTCCTCCAGGCCCTGTTCCCGGCGCGTCGCTCCTGATGCTCCTGCGGCACCCCGTCGCTGTGTCCTACGCCACGCGAAAGCAGAGCCGGACCACCCTGCGCTCGTTGATCCGGCACTGGCTCACGTGCCACGAGATCCTGGAGGAGGATCGGAAACACCTCTCGCGCTTGCTCGTCTTGAAATACGAGGATTTCGTGCGCGAGCCCGACGCCACCCTGACGGGCATCTACGAGTTCCTGGACTCGAGCCGCGCCCGACGACGCTCGCAATCGCGCCGGGCGTCAACCGGAAGTACTTCGACGCTGGCACAGGCCGGGACAATCTCCTGCTGCGGCGGTACATCCGCGGCCTGGTGGATCAATACGAGACACGCGTGTCACGTTTCGGGTACAGCCTGGAGAATCCGGACGGGGACTGACCGACCCCGAGCGACCGGTGATGGGCTTGAACTCGTGCCTCGCCGGGGCAATACTCCGAGCGGTCCTCCCGTGGCCGATCTTAGACGCATGGCACCTCCGATGGCGCCAGTCCCCGAAGCATCCAGCCGGCTTTCCGCGCCCACCAGATCCCGTGGTTCGCGCTCCCGAGCCCGCGCGGCGGTCGTTCCCCTGCTCGTGGCACTGGCCGGCGGCCTCTTCGCCGCCGCACGCCTCGCGGCCCAGACGACCTACCACGTGGCCATAACCGGCAGGGACACTGACCCGGGGACCGAGACGGCACCCCTACGCAGCGTCCAGAAGGCCATCGAGATGGCGCGGGCCGGGGATACGATCCTGGTGCACGCCGGGAGCTACGGCGGGATGCTGGTCATCTCGACCTCCGGTCGGCCCGATCGGCCGATCACGCTCCGCTCCGCCGGCGACGGGATGGTCACGCTACAGGCCTCGTTCTCCAATCGCAGCTGCGCGGCGACGGATCCGGCGCGCGACCGAACCCTCGAAATTCTGAACGGATCCGACTACTGGACCGTTCAGGGCTTCACGATCGTGGGGGGGATCTACATCGCCGGAACGGACCTCGCGACACTGGGCGACAACGTCACCAACCGCTCGCTGCCCGGGCGGGGGCTCTATGATCCCGACGCGGCCCGCAACACCATCCCCTCGCTCGGGGCCGACCCGGCCGACGGCATCCAGATCCTGGACAACCGTGTGAGCAAGAGGAGCATTTACGTGGCGGCGGCCCGCGACGGGACGCTCGAGGGCAACGAGATCTTCGACATCGACTGCGGAATCGGCGCGGGGATCTGGCTCAACCGCTTCAGCGACAACTGGATCATCCGCAGGAACCACATCCACGACATCGACGCGTCGGTCCAGCATTACATGTCCGAGGGGATCCGGCTGGGCGGCGCTTCCATGTACAACACGATCGAGGACAACGTCGTCGAGCGGACCCTGGGATCGGCCCGGGGCTTCGCCACCGACGTGAACTCCGGCTGGAACGTGATCCGGCGCAACCGCGCCACGCAGACGGACCAGGGCTTCTCGGAGCAGTTCGGAGCCTGGGGCAACCAGTGGCTCGAGAACGTCGCCGAGAACAATCGCCGCTTCGGCTTCAACATCTACGGACAGGGAAACGGCATGTTCGACGCGGGCACTCCGTCGCTGCTCGAGATGCGCTGCAACGTGAGCGTGAACAATCCGAAGGGATTGTCCATCGGGGCCGTGACGAAGTCCACGTTCGCGGACAACGACATGGTCTCGGTCGAGATCCCGGACAACGTGCGCAGTCAGTGGGGATCGAGAGGCAACACGTGGGACGGCAGTCCCGAAGCTCCCCCTGCCCGGCCCCCGCAGCCGGACTCCGCGGACTGCTCGCCCGGTCCGGCGCCCGCCCGCATCTGGGGCGACGTCAACCGGGACGGCAAGGTGGACGCGGCGGACGGAACGATCGTGCTGAACAACGTGGCGGGACTGTCCACGCCGAAGGCCGACATCACGCTCGCCGACGTGGACGACGACGGCTCGGTTACGAGTCGCGACGTGCTGATCATCCTTCACTACGCGGCCGGCACGGAACCTTCGCCCTCGCGGACCGGCACGCCCGCCGAGTGACGCTCCCGGCCGGGCGGCTCCGCCCGTGCCCAAGCCCGACACCGACCCGCTTCAGCCCGCGGCCCACCGCTTGAGCCGCATCCCGCTGATTGTGGACTTCCCGAGCAAGCTGCGCCAGGCGTTCAGGGCCAGCCGCAGCGGAAGCTGACCCGCGACGGAGACGCCGTCCACCAGACCCAACCCGGTCCGGTTCTCGGCGTAGCCCAGGCGCTTCAGCACGGTGCCGGCCAGGATCTCGGTCCGACGCACCTGCTCGGGCGAGAGCCGGCTCGCGAACTTGCGGCGATTGGTCGCGAGCACGGGCTCCTGGAGGTGCCGGTGCATCGGGTTGCGGGCCAGCTTGCGGGGAATCTGGTCCTGGTAGTGCAGCATGCGCTCGACGATCGCCGGCGAGGTGGCCAGGCCGGCGGCCTCGCACAGCCGCTCCAGACTCGGCCCGGGGGCCTCAACCAGGTCCTCGTAGCGCACCACCAGCGACCGGTCCCTCATGCCGTCGAGCTCGTTCAGGATGCGCGCCGTCTGGACCGCCCACAGCAGACAGTAGAGGTACAGATCCTCGGTTCCCTCCCGCATCCCCGCCCCCACCTGCGACAGGTAGACGTCGCGGACGTCCCGCGCCAGAAAGACGAAGGTGGCCCCGGGAATGGCCCGGGCCATGAGCGGCAGGGCGCGCCGGAACTCCGCTCCCGGGTATTTTGCCCCCCAGCGCGTCTTGCCCGAGCGGTTCGCGTAGGCCCTCCCGACCGCCGACACGACGTCCGCTTCGCGCATGGGGCCCGGCGGCAGGAGGGCAACGATCTCCTCCAGCGCCAGGTCCGCCCCGGCCAACCACGAGGGGGAGACGTAGCCGGCCAGGTACGAGGTCGCGAGCCCGCGCGTGAGAAGCCGCTGCTCGCGCCCCAGCGCCTTCGTGAGCGCCACCATCCACCACGGCTCGGGCAGGATCGCGATCTCGGGGTGTCCCTGCAGCATGACGCGCAGGAGCGTGGTCCCCGAGCGAGGGTAGGAGAGCACGAGGAGCGGCGCGTCGGGGTCCGCGCCGGCGGCGGGCGCCGCCTCGACGGCCGCCGATCCGGGGCTGGGCGCCGGCGGACGGATTCCAGGCTCCTGCATCGCTAGCGCGTCCGCTGGACGACCGGGCGCGCCGGCTGCGGCCAGGTCCGTCGAGCGGGGACGCGCGCTTCCGCCAGCGGTCGGCGGTACTCCTCGATCATGCGCGCTCCCCGGTAACCCATCGCCAGGATGATCCAGAAGATGACGTGGTTGTCCACGTTCTCGAACAGGGTCACCGTGAGCTGAACGATGCTCGCCCCGAGGAAGCCGCGGCACACGGCCTGGACGTTCGGAAGAGGCCAGCCGGACCCCCGACACGCTCGGAACGTCGTCCACAAGACGATCCCCAGGAACACGCCGAACAGGACGAGGCCCCCGATGCCCGACTCGGAGGCGATCTTGGCCACGATGTTGTGGGGCTCTTTGAGCTCGTCGGGGCTGACGTGGTGGATGTCCAGGATGTGCATGCGCGCCACGATCGGCGCGGCGCTGTACGAAAAGGACCCCACGCCATGGCCCAGCAGCGGCTGTTCCTTGAACATGATCCAGCCCACGTAGGGCATCGCGTAGTGAGAGCGCGAGGCCATGGGGTCGGCGGCGTCCGCGAACCGCCCGCGGACGTCCGGGAAGGAAACCGCGACCGCGGTGACGATGAGGGCGCTCACGACCGCGAAGAGGCCTGTGCGGCGCCAGCCGTAGAACGAGAGCATCAGCAGGCCTCCCCCCATCAGGCCGGCCGTCGCCGAGCGCTTGAGGATGGCGGCGCACAGCAGCAGGCCGGTCACGAGCGAGACGCACAGCCGCACGCGCCGGGCGGTCGAGAGACGGGCGCCCAGGAGCAGCGAGGTCGCCATCAGGACCACCGAGCTGGCCAGGGCCGCGATCGTGACGGGGTGGTAGTAGGCATCCACGAACCGCAATGCGAACACCTTTCCCATCCGGAGCTCGGGGAGGATCGGCGTCACGGACGCGCTGAAGGCGCTGCCGCCCACCACCAGGGTGGACATCCCCAGGAAGATCAGGGCCCCGTTCTGGAGCTGTCGCGGCGTCTGGAAGAGGTTGTCGAACACGAGGAAGATCCAGACGAACGTGAAGAACTGGAGACCTTCCTTCAGCGCGACGGCGGGTTTGGCCGACCAGAGAGCGCTGGAGAAGAGGAACAGCGCATAGACGGTGAGCGCAAGGGTCGCTTTCGAGACGATCAGCGTGCGTTTCGCGAACAGGCTCATCGCGAGCAGAGCGCCCGCCGGCAGCCACCAGGTCATCATCGAGAACCGGAAATCGACGCCCGGCAGCATGGCGACCGCGATCGTCCCCAGTGGGGAGATGGCCAGAGCGATGAGCGCCAGCGTGCGTGGCTTCCAGAGGCTGACAACCAGGAGGACCAGCACCAGAGGGGCAAGGATGAGGAGCGGGGTCTTGGCGACGAGGGCGTACCCGAGGACGCCGCCGAGCAGCGCCACGATCAGCCAGCTGGGCGGCCCGGCGAGCGCCGCGCGCAGGCGGGTCCGGAGCCTTCCGGCTGCGGAGCGCTCCTCGAAGGTGAAGGTGGGACTGGATCCCGCGAGCGCCGGTTTCATGCGTGCAGCACCGCCTCCCTCTCGTTCGGTAAAGGCCGGCGAGCAGCGCTCGGCAGGTTGCGCGTCCGCGCCGCCTGAAGGACCTCCATCAGCCGATCCACGTGATGCGGTAGGTCGTAGCCGCGCTCGACCTTCTCCCGCCCGCGAGCGCCCATGTCGGCCGCGCGCCGGGGCGCATCGGCCAGCTCGCGAAGGGCGCGCCCGAGGGCTCCGGCGTCGGCGGGGGGAACCACCAGGCCATCCACGCCGTCCTCGACCAGCTCGGGGATCCCTCCCATCGCCGTGCCCACGACGGGCTTGCCGCTGGCGAACGCCTCGTAGATCACCATCGGCGCGTTCTCGGGCCATTCGGACGGCATCACGACGCAGAGCGCGCCGCGGTAGATCTCCCGCAGCTCGGCCGGCGTGCGGTGGCCGTCCAGCGTCACGTTCCCCAGCCCCCGCTCGGCGACGGCCCGGCGCAGGTTCGCCTCCTCGGGTCCGGTCCCCACGACCCGGAAGGAGAGCCGCGGCAGGGCGGCCGCGGCCTCGAGCAAGGTCGAAAGCCCCTTCTCGAAGGAGAGCCGGCCCACGAACAGGACGTACTCGCCGGGCTCGAAACGCGGCTCGTACTCGGCGCAGCGCACGTAGTTGGGCACGTGCAGGACCTTGCGGGGGTCCAGCCCTCCTCCTTCCACGAGGATGCGCCGCAGGTACGCGCTGGGAGAGATGAAGGCTTCGACGTGACGTTGATAGCGGAAGACCTCTCGCCGCATGACCAGCTCGAGCGCCCCCAGCGCGCTCGCGCTGCGGGACTTCTTGACGCAGCGGTAGCGCACCGCCTGATGGTACCCCTTCGTCATGCACTCCACCGGGCAGGGCGAGGTCATGCTCTTCATCAGCGTGTAGTTCGCGCAGACGAAGCTGTAGTCATGGAACGTCTGCACGATCGGCACGCCGGCGGCCCGCAGGCCCCGGATCACGGCGTACGTGAGCTGGCGCTCGAAGAGATGGACGTGGGCCACGTCGGGCCGGAAGGCAGCGCAGAGCTCGCGCACGCCGGCGGCGACCGGCGGGGCGTAGAGGACGCGCAGCGCGGTGCGCGCCTTCTCGGCGAGCGACAGACCCTGTCCCGCCGAGGAGAGCTCGACGAAAGGCGCGAAGGTGTCGGCATAGGGCGAGGGCGGGTTGGCCTCGTGGCGCATGCCGAACTCCGCGACCTCGTGCCCCCGCCGGCGCAGCTCGCCGATGAGGCCGGCCAGGTACGACTCGACGCCCCCGCGCGCGAACCAGAACTTGTTGACCTGCAGGATTCTCATGCGGATCGGACCGGCCGGCGGTGGTTCCTGGGGGTCACGACACGGGGCGCGGCCGGGGCGAGTGGAGCAGGCGCGGCCCCGGTGTCTCGGAACGAGCTCGCCGGTCCGGACGCGCGCGTCGGCGAGTTCGCGCGCGTCGCAGCCGGCCCGTGCGTCGCGCTCAGTCGAGGATGCGGGTGATGATCAAGGTTGTGCTCAACACCGAGCCCAAAACCAACATGCCGTTCCGCGAAACCCACGACTTCTGGTCCACCACCAGTCGGTCTCCGGAGCGCAGTTGGGGAACGACCGGGGCGCTCATTTGCAGGTTGTCGTAGAGCTGCGTGGCGCCGCGGTAGATGTCGATGCTGTTGGCGTTGCCCTGGTCGTCGGCGCCTCCCGCCATGGCCACGATGTCGCTCAGCTTCATCGTGGGGTCCACGACGTAGAGGCCCGGCTTGGCGACGGCTCCGACGACGCTGACCCGGCGCACGACCGCCACGTCGATCGAAGGGTTCTTGAGCTGCGTGGCGTAGTCGTGGAGCAACTGCTGGCGCAGCTGCTCGCCAGACAGGTTCGCCACCGAGCGCGGCCCCAACAGCGGCAGCGTCAGCATCGAGTTCTCGTCCACCTGGAACGCGCCCGAGAGATCGGGCTCCTTCCAGATCGTGACGCGCACGGAGTCGCCGGGGAACATGATCAGGCTCCCGGTCGGGGAGGGCATGGCCACGGGCGCGGGCGCTGCGCTGCGCGTCGTGTCCGCGCTCCCGACTCCCTGAGCGGCGACGAGGGCCGCGCAGGTTCCGGTCAAGATCAGTGCGAAGGCGAACGGTCTGAGCATGGATCCTTCCTTTTTCAGCCGGCGGCTTCCTGGGCCTCCGGCTCGTAGACCGAGAACCCCTCGTAGGCCCCACCACCGACCTTGACGTCGTTGAGCACGATTCCGAGCGGCCGCGCTCCAACGCGCGCCAGGCGCGAGAGCGTGAGGTCCAGAGCCTCGCGGTCCGTTTGTCCGGAGCGCACGACGACGATGACCGCATGCGCGCGAGCGGCCATGAGCGCCGCATCGCTGACGACGTTGATCGGCGGCGTGTCCACCACGACCTGATCGAAGTGCTCGGCCGCGGTGGCCAGGACCTGCTCGAGCTCGTCGCTGGTCACGAGCGTGCCGTGGTCGCGCGGCGTGGTGCCCACGCCCAGCACGGCCAGGCGGTGATTGCCGATCTTCACCATGCGGATCGCATCCAGGAGCGGAGACTTGCCCGCCAGCACGTCGCTCAGCCCGGGCGCCTCTTCGAGGCCCAGGGCCGCGCTCGCCGCCCCCGCGCGCAGGTCCGCGTCGATCAGCAGCGTGCGCTGCCCCTCGAGCGCCCGCGTGGCGGCGAAGTTCACCGCGCTGAACGTCTTCCCCTCCCCGCGCGACGGACTCGTGAACACCACCGTGCGTACGTCCCTGCCGCCGGGCATGTTCTGGGCCATGAAGCCGAGGTCGGCGCCCAGCGAGCGGAAGGCCTCGACGACCAGGTCGCCGCCGACGGGGTAGTAGTCGCGCAGCCGCGCGTCGGCCGCCGCGCCACGCGGCAGCAGCCTGGGCGTTCGGCCGACGATGAAGCGCCCGCCACCGCCCTTGACCGAGGGGATCATGGTCAGGACGGGGAGCCCCGTCTCCTGCTCGATCTCGTGACGGCGCCGCACGCGCGTGTCCGCGAACTCCTGGAGCAGCGCTCCGGCCAGGCCGACCAGCAGGCCGCCCGCCAGCCCCAGCGCGAGATTGAGGGGCACGTTGGGGAAGGTGGGCTGCATGGGGAACGTGGGCGGGTCGATGATCGACACGTCAGCGAGCTCGACGGCCTTGCTGATCTGGGCCTCCTTGAGCTTCTGCTGCAGCGTCGTGTAGAGCTGCGACAGCATGTCGGCGTGGCGCTCGAGACGGGCCAGGTCCATCTGCTTGCGAGGAACGGACGCCAGCCGGCCCTTGGACCGCCCGAGGCTCTGGTCGAGCGAGGCGACCTGGCCGCTGAGGGCGGATTCGTAGTTCCGCGCCAGATGGCCGAGCTGGCCCTGCAGCTCGGAGATTCGCTGCTTGAGCGCCACCACGTCGGGATTGACGTCGGTACGGCGCTGCGAGAGGTCGTGGAGCTGGTTCTCGTAGTTGATCAGGTTGTTGAGGATGTTGCCGACCATCGGGTTGTTGATGAAGGTCGGGTAGGCGGCCAGGTCCCGGTACTTGTCGGAACCCTCACTCGTGCCCAGGCGGTTGATGAACCCCGCCAGGGCCGCGCGCTCGGCGTCGATCTCGTCGCGCCGGGCCTGGAACTGCGCCAGCTCGCCGGACTCCGCGCCCGAAAGGCTCTGCGTGTCCACCACGTCGTTCGCTTCCTTGTACCGGCGGAGCTCGTCCTCGGCCGCGGCCAGCTGGGCTCCGACCGTGTCGCTCTGCTGCTGCAGGAACTCGGCGGAGTGGGAAGCGTCGCCGCGCGCGAGGTCGTTGCGCAGGGCGACGTAGCTCTTGGAGATGCCGTCACAGACGCGCTGCGCCAGCTTCGCGGCGCCGGACTTGCAGCTCACCCGCACGAGCTGCGCGTCGGGGTCCACGAGCGAGGCCGTCACGTTCGTCATCAGGGTGCCGACCGCGCCGTCGAAGGGGCTCACCATCATCTCGACGGCGTCGTCCGGCATGGCCGCCGGGAGCTGGAAGCGCAAGCCGCGTCCGGAGTACGCCAGGCCCGGCCGCAACGTCGCGACCAGCGAGTCAGGCGTGCTCTGCCAGAATCCGAGGAAGCCGCCCGTGCCCGTCTTCCACATCTCGTAGGCGCCGTTGCCGGCCTGCTTGATCTCGTAGGCTCCCGGCACCGCGTCGCGTCCGGCCTGGAAGCCGCCGAACAGGTCCGCGGGCCGCATCGGTCCGGGCGAGACGATCCTGACGTTCAGGTCGTTCTCGTCCACGACAGGCTCCAGGATGCGCCGGCTCGTGATCAGCTCCATCTCGGTCTGGATGGCCGGGCCCTGGTTGAGCAGGTCGAGCTCGGCGAGGCCGGCGTTGCGCGGCCCGCTGCCCACGAGGACCGTGACGGTCGAGGTGTAGCTGCGGGGCAGCTTCCAGGTGACGAGCCCGGCCACGAGCAGGACGGACACGAGGCCCGCCACCACCGTCCACTTGCGCCGCCACAGCATGTCCCAGATCTGCGAGATGATCGACGGCTGGACGCCCTCTCCGAAGGGGACTCCATCCATGTCCTGATAGACGGGTCCCGTTTGGCGGGCGGGGAGCGCGGCTCGACGGACCTCGAGAAACTTCTCGCTCATGAACGGTCTCCTGAAGGTTCGATCTCCCCGGACGCGGGCGAAGCGGTCCGGCAGCCCTCACGCGCCAATCCCGGCGCGGTCACGAAAGCTCGCGGACCGCGTAGAGCGGCGCGTTCTCGAGAAACAGGCGGCCCTGCACCTCCTCGAGCGCGGCGCCCGGCTCGCGCGCGACGAGAACCGTGGCCTGGGCCAGGGGGGCCAGGCTCACGACGCGCGGGTCCTCGGCCACGCTGTCGGCGGCCAGCACCGCGGCGTGGCACCAGTCCAGAACCCGCGCCACGGCCGCGGCCACCGCCCCGTCCGGGCGGGAACCTTCGACCTGGGAGCCGCTGAGAGGAACCGTGAGCAGGAAGAGCCCCTGCAGCACGCTGCGACGCATGAAGCGTCCCGGATGCGTCGGATCGAGACGCAGCTCGGACATGACCGAGCGACCGGAGTCCGACTCGAACAGCTCGGCGGCGCCGCGCCCGCTGGCCGAGCAGTCTACGAGGGCCACCCGCAGCTTGTATTTCTCGGCCAGCGTGGCCGCCAGCGCCAGGGCCACGTCGGCGGGACGCGCCTTGGGGGCCAGGCTCGTGACGAGGACGACCCGGCGTGGCCCGGCGGCATCGCGGAGACCCGGCGCCAGGCGGCTCGAGCACAGGCGCTCGACCTCCTCGTAGGACCGCGACAGCACGGCCTCGCCCTCGAGCGTGAACCTGGCCAACGGGAGCTCGCTCTCGGGAAGCTGGCGCGGCGGCGCCTGGATGGCGGGCGCCCGGCTGACCGGCGCCTCTTTGACCCGAACGGGCGCCGAGGCGCGGGAGGTCACAGGGCTACGCCGTTCCGCCTCGGCCTTCTTGAGCGCGTCGTGGATCCGACTCATGCGAGAGCCTCTCCAGCTGCCAGGCGAAGCCGGCTCACCAACGCGACCGAGGCCCTCGTCCCCACGGGAACCCTCCCCATCCCTCCTCGCAGCACGGTGGAGCGCCGAAGTTCAGAATTCCATCTGATAATGCACGTCCTCGGGAGTCCTTGCAACTCAGCAGCTTACGGGCCCGGTCCCGTCGCGCCGCGCGAGCCTCTGCAATACAGCTCTGAGCCCGGGGAGTTCCCGCCTCGCGGGCAGCCGTCTCCGCGCGGGCGACCGGCGCTCTCGCGGGGCCGGCGCCCGGCGACGTTCGGAATCGTGAAGTTTCGGCCAGCCACCGGTCGCCGCCCATGCGCCGGCGGTAGGAGATGCGCTCGGCCGCGTGGCCGTCCGGCCGCGCCGTCAGGCGGCTCCCTCGCCCCGCAGGACGGCGGGGATCGTCTTGAGCAGGATCTTCAGGTCCAGACCGAGCGACCAGTTGTCGATGTACTCGAGGTCCATCCGCATCCATTCCTTGAAGCGCACGTTGCTGCGCCCGTTGATCTGCCACAGGCAGGTGATTCCCGGCTTCACGCTGAAGCGCCGCTTCTGCCAGTTCTCCTCGATCCCCATCGCGTCCCGCACGGCGAGCGGCCGCGGCCCCACCAGGCTCATCTCCCCGCGGACCACGTTCAGCAGCTGCGGCAGCTCGTCGATGCTCGTGCGGCGCAGGAAGCTGCCGACCGACGTCACCCGCGGATCGCGGCGAAGCTTGAAGGCCGGGAACTCCACCTCGTTGAGCGCCTCGAGCTCCGCCTGCCGCGCCTCAGCATCCTCGACCATGGTGCGAAACTTGAACATCTGGAAGCGTCGCTTGTTGACGCCCAACCGCTCCTGCTCGAAGAGCACGGGCCCCGCGGAAGAGAACTTGATCGCCAGCCCCGTGATGAGGAGCACGGGCGAGAAGAGGATCAGCAGGAAGAGCGCGCCCACCAGGTCGATCATCCGCTTGGCGGCCAGCGACCACGGCTTGTCCGGCGCACCCGTGTAGAAGGTGAGCACCGGCTCGCCGCCGAGGTCGGTCACGGCGAGATTGGCGATGCGCAGCTCGAAGAGGTCCGACGGGATCCGGACCGGGATGCCTTGCTCCTCGCAGATGGTGGACACGTCGAGGATGCTCTGGTACTTGGACTTCATCGGGAGCGTCACGATCACCTCGTCCACCACGTTCTCCTTGAGGAACGTCGGCAGCTCGGGGATCGTGGCCACGAGCTGCAGCCCGTCGCGGAAGTCCCCGCCCGTGGAGTCGTCCACGAAGCCCAGCAGCCGGTAGCCCGTCACGTCCTTGAGGTCCTCCAGGCGCCTGGCCAGACGGCGCGCCCGGGGACCCGAGCCCACGATCAGGACCTGGCGCGTCGCGACGCTGCGCAGGTTCACCGCGACGCCGTGGAACGCGAGGTGCACGAGCAGCGTGCCGACCGTCGCGAAGATCCAGAAGAGGACCAGCGTCTCGGGCGTCACGCTCTGACGCTGGAAGACCACGCCCAGCAGCAGCAGCACGAGCGCCCCGAAGGACACCGCCTTCAGGATCGCGCGCGCCTCGGCCCGGAAGAAGCGGATGTTCCAGGGGCGCGCGAGCCCCAGCTCGTCCAGCAGCACGGGCCACACCAGGCAGAGGAAGGCCAGCAGGACGAGGTTGACCGCGCCGATGCGGCGGGAGAGGAACTCGAGCATCGCCAGGGGATGCGTGCGCTGCTGGGTCACGAACAGCGCCAGCCCCAGCGCCACCAGCATCACGAGGACGTCGGCGATGCGCAGGCAGACGGAGAAGACCCGGCGCTGTGGCACCATCTGTCTACGCCCCCGTTGACGTTCTCATGAACAAGAATGCCGGGCTGCGGCGAGCTGCCGCGCGCCCGGCCGGGTCGAATCCAGGAGACGACCTTGCGTCCGTTCTCGGGCTCGGCACGCTCCCCGATGCTCAGGGGATCCGTGCCCCCTCCCGGTTATCCCGCGAACCCCCGGCGAGCTAGCCAATCGGTCCGATGCACGATCTCAGTTAACGTTCTATAGGCCTCGCCGGCGCAACGACTTCCTTGTGAATCCGTGCCGGCCCGGCCGGGCTGTCCAGCGCCCCCACGCGGCCCGGCTATTGATCGTAGCCGACACCGGTCTCCGCGCTCAATCCTGCCACGGGCCGAAGGCAATCGGTCCTCCGGTCCACCGCGGACCGCTTTTGTCAAGGACAGCCCTCCTTCCAAAGTAGCAGAAGTGACTGCCGGTCGCACCGACCAGGTTTCATCGAGGAGCTCGGGTGTCCGAAACTCGGACACCGCGCGCCACAACCGTATCGGCCCACGCGCCAAGTCTCGAGCCGGTTGGGGTTGCCGCCCACGGTATGGCTCGGCCCGAGCCTCCCACACGTACGAGACCTCGCCGGCCGTGAAGAAGCCCTCGAGCTCGCCTAGCACCTTGTCCAGGACGGTGCTGCCCCTGCGCCCCGATCCGGCGATAGAGGACGGGGACCCAGCCGCCGTCGCCGGCGACCTCACCTCGCCCGCGAGGCGACCGCCCCCGGATCACCCGGACGCATCGCGCTCATGCTTCCATTCCCGGACCGCGCAGACCACCTGGTGGATCACGACCAGGTGCGCGTTCTCGGCGATCTCCATCTGCCCCGTCGCGACGTGGACGGTGTCGCGCGCGAGGCGCCGCAGCGGGCCGCCGTCGAACCCCGTGACGGCGAACGTCGCGATGTCCGCGTCATGAGCGTACCGAACGGCATTCAGCACGTTCGGGCTGGCACCCGAGCCCGAGAGCGCGATCAGCAGATCGCCGGGGCGCCCGAGGGCCCGCAGTTGCTGCTCGAAGACCGCGTCGTAGCCCAGGTCGTTGGCCCACGCCGTGAGGCTGGAGACGCTCTCGGTGAGCGCCAACACCCGCAGCCGGTGGTGGTCCGCGGGGCCGGTCGCCGTGCTCTTGGTAAGGTCCTGGGCGAAGTGGGAAGCCGTGGTGGCGCTCCCGCCGTTCCCGCAGACGAAGATCGTGCCTCCCCGCTCGTGCGTGTCCAGGATCGCGGCCACGAGCCGCTCCACGGCGGCCTGGTCCAGTTGAGCGAGCGCCGCCAAGGTGCCTTCCAGATGCGCGGCGGACGCGGTGAGCGACGTCCGTGCGCTCAGGATCGCTCCCGGATGCGGTAGATGGGCTTCGACTGGGCCTCGTGGTAGAGGCGGACCTGCATCTCGGCGATGAGCCCCATGGTGATGAACTGGACGCCCATGATGATGAGCAGAACACCCAGCAGAAGGGCCGGACGGTTCGCCAGCGGCGCGCTCTGGAAGAAGCGCAGGTACGCGAGCTGGCCGCAGATCAACACGCCGCCCGTGAAGGACGCCAGCCCCAGCAGGCCGAACAGGTGGATGGGTCGCGTCGAGTAGCTGAGCAGGAACTTGACCAGGATCAAGTCCAGGACGACACGGAAGACCCGAAAGATGTTGTATTTGGACTTGCCGAGCGTGCGGGCGTTGTGGGCGACCTTGAGCTCGGCGATGCGCCCTCCCTGCACGCTGGCCAGGGCGGGGATGAAGCGGTGCATCTCGCCGTAGAGGTGGACGTCCTCGAGCATCTCGCGCCGGTAGGCCTTGAGCGTGCAGCCCGTGTCATGGAGCCGCACGCCGGTGACCTTCCCGATCAGCCAGTTCGCCATCATCGAGGGCAGGCGCCGGGACAGGAAGCGGTCCTGACGGTTCGCCCGCCAGCCGCTCACCACGTCGTAGCCCTCGTCCATCTTCTCGATGAGCCGGGGAATGTCACGCGGGTCGTTCTGGAGGTCGCCGTCCATCGTCACGATGATCGCGCCGCGCGCCGCGTCGAAGCCCGCCGACATCGCGGCCGCCTGCCCGAAGTTGCGGCGCAGGTGGATCACGCGCAGCCTGGGGTACCTGGCCCGGAGCTGCTTGAGGAGCGCTCCCGTGCCGTCCCGGCTGCCGTCGTCCACGATGACGACCTCGTAGCCGACGGTCATCCCCGCCAGGGCGGCGTCCGTGCGCTCGGCGAGGTCCTCGACGATCTCGACCTCGTTGTAGACGGGGATCACGACCGAGAGATCGACGGGCTCCGCCGCGGGAAGGTCCACCGGCTGCACCCGGGCCATGTCAGCCCCCGATCCGCGTGGGTTCATCATCAGGCACGCCGCTCACCGTCGGCGGACTCGCCAGGAAGGCCTAGACGTTGCGATCCACCCACAGGCTGAAATTGAGCAGGTTCTCGAGGTTCTTGAGCGCCGCGCGGACCTCGCGCACGTTCGCGTCGATCTCGTCCAGCTTGCTCAGGCGCTCGCTCAGCTCCGCCCCGCCCGCCCCGTCGACCGCGCCGGCCTCGACAGCCTGAGCTCCCCAGGCGGGCGGGCGGCCGTCGCCCTCGGCGAAGGGCAGGTCCAGCTCGCGCTGGACCTCGTCCACGAGCGCGCGATCCACCTGGGTCTTGTCGTCCGCGTAGGCCGCCAGCAGCCCGCGGTCGCACAGGATGTTCACGAGACGCGGGAACCCGCGCGCGTAGTAGTAGATCCCCTGGATCGCCTCGACGGTGAAGATGTCGTCACGCGTGGCGCCGGCGACCTGCAGGCGGTGCCGGACGTACTCGCCCGTCTCCTCCAGCGAGAGCGGCTGCAGGTGGTACATGACGGTGATGCGTTGGCGCAGTTGCCGGAGCTCGGGCAGGTTCAGCACGTGGTTCAGCTCGGGCTGACCGACCAGCAGGATCTGGAGCAGCTTGGTCTGGTTCGTCTCGAGGTTGGAGAGCAGCCGCAGCTCTTCGAGCGTCTCGGGACCGAGGTTCTGGGCCTCGTCGATGACGACCACCGTGTTGCGCTGGTCGCGGACCTGGTCGATCAGGAAGTCGTTCAGCGCGTTGACCATCTCGTCCTTCTCGAGCGCGGCGGCCTCGATGCCGAGATCGGTCAGGATCAGCTTGAGCAGCTGGGGTCCCGTGACGCGCGTATTGAACACGAACGCCGTGTTCGTATCGTCGCCGAGGCTTTCGAGCAGCGAGCGGAGCAGCGTGGTCTTGCCGGTCCCGACTTCGCCGGTCACGACCACGAAGCCCATCTTCTCCTGGATGCCGTACTTGAGGTGGTCCAGGGCCTCGAGGTGATGTTTGCTCAGGTAGAGGAAGCGCGGGTTGGGCGTAACCGTGAACGGCTTTTCCTTGAGCCCGAACGCCTTGGTATACATGCGGGAACCTCCACGGGCGGACCCGACGCGCGGAGCCGCGCGATCGGTGGGTCGGAGCTATCGAGGCCCGCCGCGGGCATGCTCACCCCTGCTGCGGACCCGTGGCCCCAGCCCCATGCTACGGGGCGCCCCGGGCTTCTCAATCCGCCCACCGACGTACGCACATCCATCCGCCGGCCGCAGGGTGAAACCCCTCTCGTGTGCGCCCAAGTTTACCCCCTGACGCGCCTTGCGCACAATGGGGCGTGTCGCTCGGGACGGGGTTTCCCCTCCGCGACGCGACTCGGGACGCCCCCCGAGCGGTCAACTACCCGCGAGCACGGGCGGGTGGTCGGTCGCGCGATCCGGGTCGGGGTTCCCGCCGGCCGCGCCGGTCGCGGCGTTCATGGCCCGCAGGTGATCGAGGAGCTCCGTCAGCGCGCCGGGCGTGAGGCCGCCCTCGGGATCGCGGCCGGAGCGGGCGCGGGCCGAGCGGAGCGCACCGACCCCGCAGGCGAGGAACCCCGGGTCAACCTCCGGCCTCGGTGGGCTCGAGAAGAAGGCCAGCCTTCGCGCCAGAAGGGCTCGGAAACGCGGCACCTCCCGCGGATCGACGTCCGCGCCGGGGCCGCGGCCGGCGCCCGCCTCGGCCAGGGCCAGACCGCCCCGCCGCACCGCCCGAACCAGAGCGGGGATGCCGGCCGGATCGCGGGCCTCGCCGGCGGTCAGGAGCACGACGACGTCCGAGTCCCGCCGCGACTCCGCGAGTGCGAGCTCGACGCCCGTCGCCAGTCCCGCGGCGGGCCCGTGGGGCTCCAGGTGCCTCACGAGCGAGACGTCGAGCTCGCGCGCGAAGCGCCGCGCCGCGAGCCGCGTGTCGTCCGTCGAGGCGTCGTCCACCACGATGACGCGGTAAGGCTCGCGGCTGGTCGCGGAGAGCTCGAGCACGGCTCCCAGGAGCCGCGTCAGGCGCTGCTCGGCGTCCCGCACGGCGATCGTCACGTAGATCATCCACCCAGGATAGAACGGCGAGCCGCGCGATGGGGACGTTCGAAGGATGGAAACGCGGACGGACCAGAGGACGAAGGGGCGGGATGCGACGGGCCCCGTCGGAAAATCGGCTAGGAGCCGGAGCCCCTCTCCACGGGCAGGCCCGCCGCCTCCCAGCCGGCGAGGCCGGGCTTCATGTGCCGCACGCGTGTGTACCCGTGCTGGGCGGCCTGCTCCGACCAGAGCCGGCTGATCGGGCAATCCTGGTTGTTGCAGTAGACGATCAGGTCTCGGTCCCGGGGTGGGAGCGGCATCCCCGGCTCGAGCCAGTTGCCGAAGGGGTAGCTCGCCGCGCCGGGCAAGTGGCCCCGCCCGTACGAGACCGGGTCGCGGGCGTCGACGATGACCACGTCGGCCTTGCGGTCGAGGAGCTCTTTGACCTCCGCAACTCCGACCAGCGGGAACCGCTCCGCCGCGTAACGTTCGGGGTAGCGCTTGAGCTCGGCCTCGAGCGCCTGCGCCACGCTGTCGGCGTCCGGCTGGGCGGCGGGCGCCGTCGATGTCGCGCGAGCGGCCGCGGGATCGCGGGGCTGGCCCGCCCGGCCTTCCCCGCACGAGAAGGAAGCCGCGACCGCCATCAGGGTCCAGGAGAGAAACAGGGTCCTACTCGTCATCTCACGCGAGCGGCAAAGGGTCAACCAGCGGCCTGCGCGGCCGCCGGAGCGTGGAACAGCTCCAGGAGGTCCGCGAGCCGGTCGATCCGGATCCCGGCGACGCCACGCGGAAGCTCGGCTCCCAGCAAAATGGGCAGCAGGCCGGCCCGCGCCGCGCCGGCGGCGTCCGTGACAGGCGAGTCGCCGACGTAAGCGGCCGCGCCCGGCGCGACGCCGAGCCCGTCCAGCGCGGAGAGGAAGGCCCGCGGATCGGGCTTCGCGACCCCTAGCGAGACCGACGTCTCGACGTGCGCAAGATAATCCGCCAACCGGAGGGCCGCCAAGATGCCGGGAAGACGCCCGTCGAAGTTGGAGAGCACTCCCAGGCGGTACCCTCGCCGCGAGAGCTCGCCGAGAACCGCCGCGCCGCCTTCCACCGCGCGCCAGGCGTCGCCGGCGGCGAATCCCGCGAAGAGATCCTGGAAAAAGCCCTCGAAGCGCGTGTCGGAAGCCGGGGGCGGCTCGTCCGAGCTTGCGCGCACGGTCTCGGCCACCACACGGCGCCACCAGTCGCGTGCCGCGCCGTCGCGCTCGGCGTCTGGCACCTCCGGAAAGCAGAGAGGCGGCGCGGCCGCGAGCGCCGCTTGGAAGGAGCGCTGCACGCGTCCCGGGTCGAGGTCGAACCCGTGCGCGGCGGCCGTCTGGGCGTAGCGTCGGCCCACGCCGCTTCGCAGCGTGATGAGGGTGCCGGTCGCGTCGAACACGATCGCCGCGATCGGTCGTCCGGAGAGCGCCGCGTACCCTTCGAGCCCGGGCGTGAGCGGTCGGCTCACGCGGCGCGGTCGCCCAGGAGCTCGAACACCTCCTGCACCTGGCGCACCCCGGTCTGGATCAGGAAGCTCGAGTTCCGGCCGTAGCTCTTGGCACCCAGTGTGAAGAAGCCCGGCTCGGGGTGCACGAGCGTGCGTGCCCCGAAGCCGCCCGCGCGCAGGCAGTCCGCTGCGGCTGCGGGCTCCTGCCCGAGCAGGGCCGCCGCCAGCGGGTAGGTCCCTTCCGTGGCCCAACAGGTCTGGACCTGGAGCTCGCGCGCGAGCTGGAGATCCGGCCGGTACCCGACCAGGGCCAGCAGGCGATCCGCCGCGATCCAGGACGTGCCCGCGGGATCGGCGACCGCCGCGGCCAGTCCCGCGCCCTCTCTCCGCACCTCGACCAGGGCCGCGTCCGTGATGCGCGTCAGCCACGGCGCGCCTCGCGCAAGATCGTTGGCGGCGCCGGCCACGCGCGCGCGCTCGGCCAGCGGGTCGGCCGCGACCTCCGCCACCGGCCGCGTCGACGCCGATCGCGTGACCCACGTGACGCGGGTCTCCCGTTCCTCGCGCGCGATCTCCGCCAGCCACACGATCGCCGTGGCCGCCGAGTGCCCCGCGCCCACGACCAGCGTGCGCCGGCCCGCGAAGAGGTGCCGCTCGACGCCGGCGATGTCGGGCAGCCGGTAGTCGACGGCGTTACAGAGCGCGCGCTCGCCGACGGCCGGGATGCCGCCGTCGCCGAGCCAGTTCGGCGTGGCGAAGGTCCCCGTTGCATCCAGCACCACGTCCGCGTCGGCCGCCCGCTCTCCCGCCTCGTCGCGGATGAGCAGCCGGAACGGCCGCCGCGCACGTCCCGGGCTCGCGATCTCGTCGCCTTTGCGAAGCCGATCGCGCGAGACCACGACCACCTCGCTGCCCGTGTGAACGCGGCCGGCGAGCTCGGGCCGGCGGGCCAGCGGCTCGAGGTGCCGTTCGACGTACTCGGCGCCCGTCAGCAGCCGATCCGGGTCGCCGTCCGACTCCCGCGAGGCGAGAGCCGGCTCGAGAAGGTTCATGCCGGCGGGCGAGAACATGCGCACGTGGCCCCACGCCCGGACGTTCTCGCCCAGGCTCCCCCGCTCGTAGAGGTGCGCGTCCCAACCCTCCGCGCGGGCCTTCAGCAGCCCCGCGAGCCCGACCGGCCCGCCCCCCAGAATCGCCATCCGACGGTGTCTCATGGGTCTCCGTTGGTTTCGTCGGCGAACGGGCCAGACCGCGGCGACCTCGACCGGCGGCGGCTGGCTCCGTGAGCCGTTGGTTTTCCTCGGCGAACGGGCCAGACCGCCGCCGGTCGAGGGCCGTCAGTACCTCCCGCGAGCGCGTTCCTTGCCCGGCAGGACCTCGAGGCAGGTCGTCCACCAGCCGGTGCGAATCGTCTCCACGAACTCGTGCGGCAGATCCTCCGATTCCATCTCGAGCGCGAGCGCCTCGTGGTCGTAGGCGAGCGGCACCAGCTCGGCAGTCACTTCATAGGCCCCGTCACGCGGATGGGCCTCGAGCACGGCGTACCAGACCTCGGTGCGCCCGTCGTTGGCGGGCCGCCCGATGGCCCCCACGTTCACGACCATGCGCCCCGACGGCAGGGCGCGCCGCCAGTGGAGCCCGGTGTGGGTGACCAGCAGCAAGTCGGCCCCCGCGTCGCGCGCCAGGCGCTCCAGGAAGCCATCCGAGCTGGTCGACTCCCACAGGAACTCGTTCACGCGCCGCGGCGAGCCGTGGCAGAGGAGCAGCGAGCGGCCGCCCAGCTCCATGCGAAGCTCGGGAGGAAGCGCCGCAAGGCGGGAGCGGTTCGGGCCCGCCGTGTTGGTGAGCGTATAGGCGTACGCCAGCCGGGCGTAGTGGTTGTCGGCGGGATCCGTGTAGCCGCAGGCGCAGTCTGGCAGCCCGTGACCGACCGAGTGATCGTAGTTGCCCTGCACGATCCGCACGTCACCCTCGTCGAGCAGCGGGAAGACGCGATCCGGGAAGGGACCGAAGCCGCCCAGATCTCCCAGACAGAAGAGCGCCTCCAGCCTTCGTGCGCGCGCGTCCTCGAGAAGGGAGGCGAGTGCGTGGTGGTTGCTGTAGACGCCGCCGAAGACCCCGATCTTCCCGAAGGCGGGCGCCTCGGCGGCCGCACCGCCGGCGCCGGGCGCGATCATCCCTCACCCACCGGGAAGACGAACACGCGTCCCACCTCGCTCCTGTCCGCGTGCCAGATCACGCGCAGCTGAAGCGCCCGTGGGGCGGGCGGGGAGCCCTCCGTCTGCCCGCGCGCTCCCCCGCCGTTCGACTGCCGGTCGCGCTGCAGGCTCGAGCGGAAGCGGTGGTCGCGCTCGCAGCGCACGTAGTAGCTCTCCTTGAAGAGGAGCCCGCCGCAGTAGGGGCAGCCGAGCGCGTCCAGCAGCGTGGAGCTCACCGCGGCCTGCCTTCGGCGGCGGCGAAACGCTCCGGCGAGAAGGCCGACGCATCCGCGTTCGTCCCGGCCTCGATCTCGGCGAGCGCCAGCTCGGCGGTGGCGGGAGCGAGGAGGATCCCGTTCCGGAAATGCCCCGCCGCGTGGTAGAAGCCCCCGATCTCCGGGGAGAAGCCGATCACGGGCAGGTCGTCGGGGGTTCCCGGGCGCAATCCCGCCCAGCGCGCCGCCGGCGGCACGCCGGAAAGGCCGGGGACGAGTGCGGCGGCCTCGGCCTCCAGCCAGGCCTGTCCTTCCCGCGTGACGCGGGCCTCGAAGCCCGCGCGCTCGACTGTGGCACCGACCAGGAGCCGGCCGCCTCGCCGGAGCAGTGCGTACGCGTTGCCTGCCGCCACGACCGGACGCGGCGCGCGGAAAGCCGTCGCATAGGCCAGGAGCTCGCCGCGCACGGGCCCCACGGGCAGCACCTCTCCTGTCCAGCCAGCGACGGCCCCCGCCCAGGCCCCCGCGGCGTTGACGACCAGCTCGCAGGCGACCTCGCCCTCGGCCGTGCGCACCGCCCGCACGCGACCGCTCTCGATCCGCAAGCCCCGCGCCTCGCGGCCGAGACCGAGCTCGACACCGCGCGCGCGACACGAGGCGAGCAAGGCGTCCACGAGCGGCTCCGCGTCCACCTGGGCCTCGTCAGGGAAGAAGAAGAGCCGTCCCTCCGCAAAGCGGCGCGACTCGCCGGGCGGAGGTGCCGCGGGGAACGCCAGCTCGGGCCAGCGCGCGGCGGCCTCGGCGCGCGTGAGCTCCTCCACCACGAAACCGGCGGCGCGTTGCCACTCGGCCCGGCGGGCGAGCTCGCTCTCTTCCTCGGCGTCGCGGCCCAGCCCGACCAACCCGTCTTCGCGGTAATCGAGCTCGATTCCGCTTTCCTCGACGAGCTCGGCCGCGAAGGCGCCGAACGCCCGTCGCGAGGCAAGGGCCAGGTCGAAGAAAGGACCCGGCTCGCGGGCCTCCCCGCGGGGGGCCAGCATCCCCGCGGCGGACCGCGAGGCCGAGGCCCCTCGCACCTCGCGATCGAGCACGGCCACGGAACGCCCGGTGCCGGCCAGCCGGCGCGAGATCGCCAGGCCCACCGCTCCCGCTCCGATCACGACGACGTCAACCGCTCCCGAACCTTTGCGCTCCATGGCCACCATCACGGGCTCAGTTGACGCGAGGATCGGGCGGGCGCTGGGGCCGCGCCTCGCGGATGGCCCGTCGAGCCAGGATCTGCTCCTCCATGATCTCCGACACGCGCGCGAGCCGCACCCCCAGGCTCGGCGCCTCGAGCAGGCGCTGCCGCTCGTAGACGTTCGCCTCCACGTTGGCCGCGGCCGTGTTGACCAGGGTCTCCAGCGATTGCTCGGCGAGCCCCTCTCCGGTGGGGCGTCCCAGCACGCTGCGGAAATAGCGTCCCAGGAGCTCGCGGAAAGCGTGATCGCCCGTCGGGGCCAGCGGGGCGCCCTCTTCCTCGGGCAGCAGGGTCGCGCCCACGACCCGGTAGGGCACGTCGGTGAGGAATTCCTCGATCCGGATGCGAGCCACCCCCAGGAGCAGGATGTTGAAACGACCGTCCTCGAGGGCCTCGGCGCGTGTGATCTCCCCCAGGCAACCCACCTCGAAGGGGGCCGGAGCGCCCGCCTCCTCGGCCTCGGCGTCGGGTCTCAGCAGGAACACCGCGAAGCGCTTGTCCCCGCCCAGCACGTCGTTCACGAGCCGGCGGTACCGCGGCTCGAAGACGTGCAGGGGCAGGATCGTCTGCGGAAAGAAGACGACGTTGGGGAGTGGAAAGATCGGAACGTGCAGGATGCCGGGTATGGAAGCCTCCGCGCCTCGCACGCGAAAATAACGGGAGCGCCGGTTAGTTTCATCCCGTGCCGCAAAAGATCGGCAGCTGCGAGGTCTCGTTCGGGATCGCGGGGTGGTCCTACCCCGACTGGGAAGGTGTCGTGTATCCGCCCGGGACGCGCGACAAGCTGCGCTGGCTGGCCGGCTTCGTGGATCTGATCGAGGTCAACGCGTCGTTCTATGCCTTTCTAACCCCCGCCAACGCCGAGGACTGGCTGGCGCGCACGGCGGACCTTCCAGACTTCCGCTTCGCCGCCAAAGCGAATCGGGTCTTCACACACGAGCGCGAGGACGCCGCCGGACCCCCCGAGGCGCACGCCACCCGAGCGTTCCTCGAGCCGCTCCGCCGCTCCGAACGACTCGCCGCACTCCTCTTCCAGTTTCCGTTCTCCTTCCGCGACGGGGCCGAGGCGCGCCACCGCCTCGAGCGCATCGCCGACGCCTTCCGGGGACTGCCGCTGGTGGCCGAGGTGCGGCACGCGAGCTGGCAGACGCCCGAGGCGCTCGGCTTCCTGGGCGAGACGGGCTTCTCGGTCGCCAACATCGACCTTCCCACCGGCTCGCAGGGCTTCGCCGAGCGGCTCGCCAAGACCGGAGAGCCCGGCTACCTGCGCCTGCACGGCCGCAACGCGGCGGAGTGGTTCCGCACCGATGCGGGCCGCGACGCGCGTTACGACTACCTCTACGGCGACGAGGAGCTAGAAGAGCTCGCGGAGCGGATCGAGGAGCTGGCGCGCCGCTTCCGGCAGTTGGTCATCGTGACGAACAACCACTACCGCGGCCAGGCCCTCGCCAACCTGGCCGAGCTCGCGGTGCGCACGGGAGGCCCGCGGTGGCCGCTGCCGGCGCCGCTGCTCGCGACGTACCCGCGGCTGGCGGCCGTGGGCTACGCCGTGTCCCCTCCCCCGCAAGGTAAGCCTGAGCGAAAGGCAAGCGGTGGCGAGGAGGGCAAGGCAGCCGCCGTGGGTGGCGGGACGCACCGGCGAGCGGCAGCGCCGGCATCAGCGCAGGGGGATCTCTTCGAGTCCCGGGACCCGGGCCCGAGCTCGGCCCCGCACGCTGAAGGGAGCGGCTAGCGTGGCCCGCCGAGACAAGCCGCTGGCCCGCCGCCGAGGAAGCGGCTAGCCCGCGCGCGCCGGCCCCGCGTCGGAGGCCGGGTCGGTGAGCGCGTGCGGGCCGAGCGCCCCTTCCTGCTCGGTCGGGCGGTCCTCCCAGCGCCGGACGGCGGGCACCAGGTTGTACCAGGCGGAATAGGTGAGGTAGAGCACCAGCAGGCCGAAGAGCACGACCTCGGAATAGACGTAGATGGCTGCCAGCAGGATGCCCACCACGCCCACGACGAGGTGGCCCCGCCGGTGCCGCGCGAGGAAGTGGCGCAGGCTCACGAACGGCACCGTGCTCACCATGAAGAGCCCGAGCGCGAAGACGAGCGCGGTCCAGAGCGCTCCGAAGGTCCAGCTCGCGATCGGCTCCTTGAAGAAGTGCACCGTTGCCGCCACGGTCCCGGCGGCGGTCGGGATCGGCATGCCCGTGAAGTGCCGCGGCGGCGCGCTCACGGGCGCCGGCTCCTGCGAGGCCACGTTGTAGCGCGCCAGGCGCAGCGCGCCGCCCACGAGGAACGCGAACGAGCCGATCCAGCCCAGGTTCTTGAGATCCTGCACGAACGGAACGGACACTCCTTCCAGCCCCCCGATCCCCCACAGGTACGCCAGCACCGCCGGCGCGATGCCGAACGTGACCACGTCGGCCAGCGAGTCGAGCTGCACGCCGAAGGGGGTCGGCGAGCGCACGAGCCGCGCCACGGCGCCGTCGAGCGCGTCGAGCACCGCACCCAGGATGATGGCCACCGCGGCGGTGTCGAAGTCGCCGCGGACCGAGGCCGTGATCGAGAAGTAGCCGAAGAAGAGGTTCCCGATCGTGAACAGGTTCGGGAGCACGTGGATGGACCGCCGCAGGCGCGGCTGTCCGCGCGGGCGCAGGCGGGGCCTCACGGCGCTTCCCTCCCCGCCGCGGGATGCCAGCCGGCGCCGGACGATGGCTCGGTCGCGGGATCGGCTGGCGCGGCGACGCCCGCCGCCGGGCGCCCGATCACGGTGACGCCGGCACGCACGTGCGTCCCCAACCCGACGGTCCAGTCCACCGAGGCCGGGACGGTCACATCCATTCGCGAGCCGAACTTGATCATGCCGATCCGGTCTCCCGCGCGCACGTAGTCCCCTTCCTTCAGCCTGCACACGATTCGCCGGGCCAGCAGCCCGGCGATCTGGACGGCCGTCACGGTGCCGAGGGTCGTACGCAGCGTCACGGCGTTTCGCTCGTTGTCGGTGGAGGCCCCGTGCCTGAATGCCGCCTGGAACCGCCCGGGGTGGTACTGCAAGCGCTCCACGAGTCCGGTCGCCGGCGAGCGGTTCACGTGCACGTCGAAGACCGACAGGAAGATGCTGAGCGTCCGGCGGCCGCCCTCTTCGACCAGGCGAACGACCCGCCCGTCGGCGGGAGCCACCAGCACGTCGTCGGCCCCGGGTGTGGGCCGCTCGGGGTCCCGGAAGAAGAAAGCCATGAACAATGCCAGGCCGAGCAAGAAGAGCGCCAGCCAGCCGGAGAGGAGCAGGCTCGGCGCGGCCGCCAGCGCGGGCACCAGAATGAAGGGCAGCCCGTCTCGAGCGATCGGAATCCGTGGCAACACGTTAGGCGGTGTGGTTCAGGTCGACTCTAAAGGTCCGGCCCTGGAGAACGCCCGATTGCCTGCCGGAATGACAGAATCATAGCTTCGTAAAAGCGTCCACTTCAGTTGACAGGGCCCCTACGAGGCATTAAGTTACCAAATTGGCATAAAACCCACACCCAGAAGTTGATCGCACCTTCCAGGGGAGGAGAATGGCGGAGGTCCACGTTCGAGAGGGCGAGTCGCTCGAAAACGCGCTCAAGCGGTTCCGACGGGAGGTCAAGAAGTCGAACATCTTCTCCGAACTCAAGCGGAAACGCCACTACGAGAAGCCGAGCGAGCGCCGGCAGCGCAAGCTGCGGAACCGGAATCGTCGCTCCGCCTGACCCCGATCCCTTTGCTCACGCCAGCCCGAAGGGGCGTATGACACGAATCACCGCCGGATTTACCAAGAATCAGAAGGTCGTGCACCCCATCTTCGGAGGCGGCTACGTCTCCGGCGAGGAAACGATCGCGATCAGCGGCGAGCAAGTGCGCTGCCTGACGATCCGTTGCGTCTCGCGCGACCGCAAGGTCTACGTGCCGAAGTCGAGCCTCCCCTTCTCGAAGATCCGCCGACCGCACCGCAACTTCGAGCAGATCGTCCAGGTGCTGCTCGGCAGCCCGGTGGTCCTGGCCGCCAACTTCAACCGGCGCATGAAGGACCTGAAGGAGAAGCTCGACACGGGTGACACGCTGCGGATCGCGGAGATCGTGCGCGACATGTATCGCGCCTACCACGCGAACGAGCTCTCGAATTCGGACCAGAAGCTGTTCGAGAAGACGCAGGACCTGATGGTGAGCGAGTTGGCGCTCATCAAGGATCTGGTCTACGACGAGGCGCAGGCCCTGCTGGACGAGACCATGCAGCGGCAGCGCAAGGGGCGGAAGGCGCGTCCGAAGGAGGCCGCGGCATCCGGCAACGGCGTCGCGCCGGGGATCAAGGTGGGGAAGGCCGTGCGCGTCTAGCCCACAAGGGCGTTACCGAGCCAACGAGAGCGGCCCCCGGGAGACCGGGGGCCGTTTTCGTTTCGGGCCGGCGGTGGGCGCGTCCGCTCGCTGTCCGACCCCACACGCCGGCCCTGGATACTGTCCTACGGCACGAAGGCGGGCTCGATGTCCGCCCCGCGCTGGTTCGTCAGGCGCCGCACCTTGGAGCCGTCGTCCCGCATCAGATAGAGCTCGAAGTTGTTGTCGGCTCGGTTCGAGCTGAAGACGATGGCCCCACCCTCCGGCGACCAGGCCGGGTCGCGTTCGTCCGCCTCGCCCTCCGTGAGCCGCCGCGCCGGCTTGCCGGGCGAGAGCTCGCAGATGTCCGTCCCACGCGGCGCGCGGCAGGCGTAGGCGATCGTGCCGTCGGCGCGCACGGCGGGACGTCCGACCGGGACCATCCCCTCCGCCACTCCTTCGACCGGCGTGACCGAACCGCTGGCGACGTCGATTCGCACCAGCCGCCCGGCCGACGTGTCGCCCTCGAGCGCCACCAGCGTCATGCCCGAGCTGTCCACCGCCGCCCGGCTGTGGGGCTCGGGCCCGCGCGTCACGGCCGCGGGATTGGAGCCATCCGGCTCGCTGCGCCAGATTTGCTCCGTGCCCCCGTCGTCGGAGGTGTAGAAGAGGACGCGGCCGTCCGGCGAAAGAGCGGGCCAGCGCTCGTTCACGTTCCCGGTGCTGGTGATCGGCGTCCGCTCGTCCCCCGAGAGGCGCACGCGCGCCAGGTCGTAGCTTCCGCCTTCGAGAGAGGAGAAGTAGACCCAGCCCGAGTGCCTCTCGTAGGCCGGCTCGGCGTCGGCCGGCTGCAAGGTAACCGCGATCTCGTTCTCCTTGCGCGCGACCAGGAAGCGCAGGCCGGCCCGCCCCGGTCCATCGGCTCGATAGAGCCCGCGCAGGGACGGCGCGACCCAGGGGGGTGTGCCCACCACGCAGCCGACCGCGACGAGCGTGAGGGCCGCGCCGGCGAGGGCGATGCGGGCCGCGACGCGCATCAGCGGCTCACAGGCGCGGCAGGGTGACGCCGCGCTGCGACTGGTACTTGCCGCCGCGGTCGGCGTAGGAGACCTCGCAGACGTCCTCGCTCTCGAAGAAGATGACCTGCGCGATCCCTTCGAACGAGTAGATCTTGGCCGGCAGCGGGGTCGTGTTCGAGATCTCCAGCGTGACGTGCCCCTCCCACTCGGGCTCGAGCGGCGTCACGTTCGTGATGATGCCGCAGCGGGCGTAGGTGCTCTTGCCCACGCAGATCGTGAGCACGTTGCGGGGCACGCGGAAGTACTCGACCGACCGGCCCAGGGCGAACGAGTTGGGGGGCACGATGCAGACGGGGCCGGTGAAGTCCACGAAGGAGCGCTCGTCGAAGGCCTTGGGATCCACCAGCGAATTGTTCACGTTCGTGAAGATCTTGTACTCGTCCGCGATGCGGAGGTCGTAGCCGTAGGACGAGAGGCCGTAGGAGATCGTTCCCTGGCGCACCTGCCGCTCCTCGAAGGGCTCGATCATCCCCTCCTTGGCGCGCGCGCGGATCCACGAGTCGGGACGCACGCTCACGGAACCGTCTCGCAGGCTTGTCCGGCTTGTCCGGCTTGTCCGGCACCGAGCTCGCTCGCTCGCCATGAAACCCAATGGCTCGCTCCGCGACTCGGTGCCGTACGACAGCTCCTCCGCCTCGCGGAGCTTCCCCTCGGCTGCCGGCTCACGGGGCGTCGCCATCGGCACGGCCGAGCGCCGCGTTCAGGCTGCCGGACCGGTAGCCGTTCAAGTCCAGCGCCACGTGCAGATACCCGGCGGCGCGGACCGCGGCCACGATCCGCGGCGCGAGCTCGAGCGCGCGCGGGAAGTCGGCGGGCGGGATCTCGATGCGAGCCACGTCGCCGTGGTGCCGGACCCGCAGCTGGCCGAAGCCCAGCCCGCGCAACGCTTCTTCGGCGGCGCCCACGCGCGAGAGCTTCTCCACCGTGATCACCTCCCCGTACGGGATCCGCGAGGACAGGCAGGCGAAGGCCGGCTTGTCGGCGTTCGGAAGATCCGCCGAGCGCGCGACCGCCCGCACCTCGGCCTTCGTGAGACGCGCCTCGCGCAAGGGGCTCCGCACGCGGTGCTCGGCGGCGGCTCGCAGCCCGGGACGGTAGTCCCCCTCATCGTCGAGATTCGTCCCATCCACGACCTCGGCCAGGCCCCGCGCGTCGGCCGCCTCCCTCAGCTTGGCGTAGAGCTCGGTCTTGCAGTAGTAGCAGCGGTCGGCCGGGTTGTTCCGGAAGTTCTCGTCGGCCATCTCCTCTGAGGAGAGGATCAGGTGAGGCGCGGAGAGTCGCACGGCGAGGGCTCGGGCCTCGGCGAGCTCGCGCTCGGGGAAGGTCGGCGAGCAGGCGGTGACGGCCAGCACGCGCTCGGATCCGAGGGTCTCGAGCAGCGCCCACAGAACGACGGTCGAGTCCACGCCCGCCGAGAACCCGACGGTCGCCGAGCGGTACTGCGCGCAGACCGCGAGCAAGCGCCCGCGCGCCGCACGGGTGCCGACGGCCCCGGGGTCGCAGCTGGCCGACCCATCGGGCGCTCCGCCAGGTTGGATGAGCTGGAGCTCTGCGGTCACGCGCTTCGCTCCCCGAGGCGGTGAAGGATCAGCTGAGATCATGCTCGCGGGATCGACGCTCGAACACGCGGAGGGCTCGGGCGTGCCGCAAGGTCCATCGAAACCCGGGGAGCGTCAAGTCCTTGCGGCCGAAGCGGGATGGTCGGCGCCGGAGTTCATGGACCGTATCCCGACCATGGCGCTGAAGGTCAGCGTGGGCACAAGTGCGCGATCGCGCAAGGGCAACTCCACGCATACCGCAGAAACATCTCCGTGTTGCCTTCTTGCCGTGCGCAAAGTTTCTTCCCGGGAAAGCCTGACTAGGGGAGGGCGTGGATGACTACGGCTTACGCGTTCGCGGTCGGAATCGGAATCGTGGCCGGCTTGCGCTCCCTGACGGCTCCCGCCGCGGTGAGTTGGGCGGCGCATCTGGGGTGGCTCGACCTGCAAGGCACCCCCCTGGCATTCATGGGATCGTGGGTGGCGGTCGCCATCTTCTCGGTGCTCGCGATCGGCGAGTACGTCGCAGACTTGCTGCCCAACACTCCGAATCGAATCACGTCGAAACCCCTGACCGCACGCATCGTGATGGGAGCTCTATCCGGCGCCTGCCTATGCGCAGCGGCCCACCAGTCGCTGCTGATCGGGGCGGTAGCGGGCGCAGTAGGCGGCGTGGTCGGCGCCTTCTCGGGCTACGAAGCCCGTAGACGACTGGTGAGCGGCCTCAAGGTGAAGGATGCGCTGATCGCCATACCCGAAGACCTGGTCGCGATCGGCCTGGCATTCTTTCTCGTGTCCCCGCCCTAGGGGACTGACCCGGCCGCGCCTCCCGCGCGGTACTGCAGCGCCTCCGAGACATGGGCAGGCGCGACGCGCTCGCTGCCCTCCAGGTCGGCGATCGTGCGCGCCACCCGCAGCGTGCAATGGTAGCCCCGCGCCGACAGGTGGAATGCCCGCGCGGCGCGCTCGAGGAGCTGCCGCGCGTCACGCTCGGGGCGAAGCGCTCCCCGCACGTCGCGCGAACCGAGCTGCGCGTTGCAGTAGATGCCGAGTCCCGCATAGCGCTCGAGCTGCCCCCGTCTGGCTCGCTCGACACGCTCCCTGATGAGAGCCGACTCGCTCGGCCGCCGGTCGGTCTGCGTGGACCCGTCCGTCATCCCCGACGTGCTTCTCACGCCCGCCGTGAGGTGGTCGACCGGGACCGGCGGCACATCGACGTGCAGGTCGATCCGGTCCAGCAGCGGCCCCGACACGCGGCCCCGGTAACGCCGGACGTCGCTCTCCACGCAGCGGCAGGCGCGGTCGGGATGCGTCAGGTCGCCGCAGGGACAGGGATTCATAGCAGCCACCAGCATGAAGCGCGCGGGATAGGTGAGCACGATTCGCGCGCGGGAGAGCGTCACAGCTCCCTCCTCCATCGGCTGACGTAGCGTCTCCAGCACCTGGCGCGGAAACTCGGCCAGCTCGTCGAGGAACAGGACGCCGTGGTGCGCGAGGCTCACCTCTCCCGGACGCGGCACCGAACCCCCACCCACGAGCCCCGCGTAGCTCACCGTGTGATGCGGGCGGCGAAAGGGGCGCTCCGTCACGACGGGGCGCTCGGGTGAGAGGAGCCCGGCCACGGAATGAATCCGGGTCGTCTCCAGGGTCTCGCTCACGGTCATGGGCGGCAGGATCCCGGACAGGCGCCGGGCGAGCATGGATTTCCCCGCCCCCGGCGGCCCCACGAGCAGCAGGTTGTGCCCTCCCGCGGCCGCCACCTCGAGCGCACGCTTGGCGTGCGCCTGCCCGCGGACGTCGGAGAGGTCCGGCGAGGGATCGGAACCGGCGCCCCCGCCGATCGGAGCCGTGCCGACCGGCGCTGCGACGACCTCGAGCGACCCGCCCTTGCGCCGGCGGGGAGGCACCGGAGTGAAACTACCGTGGACGTGGCGGTCGCTCCGGCGCGGCGTCCGGCCGCACAGGATTGCCACGGCCTCGACGAGCGTCGTCGCACCGGCGGCGGCCACGTCGGGCACGAGACGGGCTTCGGCCAGGTTCGCGGCCGGCACGAGCAGTGGACGCGACCTCCCGTTTCGCTGGGCGATCGCGGCGCACAGCACGCCCCGCACGGGGCGCAGCTCACCGGTGAGCGAGAGCTCGCCCAGGCTGCACCACCCGACCGCCGACTCGCGCGGCAGCTGGCCGGTCGCCGCCAGGATGCCCAGGGCGATCGGCAGATCGAAAGCGGAGCCCTCCTTGCGCAGCGTGCCGGGGGCGAGGTTCACCGTGATCCGGCGCAGCGGGAAGTCGAAACCCGCGTTCGAGAGGGCCGACGCAACACGGTTCCGGCTCTCGCGCACGGCATTGTCGGGGAGACCCACCACGGTGAACGCCGGCAGTCCCGGCACCACGTCCACCTCGACCTCGACCGGCACGGCGTCGATCCCTAGGAGGGCGAAAGAAGCTGTGTGAGCAAGCACGATGAGCGCGCGCTGGTCGCGGAGGGGCGGCGGATCGGGGGGCGGATCGGGCGGCGGTCGAACGACGGATCGGGAGCGGACGATCGGCGGTCGGTGGGCGGACGATCGGCGGATCGGCGAGGGCCGCTCCGCCTGCGACGACTGACCGCGGCTACTGCAGGCGGAAGGAAACCAGCTCGCGCGAAGGCGCAGAGCCGAGAACGAAAACGCCTCCCGGCGCGGAGTTCCAGGCGACGTAGTTCAGCCTCTGCACGCGGCCTTCGGTCGGCTCGTCGGGGCCGCTCACGTGCGGCACCACGAAGTACGACACGGTGAGGCCATTCACGTCGTACACAGCGTGCGCGACGCGCCGGCCATCCACGACGCAGACCTGGCCGCCGATCAGCCGGGCGCCCGCCGGCGCCTCGGGAATCGCGATCGGCATCCCCAGCCGGCTTTCGAACCAGCGACCGAGCTCGATCGGATCGGCGCTCTGGAAAACGCCCTCGCGTTGGGACGGGCCGTGGTGATCGGTGTGATCTTCGGCGAGGTCCGCCGCCAGCGCGCTCCCCACACCTCCACGGGGTCCGAGCGTCCAGACGATCGCCAGCACCGCGACCGCCGCCGCCGCGGCAAGCCCGAACGCGAACGTCCCGCGCCCCGGACCGGACCAGGGGGCGACCCGTGCCGGGGCGTCAGCTTCCACAACCGGGTCCGCCTCGGCCCCTTCCACCCGCGCCCGCACGCGTTCGCGCAGCTGGGCAGGGGCCGTCTCCCCGGCGCAGAGGCTCGTGATGCGCTCCCGCACGCGGCGCTCGCCGCTCAAGCGCGACGCGCAGGTTGGGCAGACCGCCGCGTGCGCCTCGACCGCGCTTGCCCGCGAGGCATCGAGCTCGCCGTCCAGAAACGAGTCGACGTTCTCGCGAAGCTCCCTGCAGGTCATCTCGTGGTCACTCATGGGCGGATCGGCCGGTCGGACGGGCCGGCTCCATGGCCAGGGTCGGCCGGCGCGAAGAGCCGGGCTCTCTAGCGTGGAACCGTCGTGAGCCCGGAACTATTCCCGCGGGCGCCACGTCGGGGCTTCGAGGACCCTCATTCGCGAGGCGCGCGGGGCACGAGTGTCGCGTCGAGCTGTGCCAGCGCCTCGCCGGCGGTCGCCGCCCGCGCGAGCAGCGGCGTGTGACGCGCGATCTCGGGCTCGACCCGAAAGAGTCGGAACCACGGGTCCCACGCCTCCCCCACCAGGCACAGAGGGCGGCGCTCGAGGAGGCCCTTCACCATGAGCTCCCAGGTCAGGAAGACCTCGGTCAGGGTGCCCGTCCCGCCGGGAAGCGCCACGAACGCATCGGTCTCCTGGATGAGCCGCGCCAGCCGCTCGAACAGGTCGGCGCTCTCCACCGTCTCGGTCAGGAAGCCATTCGGGCCGGACCTCGCGAACGCGCGGCACGTGACACCGACCACCCGGCCTCCCGCGCCACGCGCCCCGCGCGCGGCGGCCTCCATCGTTCCGCCGTAGCCGCCGTTTCGCAGCATCCACCCGCGCAGCGCGATGCCGCGGCCCAGGTCCTCGGCCAGTCGAAGGACGTCGGGCGGCGGGTCGCCGCTGCCGTAGACCGTGATGGTGCAGGTCTCCTCGGACATGACTCGAGGCCCTTCGGAAGAAGCCTCTCCGGACCCGCGCCACTCGAATCGGGCGGCCCCGGGACCCCGGCGCGCTACCAGGGCCGAAACGCGTTCTCGAGGCGACGCAGCTCGAGCTTGCCGGTCACGTCACGGCTGACCGCGACCACGTCGAAGCGCACGTCGCCGCGCGGCCCGCGCCGCGCCAGGTAGCCTTCGGCCGCGCGCAGCAGGCGCGCCCGCTTGCGCGCGTCCACGGCTTCCTCGGGGAGTCCGAGCGCGCGGCCGCGCCGGGTCTTCACCTCGCAGAAGACGAGCTCGCGCCCGCGGCGCAGCACCAGGTCGAGCTCGACGCGGCCGATCCTCAGGTTGCGGGCCTCGACGCGGTAGCCCAGCCGCTCGTAGAGTCGGGCCGCGGCGTCCTCTCCCACCCGGCCCAGGCTGCCGCGCGTGGCCTGCGCGGCGGCCTCGCTCACGAGCCGATCCGGGTCTCGGCCGGTGTGGCGATCGAGCGGCCCACGGCCTTGGCGATCGGCTCCACCTCGTCCATCAGCTTATCGAACTCGGCGGGGTCGAGCGACTGGGCGCCGTCCGAAAGCGCCTCGTCGGGATGCACGTGCACCTCGATCAGGAGCCCGTCGGCGCCGGCCGCCACGGCCGCGCGCGCCATGGGGCTCACCTTGCTGCGCAACCCCGTTCCGTGGCTCGGGTCGGCGATGATCGGCAGATGGGAGAGCTTGTGAACGACGGGTATGGCCGTGAGATCGAGCATGTTGCGGGTCTCCGTGTCGAACGACCGCACACCTCGCTCGCAGAGGATCACGTTGGGGTTACCCTCGCTCACGACGTACTCGGCCGAGAGCAGCAGGTCGCGGATCGTGGCCGACATGCCGCGCTTGAGCAGGATCGGCTTGTCGAGCCGACCCGCCATTTTCAAAAGCGAGTAGTTCTGCATGTTGCGGGCCCCGATCTGCACGATGTCGGCCACCTCGGCGACCGCGGGCAGCGTGTCGGTGTCGAGCGCCTCGGTGACGATCGCCAGACCGGTCCGCTCCCGCGCGGCGGCCAGCAGCTTGAGGCCCGCCTCGCCCAGGCCCTGGAACGTGTAGGGGGAGCTGCGGGGCTTGAAGGCCCCGCCGCGGAGCACGCTGGCCCCGGCCGCGCGCACGCGCTCGGCGGTCGCGAAGATCTGCTCGGCCGATTCGACGGCGCAGGGCCCCGCCATGACGACCACGCCGGACCCGCCCACCTCGACGCCGTTGGGGAGGGTCACGATCGTGGCCTCCTCCTTCCACTCCCGGCTCACCTGTTTGTACGGCTTCGAGACGTGGATCACCTCGAGCACGTCGGGCAAGCTCAGGATGCGGGAAGGGTCGAGCCGCCCGTCGTTGCCGATCACGCCGATCGCCACGCGCTGGCGTCCGGGGATCGGGCGGGCCTCGTAGCCCATCTCCTTCACGGTGTCGATCACGCGCCGGACGGCGGCTTCGGCGGCGTGGCGCTCCATCACGATCAGCATGCGGTCTCTCCAGTCCTCTCGATCGTCAGTCCGTCCCAGCCAGCTCGATCGTCAGTCCGTCGCGGGCGGCGACGAGGTCGACGCCCGCGTCCGAAGCCGCCAGAGCCTCGGCCCACAGGCGGTCCACGCCGCGCTCGTCCCACACGGGATAGAAGTGCGTCGCCACGACGCGTCGCGGCCGCGCGACCGCGCAGACCGCGAGCAACTCGGAGGGCGTCAGGTGAATCGGCACCCCTTCGCCCTCGGGAAACGCGCACTCGCACACGAACAGGTCGGCGCCCCGCGCGAGGCGCGCCAGGCTGGCCGTGGGTCCGCTGTCGCCGCTGTAGGCGATGACGGCGCGACTCGCCGGACCTCCCGGCCTGACCGCGGCGACATCCAGCCGAAACGCCACCGCTTCGGGCGTATGGCTGACCGGGTGGCTCTCCACCTGGACCCGGTCGCCCTCCGACTCGAGGACCAGACGGTCGCCGGGCGGGAGCTCTCGCACGCGGAGCTCGAAGCCCGGGTCCAGGACCCAGCCCCCGTACGTCTCGGCCAGCCGCCCCAGGTCGGAGGCGAGCCCCGGGTAGCCGAATACCGAGAGCGGCCTGACGCGGCGCTCGCCCGGCGCGTAGCGCAGCGCGAAGAGGAGCGGGAGCAGGTCCGCCACGTGGTCCATGTGGCGATGCGTCACGCCCACCGCGACCAGGTCCTGCACGCGCTCCCCCAACCCCACCAGGCTGCGCAGGCTCCCGCTTCCCAGGTCGAGCAAGAGGCGCAGGTCTCCGGCCTGCACCAGGTGACAGGCAGGGCCCCGGGCCGGACTCGGCACGCAGGTCCCCGACCCCACGCAGGTGTAGCGGATCCGTCCCATCTCCGCGGTCAGCGACCGACTCCGACCAGGCGCAGGTAGCCCTGCACGAGATCGTCACCCAGATAGAACGTGAGTGCCGCGGCCGCGGCCAGGAAGAGCCCGAAGGGGACCAGGCTACGGTCCACGGGCTCCTCGCCGGGCTCACCTTCCTCCGGCTCTTCCGGTCTCCCTCCCGGATGCTCCGCGGGCTCTTCGGCCAGGTCCTCCGTAAGCCCCTGTCTCTCCCCTTCGTCGTCGCCGGCGGACGCGGCTCGAGGCTGCCGGAGACGATGCGCCAGCGCGATGGGACCGTAAAGGATGCTGCCCAGGAGCGCGCCGAGGAAGAGCGTCAGGAAAACGCCGCGCCAGCCCGTGAAGGCGCCGATCATGGCCAGCATCTTCACGTCGCCGCCACCCATGGCTTCCTTCCGGAAGATCAGCTCACCCAACCACGCGACCCCGAGCAGGAGCCCGCCCCCCACCAGCGCGCCGAGCAGCGCCTGGAGCGGCGTCAGCCCGCCGGGGAGCAGGCTCAGCAGGAGGCCGATCAGCATTCCGCCCACCGACAGCTCGTCCGGGATGAGGTAGGTGCGCACGTCGGTCAACGCGATCGCGATCAGGAGCGTCGAGAAAACGCAGCCCACGATCCACTCCGGCCGCGCAAGGGCTCGCAGCCACTCCCCTGCCGGGGCATGCAGGCCCGGGCCGTACAGCACGAAGTTCCCGACGAAGACGAGGCCCATTGCCAGCTCGACGAGCGGGTACTGGACCGAGATCGGCGCGCGGCAGGTGCGACAGCGTCCACGCAGGGCGATCCAGGCCAGGATCGGCACGTTCTCGAACCAGGCCAGCGGCCGCCCGCATCTGGGGCAGCGCGAGCCCGGTCGCACGACCGATTGAGAGGCGGGAAGCCGCAGGACGAGGACGTTCGTGAAGCTGCCGATGCAGGCGCCCAGCGCGAACACCAGCGCGATCACGAGCATGACGGGCTGACGCGCCTCGCGGCTCGAGTTGGGCGGGCGGGGGGATGGCTCACGGCATGGAGCGGCGCCAATTTAGGGGCGCCTGGAAGGGGCCGCAATCTGACGTGACTTCGCCGTTCCGACGCATCCTCATCGGCGTGGGCATCGCCGCCAGCCTGGCGTTCGTGGCCTGGCTCGCGATCGACAACCTGCGCCTCCACCGGCAGACCACCCGCCTGACCACACGCGTGCGCCAGCTGGAGACCCGCGGCGCCTCGCGCGAGGAGGTGCAGACGCGGCTGGCCGAGGATCTCGCGACCACGCGGGCCACGGTCACGAACCTGGTGCGCGAGCGCTCGCTCGGGCGGGCACTCCTGGAAGAGCACGGTGGACAGGTGTGCCTGATCCATGTGGCCTACCGCTATGTGGACTCGCGCACGGGCGTTCCCATGACGCTCAGCCGACCCGGTCGCGAGGGGGGCCTGGTGCTCGTCCACGACGTCTTCGGCACGGGGTTTCCCGTGGCTCCCGACGTCCTGCTCTCCAACCGCCACGTGCTCGAGCCCTGGTGGGAGAACCCCGAGGCCGAGGCCAAGGCGCGCGCGGGCTTCGTGCCTCGCACGCTGGGCATGCGGGCGTTCTGTCCCGCGGAGGCCGAGCCGCTTCCGCTGGCGACGCTCGAGACCAGCCCCAACCTGGATCTGGCCACGGCCCGCCTCGCGCGCGGGAGCCTGGTGCCGCTTCCGGTGGCGCCGCCCGAACGCGAGGTTCTGAGCGGCTTCACGGTTTTCTTGCTGGGCTACCCCACGGGTCTCGACGCCGCGCTGGCCCGGGCCTCCGAGCTGCGCCAGCAGACGCTGCTCCCGCTCCTTCGCAAGGCACCCGGCGCGCTCGCCGACAGCCTGCTCCAGGACGGGCTCGTGCAACCCTTCCTGACGCACGGGCGGGTCAGCGAGATCCGGTCTGGACAGATCACGTTCGACGCGCCCACGGCGCGCGGCAGCAGCGGTGGCCCACTCTTCAACCTGCGGGGTGAGGTGATCGGCGTCACGACCGCTCTCTTGCCGGGCTTCAGCGCCGCCAACTTCGCGATCCCGCTCGACAGCTCGAATCCGCTCCTCCAGCAGCGCTAGCGCGAACTCGCGGGTGCGGCGGGGGGCTCGAAAGGCTACCTTTCAGCCATGGACCGATCGATATCCGGAAGGAGCAGGCTGGTATCGGCCTGGCTGCTGGCGGCGGGCATGTGCCTGCTGGTCCTGGGCCTTGCCGGCTTCGCGCGCTCCGGGCTGCGGCAGGACGCCCTCAAGCGGGGGTGGGCCGAGCGGCCGACCCTGCCCGCGGGCGAGACGGCCGGATCCGACCTCGGTCGGCCGGCCGCTTCGGCGATCGCCGAGGGGCAGCCGGTCGCCCGCATCCGCATCCCCCGCGTGGGGCTGGACGCGGTCGTGCTGGAAGGCATCTCCGATGCCACACTCGCGCAGGCGCCCGGTCACTATCCCGGAATGGCGCTGCCCGGCGAAGGCGGCCACGTCGTGCTGGCCGCCCACCGCGACTCCTTCTTCAAGGACCTGGGGAAGCTCGAGGATGGCGACGCCGTCACGCTCACGCGGCGGGACGGGCGGGAGGTCTCCTACAGGGTCTCACGCAGCTACATCGTGCACAAGACGAACCGGACCGTGATCGTGCCCGTGGATCACGAGGTCCTGACGCTCATCACCTGCTATCCGTTCCAGTACGTCGGGCACGCGCCCTACCGCTACATCGTGGAGGCGGTTCCCGCCTCCTGATCCGCGGCTCCCGCCTCAACCGCCGTCCCTGCCCACCATCTCCTGAATCAAGAGCCTGCGGGCCTCGAGCAGCAGCCTGGCCGCCTCGCGCAGATGGGCCACACCGCTCTGCGGCTCGTGATCCTTGAAGTCCTGGATCGCCAGACGGGCTTCCGTCCGCGCCTGATCGATCAGGGCCTGGGCCTCGGTGTTGCCGGTCTCGCGGGCCGCCCGCTCGAGGCGGTGGAAGGCGATCAGGAAGCGCTCCACGAAGCGCCGCAGCCGGATCCTCGCGTCCGCCTGCGGAGGCGCCGCCTCGTCGAAGACCAGATCCGACGGGACCGCCTCGGCCGGCACCATGGCCGCCGCGGCCATCGCCTCGCTATCCAGGTCGTCGCCGTTGTCGCCGACCGGGGCGCCGCCGTCGTCTCCGCAGGCCACGGACAGCAGGAGCCCCGACAGAGCCACCCAACGCACGGTGTTCCCCATTCCTCGCATGAAGTCTCCTCCTCGCGTGAGGCGCACGTCGTCTGCCCGCGCCCTGGGCATCCACCCCCTGTCCTCCCTCTCAGACCCGGTTTCCCCGCAGGACGTTAAATCGGTCCCGCCCCGAAGCGGTATCGTACCGTCGGCCGCCGCCCCGCCGGCGGGTCTCATACCCACCCGGACACCCCCGGCCGGACGCTCGGGGGAGCCCCCCGCCGAGTCGGTGGATCACCGGACGCGCTGGTTCAGGAAGTTGACGGCATGGCGCAGCCGGCCCACCTCCTCGCGCACCGCCTCGAGCTCGCGGATCAACGCCTCCATGCGGGCGGGGATCGCCGCTCCGAGCGCCCTGCCGCAACCGTCGCAGGCGAGGACCGGGCCGGCCTGGCTCTCATCCACCCGGAACGTGTCGGATTGGCATGTCGGACAGCGGGCCATCGGCAACCTCCCGCGAGAGTCAGCTCAGCCAGAGGAGCACCGCCCCCGAGACGGGGGGGATCAGCAGGTTGTCGTCCACGGGAAGATCGAGAGACTCGGCCAGCGTGGCGGCCAGTGCGCCACCCGTCGCGGCGGTCCAGCCCACCAGGGGGGCGGCGATGGCCAGGCAGGTCAGGAAGCAGGCGGCACTTCCCTCGAGGCTCTTCCCCCCGGGGAGCCGGATGCGGCCCCACCGGAGCCCGACCGCGCCGGCGGCGAAGTCGCCCAGGACCAGGAACAACACGCTCACGACCGCCACGCGCTGCGGGAAGAGCAGCACGGCCAGGAGCACGCCCGCCATGTAGTAGGTGCTTCCGCTCAGCCGCACCAGGTCGCGGGGCAGAATGAGCGGCCGGAACAGACGAATGAAGAGCGCGTTGGCCGGCGGATGCCGCAGGCGCACGAAGTCCAGGACCAGCAGGAAGGCGAGCATGCCCACGAGGACGAGCAGGTAGATGCCGCGCGGCAGCAACCCCAGCGCGTAGGGAGCCAGCGTGAGCAGGCCGACCGCCACGTGCCAGAGCCGGCGGATCGCGGTGTGCGACGTCTCGATCTGGGCCAGATCGGCCGTCATGCCTGCTGAGTCTCCAGCGCGGCCGGCGCGCGACTCAGGAGCTCTCGCAGGGACCCGAAGTCGATGGGCTTGGTCAGGAAGGCGTCGAAGCCGGCCGCCAGCGCCCGCTCGCGGTCCGCTTTCGAGGCGAAGCCCGTGATCGCGATCAGGAGCGGGCGGCTTCCCGCTTGACCGGTGTGCAGCTTCCTGAGCTCGGCGGCGAAGGCCAGGCCGTCCACCTCCGGCATGCCGATGTCGGACACGACGGCGTCGAGGCGTCGTTCGCGCGCCGCGGCGAGCGCGGCGGGTGCGTTGTCCACCGCCGTCACCTCGCATCCCCAGGACTCGAGCAGGATGCGCATGGCCTCGAGCGTGTCGGGGTTGTCCTCGACCACCAGCACCGAGCGGCCGGGCGGCCTCTCGGCTGCCGCCCGCGCCGCCGCTTCCTGCTCCCCGTCACTGGGTTCGCCCATCATGTCTCCTTCCTCGAGATCGGACTGTCCCGGCGACCAGTCGCTGAACCCGTCTCCGGATCCCCCACCGGTCGCAGCCGCGCGCCTGGCGGGCCTACGGCGGATCGCCCCGGCAGTCGCCGGTCCCGGCCGGTGGCGCGGGATCCAGAAGGTGAAGCGTGCGCCGCGCCCCGGTCCCTCGCTCTCGGCCAGGATCTCGCCACCGTGCAGCGCCACGAGCGAGTGGGCCAGCGCGAGGCCGATCCCCAGGCCCCCCCGCCGCCGGTGGCGCCGGGTCACCTGCTCGAATGGCTTGAAGACGTGGGACAGGAAGTCGGCGGGGATGCCCTCGCCCTCGTCCTCGACCACGACCCGCAGCCGATCACCGGGGGTCTCCGCCACGAGCGAGACGCGCCCGCCTGAGGGCGTGAACTTGATCGCGTTCGAGAGCAGATTCCAGAGCACCTGGATCAGCCGCGTCTCGTCGGCGGTCACGTCCGCTGGCCGCTCGGGAGAGCGCACGTCCAGCCGCACTCCCTTGGCGTCAGCCAGGTGCTGAACGGTCCCCACGGCGGCGGCGATCACCTCACCCACGTCCACGCGCTGAAAGTCGAGCTCCAGCTTCTGGTTCACGACGCGCGAGAGGTCCAGCAGGTCGTCGACGAGCTGGGCCTCGAGCTGGACGTTGCGCCGGATGGCCTCGAGTCCCTGCCGCACGCGCCGCGGATCGCGCTCGTCGCGCAGGAGCTCGATCCAGCCCAGGATCGGCGTCAGGGGCGTCCTCAGCTCGTGCGAGACGGTGGCCACGAAGCGGTCCTTGCGCTCGTTCGCGTCGGCCAGCTCCCGCTCGCGACTCAGCGCCTCCGTGACGTCGCGGTAGACCTCGATCCGGCCGAGCACGCGGCCCCGCTCGTCACGCACGGCGGAGCCGTAACGGGAGAGCGTGCGCGGCTGGGGACGGACGACCTCGACCAGGTCCTCGTAGACCGCCTCGGGGTTGACGTCCAGATAGGTCGCCCGCTTCTCGAAGGCGCCGGGGTCGGCCAGGCGCGGACCCAGGCTCTCGCGCGCCACCCGGCGCTGATCGGAGCCCACCAGCTCGCCCAGCGGCACCCCCAGCAGCTCAGCCGCCCGCTCGTTCGCGACGGCCACGTGCAGATCGCTGTCCAGGACCAGGATCCCGCTGTCCACGGCCGCGAGCACGGCCTCGAGATGGTCGCGCTCCTCGAGCGCCCCGCGCTGCGCCCGCAGGAGCGCCCAGGCGAGCCAGGCCAGGTAAGCCACGACGATCGAGGCCAACGTACCCAGCAGCAGCATCATCACCCGCTCGAAGCGCCGGAACTCCTCCAGGCGACCTCGCAGGGCTGCCTCGCGCGCCCGGACCTGCACGCTCGTGCGGTCCATCTGGACGTTGAAGCCGGCCAGCAGCGAGTTGGAGGACGCGAACTGCTCCTGCCCGGGGCTCGGCGTCTCCCCCGACTTCGTCTCGCCCCCGCCGATTGCCGGGTTGTTGCCCGACCACTCCATGTAGGCCTGCTCGGCTGCCGTCACCTCGCTCGCCAGCGCCGAGTCGGACAGCGCGGCGAGGCCCCGTGCCCGCGCGAACTCGGCGCGCACGGCTGCGTCGGCGGCGGTGTAATTGACCGTGAACGTGCGGTCGCCCGTGAGCCAGAGCCCGCGAATGTCGTTGGCGATCTGGAGCACCTCGTGGTGCAGACGCTCGACGGTGATCTCGAGCGGGATCAGCTGCTCGCGAAGCTCGCTCGTCAGGGCTTCGGTCCGGGCCGCCGACCAGTACGGCAAGACCGCCATGCCGAAGATGCAGAGCACGGCGACCGCCACGCCGGCGGGCAGGCGGCGCGCGTCCCGCCAGGCGGACCGGGGTGTCGAGGAGGCGACGTTCGGGTGCGACGTGGAGATGGACGGCATGGCGCTCGGGGTTCGAGGCGGGGAGGCTGCCACGGCCGGATCGGAACCGGAACATTGGGAGCCGCGGGGCGGCGCGGCAAGCCGAGTTCTGTAACGCCCGTCAGGGCAGAAGGCCCAGCCCGAACGCGGCGGCGATCAGCAAGAGGAAGAGTCCCAGGCCCATGCAGTAGGCGTGGAGCTCGCGATCGCGGGGAGAGCCGTGGCCGCGCCAGAGCCGGTAGCCCAGGAACCCGCCGGAGAGGACGACCACCAGCGTCAGCGTCGCGAAGAGAGCGTGGGCGCTCCCGAAAACCGGCTTGTCCCGAACCAGGCCCAGGATCACCGGGCCCGCGGAGTACCCGACCGCGATGACGGTCAGGAACGTGAGGCCCGTCCGGGCGTGGCGCCGGACGAGCGCGAGGCGCTCATCCGCGGGCGCCCCGGAGGCGGCGCGAGGGGGCCTTCGCCCGGCCTGGCGCAAGCGTCGCATCCGCAAGCCCAGCCTGAGCGTCCAGAGCGCGAGAGCCAGGGCGCCAAGCTGCCACAGCGGATGCAGGTAAGGTATCAGGCGCACGGCCTTTTCCCGGGTCCTTGACGGGGGTACCTTTGAGAGCGATGAGCCTGCCGACACCGGAGGTCGGACCCGCGAGATGGCGTTGACCATCACCGAGATCCACTGCGTGGACGAGCGCGGCGCGCGCCGCGTCCTCGAGGTCTATCCCCCCGAGGATCGGGTGACCCCGGTCTGCGTCCACCTGAGCGATCCGGACTTCGCGGAGCACCTTCTCCGCCTCGACGTTCTGGTCCGTCCCCGGGCCCCTTTCCGCGATGCGCCGGCCGCCCACCGTCCGGACTTCGCCGGCCGGCACCGGGAGTCCCTCCAGCGCAACTACTTCACGACGGTGGGCCTGCAAGAGACCGTCTCGGCGGTCCTGCAGGACCTGCCGCGCGACGGGATCCCGCGCTACGAAGTGCGGGAACGCGTGCTGCGCACGAAATACTAGAGGCGCGCCCCATGCGCCCGCCATCCTCGGCCGGCACTCCCCCGACCCAGCGCGCGTCGCGTCCACCGCTCCTGGCGAATCAAGCCGGCGACGCGATCCGGCGCCCCGCGGCGCCGGATCCGGCCAGGGCGTGCGCAGGCGTCGTCCTCGCGGGGGGCCTCTCCACCCGGATGGGCCACCCCAAGGCCTGGCTGCCATTCGGCGGCATTCCCCTGCTCGAGCGCGTCGTCGAGCGCCTGCGGACCGTCTTTCCCGAGATCGTGGTGGTGGGTGCCGAAGGCCAGGACCTTCCCGACCTGGGCCTTCCCATCGTGCGCGACCGGCGTGCGGCGCAGGGGCCGCTGGGAGGGCTCGAGGTCGCGCTGACCTCGGTCTGGAGCCCCGCACTTTTCGCCGTCTCGTGCGACGCCCCCTTCCTGCAGCCCTCGCTCATGCGGCTCGTGAGCACGAGTCTCGGGGACCATGACACCGCGGTCCCGCGCTGGCAGCGACGCTTGAATCCGCTGCTCGCCGTCTACCGCACGAGCCTGCTCCCCGCCGTGAGGAAACTCCTGGACGAGGGGCGCCTGCGTCCCGCTTTCCTCTTCGAGGAGGCCCGCACCCGGATCATCGAGGAAGAGGAGCTGCTCTCGGCGGATCCCACGGGGCTCTCCTTCGTGAACTTGAACGGCCCCGACGACTACCGGACGGCGCTCGCCGCCGCCCCTCCGCGTGTGACGTTCGAGCTCTTCGGCCAGCCACGCGTGCTGGCTCGCGCCGGCGAGGTCACCGTGGACGTCGTGAGCCCCGCCACGGTGGGCTCGGCGCTGGCGGCCCTGGCGCGCTGGGTCCCGCAGCTCGTGGGCCCCGTGCTGGAAGCCGATGGACGCCTCGGTCCCGCCTTCGTTCTCTCCCTGGACGGACGCGAGTTCACGCGCGACACCGGGCGACGGGTAGCGGACGGTGAGCATCTGCTCCTCATGGCAGCCTCGGCGGGCGGCTGAGGCTGCGGCGATGACGATGGCCCTGAGCACCCAGTTCGAGCGCCACGTTCGCCGCCCGCGTCAGGTGGAGGCCGGGCGAGGCGTCCCCGGCGGCTACTGGGGCCGGCTGCTGCACGTGGATCTCACGTCCCGTAGCTGGGATCTCCAGCCGCTCGATGGGGAACTGCTGCGGACGACGGTCGGGGGCGCCGGCCTCGGCGCCGCACTTCTCCTGCGCTGGTGTCCCGCCGGCTCCGACCCGCTCTCCCCCGCCAACCCGTTGATCCTGGTCACGAGCCCGCTCCTCGGGACTCCGCTGACGACGACCTCCAAGTACACCGTCGTCACCAGGTCGCCGCTGACCGGCTGCATCACGGACTCTCTGTCCTCGAGCTTCTTTGCGCTGGCCCTGAAAGGAGTGGGCGCGGACGCGCTCGTCGTGACGGGCCGCGCGGAGCGGCCGACGTGGCTCGAGGTGCGTGCCGGTGAGGTTCGCTTCCACGACGCGGCCGAGCTCTGGGGACTCTCGGCGGCCGAGACGGAACGCTCGCTTCGCGACCAGCTGGGGCACCGCTGCCGGGTGGCGGCCATCGGCCCCGCCGGCGAGCGGCTCGTGCGCTTCGCCACGATCTCCAACGACAGGCGGCACGCCGGCCGCGGCGGCACGGGTGCGGTCATGGGTTCCAAGAACCTGAAGGCGATCGTCGCGCACCCGGGGCCGCCTCCCGGGGTCGCCGACCCCGACGCGCTGGTCGCGATCGCGGCGCGCTTCCGCGAGCGAAGCCTGGGCCCCGCCACCGCCAAGTACCGGACCCTGGGGACGACCGCGAACGTCGGGCTGTTCAACCGCCTCGCCGCGCTGCCCTCGTACAATTTCCGGCGCTCGACCTTCGAGGGCGCCGACGGCCTCTCGGGCGAGAGCCTGGCCGCCGAGCGGCGCGTCAAGCGCCTCTCGTGCGCCGGCTGCACGGTGGGCTGCGAGCACGTGTTCAGATCCAAGTTCACGGGCAAGGCAGGCCGGCTCGAATACGAGACACTTTACGCGCTGGGTCCTCTTGTCGGGGTGGCCGATCCCGACGCCGTGCTGGCGTGCGCGCAGATCTGCGACCGCTACGGGCTGGACACGATCAGCGCGGGCGGCACGGTCGCCTGGGCCCTCGAGGCCGAGGAGCGCGGACTGTTCGAGGCGGCCGGCTGGCCGGCCCTGAAGGCGAGGTTCGGGGAAGGTGAGCGCCTGGCCGGTCTGCTCGAGGCCATCGGCCGGCGCGAGGGGATCGGCGATCTCCTGGCGGAAGGGTCGCTGCGAGCGGCGCGTGCCGTCGGGGGCGGATCGGAGGCCTTCGCGATCCAGGTCAAGGGAATGGAGCTGCCGGGCTACGAGCCGCGGAGCCTCAAGACCATGGCTGTGGGTTTCGCGGTCGGCTCGCGCGGCGCCTGCCACAACCGCTCCGGCGCCTACGAGGCCGACTTCTCCCCCGGCGTGGACCGGCTCAAGGCAGAGCGCGGGCAGGGAGCGCTGGCGGCCGAAAGCGAGGACCGGTCGGCGATCATGGACTCGCTCATCGTTTGCAAGTTCCTGCGCCACTGTTTCGAGGATCTGTACGAGGAAGGCGCCGAGATGTTGCGGGCGGTTACCGGCTGGGACGTCACGGCGGAGGAGCTGGCAACCGTGGCGGAGCGGGTGAGCAACCTCAAGAAGGCATTCAACGAGCGAGAGGGTTGGCGGCGGGAGGACGACACGCTGCCGGAGAGGATCTTGACCGAAGCGCTCCCGACTGGCGTGGCAGCCGGCTCGACGCTCATCCGGGAGGATCTGGACCGGATGATCGAGGGCTACTACGAGGCCCGGGGGTGGACGCGGGAGGGAAAGATCACGCGCGACACGTGGGAGCGGCTGCGGCTGGAACGCGCCTACTGAAGGGGAACCGAGTACGGTTCGCATCCCCGCGGACCAGCTGTTCCGAGAACGAGGTGTTTTTGCAGGGCATGATCCCCCTGAAGTTGGCCAGACGTACCACGACTCCAATCAAACGATCCCCGTCATGCACGAGAGATCCAAACTCACAGAGGCGCGGCACTTCCTGAACCGGATGCACGCGGAGCATGGCAGTCCAGCCGCCTTTGCTCTTGAACTCAGCGCGTTTCTCGTTCGGCCAGGCATGTGCCTATCGCCTCTTCAGCCATAAGTCGTATCTTGTGGTTCCCGTCGAGTCACCCGAGGATGACGTCGCTCGCCTGGACACCCTCGCCCGGATCTTCGGAATCGGCCTCATACTCTTCGACTCAAAGAATCCGAAAATTCCAAAGTTTGAGATTCGGGTGCGCGCAGTCCGGCTTGAGCCCGATATGTTCTACGTCAACCGGTGCATGAAGTTCATCGAAGATGATCTCTTCAGTTGAAGGTCAGGTCCATCACCGAACACATGGTTGCATCGGACTCGTCACTGCGCCTCGCTCGCCGCTAAGCCGCAGGCCGTTAGGCTGAGAGCCTGCAAATCACCTCGCGACCGACTCACCTCTGGCGACGGCTCGCCGCATGACAAAAAAACGGCGAGCGACTTCCGCCGCTCGCCGTTCGACCTTCCATCCAATCTTGACCCCCCTCAGCTCCCGCTCAGCACCTGCTCCAGGATCAGCCAGCGGTTCATGCCCGCGAACTTCTGGTGCATCTTGGTCAGGGGCGGGCCGCCGGGCAGCTCGTCTTCCTGAATTTGCAGGTCGGCGAGCGCTTCGAGCCCTTGCTCCCTGAACTGCCGCAGCCCGCGCTCGATCGCCAGCCCCACCGTGCGGAAATTGAAGAGCGTCGAGAACTGCAGGGTG
>DATBJW010000064.1:0-135031 GCA_036556205.1 Gemmatimonadota bacterium
ATGACCCGCGCGAACGGATGCTTTCCAGGCGGGCTTCGCGCGGCCAACTTCAGGCCACCGAGGAGGTGCACCCCCATGTCCCGATTCGTCGCGGCCGTCGCCCTTCTGCCGGCGGCTCTCTGTCTGGCGTCCGGCAGGGCAACGGGCCAGAGCCTGGACCTGAACGCGTTCTCGATCATCGACCTGACCCATCCATTCAGCGCGAGCACGCCGTACTGGCCCACGTCGCCGTCGGGCTTCGAGCTGAAGCGGCTGTCCTTCGGCCCGACCGAGGCGGGCTTCTTCTATGCCGCCAACACCTTCTGCGCCCCGGAGCACGGCGGCACGCACCTGGACGCGCCCATCCATTTCTCCGAGCAGGGACACACCGCCGACCAGATCCCCGTGCGCCAGCTCGTGGCCCCGGCGGTGGTGATCGACGTCTCGGACAGAGCTGCCGAAGACCGCGACTATCGCCTCACGCGGGAAGACGTACTGACGTTCGAGAAGGAGCACGGTGAGATCGCGCCCGGGACGATCGTGCTGCTGCGTACCGGCTGGAGCGGCTACTACGGCGACCGCAAGAAGTATTTCGGCGACGACAAGCCGGGTGACGCCTCGAACCTCCACTTCCCGAGCTACGGTGAGGACGCCGTGCGCCTCTTGGTCGAGCAGCGCCGGGTCGCGGCCATCGGCGTCGACACGCCCTCGATCGACTACGGGCCCTCGAAGGACTTTCCCGTCCATCGAGTGGCCAGCGCCGCCAACGTGCCGGGGCTCGAGAACCTGGACCGGCTGCTCGAGGTTCCGGCCGTGGGGGCGACCTTGATCGCGCTCCCGATGCTGATCGAGGGGGGCTCGGGCGGTCCGCTGCGTGCGATCGCACTGGTTCCGCGCGCGGAGGCCGCGCAGCGGCCGTAACAAATCCTGTGACGATGCCGAGCACTCGATGAGCGAAGCCTCGACTCTCTATCTGGGCCGGCGCGTCGATCCGGCCACGGGCGCGCTCGGGACCGAGCCCGTGCGTCTCGATCCCGCCGAGCTCACGACCCACGCCGTGACGATCGGAATGACCGGGAGCGGCAAGACGGGCCTCTGCCTGGACCTGCTCGAGGAGCTGGCCCTGCAGGGGATCCCCGCTCTGGCCGTGGACCCCAAGGGAGATCTCGGCAACCTGCTCCTGACCTTCCCCGACCTCGCACCCACCGACTTCGAGCCCTGGCTGCCGCCCGGCGAGGCCGAGCGCCAGGGCCTGGACGCGAAGCGCTACGCCGAGCGCGTGGCCGAGAAGTGGCGCGCCGGCCTCGCGGAATGGGGTCTGGACGGCCGACGCATCCGGGAGCTGCGCGAGCGTGCGGATCTGACGATCTACACGCCCGGCAGCCGCGCGGGGATGCCGGTGGACGTGCTCTCTTCCTTCACGCCGCCGGACCTTTCGTGGCAGACGGACGAAGAAGCCCTCCTCGAGTCCATTCGCTTCTCGGTCTCGGCGCTGCTCTCGCTCCTCGACATCGAAGCCGATCCGCTCCAGAGTCGCGAGCACATCTTCCTCTCGCAGCTGGTCGAGACCGCCTGGCGAGTGGGGGCTCCCAGCGACGTGGCGGCTCTCATCGCGGGTCTTCAGCAGCCTCCCTTTCAGAAGCTGGGCGTCTTCGACGTCGAGAGCTTCTATCCCGCCCGCGATCGGCTGAAGCTCGCCGTGGCGCTGAACGGCCTCCTGGCGGCACCCGGCTTCGCCCCCTGGATGGAGGGAGCGCGGCTCGAGCCGGGCTCGCTGCTGCGGACCGCCGAGGGCCGCCCGCGCGTGGCGATCTTCTACCTGGGACACCTTGCCGAGCGCGAGAAGCTCTTCTTCACGACGCTGCTCCTGGCCGCGGTGAACGTCTGGATGCGGCGCCAGGGAGGGACCGGCAGCCTGCGGTCGCTCGTCTACATCGACGAGGTCGTGGGCATGATCCCGCCCCATCCCACCAATCCGCCCACCAAGGAGATCCTGCTGCTGCTCATGAAGCAGGCGCGCGCCTTCGGCGTGGGCATGGCGCTCACCACGCAGAACCCGGTGGACGTGGACTACAAGGTCCTGACGAACGCCGGGACGTGGTTCATCGGACGGTTGCAGACGCAGCAGGACAAGGACCGCGTGCTGGAGGGCCTCGCGGGCCAGGGCGCGGCCGGCGGCGGTGCGAGCCGGACCGAGCTCGACGCGCGGATCGGAGCCCTGCCGCAGCGCACGTTCCTGCTCTACTCGGCGCGGGGCGGCGAGCCCGTGACCTTCCGCAGCCGCTGGGCGCTCTCCTACCTGCGGGGGCCGCTCACGAAGGAGGAGATCGGACGGCTCTCCGAGCCGGCGGGCAAGGGGGACGCGGCCACGGCGGACAGCGGAGCCAGGCAACGCGCGGCGGCCAAGGCTCCTCCGCAGAGCACGACCCCCCACCAGACGGCCGCCGCCCCGGCCACGACGGCTCCCGCCCCGGCGACGACCGCTCCACCCGCGATCCCCGAAGCCGTCAACCTGTTCCTCACGGCCGATGGCTTGCCCGGACTCGGAACGCTGACTCCGCCTCCCGACCTGGTGAGCGCGAACGTGCGCTACGTGCCGGGACTGTACGCCACGGCGACTCTGCGCTACGACGAGGCCCGGGCCGGGCTGAACGTCACCGAGCGGGTCGAGCGGCTGATCTTGCCCATTCCCCAGTCGGGGGCGGACTGGGATTCGGGGCGGCCGGTCGAGCTGGGACCTCGGGGCACCGCGACCGCACCTCCGCGTCCGGGCGATTACGAACCGCTGCCTTCCGGAGTCACCGCGAAAGGCGCGCTCGCCGCTCTGAGGAAGAGCTTTGTCGATCACCTGCTCTCGAGCGCCACCCGCGAGCTCTACGTCGCGCCCGACGCGCGCCTCTATTCCCGGCACGACGAGGATCGGGCGGCCTTCGAGGCGCGCGTGGCCCGCGAGCGCGCGACTGCTCGAGACGCGGATGTGGCCAGGCTGCGCGAGAAGTACGAGACGAAGCTCTCGGCGCTGCGCCGGAAGCTCGAGAAGGAGGAGGCCGACGCGACCGCCGCGGGAGCGACGTACGAGGGAAGAAAGCGCGAGGAGATGGTGTCGGGCGCCGAATCCGTGATCGGCTTCTTCCTGGGCAGGCGATCCACCCGCGCCGTCACCCAGGCCAGCACGAAGCGGCGCATGACCGAGGCGGCGAGGATCAAGTCGGAGCGCGAGCTGCAGGAGGCCGCGGCCGTGCGCAGCGACCTGGACTCTCTGAACGCCCAGCTCCAGGCCGAGGTCGCCGCCATCGACGCGCGCTACGCAGGGGCCGGCAGGGAGATCCAGGCCCTGCAGGTGCCGCTCGAGAAGGACGACGTGAGGGTGGAGAGCCTGGCGGTCCTGTGGATTCCGGTGAAGCGGAGCTGAGAAGCCGAGTCGCCCTCACCCGGCTCGGGCTCAGCTGGGAGGGAGTGAGCCTTACCCGCGGGCGTGCTTTCCGTTCTCCCGCACGTCGATCCCCGTCCGACGCGTGTGCGCGAGCAACCCGCCATCCACCAGGATCCCCCGCTCGCGCTCGGTCAGCGAGACCTGCACGTCGAAGGACTTGCCCTTCGTCAGGTTCACGGCCCTCAAGCGGCCGGTCGCGAGCCCCTCGAGCACACCCTCCACCGCGATCTCGTCTCCCTGGTCGACGGCGTCGTAGTCGGAGGGGTCGGCGAAGGTCAGCGGCAGGAGCCCCCAGTTGACCAGATTCGCCTCGTGGATCCGGGCGAACGACCTGGCCAGCACTCCCTTGATCCCCAGGTACATGGGCGCCATCGCCGCGTGCTCGCGGCTCGACCCCTGCCCGTAGTTGAGTCCGCCCACGATCCAGCCGCTGCCCGCGGCCTTGGCGCGGTCGTGGAAGCCCGGATCGATGCGCTGGAACACATAGGTCGCCGTGATCGGAAGGTTGGCCCAGTTGGAGAGCATCTCGCTCGAGGCCGGCACGATGTCGTCCGTCGTGATGTCGTCGCCCGTCTTCAGGATGACCTTTCCGCGGACGCGGTCGGCGAGCGGGGTCTGGGGCGGGACCGGGGACATGTGATCGCCGCGGAAGACGCGCACGGATGCGGGGTCCGCGGCCGGCGGCACCATTCCCGCGTCGGAGCCGACGTAGCGCTCGGGCAGGTCGGCGGACGGCGGCTCACCCAGCCGGCGAGGATCGGTGATGACACCGTAGAGCGCGGTAGCCGCGGCCACCGCGGGGCTGGCCAGGTAAACCGCATCCTTCTGGAGGCCGGAGCGGCCCGGGAAGTTGCGGTTGTAGGTGCGCAGGCTCCTGGTGCCTGGCGCGGGAACATGGCCGAACCCGATGCAGGCCCCGCAGGTGGCCTCCGACAGGTTGGCGCCCGCGGCCAGCAGGTCGCCCACCAGCCCATCGTGCGCGAGCTGCTCGACGGCGGCCCGCGAGGCCGGGGCGATCACCAAGTTCACGCGCGGGTCCACGCGCCGCCCCTTCACCATCCGGGCCACGGTCACGAGGTCCGTGTAGGAGCCGTTCGTGCAGCTGCCGACCAGCACCTGCTGGATCTCGGTCCCCTCCACCTCGCGCACGGGCACCACGCGGTCGGGCATCGAGGGGCAGGCGATGAGCGGCTCGAGGGCCGAGAGGTCGATCTCGATCTCGCCGTCGTAGTACGCCTTGACGTCGGGTGCGAGCGGCCGCCAGGCCGCCTCCCGGCCGTGCCTTCGGAGGTAGTCGCGGGTCTTCTCGTCGCTCGGGAACACCGACGTCGTCGCACCCAGCTCGGTCCCCATGTTCGCGATCGTGCAGCGCTGCGGAGCGTTGAGCGACGCCACTCCAGGGCCCACGTACTCGTAGATCGCGTTGATGCCGCCCTTCACCGTCTCGCGCCGGAGCATCTCCAGGATCACGTCCTTGGCCGTGACCCAGGGCGGAAGCGCTCCCGTGAGCAGCACCCGCACCACGCGCGGCATGCGCAGGAAGTACGGGCCGCCGCCCAGCGCCACCGCCACGTCGAGGCCCCCCGCGCCCAGCGCCAGCATGCCGAGGCCCCCGGCCGTCGGCGTGTGGCTGTCGCTCCCCAGCAGCGTCTCGCCGGGAACCGCGAAGCGCTCGCGGTGCACCTGGTGACAGATGCCGTTCCCCGGCTGAGAGTACCAGGCCCCGTACTTGTGGGCCACGTCGCGCAGGAACATGTGGTCGGCCGTGTTCTTCTCGTCGAACTGGTAGACCACGTGGTCCGCGTAGGCGACCGCCGTCTTCACCCGCACCCGCGGAAGCTCCATGGACTCGAACTGCAGGTAGGCCAGGACCCCCGTGGCGTCGGGGGTGAGCACCTGGTCGATCGAGATCCCGATCTCGGCGCCGACCTCCACCGCGCCGTGGCGCAGGTGCGAGGCGATGATCTTCTGCGCGAGGTTCAAGGCCATGGCGAGAATCCTAAGGGACCGCTGCGGAGGGCGCTAGCCATGTCGCGGAGCTCGGCTCCCGAGCCGCATCGCGATCAGCAGGTGACTCGCGATGACGAGCGGCACCAGGAAGGTCGGCAGCAGGGAGAGGGGCAGGCGCAGGAGGGCGGCCATGGACTCGGGATTCGCGAGCGCCAGCCGGGTGGCGGTGGCGACGACGAACAGGATGTCGAGCAGACCGAGGACGTTCCAGAGCGCGTACGCGGTCCGGCGCGCGGGCGAGGTGGGCGGACCGCTGACGAGGAGCCCCAGGGCTCCAGCCGCCACCAGCATGTCGCCCCAACCACCCGGCACCGCGAACGCGAACGGCAGCTCGCCGCGCCGAAAGAGCACGATGAAGTAGGCGCCCACGAAGCGCGTCAGGTGCAGGGCGACGAGCTTGCGGACATCCACCGTGAGCGCCCACTCGCGGACGGCCGGCAGGCGGACCCCGGCGACGATCACGCCCCCCGTGAGCGCCACGAGCACGAGCTGCGGAACCGGTGGTCGCAGCGTCGTCAGAAGGCCGGAGGCGCCCGCGACGAGGGCGAAGGCCAGCCACAGGAGGCCGACGCCCGCCACCAAGCGCGCGCCGCGGGTCGCGCCCGTCATGTGGAGCTCGAATCCCTCCGCGGCTCGATCTGGAGAACGCCCGCGCCCGGCAGGCGCGGCTCCTCGATCTGCAGCGTCGTATGCGTCAGGCTGAAGCGCTCGCGCAGGAGGAAGTTCAGCCGCCGCAGCACCTGCTCGCGGTCGAGCTCGGGGTCCGCTTCCACGTGGGCGGAAAGCGCATTGAAGCCGGAGGTCACGGTCCACAGGTGCAGGTCGTGGACGCCCCGGATGCCGGGCTCGGCGGTGAGCGCGCGCTGGATCTCCTCAACGTCCAGGCCGGGCGGCGAGCTCTCCATGAGCACGTTCACGGCGTCCCGCACGAGATTCCAGGAGCTGAAAAGGATGAGCCCGCAGATGAGGAGCGACGCCAGGGGGTCGGCGGCCAGCCAGCCCGTCCGCCAGATGATCACCCCGGCGGCCAGCGTGCCGACCGAGCCCAGCAGGTCGGCCCGCACGTGGAGCAAGGCTCCGCGCAGGTTCAGCCCGGCGCCCCCGATGCGGCCCAGGATCAGAGCGCTGGCCAGGTTGGCCAGCAGGCCCACGCCCGCGATGGCCATCATTCCGACTACCGCGATCGGGTGCGGCTCCCGCAGGCGCTGAAGGGCTTCCCAGACCAGGAGCACCACGATGGCCCACAGCGTGAGCCCGTTCAGGAGGGCGGCCAGGATCTCGAAGCGGTGGTACCCGAAGGTCTTTCGCAGGTTGGGCGGCAGGCCGGACACGCGCAGGGCCACGAGCGCCAGCCCGAGCGAGGCGGCGTCGGTCAGCATGTGACCGGCGTCGGTGAGGAGGGCCAGGCTCCCGGTCAGGATCCCGCCCACGAGCTCGGCCACCAGGACCAGCGTCGTGATCAGGAACGCCCACAGCAGGGGCCGCCACTCGGCGCGTCGGCGCCCGGCCGCGTCCTCTTGAGCGCCGCCAAACCCGTGACGGGGGCCGTGCGCGTGGCCGCGTTGGGCGTGAGCGTGGTGGCGTCCGCCGGCGTGACGCTTGTGCCGGCCGGCGCGCGACATCAGCGCAGCAGAGCCTTGGCGATGGTCGAGAGCTGCATGTTGCTCGTGCCCTCGTAGATCGACCCGATCTTGGCGTCCCGGAAGAGCTTCTCAACGGGATAGTCGCGCGTGAAGCCGTAGCCGCCGAAGATCTCGACCGCCTGGGAGGCGGTGCGCTCGGCCACCTGCGAGGCGACGAGCTTGGCCATGGCCGCCTCGCGCACGAACGGGAGGCCCGCCTCCTTGAGTCGCGCCGCGTTGTAGACCAGAAGCCGCGCCGACTCCACGTCGGTGGCCATGCGCGCGAGCTGATGCTGGACAGCCTGGAAGTCCCGGATCGGGCGCCCGAACGCCTCGCGCTCGTGGGCATAGCCCAGCGCCAGGTCGAAGGCCCCGCGGGCCAGACCCGCCATCTGCGCCCCGATCCCGATCCGCCCCTCGTTCAGGGTCTCGATCGCGACCCGGTAGCCGCGCCCCTCCTCGCCCAGCACGTTGCCGGCCGGCACCTCGCAGTTCGTGAGCAGGAGCTCCGCCGTGCTCGAGGCCCGGATCCCGAGCTTCTCTTCCTTCTTCCCCACCTTGAACCCGGGGAACTCGCGCTCCACCAGAAAGGCCGTGATGCCCCGGTAGCCCTTCGCGCGATCCAGGGTCGCGAAAACGATCACGACGCCCGCCTCGGCGCCGTTCGTGATCCAGAGCTTGGTCCCGTTCAGCAGGTAGTTGGCGCCGGCACGGCGAGCGTGAGTGCCGAGCGAGAAGGCATCGCTTCCCGAGGACGGCTCGGAGAGCGCGTAGGCTCCGAGCGTATCCGCGGCCAGCCGGGGGGCGTAGCGCGCGATCTGCTCGGGCGTGCCCCAGCGCAGCAGGGCGTTGTTGACGAGCGTGTTCTGCACGTCCACCACGACACCCACCGCCGGATCGACGCGCGAGAGCTCCTCGACGGCCAGGATCGACATCATGAAGTTGGCGCCCGCGCCTCCCGCCTCCTCGGGAAGCTCGATCCCCATGAGCCCCATGGCGAAGATCTCGAGCAGCAGCTCACGGTCGATCTCGCCGCGCTCGTCCATTCCGCGCGCGAGAGGAGCGACGCGGCTCTCGGCGAACCTGCGGACGGTTTCGGCGAAGAGGCGCTCGTCCTCGGCGAGATGCGTGAGCGGCGGACGCTGGGAGTCCGACCTGGCGATCGAGGGCGCGGAGGGGGCTGACGGGCCGGGCTGGGCCGCGGGCGGGACGACCGCCTCCCGACGCCCGGTCGGCGCGACGCGCGGGTTCGGGACGGTCGCCATGTGGCCAAGTATAGCGACAAGGGGCTAGGACGGCATGGGGAAATGGTGAAACATTCGTCCCCGGGGCCCGGTACATGCCGCAGGCGCGTCCCAACGGCTGCCGGACCTCGGCGGCGATTCATCATCCCTCATGTCCGAAGACAGGGAGGTCCTCGTGGGTCCGGTTTCCCTCATCCGCGCTCTCGTCGCCGTTCCGGCGCTGCTCGGCCTGCTGGCCGGCGCTGCACAGGCTCAATCGGCCGCGGACACGGTGCGCTACACCGTGAGCCTCGCCGATCCCTCCACCAGGACGCTGCGCGTGACCGCCGAGTTCCCGAACCCCGGAGCGGAGCTCCTGGCGAGCCTCCCGGCCTGGAGCCCCGGCTCCTACACGGTCGAGAACTACTCCCGGGAAGTGCGCAGCTTCGCGGCGGCGGACGGCGCCGGGAAGGCGCTCGCCTGGGACAAGCTCGACCCCGACACGTGGCGAGTCGAGACGGGCGGCGCCGAGGTCGCGCGCCTCACACTCGAGGTCCACGCCGATTCGCTCGATCTGGACAAGAGCAAGGTCTTCGACGACTTCGCCTTCTTCAACGGCACGAACCTGTTCCCGTTCCAGTCCGACCGCCTCGACCGGCCCGCGGCGGTGACGCTCGACCTGCCCTCGGGCTGGAAGGTCGCCACCGGGCTCCCGCCGGCCGGGGAGCCGGACCACTTCACGGCCGCGAGCTACGACCAGCTCGTGGACGCGCCGACGTTCGTGGGCGATTTCCAGCTCGACACCTTCACTGCCGGCGGCCGCCCGGCGCGGCTCGCCGTCTACCCCGTCACGGCCTTCACGGACGACCAGCGCGGGCGAATCCGCGAGGCGATCGACCGCATCCTGACCGCGGAGAACGCGATCGTCGGCGACGTCCCTTACGACAGCTACACCGTGCTGCTCTACGTCGGGCGCTGGGGCACGGGCTTCGCGGGCGGTCTCGAGCACGCGAACTCGCACTTCGACATCCTCGACCCGGCCTTCGCGGAGGCGTTCGACCAGACGCTCCCCATCCTGCAGTCGCTCTTCGCCCACGAGGCCTTCCACCTCTGGAACGTGAAGCGCATCCGCCCGGCCGCGATGTGGCCCTACGACTACGACACCTGGCAGCCCACCGAGTTGCTCTGGTTCTCGGAGGGCGTCACGGACTACTACGCCGACCTCGCCGTCACGCGCGCGGGTCTCTACACGCCCGAGATGTTCATGGGACAGATCGAGACGAACCTGCTCCGCCTGGAGGCCGAGCCGGGGCCGGTCGCCCTGGAGGACGCGAGCCTCGACACCTGGCTCTCCCCCACCTATGGCGACCCCTACATCTACTACCCGAAGGGGTCGCTGATCGGCCTGCTCCTGGACATCCGCATCCGGCACGCGACCGGCAACCGGCGCTCGCTGGACGACGTCGTGCGCGAGCTCTACGACGACTTCTACGAGCGGGGAAAGGGCTTCACGACGGCGGACCTGCTGGGCCTCGTCCGCGATGCCGGCGACGCGGACGTGGACCGCTTCTACGCTCGGTTCATCGACGGCCGCGACCCGCTGCCGATGGCCGAGACTCTGAAGCTCGCCGGGATGGTCCTCGATCGGCAGGAGATCACCGAGCCCGTCCTCGGGCTCTCGAGCGTGCCGACGCAGACGGGGGAGGTCAAGATCGAGGCGGTCGAGCCCGGAAGCCCGGCTGCCCAGGCGGGCGTTCTCGCGGGGGACATCCTGCTGGCCGTGGGCGAGGTCGAGGTCCGGGGGGATTACGACTGGGCCGGGCGCTGGCGAGAGGCCTACGGCGATAAAGTGGGTGCCGCGGTCCCGCTGCGCGTTCGCCGCGACGGAAAAGAGCTGGTGCTGGGCTCGACCGTGCGGACCCGCACCCGTGTGGCCTACCACGTGAGCCGCGACGACGCGGCCGGCACGCTCGAAAGGGAGATCCTCGCGGGCCTGGTGGCTGGGGCCACCGCCCGCTAAGGCGGAGGCGGCCGGGCCACGACGCAACCTTTGGAAACTTTCCTCCGTCCAATCACGTAGGGAAAAGCAACACCGCGCGGCGGGAGCGGCTCCCGTGACGAGCGGCTACCTACGGAGGATTCCATGTCGCGTCATCCCAACGCCATCCTGCTGGCTGAGATCGCCGCCACGTTCGCGCTCGTGTTCGGACCCATGCTGCTCGTCGTGGGAGACGTCCTGAACAACGCCGGCTGAGCCGGCCGCCACGCGCCGCCTCCCGGCCAGGGGGCCGGCGCCTCGTCTTTTTCGCGGGGCCGCGCAAGATTGCCGCGTGCCGAGATCCGCGGAGACCCGAACGGGCTTGCTGTTCGCACTCCTGGCCGCGCTCGCCTTCGGGTGCGTCCCGATCCTCGGGAAGCAGGCCTTCGCCGAGGGGCTGGACCCGCAAACGCTGCTCGCCTGGCGCTTCGCGATCGGCTCCGCGGTGCTCTGGACCCTGGCTCTCGTCCGCCCCCGCCCCGCGACCATCCCGGCTTCCCGCCGCGTCGCGCTCGTAGCTCTGGGTGTCGTCTACGCCGGCAACTCCACGCTCTTCTTCCTGGCCCTGGAGCGGATCCCCGCCGCTACGACGAGCCTCGTCTTCTACGTCTACCCGGCCCTCGTCTCGGTCCTGGGGTTCGCGTTCCTGAAGCGACGCGTGCGCCCGGCGGGCTGGGCCGCGCTCGGCCTGTCTCTGGCCGGGGTGGCCCTCACGGTGGGGGCCGCGCGGGGACCGCTCGATGCGCGCGGCGTCGGGCTGGCGCTGCTGGCGGCCGTCGTGATCTCCGCCTACCTGCTCCTCAGCGAGTCCGCGGTGACCGGAATCCCGGCACTCGGCGCCACGGCCCACGTCTTGACCGGCACGGCGCTCGCCTGCTGGACCTGGCAGGCGGTGACGGGACGCTTCGCGGTGCCGCCCACGACCCGAGCCTGGGTCCTGGTCTTCGTCATGGCCACGCTCTCGACAGCCTTCTCGATCCTCGCCATGCTCTCCGCCACGCGCCGGATCGGCGCCGGGCCGACTTCGATCGTGCTCACGCTCGAGCCGGCCTTCACCGCGACGCTGGCCGCCCTGTTCCTGGGCGAGTCGCTCACGCCCCGCCAGGTCCTGGGCGGAGCGCTCGTCCTGGGCGGCGTGGCGCTCGTGCGCGTCGCATCCCTGCGCACCTCGCAACCCCTGGCCGATGCCTGACGAGAGCCTCGACGAGAGCGGGATCCTGCCCCGCTTCGACCGCCACCTGAGGATCGTCACGCGCGTGGAGGCGCCGGGCGTGTGCGCGGCCGAGCTCGCGCTGACCCCCGAGCACCGGAACATCGAGGGCCGCATCCACGGAGGCGTGTACCTGACGCTGCTCGACACGGCGATGGGGCACGCCATCGCCAGCTTGGGCCCCGACGCGGGCCTCGGCGGGGCGGCCACGATGCAGTTCTCCTGCCAATTCCTGCGCCCGCCCACGGGTGAGCTGCTGCAGGCGCGCGGCACCGTGCTGCGGCTGGGTCGCACGAGCGCCTTCGTGGAGGGGATCCTGCGGGACGAGCGCGGGACCGAGGTGGCGCGCGCGCACGGCGTGTGGCGGGTCTGGCGCGGGGAGGCCGAGCCCCACCCCTGATCCGGGGTTGGACGACTTGCGCGCTCCCCGGGCGCCGGGTACAGTGACGGCGGCTCCCGACGCGGCGCGCCCGCGCCACGGCTTGGGGGCCACCCTGCGGAGCCCCCCGAAGGGAGGCCATGCCCTTCCCCTACGGTTTCTGGCCCCACGCCGAGGACGAGATCCTGGACCTCGGCCGGCAGTACATCAACGGCACCCACAAGATCCCCGAGGAGTACGTCGAGCTCCTCGAGGCGCCTCCCGACGCCGAGATTTTCCTGCTCGAGCGCGCCGTGCAGCAGGTGGCCGAGCTCAAGACCGACACCCTCGAGAACCTGGATCCGGAGGTCGTCTACCGGATGGCGATCGGCCCGCGCTTCGACGCCGAGGGGCGCTACCTCTCCGCGCGCTACGGAGTCCTCACGCTGGTCTACTCGCTGGACGGGGAGTTCGTGGCCGACTACTTCGACGCCTGAGGGGGACCGGGGGCCGGTACCGGCCTCTCACACCCACGCGGAGTGGCGCGGCCTAAGCCTCGAGAGACTCGTCCGCTTCCGCCTCGGGATCCTCGGGATCCTCCGGGCCTTCCGTACCCGCCGCGGCGCCGGCCGCGGCCGCCTCGGGCGATACGCCCAGGAGCTCGAGGCCCTTCTGCAGGATCAGGCGCTCGTTCGTGAACTCGATCTTCTGCAGGGCGGCGGGCGCGGGCAGCCAGCGCACCTCGGCGACCTCGTAGGGGTCGGCCTGAGAGGGATCCCCCTCTTCGTAGCGCAGCAGGTAGAAGGTCACGTTCTTGTGGATGCGGACCTTCTCGCCTTTCTCGTCGCCGTAGAACCAGTAGTCGATCTCGTCGAGCAGCCCCTCCACGCGGCCCCGGCACCCGGTCTCCTCCGCCACCTCGCGGACCGCGGCCTGCTCGGGCTCCTCGCCTTCCTCGATCCACCCCTTGGGAAGCTGCCAGCGCACGGTCCCGCGGGGCTGGATGATGCACACGTCGATGCGTCCCGCCTTGCGGCGGTAGAGGACCCCGCCGGCGGAATGGCGATGGATCGTGCGGCGCTCCACCACTAGCGCTCCTTGGAGGGCTGGCCGCCGGCGCCGGCGGTCGCGGCGGGAGGAGCGGCCGGTGGCACGACCCGCAGCGAGTCCACCAGAGTGAAGCTCCCGACGTGGGCGCGGGCGATCTCGAGCACGCGCGCGTGCATGGCGGGGTCGGACACCGTTCCGTACAGGAGCAGGGTCGTGTCTCGCGCCGTCACCTGGATGACCTGGCTCTGAAGCAGGGAGTCCCGAGCCACGTCGCCGATGATCGCGTACACGGTGAGGTCATGGCGCTGGGCCGTCGCCGCGGAGTCGCGCGCCAGAGGCGCCGGAGCGGTGCGCCGGGCAGCTTCGCGGGAGCAGGACGCGAGCGTCGCGGCGAGCAGCAAGGTCAGCGCGGAGACGGCGCCGAACCGCCCCGCCAGGGGTCCCGGGCGGGGAGGGCGCGAAGATCTCAGAGTCGGCACGCGGGGCTGGGCATAGGACCCTCAAAATGCGCCATGCCCCACGGCGGGGCCAGTCCACCCGGCCCCGGCGACCGGCGGCCCCCCACCCCTGGAAGGAAGCCCGGGAAATCCCTAGAATCATGGACCCGGCAGCCCACCGCCACGAGCGCGAAACGCGTCGCGCGCCAACCCCGAGCCGAGGACCCTCGTGAAATCCGACCTCGATCGCCTGCTTCAGGATCGCGCCCTCGAGGCGCTCATCGTGGTGGGCCCGGACGGGCTCGGCACGGCGAACGCCCCCTTCCGCTACTTCACGGGCGAGGCCCATCTGACAGGCGTCGTCGTGAAGCGGCGCGGCCACGCCGCGGTGCTGCTCCACGCGGACATGGAGCGAGACGCCGCGGGCCGCACGGGTCTGGAGCTCGTGCCCTTCTCGCGCTGGCCGCTCAAGGAAATCTACAACGCGTTCGGCGACATGCTCTCGGCGCGGGTCGAGCTCTACCGGCGCATCCTGGGCGACCTGGGAGTGGCGGGTCGCGTGGCGGTGGCGGGCGTCGACGAGTTGGGGAGCGCCCTTCCGTTCTGGGACCGCCTGCGAAAGGAGACGCCCGGGCTGGACGTGGTTCACGAGCCCGACGGGACGGTGCTGGAAGAGGCGTTCCTGACCAAGGACGCGGCCGAGCTGGCGCTGCTCGAGCGCGCGGCCGGCACCGCCTGCGCCGTCGTGGACGAGCTGCGCGACGTGATCGGGCGCGCGTCCGTCCGGAACGGTGCGCTCGCCGACAAGTCGGGCGAGCTGACCGTCGGACGGCTGAGGGGCCTCGCCTTCGAGCGTCTCCACGCCCTGGGCCTGCAGGCGCCCGAGGGCTTCATCCTGTCCACCAACGGCGACGCCGGGGTCCCCCACCATCAGGGCGACGACGCCCACGTGCTCGCCGAAGGCGACGTCGTGCTCTTCGACTTCTACCCCCGGGGCGCGGGCGGCTATCACCACGACATCACCCGGACCTGGAGCGTGGGTCCCGCGCGCGCCGACGTACGCGCGACGTTCGACGACGTGCGGAGCTGCTTCGAACACGTGATGGAGCGCGTGCGGCCCGGCGCCTCGACGCGCGACCTGCAGAGCGAGACCTGCGCCTTCTTCGAGGCTCGCGGCCATGGGACGATCCGCCAGGATCCCACGGCCACCAGCGGCTACGTGCATTCGCTCGGACACGGCATCGGCCTCGACGTGCACGAGCGGCCGCACTTCCCCACCTTCCGGTCCGGCCCCGACACGCGGCTCGAGCCGGGCATGGTGATCACGATCGAGCCGGGCCTCTACTACCCCGAGCGGGGGCTGGGCGTACGGATCGAGGACACGGTCGTCGTCACCGAGACGGGGGCGCGCAGCCTTTCCACCTCTCCCCTCGACCTGGAGATCACCCTCCGCGGGGCGCAGCCGGCTCGCGCGCGCGCCTGAGGCGACGGCGGGCCGCGCCGGGCGGCTCGGCTTCCCCGGGGCTCGAGGCGGCCGGGGAGGTCATCGGGTTCCCACGGTCTCCTGAAGGAGCCACGCGTCGGGATCCACCACGACCGACCGCACGCGCTCCGGCGTCTCGAAGACCGCCTCCGTCTCGGCGCCGGTGACGGCCACGCTCTCGCGGCGGCTTCCCCCCTTCCAGACGAGCTCCAGATCCAGCGCGAACCGGTAGGGCGGCCCGGGCTGCACCTGCCGGATGCGCACCTGCGTCCGGCCGCCGGCGGCCGCCGTCCGCTCGACCCGCAGCACCGGATGGCCGGTCCGCTCGAGCCACTGCCGGAAGAACCAACCCAGGTCCTCGCCTGAAGCCTCCTCCATGACCCGCCGGAAATCGGCCGTCCAGGCCGTGCCGCCCCGATAGGTCGCGTAGTAGTCGCGCAGGCCGGCGAAGAAGACGCGATCGCCGACCTCGCGTCGCAGCATGTGCAGGACCCAGGCGGCCTTCTCGTAATTGCCGGGATTGAGGAGCGCGAACAGGTCCTTCTCGGAGGGATCGAAGATGGGCCGCTTCGCCTGCCGCTCGTCGGCGAACACCTTCTGGGCGTAGGCGCGCATATCGCGGGCGCGCTGCGCGGGCCCCGCCCCCTGCTGGATGCCATGGAACTCGATAAACACGACCTCGAGGTACGTCGCGAACCCTTCCGAGAGCCACAGGTGGTGCCAGTCGCCCTCGGTCACGGCGTCGCCGAACCACTGGTGCGCGGTCTCGTGGGCGATCAAGCGCGTGAGCGTGGTGTCTTGCACGGCCGCGGCGGTGTCGCGCGGCGCGCCGGAGGCGGAGGTGGCGAGCGCCGATCCCGTCGCTCCGCCCCCGAGGCCGGCGAGCGACTTCTCGTCGTAGAAGATGGCACTCGAGTTCTCCATGCCTCCGAACTGTGTGGAGGACTGAACGTAGGCGAGCTTCTCGAAGGGAAAGGGCCCGATCAGCGAGTCGAAGAAGGCCACGATCTCCGGCGCGCGCGCGAAGGCCTCGGCGGCGGCGGCCGAGTCTTCGGGGAAGACCCAGTTCGAGATCTCGGCCCCTTCGACCGTGTCCGTGCGCTGGACGGCGAAATCCGCTGCACCGAAGACCATGCAGTAGGTGGGCAACTCCTCGGTGGTGGACCAGCGCGTGCGGGCGCGTCCTCCGCCCAGCTCCGTGCGCTCGCGCGGGTATCCGTTCGCCACCACCTCCATCGCGGACGGCGCGTCGACCCGGATGTCGACCGAGGCTTTGTCCGATGGGTGGTCGATCCCGGGAAACCAGTGGCGCGCACGGTCGGGCCAGTTGTCGGCGAACACGGCGCGGTGACCGTGCCGGTTGGCCCTGAGGATCAGGCCGTCGCGCGGCTCGCCGTGGTACCAGATCACCGTCTCGGCCCGCGCGCCCCGGGCGAGCTCCGGCAGCGCGACAGCCAGCCGGGTGTCCTGGTGCCGAAAGAGGGCGGGCGCGCCGTCCACCGTCACGCTGTCCACGGTCAGCGCTCCGAAGTCGAGCGGAAGCTCGCGCAGCGCCGGGTCACGCACCTCGAAGAGGATCCCGGTTCGCCCCTGGATGAAGGCGCCCTCGTCGGGGACCGCGACCCGGATGTCGTAGTGGAGCACATCCACCGCGCTCAGCCGCGCATAGCCATCCGAAGGCGTGAAGTCGAGCGCGCTCTGGGCGCGAAGCCCGGAGGCGGAAAGGAGCAACAGAAGGAAAATCGAGGCTGGGCATCGCACGCCAGCCAGCGTACCCGGGCGCGCTTCGGGTGTCAACGAGCGCAGGCGGATGCGAGGATCAGGGCTGGGAGTCGCGGGCGGAGGGGGGAGTCGGGGGCAGGTCGCCCTCTCCCCGGAATGGTCCCGGGCCGAACCGACGCCGGCGCTCCTCGATGCGCTGCAGGCCGTCGGCGAGCCGACGCTGGAAGCGCTCGGCGAAGAGCTGCAGCCGCGCCTGCTGCTCGAGGCTCAGGTCGTGCGAGAGGCGCTCGCGCAGGTCGGAGAGCGCGCGCTCGCGCTCGTCCTGGTTCCGGTGCAGCTCGTCCAACCGGGCGCGCAGCGCGGCTTCGTCCGCCTTGCCGGCCTGGAGGACACGCTCGAGCTCGGCCAGCAGGCGGCCGCGCTCGAGGCGGAGCTCCAGCTGCCGGTCGCGGAAGCGCCGCAGCTCGCCCTCGACGAGGTCGGCCCCCACGCTGTCGATCCCGAGCGCCTGCTCGATGCGGCGGCGGCGAAACTCCTCGAGCCTGCGTTCCATGCCCGGGTGCTCCCGGCCGGGCCACCTCGCCAGCGTGTCGCCCGGGACGTGGGAACCCGGAGCGGGCCGCGCGGCCGGCGGCGTCTGGGCCTCGACGGACGGCACCCCCGGCGCAAGCGCCAGCGCGATTCCCAGGACGATCGGACCGAGCGTCCTCACGTCTGCGCCTCCAGCGATTGCAGCAGCTCCTCGGCCTCCTCGGGCGAGAGTCCCTGCAACGTGAGCTCGGCCTCGGCCAGGTCGGCCAGAGGATCGCCCAGAGCCGGCGTCAGGTCTGCGTCCTCGTCCGCGAGGCCACCCGCCAGGGTCGCGAGCGCGGCTGCCTCCACGTCTTCCGAGCCCGGGCGGTCGCTGCCCGCCGTTGCCGAACCGCTCGCGCGAGCGACGGCGCCCTCCCCCGCTCCAGGCTCGGCCGGCCCGGCGGCGGCCGGAACCCGCGGAGGTCGGACGAAGGCCTGCGGGTCTCCAGTCTGCCGCGGCAGCTCGAGATAGACGCCCACCAGAACCACGGTCGCGAGCCCCGCCGCGATCAGAGCCCCGCGTACGGCACCCCAGCCCGCGCCGAAGCCCGCCCGCTCGGGGAGGTCGATCACCGGGACCGGCTCCTCGCCGATGCGGCGCTCGACGTCGGCGGCGAGATCCTCCCAGAACGCGGCCGGCATCTCCCCCTCGCCAGTCGAGCGCAGCCGCGCGAACAACGCGGCGTACTCCTCGAAGGCGATCCGGCACGAGGGGCAGAGGGCCAGGTGCTCGTCGAGCTCCGCCCGGTCGGCGGATGCGCCGCCGTCCAGCACCTCGACGATCAGGTCCTCCCAGCGCTCGTGTCCGCTCTCCACAGGCCTCCGTTCCATCCGTGATTCCTTTTCAGCAGCCCGCGGGCTGCGGGTCGTTCACCGGCGTCGTGCGCCTCAGGGCTCCCCGGCGTGCGCGTCCGACTCGCCGCTCAGCATGCGCCGCAGGTTCTTGATCGCGTGGTGGAAGTTCACCTTGGCGGCGTTCTCGTTGCTTCCGAGCCGCCGCGCGATCTCGGCGTGCGGCAACTCCAGGTAGATCCGCATCCGCACGACCTCGCGCTGGCGGGGCGGAAGGCGCTCGAGCGCCCGCCGCAGCGCCCCACGCTGCTCCTCCGCCGCGAATGCCGCGTCCGGCGCCGCGTCGGGGGCCGGAAGCTCGTCATCCAGCGGCACGAGCGTGCGCGTGCCCTCGCGTCGCAGGTGGCTCCGCGCGGCGTTGGCCGCGATGGTTCGCACCCAGGTCCCGAACGCCGCCTCACCCCGGAAGCCGGGCAGCGCGCGGAAGCCCCTCAGGAAGGTCTCCTGGGTCAGGTCGCGCGCGGCCTCCTCGTCCCGCACCAGGCCGCGAATCCAGCGGTAGACGCCCTCCTGGTGCGCGCGAACGAGGAGCCCGAACGCATGCCGGTCGCCCGCCGCGGCGCGCCGGATGAGCGTCCGTTCATCCATTCTCGGAATTGGACCCGGTGTGCTGGGAGAAGTTAAAGGCGCTCCACCGGGTGCGGAACGCCGTCCGCCGGGCTAGCCGGAGGACCGGCGCCGCCGCAGGAGCACGAGTCCGACACCCACGGCGCAGGCCGCGGCAGCCGGGGCGAGGGGGACGTTGCCGCCGCCGTCGATCGGCGTCTGGGCATAGGCCACCGGGTGCTCGGGAGCGGCCTCGAACTCGGCCGGCGCCAGGAGCCGGATCTCGGCCACGAGGTCGGTGGAGAGGGTGTCGCCGGAGGTCGGCGTCTCGTAGGTGACGCGCACGCCGGAGAGGTCGCCGAACTCGGCCGAGGGAATCCAGAGCGGCACATAGTCGGCCTCCACACGACCGAAGTAACGCGCGGGGGCCAGCGACCCGTTCGTGGGGTCCACCGTCACCCACCCCCGCTCGCCGTCCCAGAACTCGGCCCAGAGATGGCTGATCGTGTAGCGCTCCTTGGCGGGCTCGTAGAGATAGCCGAAGACGGGCCGCGCCGGGATCCCCGAGGCGCGGCTGAGCGCCACGAACAGAGCCGCGAACTCCGTGCAGTCGGCCCGCTCGGGACTGGCCAGGGCGCCGAGGGCCCCGAGCGTGCGGTCCTGCACCGTATAGGTGAGCCGTTTCAGCACGAACTCGTAGAAGCGCCGCGCGCGGTCGTAGGGCGTTCCCGACGGCGCCAGGGTGCGGGCCAGGGCCAGGATCTCCGGCGCGTCGCTCTCGACGTAAGGCGACGGCGCGAGCCAGCGCGCGGGGTCGTCGCCCCCGGGGCCGGCGGCCGCCGCGTGCCAGGCCGCGGCGGAGACCGCCACGGCGTAGCGCACGCGCAACGTCCGTTCCTGCCCGGGGGCCAGATCGAAGGGCTGGAAGTCGAAGTAGCGCGTGCCGTCGGCGAGCAACCGCCCCTGGCTGCCCGGCGGGAGCTCGAGCAGCCGCGCCTCGCTGTAGGGAGGAAACCCGCGCGCCGCCTGAACGCGCAGGTGCACCCGCCGGGCCTCGTCCACTCCGTGGTTCGTGAACCGGAAGCCGAGCGTGACACCGTAGGTCACGCGCGAGAGCCGATCCAACCCGCGCTGCGCTTCGTCCCGGTACTCTCCGGTCGGGAAATTCGCGAGCAGGACCCGATAGGCCCCGCGCGCGGCCTCCTGGTCTCCCAGCCCCTCGAGTGAGCGCGCCTGGAGGTAGTAGCTCTCTTCGAGCCAGGGCTGCCGCCGGCTCGCGGCCCGGCTGGCGGTGAGCGCTTCCGCGTAGCGGCCGAGCCGGGGATCCAGGTACACGCGGGCCAGACCGGCCCAGATCGGACCCGGCTCGCGCGCCAGCGGTGCGGCGAGCTCGTACTCGCGGGCCGCCTCGGCTAGACGTCCGGCCTGGACCAGCGCGTTCGCGGCGGCCAGGTGCGGGACCTCGCTCGTGGGGTAGGCTCGGGCGAGGCGGCCGAAGACCGCGAGCGCCTCGGCGATGCGCCCCGCGCGGGCCAGATCCTCGCCCTGGCGCAGGATCTGCTCGGGATTCGCGGCGCGAATGTCGAGGAGGGCCGTTCCCGGCGGGCTCTGCGGCGCGGCGGCCGCGGTCTGCTGAGCGGAGAGGAAGGTCGGTGCGAGCGTGAGAGCGACGAGCGCGCATGCCCACGTCGCCGCCGGCAGGACGTCAGTCGCCCACGAGCGCTCCCCGCCGATCGGCGGTCTCGAAGGGCTCCGGCTCGCCCGAGGTGGGTACGTCGCCTGCACCGGCCCCGCCCGGAACGGAAGCCGGGCCTTGGGGGCCGGGCGTGGCGGGCTCCCAGACATCCGGCGCGGGTGCGGAAGCGCCGCCCCGGTACGCGATCGCGTCGTAGTCGAAGCGGTGCCGCTTCTCGAAATCCACGGAGACCAGCGTCGAGACCCCCGGCTCCTGCATCGTGACACCGTACAGGAAGTCGGACGCCTCCATCGTGCGCTTGTTGTGCGTGACGACCACGAACTGGGTCCGGTCACTGAAGCTCCGGATCATGCGCAGGAAGCGGCCGATGTTGGCGTCGTCCAGCGGGGCATCCACCTCGTCCAGGATGCAAAACGGGCTGGGTTTCACCAGGTAAATCGCGAAAAGCAGGGCGAGGGCCGTGAGCGCCCGCTCACCCCCCGAGAGCAGGTTGACGGCCTGGATCCGCTTTCCGCGTGGACTTGCCGCGATCTCGATCGCGCTCTCGAGCGGGTCGGCCTCGTCCGCCAGCGAGATGTCCGCCCTGCCTCCCTCAAAAAGCGTGCCGAAGGTGGTCTGGAAGTGCTCTCGCGCGCGGCCGAAGGTATCGAGGAAAAGGTCCCGGGCCGTCGTGTTGATCTTGCGGATGGCCTGACGCAGGTCCTCGCGGGCCTTGACCAGGTCGGCGTACTGGGCTTCGAGGAAGTCCAGTCGCTCCTTCTCGGTCGTGAACTCCTCGAGGGCGAGCAGGTTGACGGGCCCGAGAGAGCTCTTCTTCTCGCGCACGCCGCGCAATGCCGCGCGCAACGCCTCGAGGCGCTCCGCGCGCTGCTCCGCGGACTCGCCTTCGGGCGCCGCAGGGGAGTCGACGTGCACCTCTTCCGTCCTGGAAGGGTCCGCCCCGTCCTCCAGCTCGTCGGCGTCGGCGCCCGCACGGACCTCGCGCGCCTGCGCCCGGCCGATCAGCTCCGGCAGCGGGTGTCCGAACTCGGTCTCGATGATGGCGTGGATCGACTGGCGGCGATGCAGCAGGTCCGCCAGCCGCATCTCCTCCACGTGCAGGCGCTGGTTCGCATCCTCGTGCGCGCGCCGCGCCGTCCGCGCGCCGGCCTCGCGACCCGCGCGCTCGTGCTCGAGGGCCTGGATGCTTTCCTCCATGGCGCGGTACGACTGCCGGACGGCCGCGAGGGACTCCCGGCCTTCTGCGACGGCCGCGGCGAGCCGGGCGGAGTCGGCCTCCAGGCGCGCGATGCGCTCGCGCTGCGTCTCGACCTCGGCGCCCGCGTCCCGAGCCAGGCGCTCCTGCTCCCCGACCGCCTCGGCCAGGTAGTCGCGCTCGCGCTCGAGGGCGGCCAGCGCCGCGCTGCGCTGCTGGCCAGCCAGCTCGGCCGCTCCGAGCTCGGCCAGCGCGGCCTCACGCTCGAGACGGAGCGCCTCGACTCCGCTCTCCCGGTCCGCGCAGTCGGCCTCGGCCGCTTCCAGAGCGGCCCGGATCCCGGCCGCCTGCGCGGCCGCGGCATCGGCGAGCCCGCCTTCGCGCGCGAGTCGCTCGCCCACGGCCGCGAGCTCCTCGGCGACCTCGGCCGCCCGTGCCAGCGCCGCCCGGCGTGCACCGCGCACCCGCTCCAGCTCGCGCTCGGCCGCGTCCTGCTCGCCGGCGCACTCCTCGAGCCGCGCGCGCGCGACGCCCTCGTCCGCGAGGACGGCCGCCGACGCGTTCCGCGCTTCCGTGGCGCGCTCTTCCAGCTCACGGGTCTCGCGCAGGATCTCTTCGAGCACCGACCGCAGGTGCTCCACCTGATGGAAGCGCGAGACTCCGCCGGACTCACCCTTGCGGTGTGGCAGCCGGATCATCCCGGAAGGCTCGAGGATCTCGCCGGTCAGAGCGGCCACCACGTACCAGCCCGCGCCGCCGTTTCCGTTCAGCCGCCGCCGCAGCTCGGTCGCCCGATCGAGATCTTCGGCGAGAAGCAGGCGCCCGAAGAGCGCCTCCCGATGATCGTCGAGCTCCCCCCGCAGGGACGCCGCCTGCGTGCCGCGGCAGAGAACGAGCTCGCTCGCGTCCGCGTCGATCTGGGGATGCCGGGCATGGGCGGCGTCACCGAGCGACCAGACGGCGCCGGTCTGATTGCGCTCGCGCCAGAACTCCAGCACCGAGCGCGCTTCCCCGCTCTCACGGGTGAGCAGGGCGTCCAGGAAGGAGTCCAGGTAGGCCTCGACGGCCGGGGCGTATCGCGCCTCGGAGACTTCGACCTCGAGTCCCAGCGGGCCTCGCAGGCCGGGCGCGATCGCTTGGCGCGCCTCGAGCGCGCGTCGGGAGCCCTCGCCGAAGCCGGCAAAGCCGTCCGCCATCTCTTCCAACGTGTCGAGCCGGGCCGTGACCTCGCGCCGGCGCGAATCGAGCTCGGCCAGCTCCGCCTCCAGGGCGGCCTGCGCGCCTTCGGCGGCCAGGCGGCGCTCGGCGAGCGCGCGCAAGGCGGCATCGGCCGCGTCCCGCTCGAGGCGCAGGCGCTCGAGGCGATCGGCCAGCGCCGGCTCCTCGGCGGGGCCGCGGACCGCCGCATCCCGATCCGGCTCTCCGAAGCCGCGCAGGCCGAGGGACGACGGCGCGCCTTCGCCCCGAGCGTCGAGGGAGGCCCCCGCCGGGCCGGCCGCGTCCTCGCCGCCCGCCGCCGCGCGCAAGGCCGCGAGGCTCGCCTCGAGCTCCGCCCTGCGGCCCGTCGCGGCCTGCCGCTCGGCGGCCGTACGGGCCAGCTCGGCCTCGATCCCGAGCCGTTCCTCGACGCGGCGCTCGCGCTCCGAGCGCGCGCCGCGCAGGCCTTCTTGAGCGGCCTCGAAGAGGCGCGTGAGCTCGGCCACGACGTCGCCGCGCGCGGACGCTTGGCGGCGCGCCGCCTCGGCTTCCTCGCGGGCCGCCGCGAGGCTGGTCGCCAGACCCTCGCGCTTCTGGGTCAGCGCGCGCGCCTGCTCGCCGTGTGCGGCGATCTCGCGCTGCAGGCGCTCCACCTCGAGCGCCGCGTGGCGGTGCCCCTCATCGGAGAGCATGCGCTCGCGCTCCCGGGCCTCGAGTGCCGCACCCGCCGCCTCCACCCGCTCGCGCAGAGCGCGCTCCTCCGCCCGCCTCTCGGACAGGGCGCGGTCCAGGCGCTCGACCTCGGCCTCGCGGGCTCCGGCCTCGGCCGCCCCGCTTCCCAGCTCCGTCTCCAGGGCGGCGATCGCGGCCCGCAGCGGCCCTTCCCGCGCCTCCAGGTCGGACAGCTCTGCCTGCGCCAGGGCCACGGCCAGCCGCAGCTCCTCGCGCTGGAGCGACTCGAAGCGGCGCGCCTTCCCCATCTGGCGGCGCAGCGCGTTCACGTTCTTGCGGACCTCGTTCAGGATGTCGGAGAGCCTGCGCAGGTCCTCCTCGGTGGCGACGAGCTTGCGCTCGGTGGCCTTGCGGCGCGCCTTGTAGCGCGTGACGCCCGCGGCCTCCTCGAACAGCAGTCGCCGCTCCTCGGCCCGGTCCGACAGGATCGCGTCCACCATCCGCTGCTCGATGACGGAGTAGACCGAGGCGCCCACCCCGGTGCCCATGAACAGGTCGCGGATGTCCTTCAGGTTGCAGGGCGCCTTGTTCAGGAAGTAGTGGCTCTCTTCGTCGCGGAACACCCGTCGCGTCACCGAGACTTCGGCGTACTCGACCGGGATCAGCCCCAGGGCGTTGCTGAAGGAGAGCGAGACCTCGGCCATGCCGAGCGGCTTCCGCTCGCGCGTCCCGTTGAAGATCACCTCCTGCATGCTGGCCCCGCGCAGGGCCGTCGGCCGCTGCTCCCCGAGCACCCAGCGGATGGCATCGGTGATGTTCGTCTTCCCGCAGCCGTTGGGTCCCACGATGGCGGTGACGCCAGGATTGAACTTGACTTCGGTGCGGTCGGCGAAGGACTTGAAGCCGTGCATCTCGAGCGTGTCCAGCTTCATCGCGCCTCGACTCCGCGGCGTCGAACCAGGGCCGCTTCGAAGCCCCGGTCGCGCAGCTGACGATTGAGGATCTCGGCGTCGCCGGCCGACTCGAAGGCGCCGGCGTAGACGAGGACGGGGCCGGTCCCGACCGCGTAGCCCGACACGCCGCTCTTCGCGAGGCGGGCGATCAGCTCGGCGGCCAGCTCCGGGCTTGCGAAGGTCCCCAGGTAGAGGGCCCACGGCGTCTCGCGCACCGCCCCTTCGCTGACCGCGCCCGACTTCAGCGCGCCCGCGAGGCTTTCCTGCGAGGCCGGGGCGTCGGGATGAAGACCCGCGAAGACCCGGTACCACTCGCCCTTCCCTTCCAGCAGCACCGGCGCGACGTAGGCCACGAGACCCTTCGCGCGCAGCGCCGAGGCGGCGCGCTGCGCGCCCTCGAAGCTCTGGTACGAGCCGACGTGCAGCGAGTAGGCGAGAAGCGGCCCACTGGTGGGAGGCGCGTAGCTCGCGGGCGGCGCGGCGGCGGCGCCAGGCGCGGTCTCTCCGCCTTCCGGCCGGGCGCCCGCGCCGTCACCGGCGGGCTCCTCCGGGGCGGCAGGAGACTCCGCGACGGCGGCGGGGACGGAGCCCTGGTCGGCCGAGGACTCTCCCGCCGACGGCGGCGCCGAGCTCGCGTCGGCCGCCTGCCCGGCGGTCCCGGTCTCGTCGGAAGGGGGAGAATGGGCGGTCCCGGCCGCCGGCGCCACGGCCTCGGGGGCGCGAGCCGCGGTCTGACCGGTCGCCGCACCGGCGTCGCCGGACGTCTCACCGTCCGGACTCGCCGCGCCGTCGCCCACGCCGCTCCCGCTCGATTCCAGGAACGTGAACTGGCCCTCCGGGATCTGCTGGTTGGCGCTCCAGTACCAGAAGCCGCCGGCCCCGATCACGAGGCAGAGCGCGATCGCGAGCGCCAGGGGCCAGATGCCCCGCCCGACTTCCGGCTCCAGCTCCGCTCCTTCATCGGGCCCGGCGGGCTGCCGGGGCACGTCCTGGTTCCAATCGGCGGCCACCTCGCGGAAGTCGGTGTCGGCGGGCGTCGCGGAGCCCGTCGGTGAGAGGTCCAGCTGCTGCTGGAGCGCGACCGCGCGCAGCCGCGGGTGAACGAGCGGCGGCGTCGGCGTGGCGATCGGCGGCGCGGGCGTGAGCGGGGGCGGAGCGGGTGGAGCAGGCGCCGTCGTGGCCGTGGCAGGAAGCTCGGCCGAAGCGGCGGGTGCCGTGGGAAGCGTAGCCGGCCCTGGCGCGACCGTCGCGTCATCCGCCCGGGAGATGCTCGCGAGGAAGGCCACGTCGGCCTGCGATTCGGGGTCCGACGCGGTGGCGGCCCCCGACGGAGGGGCCGGTTGCCGCTCGACTGCCCGATGCGGCTCTCCGGCGGGTGATGCGCGCCGGGCCTCGGAGACGACCGTGTGCGGGAAGGCCATCGCCGAGAGCAGGTCGCCGGCCGCAGACGATGCCGCCGCCTGTCCCGAGCCACCGCCGAGAGTCGAGACGAGCTCCTCGAAGGAGCTCTGGCCATGGCGGGCCATCGCGGCCGGAATCGTGCCCGAACGACCCGCGATCTCCCGCTCCGCGGGACGCTCCCCGAATCCGGCCAGCGCGGGCAAGGCCGCGCCGAGCGCCGGGCGCCAGCGGCCGAGCGGCGGCACGTCCAGGGTGGCCAGGAGCTCGACGTTGCGCACGAGCCTGGGGATCGCGAGCTCGAAGGCCAGCTCGTCCCCCGCCGGGCCCAGCAGGATGGCCGAGTCCATTCCGGCCGTGGCGCCGCGTCCCCAGTCCAGCGCGTCGTCGAAGGGGAGCCCCACGCAGACGAGGTCGTGGCCGCGACCCGCGGCATCCAGGCAGGCCCGCAGCTTGTCCGAGCGCAGGATGCCGGCGGGGTCGAGGGCCGGCGCCGTACCCGAGGGCAGAAGAGCCAGCCCGTCCCAGGATGTGCGCCGCACGAGCCGCGCGGGCGAGGTCCCGTAGCCCACGTGGTCCACGACTCCGTCCAGGTCCTCGGCGCCGAGCAGCCGGGTCCAGGTGTTGTCGTCGAAGTCGCAGTCGGCGAGCAGCACGCGCGAGCCGCGGCGTGCGAGCAGCGCGGCGAGGGTCAGCCCCAGCGCGCGCTCCTCCTCGGTGGTGGCGAGCGTCAAGAAACCGAGACGGGCGCCGCCCGGCCGGTTCGCCAGTTCGGAGAGCTGGAGGAGGAGCCGCGACGCGCCGAGCAGGGGCGGCTCGACGTCCTCGACGGAATCACCCGACACGAGAGCTTCGGTGGCGGAGCGCCAGAAGCTCTCGTCGAGAGAGATATGTCGCATCCAGACGTTGGTTGGGGTCAGAAGGGACCCCGCCTCGACTCCCCGCGCGGAACTTATGGACAGGAGTGAACGCGCGCAAGCGGCGCGCTCGTCGGCTTCAAGCCCGTTCGCGCGTTCAAGCTCGCAGGCTGGAATCAGCCCCCTGTCGGCGATCGGCCGCTCGGGTCTGGCCTCACAGGTCCAGCTCGTCCCCGTGCTCCTTGAGCCAGGCGCGCTGGCGCTCGTAGTCCGGCCGCACCGAGGAGAGGAGCCTCCAGAACCGCGAGGAGTGGTTGAGCTCCCGCAGGTGGCAGAGCTCGTGCAGGATGACGTAGTCGAGCACGTCGGGCGGCCCGAGTGCGAGTCGCCAGTTGATGGACACGCTGCCGCTCGCGGAGCAGGCACCCCACTTCGTGCGCTGGTCGCGCACCGTCACCCGCCGCAGCGGGAAGCCCAGCGGTCCGTTGAGCGCCTGCACGCGGGCCGGGATCTCCCGGGTGGCGTGCGCGCGCAGCCAGGACCTCAGCACCTGTCCGGCCCCGCGCGGATGGAGCGGCGGGACCCGGACCAGGATCTCATCCGCGCTGCGCCACACGCGAGCCGGCTGGGAGAGAGTGTCGGCGGCCACCACGCGCACGCCGTGACGGGCGCCGAAGAGCGAGACCTCGCGCAGCTCCTCCAGGCGCGGCCGGGGCTGGCGCGCCCGGATGCGCGCGCGCTCCACGGTGCGCACGATCCAGCGCGCGTGCTGCTCCAGCGCGGCGGGGACCTCCCCGACCGGGAAGCGGCGCGGCAAGACGAGCGTCAGGCCTGCCCAGCGATCCACCACGAGCCGCAGCTGCCGGGCCCGGTCGCTGCGCCGCATCCGGCAGTGGATGGGCGTGCCGAGGACGCTCGTCAGGACTTCGACACCCTCGGCCGGGATCCGGCGCGGGAGCAGATCGAGCAGCGACGCCGAGCCGCAGGCGCGGTCGAGAGGGTCGGCAGGTCTGAGCCTGGCGGAGGGACGACGGCCGGATCCGGTCGGACCGACCGGCACCACCACGGCGGGAAAGAGGCTGAGCTGGAGATCGCTCATCGCGCGAGCGCGAAGGTAGGCTTCCGACGCGCTCCGTTCAAGCACCCCGGTGCCCCCGTGCCTGGCGTGTGGCTCGAGATCGAGATCAATAGCGGCCGGCGTCGAAGCCGAGCCCGATGAAATCGGCGGGCACGACGAGCGTGCTCGAAAGCCGCGAAGCATCGAGCGCGATGGGGATCGGCGCCACGTCGTTCCAGGCTTCGGGGCTGAAGAGCGAGGCCAGCACTTGCACCTGGCTGCGGCCGGGTCCGACCTCGAACATACCTCCCACATAGGTCGAGATGCCGGCCCCGCGGCAGGCGGCGATCGCGCGCAGCGCCTCGAAGAAGCCTCCCATGCGCGCGGGCTTCACGTTGATCGCGGCGGGCACGAGCGGAAGGGCCGTCACGTCGCCGGCGCTCAGGATGGGACCGTCGAACGAGGCCCGGGCTCGGAGCCCGGCCGAGGCCCTTCCGGCGGCGGCGCCCACGATCTCGGCCGGCGTGGCGCCGGCGGCGTAGGCCCTCCGCACCGGCGGCGGCTCCTCGCCGGAGCGGGCGCGCGGCCTCTCGTCCAACCGGGGATCCTCCACGAGCGCATTCGGCATGGCCGCGTGCACGCGCTCGGCCGTGCGGAGGTCGCCGCGCAGCTTGAGGTCCAGCACGACGACGCTCTCGAGCGCGGCCAGGCCCTCGAGGGTCTGATCGGTCCAGTCGGGCTCGATGTCGAGCTTGATCCGCGCTCCCGGCGAGGTCTCGAGGAAGCTTTGCAGGACCGGGAGAGGGTCGCCGGAGGAGTCGAAGGACACCGCAAAGCGGACCGGGCGCGGAGCTACACCCGAGAGCTCGAAGAGGTTGGTTCCGGCCTGACGCAGCGCGAGGTCGAGGACCGCCGCTTCCAGCGCGGCCCGCTGATAGGCGTCCGCGGTCGCCGTTCGCAGCGCCGAGACGAACTCGGCGACACGACCGCGCGCCGGGAGAGCGGCGCCTCGGCCGAAGGCGGCGAACCGCTCCTGCTCGGCCTTCGTCCAGGCCACGCATTCCCCATGCCCGCCCCGACCCTCTCCCTCGAGCCGCACGACGCCGGTGGGCCGCGGCCCGTCCGGGTAGCCGGCCGCCGGCACACCGCCGGTCGTGACCGTGACCTGCTCGATCCGGACCGGAAGGCCTGCGAGCCGAGCCGCGAGCTCCAGCGAATCGGGCGTGAAGGGATCCCGCTCCGCGCCGGCCAGCGGAGAGGACGTCCGCCTCACACGTCCACCGCGCAGCGGAAGCCCGCGAAGATCTGTCGTCGAACGGGGTAGTCCCAGTTGCGGAAGGTGTTGCGCGCGACGATCGAGGAGGTGGCCCAGGAGCCGCCCCGCAGCACCTTGTAGTCGCTTCCGAAGAAGATCTCGGAGTATTCGCGATAGGGAAACGCCCGGAACCCCGGATAGGGCAGGAAGTCGCTCGCCGTCCACTCCCAGACGTCGCCCAGCATCTGGTGGCAGCCGTAGAAGCTGCGCCCCTTCGGGTAGGCGCCGATCTCGGCGGGGCCGAAGAGGTTCTGGTCCAGGTTCGCGTGGTCGGCCGTGGGCGGCTCGTCGCCCCAGGGGTAGACCCGCTTGGCGTGGGTGGTCACGTCCCACGAGGCGGCTTTCTCCCATTCCGCTTCCGTCGGCAGCCGCTTGCCGGCCCAGCGCGCGTAGGCCTCGGCCTCGTACCAGGACACGCGCGCCACGGGACGGTTGAGGGCCAGCGGGCGCACGCGCCCGAAGCGGCGCTCGACCCAGGCCCCGGAGGCGTCGCGCGCCCAGGCTCCGGGGTGCTCCACGCTCTCGGCCTCGCGCCAGGCCAGGCCCGCGCTCGACCAGAGCTCCGGGCGCCGGTAGCCGCCGTCCTCGACGAACGCCAGGTAGGCGCGGTTGGAGACCGGCGCGACGTCGATTCCGAAGGCCTCGAGCTCGACCCAGTGCAGGGGCTGCTCGTTGTCGTAGGCCAGGGGCGTGCGAGCCGTGCCCAGCGGGAAGGGTCCGGCGGGGACCACCACCACGTCCGTGTCGGGCGTGTAGCGCGCGGGGCCCGGGCTCTCACGGAAGACCGGCTCGTAGCGCAGGTCGGCGACCAGGCCCAGCGCCTGGAGCATGGTCTCCTGATGCTGGGCCTCGTGCTGGGCCACCAGATGATAGACGAAGCCGTCGGCATGCAGCGGGTCCGCGGGGTCGAGCGGGTCGGCCGCCAACCGCTCCAGCGCCAGCTCGCGCACGCGCCGCAGCTCGCGCAGCAGCTGCGGGCGGTCCGGCAGGGCCATGCGCCCGCGCGCCGCGCGCGGGTTGGCCACCGCGTCGTAGATGCCGAGGCCCTCCCCCGCCGCGGCCGCCCCCGGCGCCGCGGCGCCGTCACTCCGATCCGTCTCCGCGACCTCGGCTCCACCCGGCACGCCTCCGTGGACGAGCCAGAGCTCCTCGAACTTCGCGATGTGGCCCAGGTCCCAGACCAGCGGGCTCATGAGGGTCGTGTGCTGCTTCGCGAGGACGTCGTCGCCCACCGGCTCGAGCAGATCCAGCGTGCGGCGCCGCACGTGGGTCAGGCCGGCGGCCAGCGCGGCCCGCCGGTCCTCGGCGCTCACGTCGTCCCGACGCTTGCGGAAGAGCAGCAGCGCGAAGCGCTCCTCCTCATCCGTGAACGCGCGCGCCAGGTCGAAGCCGTGCCGCGCGACGCTCACGCGCATCTTCTCGATGCGGAACTTGCTGCTGATCTCGGTGAGGACCATCTCGCCGGCGGCGAGCCGGAAGCGGCGGCCGATGCTCGGCAGGTCCAGGACGGCTTCGCGCTCGAACCGGGCGTAGATCTCGATCCGCTCCAGGCGGTCGTTGTAGAAGGCGACGTGACGGACGTCCTCGAGCGGCAGCTCGGTCCCCAGCTCGCGGTTCATGCGCGCGAACAGGTTGCGCGTGAAGGCGGCGCTCCATCCCGCGGCGTCGTTGTAGGCGGCCTCCAGCACGCGCGGCTCCTTGACCCGGTCGATCCCCAGCAGGAAGCCGTCGCCCGGCGCCAGCGTGGCCGAGACGCGCTCGAGGAACCGCTCCAGCTCCCGGGCGTTGAAGTTGCCCACCGTGCTCCCCAGGAAGACGAGCAGCATCGGGAACCGGCGCGCGAGCAGCGCCAACCCGCGCTCGTACGAGGTGGCCAGCCCGGTCACGGAGAGCCCCGGGAAGGCGCCGACGAGCTCCGCGCAGGCGGCCGTCAGCACGGAGCCGTCGATGTCGATCGGGACGTAGCGCGCGCTCCCATCGGCGGCCAGCCAGGCCGAGAGCAGGTGGCGCGTCTTGGCCGACACGCCCGAGCCGAGCTCGACCAGCGACAGCGGTCCCGCCAGGGCACGCATGTCTCGTGCGTGGCGCTCGAGGATCTCGGTCTCGGCCCGCGTCAGGTAGTATTCGGGCTGCTCGGTGATGCGCTCGAAGATCTCGCTTCCCCGCTCGTCGTAGAGGAAGCGGCAGTGGAGCCAGCGCGGATGGTCGGAGAGGCCGTGCGCGACCGAGTGGGCGAAGGCCGAGCGCGACTCGGACGCCACGTCGGCGACGACGGTGAAGCCGGGGTGGCGGCGAACCTCGAAGCCGGCGTCGGGCCGGACCAGCGGCTCCGGGGCGCCCGCCGCGACCCGCGGCGCGGGCGTTTGCAGTGCCGTTCTCGGCATCTCAGATCGGCTTCACGCCGGGGTAAGTTCGGCTACCGGCGTCCGCCGCGCCGGCTCCACGAATACGCTCCGAAGCCCGCGATCGCGATGGCCGCGAACGCGAACCACTGGACGGCGTACGACAGATGCGGGCCCTCGGAGAGATCCGGCTCCCCACGCCGGTAGGGCGGCGTTGCGAGCGCCGTGTCCGGCAGCTGCTGGAGCACCACCCCCGGTGGCGGCCCCACCTGTGGCGCCTCTCCCTTCCCCGCCGGCCGCAGGAAGCCACGCACGCGCACCGCGCCCGGTTCGGCATAGCGGGCCGCGTCCACGTGCTCGGCGTCGGGCGAGGGCAACCAGCCCCGGTTCACCCAGAGCGTCCCGCCGTCCTCGAGCTCGAGCGGCGTCAAGAGCTCCACACCCGGCGTGCCTTGCCAGATCCGGCCGCGCACGACGACCTCGCGCCGCGCGTCGTAGCGACCCGTCGCTTCCGCCCGCTTCCAGGCCAGCCGCCCCAGCGCAGCCGAGTCGGCGACGTCCCCGGCGGCCAGCCGCACGGGCGGCTCGGCCAGCAGGCTGCGGATCTCGGCGTTGGCCCGCCTGCGCTCGGCCAGCCGGTCCAGCTGCCAGACGCCGAGGCGCGAGAACAGGAGTGCCGCCGTGATCGCGAGCGCCCCGAACAGGATCGTGCGCCGGCCTCCGCCCGCTGACCCGATCACGGGGACCCGCACGGCCGTGAACGCGCGCGAACCTGCAACATACGGTATGGACGCAGGGGAGCCATCCCGAGTTCCCGCGGCCGGCAGCGCGCGGGCCGCTCAGGCCGGAGTTCCGGGTCCGGGACGTGCCTCGGCGATGCCGAGACGCCGGTAGATCCAACCGCCCGCGTAGAGGCTGACGCCCAGCACGGCCAGGCAGCCGACCCGGACCAGCGGAGCCGCGCCCGAGAGGTCGAACAGGAGGACCTTGCCCGCGAAGAGCGCGAAGATCCCCAGCGCCGAGCGGGCGAGCAGCGTGTCCCGGCGCAGCTTGGCCGCGACCAGGGAGAACGTGCCGACCAGCGCCCACGCGAAGGAGAGCCAGAGCCGCGTCCCGCCCCCGGGCAGGAAGCGGTGGATCAGGAGCCCGCACGCCGTCAGCAGCTGCAGATGCCCCGCGGCGAGGAGGAGCGGTCGCCGCAGGCGCGCCGGGTCGCGCGGCTCCCGGACGAACGCCGCGTACGCGCTGAGCGGATAGAGGAGCGCGAGCAGGGTGTCCATCTCGGAAGACCGGCTGTCCCAGCCCCACAGGAGGCTGAGGTAACCCCAGGCGAAGAGGACGAGCGCCGCGCACGTGTAGGGCCAGAAGCCCGGGCGGAGGCGCGGAAGAGCCCGTGGCAGCGCGAGCAGGACCAGGCCGCCGGCCAGGGCCGCCGCCGGCCCCCAGGCCTCCGGCACCTCATTCAGATAGACGGCGTGCAGCAGGACCAGGGCGCCGAAGGCGTTCACGACCGACAGGCTCGCGAGCGGCACGCCACCAGAGAGACGGGCGGCGGCCAGGCCGTGGGTCAGGTAGAGAACGGCCGCGAACGCCACGGCCGCCCAGGGTGCGGCCACGGGCCAGTTCTGGTCGAGGAGCGCGTACTCGACTCCGTAGAACAGGAGCAGCGCCGGAACGTGCGCCCAGGCCTCGGCCGGCTTCAGCGGACGATGCAGACGCACCGAGAAGAATCCCGTCACGAACGTGAAGAGCCCGAACTGGAACAGCTGGAAGAGGGCGGCACCCGCCCAGCGCGCATCGACCATACCTTGCCACAGCGCGTCGAATACGAGCAGCGAGGCATAGAGTGCGGCGAAATAGACCGCGCGGCGCCCGATCCAGAGGGAATAGGCGGAGTACACGCCGTTCCACACGGTGAGGTAGAGGGCGAAGTCCATGACGCTTCCCGTGGCCCGCGGCAGAAGGAGCGGGCAGGCGTAGGAGCCGGCCAGCGCGAAGGCCACGTAGAGAGGCTCGCGGAAGAGGGCGTGAAGACCGAGCGAGAGAGCCGCGACCAGGACCACCAGGCCCGTGGCCGTGCCGCTGCCGATCAGGTGATGCAGCAGGTGGGCCCCGAACACGGCCAGGTAGAGGACGGCCACGCCGGCCGCAACCAGCAGGCTCGAATAGCGCCGGTCACGCTGCCTGAGGACGAGCCCGCCGCCGATCATGGCCAGGCCGGCGAGCGCGGCGCCGGCGATCTGGCGCTCGGGGGTGAGCCAGCCGTTGGCGATGCCGAGGCGGACGAGATACGCCGCCGCGAGCACCAGGGCCGCCGCCCCCATCCATCCCAGGACCACGCCGGCGGAGAACCGGACCGAAGACCCCGGGGAGACGTGGGCGAAGCTGGGCGCAGGGGGCGGCTGCCGGCCGGGCTCCGCCGGCGGTGTGGGGAGGACCGGGGCTACGGCCGCCGGCGCGGAGGATGGCGCAGGGAGGGCGACCCCCGCCGCCTGCGGCCCCTGGGGGGGCGTGGGCGGGGCCTCGGATACGGCCGGGGCGGGCTCCGCGACGGAGGCCGCCGGCGTTTCCAGCCGCGCCTCGAGCGCCCGCAAGCGGGACTCGATGCGCTCGAGCCGCTCCTGGAGGTCCATGGCGAGGCAATCTGGCCGCCGCCGCCCGGACAGGCCAGGAGCGCGGGCGGCGGCGGCCGCGGAGCGGCTACTTGTGCAGCACGACCAGCGAGCGCTCGCGGATGCAGATCGTGCCCGTCCCGGCGAGGAAGTTGTCGGACCACTGGATCTTCGCCGTGTGGGCTCCGGGATCGAGCGCGTTCGTCACGAACGTGAAGGCGCGCGCGCCGTACGACAGGTCGGTCGGGCTCCCGTCGTGGACCAGCACGCCTCCGTTGGCGCTGGTCAGATCCTGGGCGAGGCCGTCGATGACCAGCCGTACGAAGGCCCCCGCGGGCGTTCCGCTGGTGGGCTCCGGCCACGACGCCGTGAAGATGACGGCGACCTCCTCATCGGCCCCGCCCGCCAGCGTGAAGCTCTTGGACAGGTCCGGGACGTCGGCGAACAGGTTGTTGCTCTGGGTCCGGCACTGGAGGTCGTCGGCGACGACCGCGTTGAACTTGTTCACGACGCCCGTGCTGGCCACCTGCGCCGCGGACGGCCACGCGACCAGGGTCAGGAACAGGGATATCGCGGTCAGGGCCCCGCGCCGGATGAGGAAGGTAGAGGACATTCCGTCCCTCCTTGGCTGGGCGCCGAGGAGCCGGTCCCCGTCCCCTCCCGGCGAGGGCCGGTCCCTCAGCGCCGTCGGTCGAACCGGGCATTCCTCGACCGGAGCGGGTCGATTGTCAAGGAACAAAGCTCATGGTACGCGCCTGATCGTTGGCGTCCTCACGCAGCTGATCGTGGGTGACGATCAGCCGGCATGAAGGTCCGGAAAAAACGCGAACCCCGCGCGGAGGCCGCTGCGGGGTTCGTGGAGTGGACGCCCCGGCGCGCTCGCGAAGAGCGCGCCCGCCGGTCAGAACTCGGGGGCCAGGACGATCTGGAACTGGGTCTCGCCGGTGCTGGCCAGATCCGTGAGCCAGGCCGCGCTGGCACGCACCACGGCGAACCCGAACAGGTTCGTGGCCAGGCCGAAACCGTATGCCCCGCGCAGGTCCTTCATCCGGAACCCCAGCGGCGCGTCCGGATCGCTCACGAAGGGCTCGAAATCGTTGCTCGCCTCGCAGAGGGCCCGGTTGGGATCCTGCGGATTGCTGGGGCAGGTCGAGAAGAACCCGAACGCGGTGTCGAAGAAGAGGGAGGCGTGGATCGGCGGGAAGATCACCGGTCCGATGCGCGGACTCTCGAGGATCGGGAAGCGGATCTCGCTGTTCAGCAGGCCGAGCTGGTTGCCGATCAGCCGGCCGTCGTTGTACTCGAAGCCCCGGAACAGCGTGGCGCCGCCGAAGGATCGGATCCGGATGTCGTTGAAGTCGCCGAACGTGCCGATGTACAGGGCGCGCTCGGCGAGCGTCAGGGGTCCGAAGAGCTTCCAGTACTTGCGGACGTCGCCCAGGAACTGCGTGTAGTTGCGGTCCCCGATCGGCCGCTGCAGGTCCAGCCGGTAGCGCGTGCCCTGGATCGGGCCCGTCGAGCCGAACAGGGCGTTGTCGAATACGTGGGCCACGATCGGCGAGACGTAGTACTCGTTCGGGAGGTTCTCGACGACGTTGCCGGACAGGTCGAAGAAGTCGAACTGGACGAGCCGCCGGTCCACCGCCGTGGCACCCACGCCGAGCTCCCAGCGCCGGAAGCGGTTGGAGGGCCGGCTCAGGAAGAACTGGCCGCCGCGGAAGATGTCGCTGCGCACCAGGTAGCCGGGCAGGTTCCCGACGCCGGCACCCGTGAAGAGCGAGTTGAAGTCGTAGCGGAACTGGAACGCCGACACGCCCCAGTTCGTGCGCCCCGCCAGGTTGATGTACTGCACGAACAGGTCGGACTCGGTGATGTCGCCGTAGATCGCCGCGGCGAAGCCCAGCTGGTGGTTCCCCAGGATGTCGCTGAAGGTGATCGTCGAGCCGCCGTAGGCGCCCGAGCCTTCGATGTACCCCACCCGCGGGCGGGCCACGACGTCGGGCTGCAGCTTGACCTTGTAGTCGCGCACCGCGAAGCGCGTCGTGTCGGGCAGGTTCACCCCGGGATCCGAGAGCAGCGCCGCCACGTCCACCGACTCGCCCGGAGCGCGCGCGAGCGCGCGCTCGGCGGCGCGGGCGCTGTCGGAGACCTCGGGCGCCCCCCCCAGGCCGCCCAGGTAGACCGACTTCGCCGGCAGTTGTCCCGCGGCCGCCGGCTCGTGCTTCTTCGCGGCCAGGTCCTTTTCCTTCTCCCTCTCCAATTCCTCCGGCGGCAGCGTGACGTTCGCGAACGGCCCATCGATCACGAGCTCCGTGGGGCCCCGCCGCGCGCGCGCGGGGTCGAACGGCGTCACGGCGAGCGCGCGCGGATCGGCGATCCGGTAGAGGTCCCACCCGCCGCGGTCGAACGCCGAGAACACGATCGCGCTGCCGTCGGAAGACCAGCTGAAGGCGGGCTGGCTCTCGACGATGCCGGTCACCCCCGTCAGCAGATCCGTGAGCTGGTAGATCGCCCCCGGCACGGCGGCGGAGTCGGCGGATGCTCCGTCGGCGGGCAGCTCCTGGAGGAAGATGTTGGAGATTCCCGTCCGGTCCGAGATGTAGGCCAGCGCCTTCCCGTCCGGGCTCCACTGCGGGTTGATGTTCTTGCCCAGCTGCTCCGGCAGCAGCGTGATGGCGTCGCGCTCCAGGTCGTAGATCCCGATCACCGACGGCTGGAATGCCAGCGTGCGGAGGTCGGTTCCCGGCCCGCGGTCGGTGGTGAACGCGAGGGACCGCCCGTCTGGCGACCAGACCGGATCGCGCTCCATGTAGGTGTCGTCGGTGAGGCGCCGGAGGTTCTTGCCGTCGCGGTCCACGATGAAGAGGTCCGTCACCCCGCCGTCGAGGCCCGCGAAGACGATCTTCGAGTCGTCGGGCGACCAGCTCGGAGTGAGCACGCCCTCCAGCCCGAAGCGGTACTGGCCCACGATCTTGCGGCCTTTGATGCGCATGACGTAGAGCGCATCTTCGGCTCCGGCCTTGGCGGTGAAGGCGAGGTACTGTCCGTCGTGCGAGAAGGCGAGCCCCGCGGACAGGAAGCGCAGCGTCTCGAAGCTCTCGGTGCGGTTCCCCGATACGAGCTTGGTCTTGATCTTGCCCGTCTCGGCGTCGGCCAGGAAGAGGTCCTGGTAGAAGTTCCGGTCGGAGAGGAACGCCACCTGCTTTCCATCCGGGGACAGCGCCGGGGCCAGGTTGAACCCCGCTTTCTCGCGCTCGTGGTTCGTGAGCCGCTTGCCGGCGTCCTGCGGCCGGGTGAAGCGGGCGATGGTCGGGAAGTACGTGCGGCGCACCGACTCCAGCCACTGCGCCGAGAGCTGGGCCGGGGTCAGGCTCAGCGACGACGCGAAGGCCTCGTGGTAGCCCACCAGCGGAGCCTTCTGCATGATCTCGCCGACCTTCTCGTCGCCGAACTTATGGCCGACGAAGTACCACACCGCCTGGCCATAGCGGTAGACGCGGATGTCCTGCGCGTAGGAGAGCTCGTCGAGGGTCGGCAGGTACCCCGTCAAGGCCCCATCCCGCAGCCACATGGCCGTGTGCGGGTCGATGTCGCCGATCGAGAGGTACTCGGCCATGCCCTCCATGAACCACAGCGGCGGCTGGTTCGCGAAGGGATTGGCGCCGCGCGAGAGCGCGCCCACCCGCATGATGTCGTACTGGAACGAGTGCACGAGCTCATGCGTCAGGACGTGGTCGAACTCCTTCATGGAGCCCGTGAACGGGATCACGACCCGGTCGCGCAGTCCTTCGGTGATGCCCCCCGTGCCCTCGCTGATCTCGAAGTCGAAGATGTTCGTCTGCTGGAAGTCGGAATGCGAGGCGTAGATGATGATCGGCTTCTTCTCGGTGAACGTGTGGTTGAACACCCGCGACAGCCGACCATAGGCGCGCTCCGCCATGCGCGCGGCATCGTAGATCGCGCGCTCTTCTTCCGGGTAGAAGTAGATCAGGAAGTGCTCGGTCTCGAGGGTCTTGAAGTCGAACTTGTCGTACTGGACCTTGTTCTTGCCGAACTGAGCTTCGACCGAGGAAGCCGGGACGAGCAGGAGGACCAGCAGGGGCAGCGCGCGCAGCGCCGCGGCGAGCGCACAAGATTTCGGGGGCAAGGTCACCTCATTGCGTCCAGTCCACCCGTGCGGCGTCGCCCCAGAGCCGCTCGAGCTGGTAGTACTCGCGCATCTCGTGGTGAAAAACGTGCACCACGACGTCGATATAGTCCAGAAGAACCCACCGGCCGGCGGCCAGCCCCTCCACGTGCCAGGGACCCCCGCCCTCCCCCCGTTCCACCTCCTCGATCACGTTCTCCGCGATCGCCCGAACCTGCGTGTCGGAGGCGCCGGAGGCGATCACGAAGTAGTCCGCCGCCTCGGTCAACCCCGCCAGGCCCAGCACGACCACGTCCACGGCCTTCTTGGCGGACGCCGCTCCGGCGGCGGCGACCGCGAGGTCGCGCGGCCGCTGCAGCGCGGCCACTGGACGGCGGAGGAGGCGCGAGCGCGCGCTCAGCCCCAAGCTCCTCCGCCGGGACGGACGCGAACGAGAGATGTCAGCCGACCCATCGACTCCTGGTTCAAACGTTCTGCCGCGGCGGCTATTCCCGAACGACCCAGACCTTGACGGTCGCCGCCGCGTCGGGATGCAGACGCACCTCGACGCTGTATACGCCGAGCGCCTTGATGGGTTCCTCGAGCTGCACGTGCCGGCGCTGCACGGGATGTCCCATCTCGGCCAGCTTCTCGGCGATGCGCTCCGCCCCGACCGAGCCGTAGAGCTGATCCTCCTCTCCCGCTCGCTCCACGAAGGTGAGCGAGACGTCCGCCAGCCTCTCCGCCGCACGGACGGCCTCCTCGCGTACGCGCGCGAGCCGGGTCTCGAGTGCCTTCTTCTCGTGGGCCACGCGGCTGGCGTTCGCGGCCGAGGCCGGATAGGCGAGGCCCCGCGGGACGAGGAAGTTGCGCGCGTACCCCGGCGCGACCTTCACGACCTCGCCGGGATGTCCCAGCTTCTCGACGGGCTTGCGCAGGATGACCTGCAAGGAAACCTCCGGGTGGATCGGGTTGGGGCTCAGCCCCCGGGCTCGGCCGGTACGTCCGGAGCGGGACCGCGGCGGGCATCCACCCAGACGTCGGCCAGCCCCAGACACAGGGCGATCACCAGCAACGGGATCGGCAGCAGCACGAACGCCGCGGTGAGGCCCAGCGTTCGGCGCAGCGGCCCGATCCCTCGCCGTTCGAGGTAATATATCACGACCGAGAAGCCCTGGCACGCGTAGAGTCCGGTGGCGATCAGGGCGGCGTTCAGGGCCGCCTCCGCGGCGACCGTCCCGCGCGGAAGCAGGAGAAAGGCGGCCATCGAGGCGATCAGGATCCAGACCCACGCATCGGAGAGCCGGAAGGCGGCGAAGGGCTCGTTCAGAGCCACCCGTTCCCGCGCGTGACTCTCGCCGCGCCCCCAGCGCGCGGCCAGCTCCAGCGAAGCGCCCAGGCCGAGCCACAGGACCAGGAAGGCGCCCGTTGGCCAGAGCCTGGCGTACCAGCGTGCGGTGCCGGCCGCCACTTCCTCGGCCAGCGCCCGGCCCGCGGCGTCCAGGTCGCCGGAGCGCGCCATCCAGTCCACCCAGCCGCGCCCCACCCGCAGGGTGACGGACTCGATCGCGGCGCGCACGCTGGCCAGGAAGCCGGGGTCGATCACCAGCCAGAGCGCCGTGCTGGCCGCCAGCGCGCCGAAGGTGGCCAGCGCCGCCTCGGCGTAGCCCACGCGCTCCTGCGTCTTTAGAGCGACGAAGACGCCCGCCACCGCGAGCACGGCCATGGCCACGAAGAAGCGGGTCTGAGGAAGCTGGATCGCGACGAGCACCGGAAGGACGATCGCGAAGAGGCCCGCCGCGAAGCGTCGCGGGCGCCGGTCGAGGCTGGCGGAGAAGGCCGCGCAGGGAAAGGCGAACGCCAGGATGGCCACGGGCGGCCCGAGCGCGATCACGCTCACGGCGAACGCGATCTCGCGCCAGGGATACCTCGACGTCCGAGCCGGCGGCCCGGGCGACGGGTCCCCGGCGGACGGCCCCGCGACCGGCTCCGCGGCCACCGTGCCGCTACTGGACCTGTTCGGCCACGTAGGGGAGAACGGCCAGCTCGCGCGCGCGCTTGATGGCCCGCGCCAGGCCGCGCTGGTGGCGGGCGCAGGCACCGCTGATGCGCCGCGGGACGATCTTCCCCCGGTCGCTCACGAAGCGCTGCAGCAGCCTTTCGTCCTTGAAGTCGATGAGCAGCACCTGGTTCTCGCAGCAATAGCAGGTCTTCTTGCGGCGGAACCGCAGGCTCGCGTCCTTCGACCTCTTCTTCTTGCGTTTCGTTCTGTCTTCCGGCATCGGTCCTTCCGTCGCTGGGGATTCCGGTTGGGATCTCGACCGCGAGCGCCTAGTCCTCTTCCTCCTGGCCGCGGACGCGGCGCTGGGCGGCCCGCTCGGCGGCCTGAGCCGCGCGCTGCACGAGGCCCTCGTCGGGCCCGACCACCGTCATATGGCGCAGCACGGTGTCGTCGAGCCTGAGCGCGCGATCGATCTCGGCGATCTCGCCGCCCGGGCTCGTGTACTGCAGCAGCACGTACAGGCCGTTCTCCTTCTTGCCGATGGGATAGGCGAGCTTGCGCTTGCCCCAGTGGTTCGTGGCGCGCACCTCGCCGTTCGCCTCGCGCACCCGACGCTCGATGTCCTGCACCTTGGTCGAGACCTTCTCCTCGTCGAGCGCCGGGTCGAAGACGATCACCGTCTCGTAGTTCCTCATCAGGTCTTCCTTGCCTCCCTTCGGTCTGTGCGGTCCCGCCCACTCGAGACGGAACAGGGATGCGGTCGGCCGGTGCTCGCGAGGCGCTGACATGCCCCACGGCCGGCGGCTCGCCCCGCGAGCCGTTGGGGCGTTCGCCACGAGCGGCCGCCGTGTCGCTCGCTCGGCGAGCCATTGGGGTTCATGGCGAACGAGCGAGGCGACCGGCGGTCGTGCGAATCAGCCGGCGGCGGCTCGCTCGGCGAGCCGTTGGTCTTCCTCGGCGAGCGGGCGAGACCGCCGCCGGCCCGGAGATTACGCTTCCGGCGGCGCGTTGAACCGGTTCATCGCCGCCCGGATGCCTTCGCGGCAGTAGCACTCCACCGCGCGAGCCGCGCGCTCCACACCCTCCCCCACGGCCGCGAGCTCCGCCTTGCGGAAGGGGGAGAGCAGGAAGCGCACCTGGTCGGTGAAGCGGCCCTCGGGCGCCACGCCGAGCCGCAGGCGCGGGAACTCCTGCGTCCCGAGCGCGTCGATCACCGACTGCACGCCGTTGTGGCCCGCCCCCGAGCCTCCGGGACGCAGCCGCAGCCGCCCCAGCGGAAGCGCCAGCTCGTCGTAGCAGACCAGCAGCTCGGACGGCGCGAGACCCAGATCGGCGAGGCGCCGCGCTACGAGACCGCCGCTCAGGTTCATGAACGTGAGCGGCTTCAGGAGCGCCACGCGATCCCCGTTCAGGCGCCCCACCGTCTCCAGTCCGAGCCCCTTCCTGTGGAAGTCCGGGAAGCGGTTGTCGGCCGCCACGCGGTCGAGGATCCGAAAGCCCACGTTGTGGCGCGTGGCCTCGTACTCGGGACCCGGGTTGCCAAGCCCGACGACCAGCTTGCGCGGCGCATCGGCCACACCGCGCTACCTCTTCTCCCCCTTCTCGCCCTTCTCGCCGCGCTCGGCCTTCTCGCCCCGCTCGGCCTTCTCGCCCCGCTCGGGCCGCTCGCCCCGCTCGGGCTTCTCCCCCTTCGTCGGCGCGGCCTCGCCTTCCTCCTCCTTGCCCTTGGCGATCACCTCGGGCTCGGCGCCCTCGGCCGCGGCCACCGCTTCGGGCGCGGCCTCTTCGATCACCGTCGGCGGGACGATCGTGACGATGGCCTGCTCGGCGTCGGCCAGGATCTGCACGTTCGGGACCTGGATGTCCCCGACCCGCACCGAGTCCCCGATGTCGAGCTCGCTCACGTCGACCTCGATCTTCTCGGGAATGTCGCTGGGCAGGCAGAGGACCTCGATCTCGCGCATGGCGTGGTCCTGGATGCCGCCGTTCAGCCGCACGCCGCGCGCGGTGCCGGTCAGCACCACGGGCACCTCGACCGTGAGCTTCTCCTGCATCGAGATGTGGAAGAAGTCCACGTGCAGGACCAGGTCGCGGTAGGGGTGCCGCTGGACCTCGCGCACCAGCACCTTCATCGGCGCCTGACCTTCGAGCGCGAGGTCGATCAGCGTATTCTCGACCGAAACCTCGTGCTGCAGACGCTCGAAGCTGTGCGCGTCCACCGTGAGGGGCACCGACGCCTCGCCGTGCCCGTACAGGATCGCCGGGATGCGGCCGCCGCGGCGCGCCGCCCGCGCGGGGCCCTTCCCGGTCGCGTTCCGCGGAGCCGCCTCGATCGTCGCCGATTTCGCCATCGCTCAGTCCTTTCGTTCGCGTGACGGGACGGGGATGCATCCCGCCGGCCCGCCGTGATGCCCTGCTCGGCGCGCTAGTCCGGAAACAGCGCGCTGATCGAGCGGTATTCGTGGTTGTTGTAGATCGCCTGCGCGAGCAAGGGCGCCACCGACAGCACCCGCAGCTTCGGAAACCTGCGCTCCTCGGGGATGCGGATCGTGTCCAGGACCGCGATCTCCTCGTAGGGGGCGGCCTGCAGCCGCTCGCTGCAGTTCCCCGAGAGCAACGCGTGAGTCGCGCAACCGAGCACGCGCTCGGCGCCGTTCTCGATCAGCGCAAACCCCGTCTGGGCGAAGGTGCCGCCGGTGTCGATCATGTCGTCCACCACGATAGCTGTGCGGCCCCGCACGTCGCCCACCAGGTTCATGACCTCGGCCTCGTTGGGCGCCGGGCGGCGCTTGTCGATGAGCGCGATCGTGGCGTCCATGCGGCGCGCGAACCCGCGCACCATCTTGGCGCTGCCCACGTCCGGCCCCACGATGACCAGGTTGTCCCCCAACCGCTTCGTCCGGTAGTGCTCGAGGAACACGATCGACCCGTACAGGTGGTCGCTAGGCACGTCGAAGAATCCCTGGATCTGGTGGCTGTGCAGGTCCACGGTCATGACCCGATCGGCGCCCGCCGCCGTGATCAGATTCGCCACCAGCTTCGCCCCGATCGCCACCCGCGGCTGGTCCTTGCGGTCCGCGCGCGCGTACCCGTAGTAGGGGATGACGGCGGTGATCTTGTAGGGCGAGCCACGCCGCGCCGCGTCCAGCAGGAGCAGGAGCTCCATCAGGTAGTCGGCCGGCGGGTTCGTGGGCTGGACGATGTAGACGTCCGCCCCCCGGATGTTGTCGTTGATCTTCACGAAGATCTCGCCGTCCGCAAACTTCCGCGTCTCCACGTCGCAAATCTCCATCCTCAGGTAGTCCGCCATCTCCTGGGCCAGCGGCCGGTTGGCGGTACCCGAGAGGAGCTTCATGTCGCGGGTGACGAGCATCCCCCCTCCCCACGTGTCCGGGTGCGTGGAAAGCCCGTGAAGTTAGCAGCCGGTCTGTCGGCGGTCAACCGGCGGAGCCCCGCTATATCCCGCGCAGGCAAGCAGTTCCGGTGCGCGACCCGGTGGCGCGCCCGCGGCGGACCGCCGACTGGCATCGAGTCGCGATTCAACCGTGTCGACCGGGCGGACCCGCCCGAGACCGGGCGGCGCTAGCGGCCGCCGTAGCGCCGCAACAAGGCTTGCGCCTCCGCGTCGCCCCAGGCTTCGCTCAGCGGAGTCGTCCCGGACCGGCTCCGGGCGTTCGGGTTCGCACCCCGTCGCAAGAGAAGGTCGGCGACGTCCGGGTGGCGCCGCGTGACCGCGAAGAAGAGCGGCGTCCAGCCCCATTCGTTGCGGGCGTCGATCGGCGCCCCTCGGTCCAGCAGCATGCCCGTCAGGTCCCCCCTGCCCGCGGCCGCCGCGCGGTGGAGCGGAGAGTCGCCGTCCCTCCCTCGCAGATCGACCCTCGCGCCGTGGTCGAGGAGGAGCGTCACGATCTGCCGATCCGGCTCGCGGCGGTCCTCTTCCGCCGGAATCCGCTCCTGGATCGCGAGCTCGAGCGGCGCCTGGCCGCTCGCGTCCCGCTGATCGGGGGACGCTCCCTTCTCGAGGAGCAGCCGCACCTCTTCGGGCGTGCCGTACATGACGGCCAACGTCAGCGGGGCGGTGTGCTGCCCGCTCCGCCGGACGTCAGCGCCGCGCGCGATCAGGAGCTGGATCGCCTCGTCGTGGCGCCCGATGATCGCATAGTGAAGGGGAGTGGCCCCCTGCTGGTCGGCCTCATTCACATTGGCACCGTGGGCGAGCAGGAGGCGAACCAGGTTCGCGTGACCCTCGCTGGCCGCGCGGTGGAGCGGGGTCCAGCCCCCGCCCTCGCGCCCATCCACGTGCGCGCCGGCTTCGATCAGGAGCTTGGCCACCCCCATGCGGCCGTGGGCGGCCGCCAGGTGCAGGGGCGTGATGCCACCGTTCCCGGGAGCGTTCACGTCGGCCCCCGCCGCGACCAGCCGCTCGGCGGCCGCGAGATGCCCGTACTGCGACGCCAGGTGGAGAGCGGTGAAGCTCGACTCGTTGCGCGCATCGACCTCCGCGCCGGCGGCCAGCAGGATCTCCACCGCCTCGGCATGTCCCTGGCGGGAGGCCAGGTGCAGGGGCGTGGTCGTGCCCGCGCCCGATGCGGCCCTGACAATCCGCGCCGTGATCCCCTGCGGCGGAGCGCACGCCTTCACCCGGCCCAGGTCGGGCTGCTCGGCCAGCAGCAGCCGGAGCGTCGTAAGATCGTTCGTCCAGGCGGCCTCGAAGAGGAGCCGGGTCTCGCGGTCCGCGCAGCCCCGGCGGCATCCGGACACGGCGAGTCCCGAAAGGAGCAGGAGCACGGCCACTGCCGCGAGCCAGGCGCGATCAGCGCGTCGCGTGTCCACCCAGCAAGGCCTCCATCTCGGGGTCCCCCGCCGCGAGGCCGCGGGGGCTCGTTCCATCGGAAGCGGTTCTGCCGGCATCCGCCCCCGCGACGAGGAGCCGCCGGGCGATCTCGAGCTGCCCCTCCTCCACCGCGCGGTGGAGCGGCGTGAACCCTGCCGAGTCGGCGGCGTCGGGGTCGGCCCCGAGCGAGAGCAGGAGATCCACCTCCGCCGGGTTCCCCCGGGACGTTGCCCCGTGGAGCAACGTCTCGCCACGCTTGTTGCGCGCTCCGGGGTTCGCCCCGTGTTCGACCAGGAGCCTCGCAACCGCGAGCCGCCGGGCGGTCATCTCGGAGGGCTCCTCGGCGTAGCTCGTGAGCGCCGCGGCCAGCGGAAGCCCTTCCCAGTCGAGCGGCGAGCCCGGGCTCCTCCGGTTGGGGTCGGCGCCGCTTTCGAGGAGCAGCCGCACGACCTCCACGTGCCCGCCTTGGGCCGCGCTGCCGAGCGGCGTCGTGAAGCGGTTGAGCGTGTTCGGCGCCGCGCCCTGCTCGAGGAGCCGGCGGACGAGAGCCGTATCGCCATGGAACGCCGCCTCGTGCAGCGGTGTCGAGCGCTCGAGGTCGGCGACCTCGGTCGCGGCCCCGTGCGCGAGCAACAGGTCGGTCATGGGGCGGGCGACCCTGGTGTCGATCGGCGTCGTCGATCCCACGGCGTACCGGAGCGGCGTCCGTCCGCTCCCGTCGCGCGCATTTACGTCCGCGCCGTGCGCCAGCAGCATGCGCGCCACCTGGAGGCGTCCCTCGAGGCCCTCGCGGGAGAAGAGCCCCTTGATCGCGGCATGGAGCGGCGTCTCCCGCGACTGCCCACGGGCGTTCACATCCGCCCCACTCTCGACGAGCAGCCGCGCGACCTCCACCCTCCCGTGGCGCGCCGCAAGGTGGAGCGGCGCGTCGCCGTACTCGTCCCGCGCGTTCACGTCGGCGCCGCGCGCGAGCAGCACCCGGGCCACGTCGGCGCGGCCGTACTGGGCGGCCGCGTGCATGGCGGTCTGGCAGCTCGCCCAATAGAGGCGGTTGACGTCCCGGGGATGCTTGGCCGCCCAGCTCTCCAGGTGAGCGAGCTCCGCACGCCTGCGTTCCGGTGGTCCGCGCTGCGAATAGCTGTTCGCCCACCCGGCCACGGCCTCCTCGGGCGTTCGGCAGTGGCGCTGGCCGGTGCGCGGGTCCCGCCAGTCGCCGTGCTCCCAGCGTCGCGCGGTCAGGATTGCCAGTGCAAAGAGGGCTGCGATGACCACGACCAGCAACAGCGGTCCGAGAAGGACGCGCGACATTCCGCTTTCGAACGCCTGTTTGAGCATCCGACCACCTCCGCGCCTCGGGCACACCGCGCGCGGGACTCGCCGACGGGACGGTTCCGAAGCGGATCCCGCAGCTACGGGCGCGCCTCCTTCTCCAGCTCGACCACGATCTCGAGCGGGATCGCCGGATCGAGTGTGGCGCGCACGGAACAGTACTTCTCGAACGCGAGCTCCGCCGCGCGCTCGGCCTTCGCGCGCTCGACCGCACCCACCACCCGCACGCGCGCCCGGAAGCTCGTGAAGCGGCGCGGCACCTCCGTGCTTCGCTCACCGGTGAGCTGGACGGAGAGCGCGCGCAGGTCCTGACGGCCCTTGCGGAGGATGTCCACGATGTCGGCCGCGGCGCAGGAGGCGAGTGCCGCGAGCAAGGTCTCCATGGGTGACGGAGCGGCGGCGCCGTCGCCGTCCACCTGTCCGCGCGCGGCTCTGCCGCGGGACTCGAACCGATGGTCGCCGCTCCACGTCAGATCCACCGTCAACATCGGCGGCGGCGCGGACGGCTTCGGAGTCTGGATCACGGCCACCTACCTTTCCGTTCTCGCGGGGCTAAAGTTATCGCTTTTCGCGGGCGCCCCGCGGAGCAGGGAACTCGAGCTCGGCGCCGCGCCCGTCTCTCCCCCGTCCGATCCAGCGGAGCCCCTGCGTGAGCCGCGCCGCTCTCGACCAGCTGGTCTGCCTCGGCTATCTGATCGCGCTCGTCGGCGTCGGGCTCTGGCGCGGCCGCAAGGTCGCCACGCAGGACGAGTTCGTGGTGGGCGGCCGGCGCATGTCCACCTTCGTGCTCGTCGGCACGCTGCTCGCCACCTGGATCGGAACCGGCTCGATCCTCGGGGGCGCGGGGCTCGCTTACCGGATGGGCTTCTCGGCCCTCTGGTTCTCGGCGGGCGCCTGGAGCGCGATCATCGTGCTCTACCTGATCGCGGGCCGCGCGCGGGCCTTCGCCCAGTACACGGTCCCCGACATGCTCGAAGCCCGCTACGGCCCCGCCGCGCGCGTGCTCGGAACGCTGGTGACGATCGTCGCCTACACCGCCATCGTGAGCTACCAGTACCGCGGCGGCGGGATGGTGCTGAACCTCGTGACCGGCATGGACGTGGACACCGGCATTCTCATCACCGCGATCTTCATCGTCCTCTATACGGCGATCGCCGGCATCGTGTCGATCGCCTACACCGACGTCGTGAACGGCGTCATCCTGCTCGTGGGGCTCGTGCTCACGCTCGGCCACCTGGCGGCGGGGCGCGGCGGCCTGCAGGCGCTCTTCGCGGAGCTGCCCCCCGAGAAGCTCTCGCCGCTCGGCACGCTCTCGATCCCGGCGGGTCTCGGCCTGGCGCTGCCGGCGCTCATCCTGATCCTCGGGGAGGCGAACATGTACCAGCGCTTCTTCTCGGCCAGGAGCGGCAGAGCGGCCGAGCGCGCCGTCGTGGGCTGGCTCGCAGGAACGATCTTCGTCGAAAGCCTGATCGTGGCCATCGCCGTCGCGGGCTCGCTCTACCTGCCGGGCCTCGACACCGGCGCTGGACGCGGGACCGAGACGGTCGTGCTGCGGCTGGTCACGGACGTGCTGCCCATCGGCCTGGGCGCGCTCCTGCTGGCGGCCGTGCTCGGCGTCATCGTGGACACCGGCGACTCGTTCCTCCTGATCCCCGCCACGAGCCTGGTCCACGACGTCTATCGCAGGTTCGTGGACCCCGACATGAGCCAGCGTAGGGCGGCCTGGCTGTTGCGCGGCGTCGTCGTGCTGCTGGGTGTGGTGGCCTGGGCGCAGCTGCGCTTCTTCGATACGATCCTGCAGATGGCGCTCTACGCCTACACCATGTACGGGGCCGGGATCACGCCCGCGGTCCTGGCGGCCTTCTTCTGGAAGCGGGCGACGGCCGCGGGCGGCGTGGCCTCGATCGCGGCCGGCATGCTGGCGACGCTGGCCTGGGAGGGCCTGAAGCGCGCCGGCGCCGTGCCCGCCGCGCTGGCCGCGTACGACACCGTGTTCTTCGCGCTGGCGGCCTCGGTGGCGGCGCTGGTGATCGTGAGCCTGGCCACGCCGGCTCCCCCCGAGGCACGCTGGCGGCCCTTCTTCCGCACCTCTTCCCCTCTCGAGAAGGGAGCCGACCCATGACGCAGCCCGCGCACCCGATCCGAGACCGATCTCGCGACCGCATTGCGGCGCTGGCGCTCGCAACACTCCTGGGAGGCGCCCTCACGGCCGCGGGCTGCGGACGCCCCCCCGACCAGGCCGGCGGGACTCCGCCAGCTGACCGGGCGCCGTCGGTGGACGCGCCCCGCCCGCTCACACCCGACGAGAAGCTCGCCGAGGACGTCCGGCACGCCATGCTTCAGGCGCCGGCGCTGGCCCGGGAGGACATCCAGATCGCGACCGCGCAGGGCCTCGTCGTCCTGGCGGGCAGCGTCTCGGCGCCCCACCTGCGCGACGAAGCGGTGCTGGTCGCGGGCTCGGTGCCGGGCGTCAAGAGCGTCCAGTCCAAGCTCGTCGTCAAGCGTCGCTAGCGCCTCACGGGGGAGCCAGCGGACGCGCCGCTTCGGTCGGCCCGCCCGCCCTCACGCCGCCCAGCATCAGCCCGCCGAGCACGAAGAGCGGCAGGATCGAGAGCAGCGCCAGACGCTGGTTCCCGCCCGTCGCGTAGGAGACCGTTCCGAAGAGGAGCGGGCCAAGCACCGAGGCGCTCTTCCCGCACAGCGTGTAGAAGCCGAAGAACTCACCCTCCCGTCCGTGCGGGATGAGTGTGGACATGAATGTGCGCGCGGCGGCCTGAACAGGGCCCAGGCCGGTGCCGGCCACGGCGGCGATCACGAAGAACTGGGTCGGCGTGCGGACCAGATAGCCCGCGACGATCACCAGCACCCACTGGACGAGCATGATCATGAGCACGCGCTTCGGGCCCCAGCGGTCGGTCGGTCGGGCCCACAGGAACGCCCCGACCAGCGCCGACGCCTGCACCAGCAGGAAGAGCTTGATGAGGTCCGGCATCGGGAAGCCCAGTGTCGTCTTGGCGAAAATGGACGAGAAGAAGATCACCGTGTTGACGCCGTCCTCGAACAGGAAGTAGGCGAGCAGGAACCGCCGCAGAGGGCGGATCTTCAGGATGTCGCGGAAGGTGCGCCAGGTGCCCCGCACGCCTTCGGTCGCCGCGGCGACGAAGCCGAGCGTCGAGCGCCGCTGCGCCGGGAGCCAGATCCAGGCCGGCACGATGAACACGAGGTAGGCGGCGGCCACCAGCAGGAAGGCCTGGTCGTAGCGCCCGGCGGAGACGAGCGGCAGCGCGCAGAGCAGAGCCAGAAAACTTCCCGCGTAGCCCGTGCCGAAGCCCCAGCCCGAGACGCGGCCCTGATAGGCGCGGGGCGCGATCTCGGGCAGGTAGGCGTTGTAGAAGAGCAGCGAGCCCTCGAACCCGACGTTGGCGACAAAGCTGAGCACGAACCCGTAGAGGATCATGCCGCGCTCGACTGTCGCGAGGAGGGCGGTGGCCGCGATCGAGGCCAGCGCGTAGCCGATGAGCAGCCCCTTGCGGATGCCGAGGTGGTCGGCGACCGATCCCAGCACGGGCGAGGTGACCGCCACGAAGAGCATCGTGGCCGAGACCACGCGCCCCCACCAGGCGTCGCCCAGACCCGTTTCGTTGCCGACGACGTAGGTCGCGTAGTAGGCGGACCAGATCGTGGCCGGAATGACGGCCACGTACCAGGAGTTGGCGAAGTCGTAGAGGCACCACGCCAGGAGGACGCGGCGGTCGAGGCGGGTCGAGCCTCCGCGCTCGCGGTCGGGGTCGCGCGGCGAGATGGTTGCGGCGCCGATCTCCACGGGCTCGGTGCTCCGGCCAGAGGGTCGCCCGGCCGCCGGCCCCGGAGGGCCGGACGCGCGTTTACAGCCACCCGGGCGCTCGGCAATATACCGACGCCGTCCGTCCAACCTACGAGCGCGTGCCCGCCGCGCGCGCGGTGCGGTGGCCGAGCGAGCCGCCCTTCCCTCGTCCTCTCTCAGGATCAGGAGCTCCCATGACCGACCGTCCCGCGCATCCCGAGCTCACGCGGCGTCGCTTCTTGCGGGCAGGCGCAGCCGCCTCGTTGGCGGCGGTCCTGCCGTCGGTGACCGAGCCTCCCCCGCCCGCTCCGCCGGGCGGACCCGGGCGCCGGCGTTCGCCCGTCCCGCTCCGTGAGGCGCGGCCCGTGGTCGTGGCCAGCGGGAACGGCGTGAACGCAGTCGGGCGCGCCTTCGACGAGATCGCGCGCGGCGCCGACCCGCTCGACGCGGTGATCGCGGGCGTCAACCTGGTCGAGGAGGACCCCGACGACTACACGGTCGGCTACGGGGGCATCCCCAATGCCGACGGCGTGATCCAGCTCGACTCCTGCTGCATGCACGGGCCCACCCAGCGCGGCGGCGGCGTGGCCGCTCTGGAGGGGATCAAGACGCCCTCGAAGGTGGCGAAGCTCGTGATGGAGAGGACCGACCACGTGCTGCTCGTGGGAAAAGGCGCGCTCGAGTTCGCGAAGCTTCAGGGCTTCGCGGAGGAGGACCTGAACACCCCCTTCACGCGCGAGCTCTACCGCTACTGGAAGGGTGCGGTCTCGGCCAGGGACGACTACCTGCCGCCTCCGATCGAGAGCCTCTCGCCCGCGGTGCAGGACTTCATCCGCCGCTACGGCGAGGAGGACTACTTCTACCCCACCACCACCACGCCCGGGGTGAGCCGGAACCGGATCCGCGAGAACGTCTACGGCACCATCAACTGCGACGCCGTGGACGCCTCCGGCCGGATCGCCGGCGTGACCACCACCAGCGGCCTCTTCTTCAAGATTCCGGGTCGTGTCGGAGACTCGCCGATCCTGGGCGCGGGCCTCTACGTGGACGGCGATGTCGGCGCGGCCGGCTCCACCGGGCGCGGTGAGGCCAACCTGTTGAACCTGTCGTCGTTCCTGGTCGTGGAGCGGATGCGAGGCGGGATGCACCCCAAGGATGCCTGCCTGGAGGCCTGCCGCCGGATCGTTGAGAACAACCTCGACAAGCGGCTCCAGAAGGACGACGGCCGCCCGAACTTCAACGTCAGCTTCTACGCGCTGGACCGCGCCGGCCGCTACGGCTCGGCCGCCATCTGGTCGGGCGCCAGCGTGGCCGTGGCGGACGAGAAGGGAGCCCGCAAGGAGGAGTCGGCGGCGCTGTTCGAGCGGGAGGAGTGAGGACGGCCGCGGGCGGGTCGCGGGAGCCGGTCGGAGCTAGGGCCGCAGCTCGCGGAGCTGCGTGTCCACGGCCTCGCGCAGCGTGAGCCTCAGGTCGGAGGCGGCGACGTCGGCCGCGCGCGCCCGGAAGCTGCCCTTGAGGAGGAGCCCGTCGGCGAAGCCGCCGCTGGTGGCTCCCGCTACGATGATCGTTCCCGTGGGTGCGCCCAGCTGGTTGACGACGCGTCCGTTCGTAATGGACGGATCGGCGGCCACGAAGCTCACGCGGGCGGGATCGAAGCGAAGCTCCACGACGTAGGCTCCGAGCGGGGCCGAGCCGGCCGGCAGCTCGTAGCCCAGCGCGGCCTCGAACTCGGCGCCGGCAGTGGGACCCTCGGGGGCGAGATTCAGAGTGGTGCGGAAACCCGGGGCGGGCGGGGGGGGCGGCGGTGTGGGCCCGGACGGACCGTCTCCGCTGCTGCAGCCGAAGAGCGTGGCTGCGGCGAGCACGGCCCAGGCGCCACGGACGATGCGCCGCCGGTCGATCACGTTGGCCTCCGCATGGGGACGGGCCGCTGGCAGGGGGCCGGGCGGGTCCGCGCCCCGTTGGGGCGGGAGGATTCGAACCTCCGAATGCCAGATCCAAAATCTGGTGGCTTACCGCTTGCCGACGCCCCAACGGGCCGCCGCGCCCGCGAGCGACGGCGCGGCGCGCGCCGTCCCGGAGCCGCTCAGTCCAGGGCTTCGACGCCTCCCGAAAAGAACCGGACCCTGAAAATACCGTACTCCGGCCGGTTCCGATAGGCGTCCCGCAGGCGGTCGGCCTCCCGGTCGCGCCGCTCGCCGTCGGGGTAGAGCGCGAAGCAGGCCGAGCCCGTCCCCGACACCCGGGCGACGACCGGCGAGCCCTCGATCAGCGTGCGGTGCAGGCTCTCGATCTCGGGGAACTTGGCGAAGACCAGCGGCTCGAAGTCGTTGCGGCAGGCCGCCAGGTTCTGGACGTCCAGGTCGGCGCGCCGCCACCGGCTCCCGGCGGCCGGCGGGTGCTTGCGAGCCTCCAGGTCCCAGGCGTGGTAGGCCCAGAAGGTCGAGACTTGCACGTCGGGAACCACGATCAGCCCGGCCAGCGAGGGCGGCGGCCGCAGCGCCAGCAGGTGGCTGCCGTGATGGTATCCGAAGGCCGTGCCGCCATACAGGAAGAACGGCACGTCGGCCCCCAGCCCGGCCGCGAGCTCGGCCAGGTCGTCCAGCGACATGCCGAGCCCCAGCAGGTCCGTCAGCCCGCGCAGGACGGCCGCGGCGTCCGAGGACCCTCCACCCAGACCCGCGGCGGGCGGAATGCGCTTCGTGAGACGGATCTCCACACCGCGGTCAACGCCCGCGGCCTCGAGCAGCACCTGCGCGGCCTGGGCGGCCAGGTTGTCCTCGCCATCCGGGACTCCCTCGCGCCGCTGGCCGTGCACGGAGATCCGCACGCCCTCGTCCACGAGGGCCAGCTCGACGTCGTCGAAGAGGTCCACGGCCTGGTAGATCGTCGCCACGGAGTGCGTGCCGTCGGACAGGGTGCCCAGCACGTGCAGCCCGAGGTTGATCTTCGCGGGCGCCTGCAAGCGTGTCGAGCGACGGCCGTTGCCGAGCCTCATCGCCAGCCTCTCCTCACGCGATCTCGGCCGCGTCGCCGAGCCTCTCCTCAACCCGCTCCTCGCTGGTCTCGATCTCGCGCCAGCTCAGGTTGGCCCGCCAGGCCAGGTAGAAGCCGTAGAGCGTCACCGGCAGGTACTGCGAGATGTGATAGCCGATGGAGTAGCTCAGGGCCAGATCCTTGTCCACTCCGAACGCCGAGAGCGCTTTGACCACGGACGCTTGAAAGGTGCCGATGAAGCCGGGCGACGACGGGATGCTGATGCCCAGGGCGGCCACGGACTGGACGATCATCGCCCCGTCCACGCCGACGCGACCCAGGTCGAACGCCAGAAAGCCCAGGTAGAAGAGAAAGCCGTTGGCTCCCCACAGAAGAAAGGTCAGGAGCAGCGCCACCGCGACGCGGCGCGGCTCGCGCAGGAGCTGAAAGCCCTCGACGAACTTGCTCAGCAGTCCCTCCAGCTCCGCCTCCCAGCGGGGAGGCAGGAAACGGGCGGTCGTGGCGTGCAGCACCCGGAAGAAGACGCGCGGATACACGATCAGCAGGACTTCGAAGAGCAGCAGCAGCAGGAAGATCGCCCCACCGATCCGGGCCAGCACGATCATCCACTCGGGCACGGGCGCCAGCGCGATCGCGGTGATCAGGATGAGCACGAGCGCCGCCGCGTCGAACAGGCGCTCCACGAACAGGCTGCCGAAGGCGGTGGTCACGGGGACCGAGGAGCGCCGCCCGAGGACGTAGGCGCGCACGAACTCCCCCATGCGGGCGGGCAGCACGTTGTTGGCCATGAGCCCGATGCCGGTGGCGTTCACGAGCTCGCGCGCGGGCACGTGCGTGGCGGGCGGCAGGAACACGCGCCAGCGCAGGGCGCGGATCAGGACGCCGACCACGATCGCTCCCACGGCGGTGGCCGCCAGGTACTCGAGACGGGCCGTCCGCAGCGCGCCCCAGACCGCGGGCCAGCTCACGCCGCGCAGGACCCACCACAGGCAGGCAACGCTGATCGCGACACCGATCCAGTGGCGCCATTTCACGCGCGGCCCCCTTCGCGGGCGCGAGGGCTCAGAGGAAGTCCGCCCCGTTCACCCGGAGCTTGTAGACGCAGGCGAGCTTCTCCGCGGCGCGACGTGACAGGATCATGCGGGGCAGGAAGATCTCGAAGTACTCCATCACCGGCGAGATGCGCGTGTCGATCGTCAGATGCAGGGTGATGAGTCCCGCGACCGGCGGCGGCGCATCGGCCTCCTGGATGGCCTCCTCCATCTCCCGACCGCGTGTCTCGACGCTCAGGACCGAGCGTGTCACGGCGTAGTTCACGCGGTCGTGGATGTCGAAGTTGATCGTGGACCGTTCCCGCACGCGACTGCGATGCACGTCGGACTTGTCGGCGATGATGACCGCGGAGGCGACGGCGCTGACCGGGGCCCCGTCGATTTCGTCGTGATGGCCGATCGCGGCGATGATCTCGGTGACTTCCTCCACGGGCATGCCCATGCCGCGCAGGATCGAGTGCGCGATCTGGGCGCCCGACTGCGCATGCCAGTTGCGGTTCACGATGTTGCCGATGTCGTGCAGGTAGGCCGCGATCTCGGCGAGCTCGCACGTGCGAGCCGGCTGCGACAGGGCCTCGAGCAGCTCGCGGGCGCGCTTGGCGCAGAGCTTGTGGTGGCGCTTGCCGTGCTCCGTGTAGCCGATCGCGCCCAGGATCTCGTTCGCGCGGTCGATGTAGTGGTTGACCTGAGCGCTGGCGCGCACCTGGGCCAGCGTGACCCGTCCCGGGTCGAGCGCCTCCGAGCGGCGGCCGGGCCTGTTCTTGGGAGCGCCGCCGGCGCGGCCGTTGGCGGAGGCGTCGCGGCCGGCCGCAGCGCCGCGCTCCGCGGCGGGTGGGGATGGGACTTGCGATCTGAGAGCGGGCTTGGCGTTCACGATCTTCCTTTCGGGGGAGAAAAAAGCCATGACCAACCCGCAGCCATGGCCTGCAACTTCCGTTCCGCCTGCGATCCGCGGCGCTCGGGATCTTCTTCTACACGGCTCCCGCCCGGAAGGATTCGATGGTTCGATCGAAGACGCCCGTGAGCTTCTGCTTCTCGAGCTCGAGCCGCTGGGCGAGGCTTGCGAGGGTCTCGTGGCCGAGGGTCTGCGGATCGTGCGCCAGCAGGTGCGTCGAGGCCCGATCCAGGTCGGTGAGCGACATCGAGAACGCGTCCAGAACGTCGCGCAGCCTGCTCAGGGCGGCCTGCGCCTCGCCCGGCTGCGCCGCCGGACGCGTGGCGCCGCCCCGCAGCGATTCGAAGGTCGCGTAGCTGGCCGCCAGGCCCCCGGCGGGCGCTGCCGTGGCGGCGCGCGCCGGCGCGGAGGGCCCGCTCCACGGCTCGGACAGGATCTCGGCCAGGTTCGCGGACACGAAGAGGTCGCGCTCGGCCTCGACGAGATCGCGCGCGGCGAGCACTTCCAGACCGCCCTCGGCCGGAGCGTCGGTCCAGGTCGGCACCTCGCGCTCCTCCTCGGCCTGCGCGGGATGTCCGGCCGGGCCGGGTGCCGCCTCGATCCGCTCCTCGGGCAGCGTCACCTCGACCGGCTCACCCTCGCGGAATCCTTCGGTCGGGGCCTCGAGGCCGGCTTCCGCGACTGCCGCGTCCGTTCGGGCGCCGGCCGGCGGCGCTTCCAGGTCCATCAGGCCGCGCACGCGGTCGGCGTAGCGCGCGCGGTCGAAGGCGAGGTGCGCCGGCCAGCGCCGCACGACGTCCTCGAGCAGGTCGAAGGTGTCGACGTAGAAATCCAGGATGTCCTGCGAGACCCGCGCGGAGGCGCGTCCGAGATGAAGCGTCACCTTCTCGACGGCGTTGCGCAGCAGCCGCACGGCCTCCGGCTCGTCGGTCTCGCGCGCGTGCCGGAGCCGCTGGCAGACCCGCAGGATTGACTTCAGGTACTCGACCTGCTCGGGATCGCGCTCCAGACCGTAGAGCTGCTCCTGCAGCGCCTCCACCTGCACTTCGAGGAATCTGCGGTAGCCGTCGCGCGCCTGCTCCATGTGCCGGCACCTCGTGGGCCAGGGGTTCTAGCCGTCGAAACGCTCGACAACTATAGCGGCGGATCGGGTCAAGTCAACGCGGCGAAAGGCCCAGGCGGGGTCAGACCCCGGCCCCACCGCCGGCCATCCGCTCCAGCATCTCGCGCACCGCGTCCTGGAAGCCCACCAGCACGGCGCGCGAAACGATCGCGTGCCCGATGTTGAGCTCTGCGACCTCGGGAAGGGCGGCCACGGGGCCCACGTTCGCGTAGTTCAGACCGTGGCCCGCGAAGACCCGCAGCGAGGCGCCGGCGGCGGCCAGGGCACCCCGCTCGAGCCGTGCCAGCTCGGACCGGGCCGACTCGCCGGCCGGAGCGTTCGCGTAGGCGCCCGTGTGGAGCTCCACGGCATGGGCCCGGCAGCGAGCCGAGGCTTCGATCTCGGCCGGCTCGGGGTCGATGAAGAGGCTCACCACGATGCCCAGCGCCCGCAGCTCGGCCACCGCCTCCTCGACCTCGCGGGCTCCCGCGACGCGCAACCCGCCCTCGGTCGTGACCTCCTCCCGGCGCTCCGGGACGAGCGTCACCTGCTCGGGCCGGTAGCGGCGGGCGATGGCCAGCATCTCGGGAACGGCCGCCATCTCCAGGTTGATCTCGGTCCGCAGCCGCTCGCGCAGGGCGGCCAGGTCGTGTTCCTGCGCGTGGCGCCGGTCCTGCCGGAGGTGCAGGGTGATCCCGGCGGCGCCCGCCGCCAGCGCCGCCCGCGCGGCCTCGAGGGGCTCGGGCTCGGAGCCCTTCCGGGCCTCGCGCAGGGTGGCCACGTGGTCGACGTTGACCTTGAGCGTCGTCTTCGAGGGGGGGATCATCGCGCGCCCGTCCCGTCGGCGGATGCGGGGGCGAGCGCCTCGTCCGCCGCCCGCCGGAGCAGCTCGGCCATCTCCACCGAGGAGCCGCTCTCCGCGGCCGTCTCGAGGAGGAGCAGCCCCAGCCCCGCGTAGGCCAGGCGCTCGGCCCCGGAGAGGCGCGAGAGGTGCGCGCGCACGGTCGGCAGGTCGCCGCGTCGGATGGGACCCGTGAGCGGCAGCCGGTCGGCCGAGGCGCGCGCGTTCGCGACCGCGTTCGTGAGCAGGGCGTCCGCCGCCCGCGCGGCGTCGGCCGCGGAAAGTCCCGCCGACTCGAAGCGCCGCGCGGACCAGTCGCGCAGGAGCGCGCCGTAGTTGGAGGCAACGGCGGCGGCCAGATGGTAGAGCGCGCGATCGACGACGCACGAGGCGAGGGGCAGGCCGCCCAGCCCGTCGATGAGGCGCTCCGCCGTCTCGAGGGCGGCGGGGGATCCTTCCAGCGTGAAGGGAGCCCCCTCGAACAGGCGGCCGCCGGCCGCGCCGGCCCTGAGGGGGCGACCGTCCTCCGCGGAAGCCAGCGCGCGGAGCGGGTGGCAGGCGGCCGTCTCGGCTCCCCGCTCGGCGAGGGGCCTCAGCACCTCGGCGGAAGCCGCGCCCGAGGAATGGAGCACGGCCTTCCCCTGCCAGGCGACCTCCAGCGCCGCGAGGCGCTCGACGAGGTCCTCCAGGGCGCGGTCGGACACGGCGAGCCAGACGAGGTCGGCGTCGCGCACCGCTGGCGCGAGCTCGCCGGCCGCGAAGAAGCGCGCGCCGCGGGCACGGGCGGAGCCTGCGGTCGGCCCGCGCGTCCACACGCGAACCGCGTGGTCGCCCTCGGCCGTCAGGGCCAGCGCGAGCGCGCGGCCGAGCTGGCCGTAGCCCAGGATCGCGACCGTCACCGGTCGGCCGGCCGGCGCACCAGGCCCTCCCGGCGAAGCCGCGCGACCTCCGCTCTGCGTCCCGCGAAGCGCACCTCCACGCGCCCGTTCCGAAACAGCCGCTCCAGGACGGCGCCCCGATCGTGGAGGCGCGCCAGGCCGCGCGCGTCGGAGGCGGGAAGCGAGAGCCAGACCTCTTCCTCGAGCTCGCTCAGCCGCCGCGCCAGCTCGCCGCGCAGCTCCGCGAGACCCCCGCCCGAGAGGGCCGAGGTAACGACGGACTCCTCGTGCGTGGCCCGCGCCCGGCGCAGGACGGCCTCCCGCGCGTCCGGATCCAGCCGGTCGGCCTTGTTGAAGACCGCGAGGCGCGGCGCGTCCGCCGCGCCGAGGCTCTCCAGGACCTCGGCTACGACGGCCATCCGCTCTTCGTACTCCGGATCGGAGACGTCCACGACGTGGAGCAGCAGGTCGGCCTCGACCACCTCCTCGAGCGTGGCCCGGAAGGAGGCGACCAGGTGGTGCGGGAGGTCGCGCACGAAGCCGACCGTGTCGGTCAGCAGGAACGCGTGGCGCTCGTCGAGCGGCACGCGCCGCGTCGTGGCGTCGAGCGTGTCGAAGAGCCGGTCGGCGGCCGCCAGTTCCGCTCCGGCGAGCCGGTTCAGGAGCGTGGACTTGCCCGCGTTCGTGTAGCCCACGAGCGCCACGTTGAACTGCTCGACGCGGCCGCGGCGCTGGGTGACGCGCCGCCGCTCGATGCCCGCCAGCTTCTCTTTCAGGTGACCGATCTTGGTGCGGATGGTCCGGCGGTCGACCTCGAGCTGGGTCTCGCCGGGCCCGCGCAAACCGATGCCGCCGCGGATGCGCGAGAGGTGCGTCCACATGCGCTTGAGCCGCGGCAGCAGGTACTGGAGCTGGGCCAGCTCGACTTGCAGCCGCGCCTCGCGGGTGCGCGCGCGGCGCGCGAAGATGTCGAGGATGATCTCGCTCCGGTCCACGACCCGCACGCCGAACAGCTCCTCGAGGTTCTTCCCCTGCGCCGGCGAGAGGTCGGTGTCGAAGACCACCATCTCCGCCCCCGAGGCCGCGACCAGGTCGCGCACCTGCTCCGCCTTCCCGCGCCCGACGTAGGTGGCCGGGTCGGCCGCCGGACGGGTCTGGCGCACGGCCTCCACGACGCTCCCCCCCGCGCTCTCGACGAGCCGGCGCAGCTCCTCGAGCGGCTCTTCGCCGGCGTGGACCGGCGAGCGCACGCCGCCGCGGCCGGCCAGCGTCACGCCGACCAGCAGCGCGCGCTCGGGATCGGCGCGGAAGTCGCGCGGCGCGAACATGCGCTCCGGGCTGCGGCTCGCTCTCACCATTGCCTCAAGATAACGTCTCGGGCCGGTCCGCCGGCGGCGGCTCGGCCGCGCGGCTCTCGCGCAGCTCGCGCCAGCGCGCCAGGCGCTTGGCGATCTCCGCCTCGCGCCCGCGGCCCGTGGGCTCGTAGTAGCGTGCGTTCCCGAGCGCTTCGGGCAGGTGGCGCTGGCCCGAGAAGGCGTCGGGCTCGTCGTGGTCGTAGCGGTAGCCGGCGCCGTAGCCGAGCTCCCCCATGAGGGGCGTGGGCGCATTGCGGATGTGCAGGGGCACGGGCTCCCCCAGCGTCGCCTGCGCGTCCTGCTTGGCGCGGCTATAGGCGAGCGTCACGGCGTTGCTCTTGGGGGCGGTCGCCAGGTAGGCCGCCGCCTCCGCGAGCGCCAGCTCGCCCTCGGGCATGCCGATGAAGTGCACGGCCTCCTTGGCGGCCACCGCCACGGCCAGAGCTTGCGGGTCGGCCAGCCCCACGTCCTCCGAGGCGAAGCGCACCATCCGGCGCGCCACGTAGAGCGGATCCTCGCCGGCCTCGAGCATGCGCGCGAGCCAGTAGAGCGCCGCGTCCGGGTCGGAGCCGCGCAGCGACTTGTGCAGGGCGGAGATGATGTTGTAGTGCTCCTCGCCCGACTTGTCGTAGAGGAACGCGCGCTTCTGGAGCGCCTCCTCGAGGGCGGCGCGCTCGATCGTCCCGTCGGGCGCGGCCATGCGCGAGGCCAGGTCCAGCGTGTTGAGCGCCGCGCGGGCGTCGCCGTGCGCGACCCGAGTCAGGAACGACCGCCCCTCGTCGGTCACGCGGAAGCGCCCGGCGGGTCCCAGGCCCCGCCCGGCGTCCCCCAGCGCGCGATCCACCACGCGGCCCACTTGCTCGGCCGAGAGCGGCTTCAGGACGAACACGCGCGTGCGCGAAAGCAAGGCCGAGATCACCTCGAAGCTCGGGTTCTCAGTGGTGGCTCCGATCAGCGTCAGCAGCCCTTTCTCGACGTGGGGCAGGAAGGCGTCCTGCTGCGCTTTGTTGAAGCGATGGATCTCGTCCACGAACAGGATCGTCCGCCGTCCGTGCAGCGCCAGCCGCTCCTCGGCGGCCGCCACGACCGCCCGCACGTCCTTGATCCCCGAGCTGACGGCGCTGAACCAGACGAACTCCGAGCCCGTCTCGTTGGCGATCACCTGGGCGAGGGACGTCTTGCCGGTCCCCGGCGGTCCCCAGAGGATCATGGACTCGATGCGGTCGGACTCGATCATCCGCCGCAGCACCTTTCCCTCCCCAACCAGGTGCTCCTGGCCGACGAACTCGGCCAGGGTCTCGGGGCGCATGCGATCGGCGAGGGGAGCCGCCGCGCGGAGGCGCGTCGTCTTCTGTTGGCTGAAGAGATCCGTCACCGCGCGCTCCCGGACACGGGGGGTTCCGATTCGCGCGCGACGGAAGCGCCCGAGGCGACGTTGGTAGGCGCGCGCTCCATGAGCCGCTCGCCCGGCGGGCCGAATCCCACCTTGCGGTAGAGCCCGTGGGCGTCCGCCGTGTGCAGCAGCCAGCGGCGATCGGCGAACGGGGAGTTCTCGACCGCCTCGCGGACCAGCTCCACCCCCAGACCGCGGCCGCGGAACTGCGGGAGCACGTACACGTCGGCCAGATAGGCGAAGGACTGGTCGTCCGAGACCGCGCGCGCGAACCCTACCTGGCGTCCCGCGAGGTAGAGTCCCACCACGCGCGAGGCCTCCCGGATGAGGCGCTCGACCGTTACGCGCGGCCGCCCGGCGGCCCAGTAGCTCTCCTGCGACAGGTAGCGGTGGATCTCGGCCACGTCGAGGCGGGCCGGGTCGTCGTCCAGCTCGAAGCCGCCCGGCAGCGCGCGCGCGCCGCGGCGCACCGGCGGCCCACCGGCCGGCGGCGGCTCGCCGGGCGAGCCAATGGGTTTCTTTGGCGAGCCGGCGAGACCGCCGCCGGCCAGCTGCGCCCCGGGGACGGCAGCAGGCCCGCGCGCGAGGCGCTCTTCGAGCCACGCGCGCACCCCGGGCCATTCGGGTGCGACGATGCTGAAGTAGATGGAGTCCCGCAGACGCCCCCCGGCCGTGATCATGTGCGCGCGCAGGATGCCTTCCTCCTTCGCACCGATGCGCAGCAATGCCCGCCGCGAGCGCTCGTTCAAGACGTCGGTCTTGAACTCCACCCGGATCAGGCCGAGCGTCTCGAAGGCGTGGCGCAGCATGAGGTACTTGGCCTCGGTGTTGAGGGGCGTTCGCTGCCACGGCCGGCCGATCCAGGTCCAGCCGATCTCCACCCTCCGGTTCGCGCGGTCCGCGTTGGCGAAGCGCGTGCTGCCCACCACTTTTCCCGAGGACCGCTCGACCGTGGCGAAAGGCAGTGCCGAGCCCTGGCCTGCCTCGTCGAGAGCCGTTTGCAGGTAGGCCCGCATATCGTCCCGGGTCGCGATCCGCGAGACCGACAAGCGCCAGAGCTCCGGGTCCAACCCCACCGCGCAGAGTGCGTCCAGGTGCTCGGGCGCGAGCGGCTCCAGGCGCACGTGGTCCCCCTCCAGAATGCGGGGCGCGAGGTCCATCAGCTCGACCGGCTCACGAACGGGCTGCTGCTCACGAATGCGCGATAGGGCAGGTCGGCCGCGACGCGGATCCCCACGCGCGGGGCCCACACGACGTCGCGGTTCGCCACCGGGTCCCCGCGGCGGATCGTGAGCGGTCCGCGGGTCAGGTCAGCGCGGTTCTCACGGGGGCCAATGGCCAGCGCCTGCGCGAGCTTGCCCGGGCCGCTCGTCAGCTCGCGATCGGGCCGCTCGCCGCGACGGCGGCGCATCAGGTCGAGCCCCTCCACGGGCTCGAGCGCGCGAACCAGGACCGCCGACGGCAGGCCCGCCGCGCGGGTCACCGCATTGAAGCACCAGTGCATGCCGTAGATGAAGTATACGTAGGCGTGGCCGGGCGGACCGTACAACGGGTCGGTCCGCGGCGTGAGGCCGGCTGCCGCGTGGCAGGCCGCGTCCTCCTCGCCCACATACGCCTCGACCTCGACGATGCGTCCCGCCGCGCGGCCGTCGCTCGCCTCGTGCACGAGCAGCATGCCCAGAAGCTCGCGCGCCACCTCCAGCGTGTCGCGCGCGTAGAAGCCGCGGGGCAGGGCGCGCGACCGCCGCGTGCGGAGCGTCGCGCCCATCATCGCCCGTCGGGAGAGAGCGGCGCGCCGGCGACGGGCCCGGCCAGAAGGCGGGCCTCGCGCAGGAGCGTCTCGCGCTGGTTGAGCGAAGGATCGTCGATCACCCGCTGGAGCAGCGCGGAGAGGATCTCCCGGTAGCGGGGGCCGGGAGGGAGGCCCAGCGACCGCAGCTCGTCTCCGCCGATCGCCAGATCGGCGACCTTCAGAGCGCCCCTGGCCGCAGCCACCTCGCGAGCCCGCCGGTAGAGCGCCCGGAGCTCGCGCGCGGGCTGCGGCTTGGCGCGGTTCCCCGCCCAGTCCGCGACGTGGAGGCGAAAGAGGTCGCGCACGTTCTCCTCTCCCACCCGCTGGAGCCAGCGCCGCACCGCCGCGTCACCGGATTCCATCGGGAACAGGTCCATGTGCGCGCGCACGAGACCCGCGGCGCGCTCGATGTCGCGGCGCGGAAAGCGCAGCCTTTCGAGGATCGTCCGGGCCATGCGGGCGCCGATCTCGTCGTGCCCGCGAAACACGTAGTCCTGGCGCGCGGGGTCCCACGTCTTGGCCGCCGGCTTTCCCAGGTCGTGAAGGAGTGCGACGAGCCGCAGGAAGGAATGCCGCCGCGGGACGGCGTCCACGACCAGCAGGGTGTGCTCGCCCACGTCGTCCGGGTGCCAGCGGTTCTGCTCGACGCCGAAGGCGGCCTCGAGCTCGGGCAGGATCTCCTCGAGGACGCCCGTCTCGCGCAGCAGCCGGAAGGCCGCCGACGGGCGCTCCGCCTGGGCGAGCGTCTTCATCAGCTCGTCCCGCACGCGCTCGCCCGAGAGCGACCGCGTGCCCTCCGCGCTCTCACGCATCGCGTCCCGCACGTCGTCCGGAACCTCGAGATCGAAGCGCGCGGCGAAACGGGCGCCGCGCAGGATGCGCAGGTAGTCCTCCGCGAAGCGCCGGCGGGCGTCGCCGACCGTGCGCAGCACCCGCGCCGCCAGATCGCTCAGGCCGCCGAAGGGGTCGATCAGCTCCCGCGTCTCGGGGTCGAAAGCCAGGGCGTTGATCGTGAAGTCGCGGCGCGCCAGGTCCTCGCGCAGGTCGTTGCCGAAGCGGACGCGCGCCTTGCGCCCGAAGGTCTCGACGTCGGCCCGGAAGGTCGTGACCTCGACGGTGCCGTCGTCGGCCCGCACCCCGACCGTCCCGTGCTCCAGGCCGACCGGGTGCGTGCGCGGGAAGAGGCGCTGCACCTCCTCGGGCAGGGCGCTCGTGGCCACGTCCATGACGGGCTCGGTCGGGGCGCCGAGCAAGGCGTCGCGGATGACCCCGCCCACAACGTAAGCCTGGTGGCCCGCCCCCCTCAGGGTCCCGATGACCGACACCACGTGCTCGGGAAGATGGATCGGGGGCCAGTCGGGCGCCCCGCCGGCCGGGTCCGGCGATGAATTCCGTATGAGCATATCACTCATGAATTTAGCCCATCCGGCAGCAAATCCCAATATGGCCCCTGGACGTGCCCGTGAGACCGGCCGTGGGCCGTAAGCTCTTGACACTATTGAAGGTGAATGATATCCTCGACATCCGGCACGCCCCGCTTTTCCGATCCAGTTCATAATCCCGGCTCATTCAGGGCGACACCCGCTTCCGGCAAAGCCTTTCCCAGGCATACTCCTGCTCCCACGATCGCTCGTTCCACCCGACCGACCCACAACCTCCTCGAGGAAACCCGTTTGGACATCGCCGAGTTGAAATCCAAGTCCATGCCCGAGCTCCACGCCATGGCGGAGAAGCTCTCCATCCAGAACTTCAGCGGCATGCGCAAGCAGGATCTGATCTTCAAGATCGAGCAGAACCTGCTGGACACCGAGACGGTGCTGCGCGGCGAGGGCGTGCTCGAGATCCTGCCCGAGGGCTACGGGTTCCTCCGCTCCCCCGACTGGAACTACCTGTACGGCCCCGACGACATCTACGTCTCCCCGTCCCAGATCAAGCGCTTCGACCTGCGCACCGGGGACACCGTGCAGGGGCAGGTGCGCCCTCCCAAAGAGGGCGAACGGTATCTGGCGCTCCTCAAGGTCGAGAAGATCAACTACGAGGACCCCGAGAAAGCCAAGCACAAGACCCTCTTCGACAACCTCAAGCCCCTCTACCCCAAGGAGCGCATCAAGCTCGAGAGCAAGGAGCCGAAGAACTTCGGCATGCGGATCGTGGACCTGATCTCGCCGATCGGGAAGGGTCAGCGCGGTCTGATCGTCTCGCCGCCCAAGGCCGGCAAGACGATGCTCCTGCAGATGATCGCCAACTCGGTCACCGAGAACCATCCCGAGATCGACCTCATCGTGCTGCTGATCGACGAGCGCCCCGAGGAGGTCACCGACATGGAGCGGTCCGTGCAGGGCGAGGTGATCGCCTCCACCTTCGACGAGCCCGCCGACCGTCACGTCCAGGTCGCCGACATGGTGATCGAGAAGGCCAAGCGGCTGGTCGAGCACGGACACGACGTGGTGATCCTGCTGGATTCGATCACGCGCCTCGCCCGGGCGCACAATGTCGTCGTCCCCCACAGCGGCAAGATCCTCTCGGGCGGCGTCGACGCGCACGCGTTGCACAAGCCCAAGCGCTTCTTCGGCGCGGCCCGCAACATCGAGGAGGGCGGAAGCCTCACGATCGTGGCCACGGCCCTCATCGACACCGGCAGCCGCATGGACGAGGTGATCTTCGAGGAGTTCAAGGGCACGGGCAACATGGAGCTCGTGCTCGACCGCACACTGTCCGATCGCCGCATCTTCCCCTCCATCGACATCAACCGCTCCTCGACCCGCAAGGAGGAGCTGCTCCTCACCAAAGAGGAGCTGAACCGCGTCTGGCTGCTGCGCAAGTTCCTGAACGACCTGACGCCGTCCGAGGCGATGGAGTTCCTGATCGAGAAGATGAAGGCCACGAAGTCGAACGCCGACTTCCTGGCCTCGATGAGCGGCTAGCGGCCGGGTCCTCCCCGCCGCGGCGCGAGCCGCGGGCCCTTCCATCGTTCTCGCACGCGACGCCGCGCGGTTGCCGGCCGCTCGCCCGCTTCGCTAGGCTTTCCCCCCATGTCCCGCATCCTCGCCGTCGACTACGGCACGAAACGCGTCGGGCTGGCGCTCTCGGACCCCACGCGCACGCTGGCCGCGGGGCTCCCCACGCTGGAGCGCAGGCCGAAGCAGCCGCTGCCGGAGGCCATCGCCCGACTGGTCGAGCGCCACGCGGTGGGCGAGGTGCTGGTGGGGCTGCCGCTCGAGGCGGACGGAACCGTCGGCGAACGGGCGCGGACGGTCGAGCGTTTCGCGGAGGCGCTCCGGGCCCGGGTCTCCGTCCCGGTGACCCTCGTGGACGAGCGGCTCTCGACGGTCCGGGCCTACGAGCTGCTGCGCGAGCGAGGCAAGCGGGCCCGAGCCGGCAAGGCGCACGCGGACCGGGTCTCGGCGGCGATCCTGTTGCAGGATTACCTGGACGCCCGTCCGTGAGCCGTCGCACGCGCGCGGCCCTGGCGGCATTCCTCGCCGGGGTCGTCCTTCTCGCCGGCGCGGCCTGGATCCGGCACGAGCTCCAGCCGCCCGCCGCGGGTCCCGGACGCGTGGAGGTCCAGGTGCGGAGAGGCGCCGACATGGGCGAGGTGGCGGGGCTCCTCGCGGAGCGCGGGGTCGTGCGCAACGCGGCGGTCTTCCGCTGGCTCGCCCGCTTGCGGGGAGACGCCGGCCGGGTGCAGGCCGGCCGCTACGAGCTGCCCACCGACCGGAGCGCCCTCGAGGTGCTCGACCTGCTCGTCGAGGGCCGCACGCGGCTGGCGAAGATCGTGGTCCCCGAGGGCCTCACGGCCGAGGAGGCCGCTCAGGCCGTCGCCCGCCAGGCGCGCTTCCCCGCCGCCGACTACCTGGCCCTGGCGCGCGACTCGAGCCTCGCCGACTCGCTGGGCCTGCCGGGCCCCACGCTGGAGGGCTACCTCTTTCCCGAGACCTACTTCGTGGATCCCGAGATCTCGGCCCGCGACTTCGTGGTGCTCCAGGCGCAGACCTTCCGCGAGGTCTTCGGCGGGGAGCTCCGGCGCGAGGCCGAGCGCGCGGGGTTCACGCCGCGCGAGATCGTGACGCTGGCCTCCATCGTGGAGGCCGAGGCGCGACGCCCCGACGAGCGGCCGGTCATCGCCTCGGTCTATCGGAACCGGCTCGCGCGCGGCATGCTGCTCGAAGCCGACCCCACCGTGCAGTACGCCCTGGGGGGCCACCGCGAGCGGGTGCTCTACCGCGACCTCGAGGTGGATTCGCCCTACAATACGTACCGCAACCCGGGGCTCCCGCCCGGGCCGATCGGAAGCCCCGGTCGGGCCTCGCTCGAGGCGGCGGTGCGGCCCGACTCCACGCCGTACCTCTACTTTTTCTGGATCGGCGACTCGCTCGGGACCCACACCTTCTCGACGAGCTACGACGAGCACCTGCGCAAGCGGGCGCGGCTCGGCCGCTGAAGCGCGGGCCGCACGCCGGGCCCGCGGCGCCCTTCCCTGCCAGGTTCTACCCCCGCTTCAGTTGCATCCGAAGCAGGAGAGCCCGACGGGTGGTTCATGGCGAGCGTGCGACCCACCCGCCGGGCTCCCGGCAAGCCGAGGATCAGCCGAAGTACTCCGGCTCGTTACCCGGCTTCCACTTGATGTTGCAGCCGATCGACGGCACCTGGTCGGAGGGGACCGGCTTCCCCGCCAGGACGGCGTCGAGCGCGTCTCGCAGGTCGCGCCCCGTGACCGGAACGCCGTTCGAGGGCCGGCTGTCGTCGAGCTGCCCGCGGTAGACGAGCCGCTGGCCGGCGTCGAACAGGAAGAAGTCCGGGGTGCAGGCCGCCCGGTAGCTCTTGGCGACCTCCTGCGTGGCGTCGAAGAGCAGTGGGAACGTGAAGCCCTGCTCCCGCGCCATCTCGGCCAGGCTCTCCGGGGCGTCGTCGGGGTGCGCGTGCGCGTCGTTGGAGCCGATGGCCACGATCCCGACCCCCTTGCCCCGATAGTCCCGCCCGAGGCGGGCCAGCTCCGCCTGCACGTGCTTCACGAACGGGCAGTGCCGGCAGATGAACATGACGAGCAGCGCCGGCGCCTTCCCGAACGCGTCGCGGCCCACCGTGCGGCCGGTTACGACGTCGGGAAGCGCGAAGTCCGGCGCCCGCGTACCGAGCTCGAGCATGGTCGAAGCGGTGCGAACCACGGTGGTCCTCCTGGATGGAAGGGATGTCGAGCGAATGAAAAACGCCCGACTCCCTTACGCGGGAGGTCGGGCGCGAGTTCCTGGGAGGGCCGCGGGGCCGCGGCCGACCGGATCGTGCTTACTGCCGGTCGACGAGGCGGATCAGGCGAACGGCGAGGCGCAGGCCCTTCAGGAAGAAAAAGACGAACAGGCAGGTCGTGGCGAGGATGATCAGGTTCAACGCCCAGATCGCCTCCACGTCCTTGGCGGCGAAGGCCACCAGGCCGATGGCCGAGAAGAGCGCGGGAACCACGACGAACAGGGCGAACGCCACCGCGGCCAGCTCGCCGAGGCTCGGCTTGCGCCTGGGAAGCGCTGTGGAGGAGCGGGAACGACGGCGGCTGCTCATGCGGGCCTCGCGGGAGAATCGGTGTCCGGCCCAAGCTTACCGACCGGCGAGGTCCCGCCCAATCGTCTGGCGGACCGACCGCCTCTCCGTCCCGCTGGCGCTCCGCTTTTTGTCCTCCTGCTACCGTCGGCCTACGACGCGGGCGCCGCGAGGCTCGGGCTCCTCGGCCCGGGCGGCGTCCCGGTCCACGAACGTGAGCCAGCCCTCCCGATCGGGGACCTGGCCGCGGACCGCGGCGAAAAACCGCTCCTGGAGGGCGCGCGTGACGGGTCCCGGCCGGCCCGAGCCGATCGGGGATCCGTCGAGCTCGCGGATCGGCGTGACCTCGGCCGCCGTCCCCGTGAAGAAGGCCTCGTCGGCGTTGTACACATCCTCGAGCCGGATCCGGTTCTCCACCCGCGAGAGCACCCCCAGATCGCTGGCCAGCTCGAGCACCGAGTCGCGCGTGATCCCGGGCAGGATCGAGGCGCTGGCGTCGTTCGTGATCAACACCCCGCCGCGGACCAGGAACAGGTTCTCGCCCGACCCCTCGGCCACGAAGCCCTCCTGGTTCAGGAGCAGAGCCTCGGTGAAGCCGCGGGCGCGTGCGTCGGCCAGGGCGAGCAGCGAATTCAGGTACTGCCCCGATCCCTTGGCGACGGAGGGGATCATGGAGTGGTGGGTCTTGCGCCAGGGCGAGACCGTGATGCGGATCCCCTTCTCCATCCCCTCGACACCCAGATAGGTCGGGAACGGGTACACGATGATGGCCACGGTCGTCGGGCACTCGCGGGGCAGGATCCCCAGGTTGCCGTAGCCGAAGAAAGCCAGCGGCCGGATGTAGCCCTCGGGCAGCCCGCTCGAGTGGATCACGCGCTCGACGGCCGCGCTCAACTGCGCCGCGTCCCAGGGCAGGCTCATGCCGTAGGTCGCCGCCGAGCGCCCGAAGCGCGCCAGGTGCTCGGGCAGCCGGAACACGGCGCGCCCCTGCGCGGTCGGATAGAAGCGGATGCCCTCGAAGACGCCGGTGCCGTAGTGGAGCCCGTGCACGCACACGTGCACGCGTGCGTCCGACCAGGGAAGCAGCTCGCCATCCAGCCAGATCTCGCCTTTCTCAGGGAAGAAACCCATTCCGCCTCCGCTCACGTTTCGCGCGCGACCGGGGTCCGGCGCACGTTACTGGATCTTGACCAGGAAGCGCTGCTCGACGCCGCCCGGATCGTTGACGCCATACGAGCCCACGGCCTGGAGGTTCGTCAGCGCGGCGAGCACGCGGTTCAAGGTGTCCTGCGACTCGGGTGATGGGTTCTGGCCGCCCATCTGCTGGAGCGTGGTGACCGCCGCGCCGATCTCGCCCAGCAGGCGCGCCACGTCCAGGAAGCCCACCACGTTCGCCGTCTCGGGGAAGAAATTCCCCAGCGACTGGTAGCGGGCGTTGCTCCGCACCGTCTGCCCCGTCCCCGTCTTCACGTCCAGCATGTGCTTGAGCGTGCCGCGCGCGAGCGTCACCACGGCGTAATCGTCGTGGATCACGTAGCTCGGCGCCAGTCCTTCGCCCATGGGTGTGGGGGCGAAGCGGATCTTGACCCCCTTGTACTCCTCCTCTTGAAACTGCACCGGGAAGGACTGCGGCCCGCTCTGCGCGGCGGTCGCCACGTCGGCCTCGAGCTTCGTGAAGAAGGCCCGGGCCCGGGTCGTGTCCGCGGCCTGGATCACCACGCTCAGCTCGGGGATCGGGAAGAACCCGCCCTTGACGACGCCGTTCAGGCCGAGCGCGGCCTCCTTCCCCATCCAGCCCAGGATGTCCGTGCGGATGCTCATGCCGCTCTTGCGCTCGAACTCGGCGATCGCGCTGTCCACGCGCGCCGCAGCCGCGGGTCCGGCGGCCGAGTCCTGCGCCATCGCCGCTTCCTTGAGGTAGGCCACCGCCACGTCGTAGATGCGCGGCGCGTCGAGGAAGTTCACCGTGTAGACGCCGAGGGTCGAGTCGGGGAAGTAGCCCACGACCCCGCTCTCCGAAGGCGCGGTCTTCAACATCTCGCGCAGCGGTGCGGCGCCCGGGGAGGTGGGGTCCAGCATCGAGTACGTGCGCACGTCCAGACCCTGGTCGTTCCAGCCGAAGCCGCTCACGAACGCGCTCTGGATGTTGTAGCGGTCCGCCACGTCGAGCACGCGTTCCGCCTGCGCCGCCTCCGCGCCCTCCGCCGAGCGCAGCGCCTGGCTGCGCAGGGCGCGGGTCGCGTCCTTGCGGACGAAGAGCGTGAGATTGGCCTCGCCCACGTGCGGCAGCGCGCGCTTGTACAGGCTGTCCCTGTCCATCGTCGCGCCCTGCCCGTCCAGGGCGTCGACCGCGCCCTGCAGGCCGGCCTGGTCCGTGGCCGCCACCAGCTTCTCCTTGTGGAAGCCGTAGAGCGCGCGCACGGTGCCGCCCGAGTCCGAGACGACCGTGACGCCCACACCCTTGTAGGTCTCGTCGCGGAACGTCCGGCCCTCGCCCTCGGCAGCCTTGCGCACGTTGTCCAGGATCGAGCTCAGCGCGTCCTTGTCGGCCAGATCGGCGACGAGCACGACGCGCGCGGACATGGTGTCCGCGCCCACGGCGTAGACTCCGACCTGGATTCGCTTCCCGAGCGTGTGGAAGAGCGTCTGCTTGTTGAAGGGAACCCCCGTCACCGTCTGGAACTGCTGCAGGGCTTCGGCGAGACGCGGGTTCTGGGCCGGATCCAGCTTGGCCTTGACCTCGGGGATGGCCATGAGCTGGGTGTAGAGCTGGGTCGACTCGAGGCGCGTCCAGAAGGCCTCGAGGTCGTAGGCGGAGATCGCCACGACCGCGCCCCCCGGCAGCTCGCCCGCGACGGCCTTGGTGGTGATCGGCGCCGGCGCGGCTCCCTCGGCCATCCCGGCCGCGGCGGGCCCTTCCTCCTTCTTGCGACAGGCCCCGAGGGCCACGAGCAGGAGCAGCAAGGCGACGCGCCAGCCGTTCTTGCGGTGCGCGGACATCAGCGGGGGACTCCTCGGGAGGAAATTGAGAGCGACGGGAAGCCGGAGCGGCGGTACGGGCCAGCAGTCTAGCCTCGACTCAGAGGGCTGTCAAACGCGACCGGCGACCGATTTCCGCTCACGGGCGCGGCGCTTCCGCCTGCCGCCCGGCCGCGCGCACCTGGGCTCCCGACGGTCGAGATTCTTCCTCCGCGGCCGGGGTTCGTCTTAGCTTTCGCTCCCGAACGCTCCCCGGGAGTGGTGGGTGGCCTTCCCCAGAGGTTCGGGTTCTTCCCTTCAGTCCGTGCGCTTCAAATCGACGCTCTTCAAGCGTCAGGCAGCCCGGAGGTGCGTATGCTCGAAGTCACCGTAGGAACGGTGCGCCCGCGCGCGAGGACCAGAGCGATCCTCGCCATCGGGCTCACGGTCGCGATTGTGCCGGCGGCCTGGGGTCAGCAGGCCCTGGGCAGCCGGATGGTCAAGGGCAGGCCGATCACCGAGTTCCTCTCGGCCGGCGGCCTGGCGGCGGCGCTGGGCAAGCACGTGGGTTCCGTGCCCCCGGGCTCCGACGCGATCGATCTCACCGGGCCGGCATCCCCGACCGCCTCGACCAATGGGTTCGTGAACGACCCCTGCCTGGATCCCGGCCCCCTGGTCCCGTTTCCCTTCAACTTCTTCGACGTCGTTCAGAGCGAGACCGAGCTTGCGGTCTGGAACGGCGCGCCGGGCGGCCGGGAGTTCAAGCCGATCGTTGCCGGCTACAACGACTCCAAGGGCTTCACCACGAACACCCAGGGCCTCTCCGGGTTCGCGTACAACCTGCGTAGCGGCCAGAAAGACAAGTGGATCGACGGCGGTGGACTTCCGCCGCGCTTTCCGGACACGGGTCCTCCCCCGCCTGGAGGTCTGGCCTTCGACCAGTTCTTCGGCGATCCCAGCCTCGTCGTGAACCAGCGTACGGGCGAGTTCTTTTACGGGTCGATCTATGTGTCGCCCCAGGGTTATTCCACCATCAGCGTCAGCCGCGGTGTGTTCAAGAACGCGAAGCCGCAGGGTGCGGAGAGCGTCTCGAACACCCGCTGCGAGGGCCGATCCAACCTGTTCGGAGTGCCGCTGAACCCTCCGGCCGGCAACCAGCGGATCATCTGGGACAAGCCGGTCGAGGCCGTCCGGCCGCCTTTCCTGGGGCCCGACAACGCCGACTTCCCCGACAAGCCGTTCCTCGCCATCGATCAGAAGACGGGCACGCTCTACGTGACCTACACGCGCTTCGCCGCGGACGGCCCCACCCCCCTCGAGGTCGTGGTGTCCTTCGACGGCGGGCACACGTGGACTCCACCACGGACCATCGTGCCCAACTTGAACGACACGCTGAACCAGGCCGCGATGGCGGTCGTCACTCCCACGGGACGCGTCATCGCCACCTGGTGGTCGCGCGTCTTCGACCTGAACGACCCCACGTTCCCCATCAAGCGGGCCCAGATCCAGGCCGCGTACTCGGACAACCAGGGCCTGACGTGGAGCGACGTGATTCGCGTCGCCGCGGCCGAGCCACAGGGCGAGCCGCCCGGCTACAACCGCGAGCGGCCCCTGATCCTTAACGCGCCCTTCATCGCGGTGGACCGGGGCAAGGACGACGGCAACGACACGGCCGCCGAGAAGAAGCGCGCGGGCTTCGGGAACGTGTACATCGTCTACACGCGCGGAACGACGCCGCTGCCGGCCATCGCCTTCGACAAGGCGGCCGACATCTTCGTCGTGCGCTCGACGAACGACGGAAGGAGCTGGGGCCAACCCGTGCGGATCAACGACGACGGAACGCAGACGATCCACGTCTTCCCGAACGTGCAGGTCAACAAGGACGGAAAGGTGTTCGTGTCCTGGATCGACCGCCGCCGCGACCCGGTGAACAACATCTTCAACGACACCTTCGCGGCGGCCTCGACGGACCTGGGCCAGACCTTCGGCCCGAACCTGCGGGTCACGGACGTGCCCGGTACGTCCTGGTTCACGCGCGCGGACGCGGCCCCGAACTTCGGCGACTACAACTCGAGCGATCTCATCGACTACGACGAGTTCGCCGTGATCTGGGCGGATGGACGCTTCCTGCCGCCCGGCCGGACCAAGGTCCTGCACCGAGGCACGAAGGCCACGCCGGACGCGCTCTTCACGAGGACGCCGGGACTCTGACCCGACGGCTCGAGTCACGAGGAACAGGTGCCGGCCGGCGCCGGTGCCAAGAGGAGGGGCCCGCCCGGGTGCGGGCCCCTCGCGTTGGTACCGACCTTGCCCGCCTGTCCGAAAAGGAGCCGGCGTGCAAGCTCCAGCGATCGAGCTGGGCCTTCCGGCCCCCTTGACGCCGGCGGAACTGATTGACCGTAACTGCTCGGCTCTCTTATAGTTAAAGTTCGCCGTCGCCACGCAGGCTCAGGCCCAAGACCTGGAACCCGGCCCAGCGCCGGTCCCCCGCGGGCGGACGGGAAAACGCGACGTTCCAGGGCAGGTGCGCCATCAAGGTCAGGCCTCCTTCAGACCGGCAGCCGCCGCGCGCGGCGGCGCCGAACGGCTCCCCGCTCCCCGGTTCTTCCGCCGACCGCGCGACCGGCCTCGAGGCCGCGCAGCCGGCCGGCACGACCGGAGGCCGGCTCTCGCTCACCCGCGTCAATGTAGACGAGGGGCTGATCCCCGAGCGGGACTTCCTGCGGGCCCTCGCGCGCCGGGACGGAACCCTGGTCCTGGAGCGGCTCGCCGAGGCACTGGTCGAGCCCGTCCCCACCAGCCTGCCGCTCCCCTACCTCGAGGAGTTCCTCATCGTCCCGCTCGAGATGGACGAGCGCACCGTCAAGATCGCCACGGCGCTCGATCTCGACCTCGCCACCGAGGACGAGATCGCGACCGCCTTCGAGCGTCGGGTGCGGCGCGTGTACGCTCCCAAGGCCGAGATCCTGGAGTCGCTGCGCCGCTTCTACGGCGCGGCGGGGGACGAGCTCGACGTGGTCGTGCAGGGCGGGTTCGACGCCGACGGCCAGGCCGAGGAGGACACGGACCCGGCCAACCTGGAGGACCTGGCCAACCAGGCGCCTGTGATCCGGCTCGTGAACTTCCTCATCCTCGAGGCCGCACGCCGGCGCGCCTCCGACATTCACTTCGAGGCGCTCGAGAACTCGCTCAAGGTGCGCTACCGGATCGACGGGCGGCTGCAGGAAGTGACCACGCCGCCCAAGAAGCTGCAGGCGGCGATCACCTCGCGCATCAAGATCATGGCCGAGATGAACATCGCCGAGCGGCGCCTGCCGCAGGACGGGCGCATCCGCCTGAAGGTGGCGGACAAGGATCTGGACCTGCGCATCTCGACGATCCCCACCCTGCACGGCGAGAGCGTGGTCATGCGCCTGCTCGACAAGGGCGGGGCGCGGCTGGATCTCGAGGAGCTGGGCATGGACGTGGAGACCGTGGAGCGCTTCGTCCGGCTGATCGGCGCGCCGCACGGCGTGCTGCTCGTGACGGGGCCCACCGGCTCCGGCAAGACGACCACGCTCTACGCCGCCCTCGAGCGCCTGAACGCGCAGGAGAACAAGATCCTCACGGTCGAGGACCCGGTGGAGTACCAGCTGCCGGGCGTCAACCAGGTGCCCGTGAAGACCAAGATCGGGATGACCTTCGCGCGCGCGCTGCGCCACATCCTGCGCCAGGACCCCGACATCATCATGGTCGGCGAGATGCGGGACTTCGAGACCGCCGAGATCGCGATCCAGGCGGCGCTCACGGGCCATCTGGTCTTCAGCACGCTGCACACGAACGACGCGCCGGCGGCCGTGACGCGCCTGATCGAGATGGGGATCGAGGACTACCTGGTGGCGTCGGCGGTGAACGGCATCCTGGCCCAGCGGCTCGTGCGCACGCTGTGCCAGCGCTGCGCGGCCGAGGAGCCGGCCGATCCCGAGGAGCTGGCACAGCTGCTGGGCGAAGGCGAGCGGCTGCGCGTCGAGCGCCTGCGCCAGGATCCCACCGTCGCGGCGCTGCGCGTCAAGCGGCCGGTCGGCTGTCCGGCCTGCGAGGGCACGGGCTACCGCGGCCGCACCGGCATCTACGAGCTGCTGGCGCTGGACGACGAGCTGCGCGCGAAGATCCCCGAGCACGCGGCCGCCGGGCTCCGCGAGTCGGCGCGCGCGAAGGGCATGGTCACGCTGCGCGAGGACGGGCTCCGCAAAGTTGCCCGCGGGATCACCAGCGTGCAGGAAGTGCTGCGCGTCACCCGCGAGGAGGAGTGATGGCGAGCTTCACCTACCGGGCCACGGACGCGCGCGGAGAGATCACGAACGGCGTCGTGCAGGGGCTCAACCTGGCGCAGGTCAAGGTGACCCTGCAGCGCCAGGGGCTCTTCCCGCTCGAGGTCACGGAGCGGGCCGCGGCCACCACGAACGGGGCCGGCGTGGGAGCCAGCCTGCGGCGATTGGGCTCGGCGCGGGCCGAGCTTCCCGCCTTCACGCGCGCGCTGGCGTCGTTTCTCGGTGCCGGCTTCCCGCTGGACCGCGCGCTCGGCATGTACGCAGACCTGGCCTCCCATCCGCGCTTCGACGCGGCCGTCAAGCACGTGCGGCGGGAGATCCAGGCCGGACGCAGCTTCGCGGGCGCGCTGGAGACGGAGCCCGGGCTCTTCGATCCGCTCTACGTGAGCACCGTGGGCGCCGCCGAACGCGCGGGCGCCCTGGAGGCGGCGCTCACGAGCCTGGCCGACGCGCTCGAGGAGCGTCGCGAGCTGCGCCAGCAGTTGCAGGGGATCCTGCTCTACCCCGCGCTCATGGCTTGCGTGGGCGCGCTGGCCGTGGCCGTGCTGCTGATCTTCGTGATCCCGCGCTTCGTGGACATCCTGGAGGGCGGCGGGGCGGCGCTGCCCTGGGCCACGGCCGCGTTGCTGGGGGTGAGCCGCGTCGTGACCCGCTTCTGGTGGCTCCTGGGGCTGATCGCGGCACTCGTCTTCGCGCTCGTCCACGGATACCTGAACACCTCCGAGGGCCGGCGCGCCTGGGACCGGCGCAAGCTGCGCCTGCCCGTCGCCGGGATCCTGATGCGCAAGCTCCTCGCGGCGCGGTTCTGCCGTACGCTGGGAACGCTGCTCCAGAACGGCGTGCCGCTCACGAACGCCCTGCGGCTCACGGCCGAGACGCTGGGGAACACCGCCGCCGTGCAGGCCGTGCGCGACGTGCACGGTCGCGTCAAGGAAGGCGAGAGCCTGGCCTCGGCGCTCGGCCGTTTCGACGTGTTCCCGCCCGCGGTGCTGCGCATGATCGCCGTCGGCGAGGAGTCGGGGAAGCCCGAGGACATGCTGTTCAGGGCAGCTGAGTTCTACGAAGGCGAGACGCGGCGCAACCTGCGCACGCTGGTCGGGCTGGTGGAGCCGGCTCTGATCCTGCTGCTGGGGGGCGTCGTCGGATTCGTGGCGCTGGCCATGATCCAGGCCGTGTTCAGCATCAACGACGTGCCGCTGTGAAGGGCGCCCAACCCACGGAGAACGTCATGGCCAGGCTGAGAGAGCGGCGGGGATTCACGCTGATCGAGATCATGGTGGTGGTCATCATCCTGGGACTGCTGGCGGTGCTGGTGGCGCCGAACGTGATCGACAAGCTCAGCGTGGCCAAGGACAAGACGGCGCGCACGCAGATCGAGCTCCTGGGGACCGCACTCGACAGCTACCGCCTGGACAACGGCACCTATCCGTCCACGCAGCAGGGGCTCGAGGCGCTCTGGGCGAAGCCGATCACGGCCCCCGAGCCGCGCAACTGGGCGGGCCCCTACCTCAAGAAGCACGTGCCGCAGGATCCCTGGGGCCACGCCTACGTGTACCACAGCCCCGGCGAGCAGAGCCCCGACGGCTACGACCTGCTGTCCCTGGGAGCCGACGGCGCCCCGGGCGGCGAGGGTGAGGATGCCGACCTCAAGAGCTGGGAGTAGCGCCCGCCGCCCCGCGCGCCGGCCGGCCGCGGGCTTCACGCTGCTCGAGATCCTGGTCACGATCGCGATCCTGGGCCTGGTGAGCGCCCTCGCGGCGCCGGCGATCGCGAGCCGGCTGCTGGAAACGCCGCTCGATCACTCGGCGCGGCTGCTGGCGGGAATGCTCCAGGAGGCGCGCGCGCGGGCCGCCGTGCGGGCCGAGCCGGTGGCCGTGCTCTGGTCGCCGGAGGGACGACGCTTCAGCCTGCGCGGCGCGAAGGGCGAGCACGTGCTGGCGCTGCCGCCGGCCGTGCGCGTCGAGGCGCGCGGTCTGGTGACGGGTCTGCCCGGCATGCCGGCGGGCCGCGAGGGAATCGTCTTCTTCCCGCTGGGGGGCTCGAGCGGCGGGTCCATCACGCTTCGCTCGAGCGCGGGGTCCGCCACGCTGCGCGCGGATCCGATCGCCGGGACGGTGCAAACCGTCCGCGCGCGATGAGCCGGCGCGCCTTCACGCTGCTCGAGGTGCTGGTGGCGCTCGCCATTCTGGGCCTCGGCATCACGAGCGCGCTGACGCTGATGGGCACCTCGAGCCGGGCCGCCGTCCGGGCCCGCGACGTGACCGAGGCCACGTTCGTCGCCGAGGAGGTCATGGAGGAGCTCTGCACGTTGAACGAGTCCGAGCTGCGCGCGAAAGCGCGCGAGACCGGCGACTGGGCCGAGCTCGAGCGGCGCGCCCAGCAGCGCCGTGAGGGACGCTCGAGCGCTCTGGAGCGCCTGCCCGAGCCCGACCGCTACGCGTACGCCGTGCAGGTCGTCGCGGACCGGAACGAGCCCGGACTCTACCGCGTGGACGTGGAGGTGACCTGGCCCGGGACCGGCGAATCGGGCCTGCAGCTCACGACCCTGCGGCGCTTCCCGGCGCCCGAGACCGGAGGGATGCCGCAGTGAAGCGCTCCCGGCGCCGCGGCGTGGCCCTGGTGCTCGCCCTCTGGGTCCTCGTCCTCTTCTCCTTCGTGGGCCTGGAGCTGAGCACCTTCTCGCGGGCCGACACGGGGGGCGCGCGCTACCTGAAGGAGCGCCTCCAGGCCTACTACCTCGCGCGCGGCGGCGTCGAGCGCGGGATCGGGCTGGTGAACGACTACTTCCGGCGTTACCCCGCGAACGCTCTCGCCGCCAAGAACCTGGGGCGCGATCTGAGCACGCTGAAGGAGTCGCGGCCTCCGCTCCTGACGTGGCTCGCCGACCGCGGCCTGGCCCGCGTGCCGCTCGGCGCGGGCAGCTACAGCCTGCGCTTCGAAGACCTCGCCGCTCGCGTGAACGTGAACCGCACCGATCCGCTCGTGCTGGCGAACCTGATCCGGCTCACCGGTGTTGACGACGCCCGCTCGCGTCAGCTCGCCGACGCGGTTCTGGACTGGGTCGACGCCGACGACCAGCACCGCCCCCAGGGAGCCGAGCGGGACTGGTACGAGCGCCACCGCCTCCGCCCCCCGCGCAACGGCCCCGTGACGCAGCTCGAGGAGCTGCTCCTCGTGAAAGGCATGACGCGCGACATCCTCTTCGGCGGCGAGCGGACCAAGGGGTTGGTCCCCTTCCTCACGACCGAGGGACCGGGCAAGATCAACGTGAACTCGGCACCGGCCGAAGTGCTGCTGGCCGTCCCAGGGCTGGATCAGGGGACGGTCTCGCGCATCCTGAGCACGCGGCGCACGCGCTCGCTGCGCAGCCTGGCCGAGGTTCTGGGCGCCGATCCCGAGGCGCAACTCGGCCGCAATCCCGTGCTCGGCCTCCTCTCGTTCGACACGACCGAGATGGCCGTGGAGGCGCAGGGGATGCTGGCCGGCGCGCCGGCCCGCAGCGTGGTGCGCGCCACGGTCGGCGTCATGCCCGCGGGGCTCGTCGTGCGCGGCTGGCGCGACGACTTCCCGTCGGGACTGGCGCTGGCTCCCGCATCGTCCGCCGCCGACTCAACCGGTCCGCAATCGTGAAGCGCTGCCTGGGTATCGAGATCGGCCGCGCGTTCGCGGCGATCTGCGAGGTCGCCCCGGACGGCGAGGGCCCCGGCCGGCATCGCCTCGCCCGGCACGCCTTCGCCGAAGGCGAGCTGCCCACGCCCGACCAGCTGGCCGACACCTGTCTGCAGCTGGCGCTCGAAACCGGGATCCGCGAGCGCGCGGCCGTGCTGGCGCTCGCCCGCTCGCTCACCTACACGAAGACCGTCCAGCTGCCGCCGCTTCCGAACGACGACCGGCTGAAGCTGGTCACGGTCCAGCCCGAGCGGTTCTTCCCGGTCTCCGACCGGGCTCTCGTATGCGACCTCGAGCCGGGCACGAACGGTGGACCCTCGGTCGCCCATGCCACCGAGGCCGATCAGCTCGAGGCCGTGGTCGAGGCGCTCCAGAGTCGCGGCTTCCGCATCCGCGCCGTGCTGCCGGCTTCAGCGGCCCTGCAGCGCGCGGCGCTGCGGGGCATCCCGGGGCTGTCGGACGCCAACTGGCTGCTCGTGCGGCCCGAGGCGGGAGGGATCACCGCCAACGCCTTTCGGGCCCGCAGCCTGCGCGTCTCGCGCCGCATGGAGAACTTCAGCGGGGATCCCGAAGGGGCGTTCCGCGAGATCGCGCGCACCGTAGCCAGCGCCTTCGAGGATGGGGCGGCGGTCAGCGAGGTGCGGTGGTCCGGTTGGAACGGGCTCCCCGACGCGGTCCGCCGCGCGGGCGCCGCGAGCCTGCCGGTGCCGGTGCGGGACCTCTCGGAGCTGCCGGTCGAGAGCGAAGGGCTCGTCGCGTACGGCGCCGCGCTGGCGGGTCTCGAGGAGGCGCCGCGGCCCGACCTGCTGCCGCCCGCCGTTCGGGCGCGCCGGCGCCAGCAGGGGCGCTGGATCACGATGGCCTGCGGCGCGCTGGCGCTGCTGGCCGCCCTGGCGCTCATCTGGGCCCTGGGGCAGCGGCAGGATCGCCAGCTGGCCCAGCTCGAGGCGGAGACCCGCAAGGCGCGGGCCGGTGCGCTCGCCGCGGCCGACGCCCGCGACGCGCTGAAAGCGCTCGAGGACCGCATCGCCGCCGTCCAGGGCCGCATGGAGCAGCGCGCGGCCTGGCTGAGGATGATGAAGGAGATCAGCTCGGCGCTGCCGACGAGCGCCTGGATCGGAAGCCTCTCCATCGCCCCGGACGGCGATGTGAGCCTCTCGGGATACGCCACGACGGCCTCGGCCCTCGTTCCCGCTTTGCAGGCCACCGACGCCCTGGACCGCGTCGAGTTCGCCGCTCCCGCCACGCGCGCCAACATCGGGCGCCGCGAGCTGGAGGCGTTCAACATCCGCGCGGTCCTGCAGGGGAGCCCGGCCGACAGCTCCCGCGCGGCCAATCCGCAGGGGACCGTGGAGAACCCCGACGCCGGCCTGGTCGGAGACGAGGAGTGAGGGCGTGATCTGGCTGCGTCTCGACAAGGGCCAGCTGGCCCTCGTGCTCTTCTCCGTGGCGCTCTTCGTGGCCGCCATCGTCGTGCTGCTGCTGCCGGCACCCGCGCTGCCCGAGCCGGCACCTCTCACCTCGCGCGACGGATCCCCCCCCGCGTTCGAGGCCCCGCTCCCTTCGATGGCCAACGACCCGGCCGGACCGCTCGTGGACGCCGACCCGTTCGACGCCACCCGCCAGCCCCCGGCCAGGCGCAGGACGACGCTCGGCGCCGAGGGCGGCGACGAGCAGGCGCTGCCGGCGGCCTTCACCCTGCTCGGCACCGTCGTGACCGGAAACGGCCGCGACATGGCCGTGATCCGGGCCAACCCCGCCCTTCCCACGGGCGCCACGTACCGCGTCGGCGACGAGCCCCTGCCCGGCTATCGCGTGACGAGCATCCGGCGCGACGGCGTCACGATCTCCGGCAACGGTCAGTTGTTCGAGCTCGAGATCCAGAAGACCGCGGACTTCCACATGCCGCAGGGCCTGCAGGGCGCGGGCTACCAGGGCGACTTCGGCGACACCGACGAGGACCAGGAAGAAGGGATGAACCAGTGACGGCCCGCGAGCGGCGCACCGTGCGGCTGGGTCTCGTGGCCGCCGCCATGATCCTCCTCTACGTGCTGGCGCTGGACCCGTACCTGACGGCCCGCGCGAAGACGCGTGACCTGATCGAGCAGCAGCAGGCCCAGCTCTCCCGGCTGGTGGCCCTGGACCGGTCGCTGCCGATCTACCGCCGGCGCCTGCAGGCGGCGCAGGCCACCTGGGACGCCGAGGTCCGGCCGCGGCTCGTGGCCGGGGACGTGCCCGCCGTCGCCGCTTCGACCCTTTCCAACGAGGTGCGACGCGTCGCCGCCCAGAGCTTCCTCGACGTCGAGCGCGAGAACGTGCTGGCCGCGACCGAGAAGGACGGCCTCACCGCGATCCCCGTGCAGTTCTCGCTGCGGGGCGACATCTACGGCCTGCGGGACTTCCTGGCCGCGCTCGAGTCCACGCGTACGTTCCTGAACCTGCGGGAGCTGCGCGTCACGGCGATCACGGGCGGATTCAACCAGGTCCTTCCCGTCACGGCGGCTCCGCTCCAGATGACGGTCACGGTGGAGGGCTACCTGGGCGGGGCGCCGGCCGCGGGTGAGCCGGCGGCCCCGCAGCCGCCGGGCGCAGCTGCGCCGGCCGGCGCCGAGGGAACGACCGTCACCCCGAGCCCACCGGCCGCGGAGCCTGCTCCGACGAGCTCCGTCGAGCCCGGCCCGCCGAGCGGCGTCCCTGCCCCTGCCGGGCCTTCGCAGGAGGGAGCGCGGGCGGAACCGGGCGCGGCCCCGCGAGCGGGCCTCGGCGGCGCACCCGAGCGGCCGGCCGGGGCGCCGGCCGGGGCGGACGTCCGTCGCATCCCGCGCGGCGGCGCGGCCGCGCCCGCTCCGGGGGACGCGCGCCGATGAGGCTCCCCGAGGGACCTGCGCCGGCCCACGCGGGTCGGAACGATCCGGGCGCGCGCATGCACGCGAACGGCAACCCCGGCGAGTCGGGCGAACGAGCGGATCGCCAACGCGGAGAGACGATGACGCGAGACCTCCCGGACATTCCCAGCGGCCACGGCCGTCGCCGGCCGTGCGTCGCTGCGCGCCGGGCCCTTCTCGCGGCGCTGTTCCTCGTCTCGGCGCTGGCCGCTCCGGCCGTCGCTCCCGCCCGCGCGCAGGAGCCCGGCGTGCGCCGGGAGGGCGGGCTGGTCTACTTCAACCTCCAGAACGTGGACATCCGCTCGGCCCTGGACACGATCAGCCAGGTGCTGGGGATCAGCTACGTGCTCGGCGGAAGCGTGCCCACGGGCACGCCGATCACGATCAGCACCGCGGCCGGGATCCCCCTCGAGAAGGTGCCCGACCTGCTGGACTCGGTCCTGCGCACCTACAACCTGGCGCTCATCAAGACCGGGGACGTCTTCACGGTCATCCAGGCCGGCGAGGGCCAGCCGGCGGGGGAAGTGACGCGCACCCAGGTTTACGTCTACTACCTGCGGAACGCCAACGCCGTGGACGTTGCGAACGTGCTCTCGCAGCTCTTCCAGGGATCAGCTCCCGCCGGCGGGTTCGTGCGCCGCAGCCCTCCTGCGCAGGGCCTCTCGCGGCGCCTCGAGCAACAGAACCTACCCTACGCGGACACGCAGCAGAACCCCTTCGGCATGGGCGGGGTGAACGACCAGGTCCCGCAGGCGACCGAGGCGAACACGCCCGTGCGCGTGATCCAGGGCGAGCTCGTCGGCCAGACGTCGATCGTGCCGGACGAGACCACGAACAGCCTGATCATCAAGACCGCGCCCGAGAACTACCCTTCGATCCAGGAGACGATCGCCAAGCTCGACATGCGGCCCGCGCAGGTGCTAATCGAGGTCACCATCGCCGAGATCACGCTGGACAAGTCGATGCAGTTCGGCATCGAGTACCTGCTCAGGGGCAAGACCGAGATCGGCGGCGAGACCGTGCGCGGCGAGCTCGAGCTCCAGAGCCCGACTCCGATTGTGGGCGGCCTGCGCGCGCACGTCTTCGACAGCGGGAACGTGGACGTGGTCCTGCGGGCGCTGGCCGCGGACGCCCGCGTCAACGTGCTCTCGACGCCGCGCGTGCTCGCCGTCAACAACCACGAGGCTCGGATCCTGATCGGCTCCGAGGTTCCCTTCGTTCAGTTCTCGCGCGCGACCACGGGCGAGGCCATCGACCAGGTCGTGCAGTACCGCAACGTGGGCCTGGAGCTCACCGTCACGCCGCGCATCAACCCTGACCGCTACATCAGCATGGACCTGCTGCAGCAGGTCTCCGCGCTCACGAACGACGTCCTATTCGACGCTCCCATCATCACGACGCGGGAGGCGCAGACCTCACTGGTGGTAGGTGACAACCAGACGATCGTGCTGGGCGGGTTGATGGAAGACCGCAAGGAGAAGCGCCGCAACGGGATTCCCATCCTGAAGGACATTCCGGTCCTGGGCTGGCTCTTCGGCACCACGTCCGAGCGCACGGTGAAGACCGAGCTGGTCCTCACCCTCACGCCCTACATCGTCGAGTCGGACCAGGAGCTGCAGCGCCTGCGCCAGGAGATCGAGTCCCACAGCGAGCTCTACCAGAAGGAGCTCGAGAAGCGCCGCGAGGAGGGGCACTTCGTGCCCGGCGACCTGACTCCCGAGCGAATGCAGTCGGCTCCCGTCGCGCCGGCGGGACCGGCACCAACGCCAACGCCGCTTCCGGCCGACACGACCACGCTCGCGCCGCGCGACACGGCGCGGGCGGCCGCCATGCCGGCCATGGGCGAGCCGGCCCAGGCGCCCGTGGTCGGCGCAGAGCCGGAGCCCCGCGTCAGCAGCCTGGAGCGAGGGCCGGAGATCAGCCAGCCGGCTCCCGAGGGCGGCGGGGGGAATGCCGATGCTCCCTCGCCTTCGACCTACGGCGCGCCCTCGTCGGCGGGAGAGACTCCGGAGGTGAATCAGCCCGCGGCGCCGAGTCCCCCGCCGGCGGAGGCCGTCGAGCCGACTCCAGACGAACCGAGCGGCGAGCAGGTCGAGACCTTCGAGCCGACTCCGGGCGAGCCGGGTGCCGAGCAACAGGTCGAGACGTTCGAGCCGCCTGCCGGCGAACCGGGCGGCGGGCACGTGGAGACGTTCGAGGCGCCCGCCGCTGAACCGGGCGGCGGGCACGTGGAGACGTTCGAGGCGCCCGCCGGCGAACCGGGCGGCGAAGCCCGGCAGACGCCACCGTCCCCCGCCGAGCCGGGAGGCGCCCCTGAGACGCCAGAGCCGCCCCTCGCCGAGCCGGGCGGCCCGAGCTTCCGGGTGCAGGTCATGGCCGTCCCCGATCAGCGCGCGGCCGAGGACGAAGCCGACCGGCTGCGCGGCATCCTCGGACCGGAGCTCCCGGTCTACGTGGAGCGGGAGCGCCCCTTCTACAAGGTCCGGGTGGGCGACTTCCCCACCAAGGACGAAGCGCACGCCGCGGTCGTCAGGCTGCGCGGGCTGGGCTACAACGACGCCTGGACGGTCACCGTTCCGGGCTCGGGCGGCTAGGCCCGGCCCGCGTGCGGAGCCTCTTGCTTAGAGAGGCGGCAGCCTGGAAGACGCTCCACGGCGCGCGTGCGCTCGATCCCGCGCGATCGGCGCGCGGCTTCACGCTGATCGAGGTCGCGGTCGCGCTCGCGATCCTGGGGCTCATCACGGTCACGATCTACATGTCGCTCCGGAGCGCTCTCGACAACGTGGATCACCTCCGCGAGAGCCAGGAGCCCTATCAGCGCGGGCGCGTGACGCGGTCGTTCCTCGCGAGCGCGCTGCGCTCTGCGTCCCTGTTCACGGGGCTGCCCGAGGACGGCTTCGCCGCGGTGGACAGCTCGCACGCCGGGGTCCCGCGCGACGAGCTCACCTTCGTGGCCCTCTCTCCGCCGGGGGCGCGCGGGAGCCGCATGCAGGTCCACCTCTACGTGGCGGATTCGGCCGGCGGCTCGTTCCTGAAGCTCGACGTGCGTCCGGTCGGCGTGGCTGACTCCACGCCACCCTTCACGAGCTACACGCTGTCGAACGCCGTGCGCGGGCTCGACCTGAGCTACCTCGCCGCGGCGGCCGACGACCGCACGATCTGGCTCGACCACTGGGATTCGCTGATCCGCCTGCCGTACGCCGTCCGCATCACGTTCCTGCCCGCCGGCGTGCCGGATCCCCTGTGGGAGACCCCCCTGGTGACCCAGCTCCCCGCCGGCCGCATGCTCTGAGGCGGCGTCCCCACCCTCACCCTCTCCTACCGCGCTAGGCCGTTCGGCGGATGGCGCTCTGCGCCTCTCGCTGGATGCGCCGCACCCGCGCGCGCGGCACCTTCGGACCGCGGCGACGCGTGGCCTCCCGCCGAGCGGCGGAGGCTCCCCACACCCCGTGAGCCGCGCTCTCAACGAGCGCCCGCCCCCACCCAGGCCGCCGCCCGCGGTGGCCGTGCCCACAAGGAGGTTGGCCCATGAGACGCGTGCTCGCGCTGCTCTCGCTGTCGGCTCTCGCCGCGTGCCGGGACGCACCCGGCCCCCTCGCTCCCGGCGACGAAGCGGCGGACGCGAGCCTCTCGGACCAGGCCTCGGACTCCCTGTCGCCCACGCTCGACGCCAGCGCCGAAGGCGTCCTGCCGGGTCGCTGGATCGTGACGCTCAAGCCCGGGGTGGCCTCTCTCACCGCGGGCACCAGCCTCGGTCTGCGCCCCGACTACGTCTACACGCGGGCGCTCAACGGCTTCGCGGTTCGGCTCTCCGATTCGGCGGCGCGCGCTCTTTTGCGGGACGCGCGCATCCTCTCGATCGAGCCCGACGGGATCGCCACCGCGACGACGACGGAGACGAGCGCGCCCTGGGGGCTCGACCGCATCGACCAGCGCAAGCTCCCCGTCGACACCCAATTCCACTACACGGCCACCGGGCAGGGTGTCACGGCCTACGTGATCGACACCGGCATCCGGTTCGACCACGCCGAGCTCTCGGGTCGCGCCGTGAGCCTCGTGGACGAGGTCGACGGAGGCTCCGCGGACGACTGTCTCGGCCACGGCACGCACGTCGCCGGAACGCTGGGCGGGGAGACCTACGGCGTGGCCAAGGACGTGAAGCTGGTCGCCGTGCGCGTGCTGGACTGCAACGGGTTCGGCACCTGGAGCCAGGTGATCGCCGGTATCGACGCCGTGATCGCCGACCACCAGGCCGGCGTGCCGGCCGTCGCCAACCTCTCGCTGGGCGGGCCCAAGCGGGCGTCGGTCAACACCGCGATCAAGAACCTGATCGGCGACGGCGTCACGACGGTCGTCGCGGCCGGCAACGGCGACATCTTCGGGTTCCCCCAGAACGCCTGCAACGTCTCGCCCGCGGGTGTGCGCCTCGCGATCACCGTGGGCGCCACCGACCAGACCGACACCAAGGCCCCGTGGTCGAACTTCGGCAACTGCGTGGACTGGTTCGCGCCGGGCGTGGACATCCTCTCGGCCTGGGTCTCGGGTCCCCACGACACGTTGATCCTGAGCGGCACCTCGATGGCCGCACCCCACACCGCCGGCGTAGCCGCCCTGTTCCTGCAGGGCAGCCCCTCGGCCTCCCCAGCGGCGGTGCGCAGCGCGCTCTTCGCCAAGACGACGAAGGGCATCGTGAAGGCCTCGAGCACGGCCACGAACCACCTGCTCTTCACGAAGTACTAGTCGAAGGCGCCGGCGGCGCCCCGTCGCAGGCGCCGCCGGGCTCGTCCCTCCCTCGCGCGCCATCGTCGGCGGCGGCGTCCACGCCCGCCGCCGGCGCCTCGTTTGTCAGCTCCCCCTCCGCGGCGTCCGACCCGTCGTCGAGATTGCCCGGGTCCTCCGCGCCGACTTCCGGCGCCCCTTCCCGCTCGTCCGGCTCGTCGTCATCGGCGGAAGTGCCGCGCGGGACGGGCACGCCCAGCCGGCGGGCCTCGCGCCGGACCTTGTTCCGTTCCCAGCCCAGGAGCGCCCCGGCCCGGGTCAGGTTGCCGCGCGCGATCGCCAGCACGCGCCGCAAGTGGTGGCGGAGCACCGTGTCGGCTCGCAGGTCGGGTGGTCCGTCGTCCTCGTGCATGGCCCAGACCTTCAGGTCCCCGCGCTCGATCCAGCACGAGCGGGCCCGCAGGAAACCGATGCGAAGCGTCTCGCGCAGCTCGCGCACGTTTCCCGGCCAGGCGTAGGCCAGAAACCAGGATTCCGTCGCCGCGTCCCAACCACGCACGTCCTTGCCGTAAGCCTCGGCGAACTCGCGCATGAACGTCTCGGCCAGTAGCAGGATGTCCTCGCCCCGGTCGCGCAGAGGCGGCAGCGACAGCTCGATCCCGCTCAAGCGGTAGTACAGGTCGCGCCGGAAGCGCCCCTGCGCCACGAGCCGGCCCAGGTTGCGGTTCGTGGCGCTCACGAACTGGACGTTCACGTCCACCGCGCTCGAGGAGCCCACCGGTCGCACCTGACGGCTCTCGGACACGTAGAGCAGCTTGGCCTGGACGCGGGGGCTGATCTCGGTGATCTCGTCCAGGAACACGGTCCCGCCGCTGGCCTCGACTATGAGTCCGCGCCGCTCGCTCCGCGCGTCGGTGAATGCTCCCCGCGCGTGGCCGAACAGCTCGCTCTCGAAAAGGGTGGCCGGGATGTTGGGGCAGGGCACCTCGATGAAGGGCCGAGCCGCGCGGGGGCCTATCGCGTGGTAGAGGCGGGAGAGGAAGCTCTTCCCCGTGCCGGTGGGACCCGTGAGGAGGAGGTTGATCGAGTAGGCCGAGAGCGACCTCAGCGTGCTCTTGACCTCGAGCATGCCCGGCGAGGAGCCCACGACCTTGTCGAGCGCGTCGGGGACGCCGATCCTGTCACCTGCCTCGCGATAGACTTCCGCGTGGGGGCTTGCCGTCGGGTGTCCCAGCACGCCTCTCCCTCCCGATCCCGGGCTCGCGGACGGACGACTCAAGCTCCCAACCGGGTCTCCCGCCCCTGCACGACGCGTGCCGAGCAGCAGAGGAGACCGGGCGAAAGGCATGGCGAGAGTGACGAGTCACGCTCCTGACCCGGCGTTCAAAGCCGAGCGTGAGCGGCGGCACTGGTTCGGGAGGCCGGTCCGCGCCGCGCGGGGGGACTGACGGGCAGGTGACACACGGGCGACTGGAGCGCCGCCCGGGCGGGCCAGAGGGATCAGGCCCCTTGCATCTCCTCGCGGATGGCCTGCGCGAGGTCGCCGTGGCCGTGCGCCAGGGCGCTGGCGAGGCCGGAACCGAAGGCCAGCTGCGCCGCCTCCGACTCTCCCAGCAAGTGATGGGCGCGCCCTTTCATGCGGTAGGCGGCTCCCACGTCGCCCCCGGGCAGCAGGGCCACGTAGCGGTCGAGATACGCCAGGGCGCGGGCCGGCTCCCCGGCGTTCAGGAGCTCGTTGCCGGCCATGATCTGCGGCATGGGCTCGTCGGGGTTCTCGTCGGCCAGGCTCAGGACGGTCTCGAGTCGCGAGCTCATCGCACAGTCGCCTGGCCGGGCGCGAGCGTCACGTCGAAGCGCTCCGCGTCGCGATCCACCACGACACCGCCCTCGAGGCCCACGGGGTACACACCGGCCGCGACCGTGCCGGTGCGGAAGCTCATGAGCAGGACCGCGCCCTCCCCGGCCGGGATCGTGGCCGTCCCCTCGGGATCGAAGAGCAGCAGCCGGGCGCGGCCGAGCTCCAGGTTCTGAACGACGGCTTCGAGCCGCCCGGCGGCGCGCCCTTCGGGTGCCGCGCCCTCCAGCAGGGGGATCACGTCCGGCGCGCTCACCAGATCCACCTGCAGGCTCGCGACCGGGAGGTTGTTGGCGAGCACGAGAGCGACGCTCACGCGCTCTCCAGTCCCGGTCGTGAAGCTTGGCGCCGTGATCGTCGCGGCCGGCGTCGGACCCGGCCCTCCCCCGCCGCCGTCGCCGCAAGCGGAGGCGAGGACCGCTCCGGTGAGGGCCACCGCGAGCAGCGCGGCACCGACAGCGCGCGTGGCGCGCGGCCCGGCGCTCACCGCGCGGGCCTCCCGAGCGCCGGCGCACCGGCGCCGAGCGCGGCGACGGCACTCGCGGAAGCGAGCGGGCGCAGGCTTCCCCCGCGCGTGGCCGCCGTCACGCCCTCCAGCCGCGGCGCCGTGCCGGCGAAGCGGAAGAGCGGCACGCCCAGCGGCAGGTTCGCCCCCGCCAGGACGAGCACCCGGAACCGCCCGCCTCGCACGCCGGCCGTCACGACCTGGCCCGCGCTCGAGACCAGGCGCGGGGGCGTGGCGAGGCCCGCCGGGAGCCGGAAGGTGACCTCGAGCGCGCCCAGCGCGAGGTCCGGGCCAGGCGCGGCCGAGCCGTCGCTGGCCGCGCGCCGCCGGCCGCCCGGCATGGCGCCCGCGCCCGGCGCTTCCACCAGGCGAAAGGCGGCATCGTACCCGCCATGTCCATCCGGCTCGTCGTAACGGTATTCGGGGATCTGGGCCTGCTTGCTCAAGCTGCTGCGCCCCAGCGCGCCGGGTGCGAGCAGGTTCCGGTCGAGGACCCGGTCCACGAGCCCCACCAGGTCGCCCACGTCGAGCTGCCCGTTGCCGTTCACGTCGGCGGCGCGCGTCTCCGAGTCCGAGAGGCTCCCGCGGCCGGCCAGGACCCCCAGCGCGCGCTGCAAGTCGGCAGCGTCCGAGCGCCCGTCGCCGTCCAGGTCCCCGGTCGCGAAGGGTGCGGCGGCCGCGGAAAGGGCGGCCCCCGAGATCACGTACGCCTCGCCGGCGTCCAGGAACAGGTTGCCGCGGCCGTCGCCGATCATGGCGTTCACGACCACGTCGCCGGCGCCGTCCTGGTCCACGTCGGCGCCGATCAGGGAGTAGGAGAGGATGTCGCCCGGATCGGCGGCCAGCACGACGCCGAAGGGCAGGGTCGCCAGGGGAGGATGGTCCAGCTGGATCTCCGCCGGCAGGCGCCCGGCGGGCGAGCGGACGAAGAAGAGCGCTCCGGTGCGCTCGCGCGCGTCGCTCCCCAGGAAGGTGCCGGTGGGGCTGCCGATGAAGACGTCGTCGCGCCCGTCGCCGTCGATGTCGATGAAGCGCGCCGTGTCGCCCGTGATCCCGCCCGCCGTGGGTCCGTAGATGACGCTCACTCCCGCCGGCGGCTGGCGCAGGTCGATGCGCGCGCCGTGCAGCGCCGGCCCTCCGTAGACGAGGTACGCCTCGCCCGCGCTGTTGCGCAGGTTCTCGAACCCGTCGGCCGTGAGCGCCCCGATCAGGACGTCGCCGAAGCCGTCGCCGTCGGCATCGCCCACGTTGACCTCCTCGCCGGCGAAGTCGCCGGGGTCGGCGCCGTAGACGATGGCCGCATCCGCGGGCGGGTCGGCGAGATCGACGCTCCCTCCGCGCGTCGGCGTGAAGACGACCGCCACCTCGCCCGCCCGCGCCCGCGTCTCGTCGGGGCCGTCGGCTCCCTCGACGGAGCCGTTGAAGACGACGACCGCCGCCCGGTTCAGCGCCGAGCCCACGACGAGGTCGGCCACACCGTCGGCGTCGATGCGTCCGGCGTGGACGGCGCTGCCCGCCTTGTCCTGGCTGTCGGCGCCGTGGACGGTGAAGACCCGTCCGGCCGCGTCCAGCGCGCCCACCGAGGTCGTCCCGGGCACCAGGTCGCCCCCGCCGTAGAGCACGTACGCGGCCCCGGCGCTCTCCCGGTCTCCCGCCGGCCCGTCCACGTCGGGCGCCCCGACCAGCACGTCCCCGAAGCCGTCGCCGTCCACGTCCACCACGTCCACCCAGACGCCGAAGTGGTCGCCCCCCGTCGCGCCGGCGATGCGGAGCACGTTCGGAGAAGCGAGCACGTCGATCTCGGGAGCCAGCGCGGGCGAGCCGAAGACCACGTAGACCGTTCCCGTCCCCACCTGCCCGGACACGACGACGTTGGGCGCGCCCAGGACGAGGTCCGCGAATCCGTCGCCGTTCACGTCCCCGCCGGCGCACTCGACACCCAGCGACTGGATGCCCGAGATCCGGGTCACGACGCCCGGCTGGGCGAGGGCCTCCTGCTGGCCGGCGTTGACGGAGGGCGCGAAGAAGAGGAAGGCCTCGGAGGCGTTGAAGGCGCAGAGGAGCACGTCGTCGCGCCGGTCGCCGTTCACGTCTCCGCCGCCGAGCGGGAGCCCGAAGTTGCCGCCGCTGATCGTGCGCAGGAGGAGGTCTCGCTGCCCGGCGGGGTGAAGGGCCGTGTCCCATCTGAGAACGCTCTGCGCCTCCAGCGGGCGCGCGGCGGCGGCCGGCCCGAGCAGGGCGAGGAGAGCGATCCTTCGAAGGGGGAGCACGAGCCTCCGGGAGGGGAAGAGGGCCAGGCAATATCGCGCGGAAGGGAGGCCTCTACAAGACGACCGCGGCCTGCCGGCGCTCGCGCAGCAGCGCCAGGAGATGGCGCCGGAAGACCGGGTCCGCGAGCACGCCGTGCAGGTAGGTGCCCATCGCCGCGTAGTCGCGCGTCGCGAGGCCGAGGGGGCAGGCCGCGCTCCCGCGGGCCGCTTCGTGGAAGAGCGGCGCGGCGTCGCCGCTGCGGAGGACGGATTGGCCACCGTGGGTCTCGAACCCCGACACTTCGGCCCCGGCGGGCAGGAACGCCGCCGCCCCGGTCGCGCGCACCGGCTCGTCGATCTTCTCGCGCGTGAACGTGGTCACCAGGTCGAAGATCGCGAGCCCGCTCGCCCGCTCGGCGCCGCCCTCGAGCCGCTCCGGGTCGAGGAGCTCGCTGCCCATCATCTGGAAGCCGCCGCAGATCCCGAACAGGAGCGCCCCCCCGGCCGCGGCACGGCGCACGGCCGCCTCCATTCCCGTCGCGCGCAGGTGCGCCAGGTCGGGCAGCGTCGCCTCGGAGCCGGGGAGCACGACCATGTCGGCAAGGCCGAGGTCCTCGGGGCGGTCCACGAAGGCCAGGTCCACGCCCGGCTCGGCCGCGAGGGCCTCGTACTCCTCGAGGACCGCGCTTTGAGGCAGGCGGACGATGCGGACGACGAGCCGGACCTCTGGATTCATGCTACCCTTCATGAGCCTGAAGGTCGTCTCGTGACCGAGCTCACGCCTTGCGCGGGAGTCGGCGGCGGCGAGGCGTGAAGCTCGCGGCGACGGAGCGATCGGGCGTTCGCCCGCTCTCACTTCCGCGTCCCCGCCGGCGTCTTACATTCTACGACACCGCCCGGCCTCAAACCAAGGAGACCCGTATGCCTCGAGCCCGCGCCCTTCGCGTCGCAACGCTTCTCTGCGCGGCCGCCGCGCTCCCCCTGGCCGTCTCGGCCTGCAGACGCGAGCACGAGAACGGCGAGGAGGCCAAGCCGCCGCCCTCGCGATCCAGCGAGCTCGCGCGCGACGCGGGCGAGAAGCCGCAGCTGGTCATGGACAAGCTCGAGATCCGGGCGGGAAGCAACGTGGTCGACGTGATCGCCGGCGGGGGCTACTACACCTACCTGCTCTCCGAGCGCGTGGGCCCGGCCGGGAAGGTCTACGCGACCGGCGCCGAAGGTGTGACCCAACGCATGAACGAGGGGGACCTCAAGGGAAAATCGAACATCACGGTCGTGAAGGACGTGGCTGACATCCCGGCCGGCTCGCTGGACGCGGTCCTCATCAATCGCGCCTACCACCTGATCAACAAGCCCGGCGAGACTTTCTTCCCCGCGCTCCAGAAAGCACTCAAGCCCGGCGGGCGGATCGGGATCGTCGAGGTCCGGCTGGGGCAGCCCACGGGCCACGACATGAAGACGCACCGCATGGGCGAGCAGACCGTGCGGGAGGAGGTCGAGGCAGGCGGGTTCACGCTCGTCGAGTCGTCGGCGCTGCTGGCCAACCCGGCCGACCCGCGCACCGATTTCATGGAGGGCAAGCGCCACCTGGCCGACCGGATGTTCCTGATCTTCGAGAAGCCCCCCGCGGCCGCCGCGGCGCGCTGACGCCGCGCGGGCCGGGGAGCCCGCCGCTTCCCACCTATCCCTCTACGCCGCGCGCTTCGCCGGCGGCGTTTCCTTCTTGGGGCTCGTTCCCTTTCCCGGCGCCGCTCCCTTCCCCGGGGCGCCGGCCTTCCCCGAGTCCGCCGCCGCCGGGTTCGTCTCGGGTTGAATCTCCCGCACGCCGGCCTGGACGTTGGCGCTGTACCAGAAGGCCCGCGGCGTCACCAGGAGCTTGCGCGGCTTGACGGCGATGTGGACCTCGCGGCCTTCGACCTCCACCGACTCGCTCACGCTGGCCGGCAAGTCGAGCGTGGGGACGATCTTGGTGGGCAGCTTGATGTTGAAGCCTTTGGTCAAGACCTTGGTCAACAACGCCACGATCTTGTCGGGGCTCATCACCTTCATTCCGATCCCGCATTTCCCCAGGTCGTTCAGCTCCGACATCGTCGTGCGCACCTTGGCCCACGTCGCCTCCGACGGAGAGACCGAGACGCGGATCTTCTGCACGGGGAACTGGGGCGAGGCCACGATCCTGTCCCCCACGGCAGCCAGCACGAGGTCGCCCGTCACGTTGTAGCTTCGGGGGACCGCGTTGCCGTCCACGTCGAGCGTCTTCTGGAAGTCGCCGCAGGCGGCGCCCGAGACGCCCTGCGCGTCCCAAGTGAAGGCCACCGTGGCCGTGCCGTAGCCCGAGACAGCTCGCACGGGCACCGAGACGCGGAGCCGGTTCTCGCCCACGACGCTGACCAGCGGCGGGTCGGCGGCAAGGATCGCCTGAATGCGCTTGACGGTGACGTGGACCTTCCAGCTCCCGGCCGTGATCATCTTGCCGAAAGGTCCTTTGACCTTGACCGTCTCGCCCTCGTCCACCTCTTCCCCGAGGTTGATGTCCAGCTCGACCCGCTTCAAGAAACGCCTCGTCGCCTCCTGAACCAGGTGGTTGATCAGCTCGGGCTTGATCCCCACGGCCACCTCGCCGGGGTCGGCCGCGATCGCCCACAGGAGCGTGTCCGCGGCCGTCGCGACCTTGATCGAGTCGGTGAGGGCTTCGAACTGGCTCCGCAGCTCCTTCATGCGCGGGGTCATGCTGTCGGGCGGAGCGCCCGCGGATGACATGCGGCTCTCGACCGACTCCATCGCCGCGCCGACCTCTCCAGCCGCGGAGGTGTCGGGCTCCTGGCCCGGGTCCGGCTTCTGGAGCGGCAGAGGGACGCGATCCTCGAGCACAGCGCCGTCGGAACCCAGCGAGCGGCTGGCCCATCGCACGGCCCCGGCCGCCCGGGCGGCCGGCTTCGTCTCCTCGGCCTTTCCCCCGGTGCTGTCGGCTTGACCGGGCTCTTGCACGTCGACTCCGATCGTGACCCAGACCTTCCCCGCCACGACGAGCACTTCCTCGACTGCGACGCGCAGAGGGACGACCGCGGGCGCGATCTTCACCTCACCGGCGGGCCCCACCCCGGGGATCTTCACCTGCTGCTCGAGCGCGACCGGGATCTCGAGGTTCGAGGCCAGGGAGTTGAGCTTCTCCAGGGGCAGGCTGACCAGGGCGTCGACCAGGCCCTGAACCGGGGCCGACACGCCCATGACGGCCACCTTCGGCACCTCGAGGCCGATCACGTCCACGCGGGCGCGCAGCACGCCCGTCTTGGGGTCGATGCCCGTCACCTGCAGCACGCCGTAGACCTTCACGTCCGCGGCCACGGTCTCGTCTTCGCCTCCCACCAGGCTGCCGCGGCCGTTCAGCTCGACGAGCGCGAAATTGGCCCGGAAGTCCACCTTGGCCGAGTTCACCTGGATGCGATACTTGTCGTCGATGACGCGCTCGTAGGGCGTCGCCTCGTCCAGCAGCTGGCCGACCAGCCGCTGGTCGACCGTGACCAGCACCTGGTCGAAATCGAGGATCTTGCCTTTCCGTGTCGTCTCGAGCAGGGACTGGGCGCCCTTGACCCGCCGCTCGAGGATCGTCTCCTGCAACTCCACGCCGGACGTCCCGCCTCCCTTTCCACGACACCCCGCCAGGTCGAAGGCGGCTCCGGCCAGAAGGAGGGCCTGGAGGAGAACGATCGGGACGCTGCGCATGCTCGGGATCCTGCTCGGAAGGGTTGGCCGGCCGGTCCGGCTCGACGGCCGGAGCGCGGACGCGACGTTGTGGCGATCAGCGGCCGGGCGCCCCCAGGGAGTCGGCGCCCACCGGCGCTCGGATCGGCGCCGGCCCGCCGGGCTCGGCCTCGACCGCGGCCGTGTACCAGAGCACGGACGGCGCTGTTCGCAGCTGCTGGGGTTGCACGTCGAGCAGGATCGTCCGGTCCTCGAACTCGACGGACTCGCTCACGCGGGCCGGGATCTCGACCGTCTTCAAGATACTGCGCGGGAGCTTGACCTTGAAACCCTTCTGCTGCCCGATCTCCTCGAGCTTCTCGGTCAGGTCGTCGACGTCCACCACCCCGCACTTGCCGCTCTCGTTCTGGGATTCGATGATCGCCCGGACCCTGGCCCACGACTCGGGCGCGAGGTCCACCTTGATGCGAAACTTCTCGCGGGGGAAGTCCGGCCGCGCCAGGATCTCCTCGCCCTGGGCCGTCAGCACGTAGTCCCCCTTCACCTGATAGGTTCCCGGCAGGACCACGCCCGAGATGTCGAGTGTGGTCGCGAAATCGTCGCATACGATCTCCACCAGCGACTTCGCGTCCCAGGTGAAGTCGAGGGTGCCGCTCCCCTGACCCCGCACGATGGACACCGGCAGCGTCAGGTGGATCCGGTCCGGCTCCCTGAAGGCGAGGCGCGGAGTCCCGGCCCTGAGCACTCCGCGCAGGCGCTCGATGTGGAGCACCACGCTCCAGTCACCGGCCTTGATGTCGCCGACCGGCGTCTCGACCTCGAGAGGCTTCGTTTCGTCCACCGGCTTCTCGGGGGTGAGGTCGAGCTCGACGTGATCCAGGTAGACGGCCGCCACCTGCCGGGCCAGCAGCTCGAGCAGCGCCGGCCGCACGAACAGCGCCACGTCGCCGGTGTCGGCCACCGCCTTCAGGAACAGCGTGTCGCCCGCGGTGAGCGCGGTGATGCTGTCCTCCAGGGCCGCGTAGGTCGCCCGCAGCTCGGCCTCGCGCCGACGTCGCTCCAGCGAGTCCGCGCGCTGTCCTCCGAGCGGCTGCCCCATGCCGAGCGTCGCGAAGGCGGCCGAGCCCGGCGTCGGGCTGCTCGCCAGGCCCTCCAGCGTGACTCCTTGGCCCCTTCTCACACGCGGCGCGCCCGCGGACCCGAGGCCGCCGTATTGGACCGTGTCGGGTGGCACGGCCACCGCGATCGTGATCCAGAGCTTCCGGGCGATCACCTTCACGCCCTGGACGGAGACCCGCAGGGGGATCCTGGCGGCCGGGATGCGGACCCGGTCGTCCTCGTCGCCCGCGTTCACCCGGGGGAGCTTCAACGCCTCGTCGAAGCGGACCGGGATCTCGAGTTCGGAGTTGAACACGTCGAACTTCGAGATCTCCTCGCGGGTGAGGTCCTCGATCAGTCGGCGAACCGGCGGCTCCATGCCGAGCAGGCCGACCCGCCGGGCCGTGAAGGCGATGATGTTCAAGCGCGCGCGCAGGACTCCGCTGGCCGGGTCCACCCCCCGCACGTCCAGGCCGCTGTAGAGGCTGACGTCGGCGAACGCTCCGTCGGGGGCGGCCCGCACCAGGCTCGCGCGACCGTCCAATCGCACGAGCGCGAAGCCGGCCTGGAACTCGACGGCCGCGGAGTCCACTCGAACCCGATACGTGTCGTCGACGACGCGCTCGTAGGGCGTGACCGACGAGATCAGGTCCCCGATCAGCCGCTCGTCCACGACCGCCACCATCTGCTCGAAGGGGACCAGCGGACCTTGCCGGGCGGCGGCGAGAAGGCGTCGGGCGCCCTCGATCCGGCGCTCGAGCACGGCTTGCCTGGGAGGGACGCGCGGCTGGGAGGGGCGGCGGCACCCGCTCAGCGGCACGAGCAGCAGCGCTATCAGGGCCCCGCCGACGAGCGGGACGCGGGATCCAAGCCCTCTCATGGAAGGCTCAGTGCGCGGGCGTGGTGGAAAAGCCCCGGATCAAGCGCCGCGCGGCGGGATCGACCCGGGCCCAGCCGGCAAAGGGAATCGTGGTCCAGAAGGCGAAGCGATCCTCGAGGCCCAGGAGGCGGCAGGCGTAGAGCGCGAGCACGGTCCCATGCGACACGATCGCCACGTCTCCGGCGGGGTGCTCGCTCAGGATGCGGGCGACTGCCGCGGCCATCCGCCAATCGGCCTCTGCACACGACTCCCAGCTCTCCGGCCCACGAGTCCCGGTCAGATAGTCGCGCACCGCCTCCTCCCAGCCGGGCAGGCGCCCCGCCGGGCGCCGCACCTCTCGAAGGGCTGGGACCGCGCGGAGCGAGAGCCCGTGGCGACGCGCGGCGGGCTCCGCCGTCTGTACGGCCTTGGGCTCATCGCTCGAGTGCAGGGTACGAATTTGCCGCCAGAAGGGCTCTCTTGCGAGGGCCAATGCCTGCTCGCGGCCGCCGGGCGAAAGGCGCCAACGATCGGCGGGCACGTCGTAATCCGGAAGGGACTGCGCGTGGCGGATGAGGACCAGTTCGCGGGGCCGCGAATGCGGGCCGGGCTCGCCAGGGAGCATGGACCAGCCGCAGGCGCGGGGTCTAGCGTCCCCGCCGTCTGCCTCCGCGGCGTCCTCGGCGAGAGCCGCCGTGCGTGGTTCCGGGGCCGCGGCCCGCGGCCTCGGACCGTACGCGCGTCGTTTCGGGGCGCGCAGGCTGACCGCGTCGGCCCGGCGCGCCGTCACCACGCTGGAGGTGGCTGTGGTGGCGACTGTAGAAGAAGTAGATCGCGAGCCCGATCACGAGCCAGACCACGAGGCGCAGCCAGGTGTCGCCTGGCAGCCCCGCCATCATCGCGAAGCAGACCACGATCCCCAGGATCGGCACCAGCGGCACGAGCGGGGTCCGGAAGGGGCGCGCGCGGTCCGGCTCCTTGACCCGCAGGTACCAGACGCCGGCGCAGACGATCACGAAGGCGAGCAGCGTCCCGATCGAGACCAGCTCGCCCAGGATCGAGATCGGCAGCGCTCCGGCGAAGGCGGCGCAGACAATCCCGGTGAGGATCGTGGTCACGTACGGCGTGCGGAAGCGGGGATGGACCTTGCTGAAGACGGGAGGCAGCAGCCCGTCGCGGGACATCGAGTAGAAGACCCGCGGCTGCCCCATGAGCATCACGAGCATCACCGAAGAGAGGCCCGCGATGGCGCCGATCTTGACCAGGTCGCGCAGGATGTCGATGCCCGTCTTCTCGATGCCGACCGCGATCGGCTCGGGGACGTTGAGCAGCGCGTACGGGACCATGGCCGTCAGGATGCCCGAGACCAGGATGTAGAGGATGGTGCAGATGAGCAGCGACCCCAGGATTCCGATCGGCATGTCGCGCTGGGGGTTGCGGGCTTCCTGGGCGGTGGTGGAGACGGCGTCGAATCCGATGTAGGCGAAGAAGATGACCCCCGCCGCGCGCAGCACGCCGGTCCAGCCGAAATGGCCGAAGGCGCCCTCGTTGGGCGGGATGAAGGGCGACCAGTTGTCGGCCGCCTCGGCGGGGTGGCCGAAGAGCCACGAGGCGCCGGCCAGGATGAACATCAGGATGACGGCGAGCTTGATGACCACGATCGCGTTGTTGAAGCGCGCCGACTCCTTGATGCCGATCACGAGCAGGATCGTGATGCACGTGATCGCGAAGACCGCCACCAGGTTGAAGACGCCCGTGGCGTGGGGCAGCGCAGCCATGTCCACGCCTTGCGCGGCGAGCTGCTCGCCGAGCTGGCGCGTCACCAGCACCCAGCTCTCGGACCCGGGCGCCTGGACGAGCTGGGCGCCGTAGGCGTTCGACCACTGGGGCGGGATGTGGATCCCGAGGTCGCGCAGGAACGAGACGACGTAGCCCGACCAGCCGACCGAGACGGTGGCGGCGCCGAACATGTACTCCAGGATCAGGTCCCAGCCGATGATCCAGGCCACCAGCTCGCCGAGGGTGGCGTAACCGTACGTGTAGGCCGAGCCCGCCGCCGGGATCATGGAGGCGAACTCCGAGTAGCAGAGCCCGGCGAAGGCGCAGCCCACGCCCGCCAGCACGAACGACAGCACGATGGCCGGCCCCGCGTACTGGGCGGCCGCGTGGCCGGTGAGCACGAAGATTCCGGTGCCGATGATGGCGCCGATGCCGAGCGCCACCAGGTTCACGGGGCCGAGCGCGCGCTTGAGGCTGTGCTCGCCCTCCGTGAAGGCGTCGGCGCGCAGCGTGTCGATCGACTTCCGCGCGAACAGGTTCACCGGGATCTCTCCTGTTGGTGAGGGTGAGGGCCGGGTACGGCGGTCGGGGTCACGCGCCGTGATCCTCGAGGACCGGCCGGCCGGTGGGCGTGCGCGCACCGCGCGCGGCCCGCAGCGCCATCCAGAAGAGCGATCCGGCCAGCAGCAGCAGCACGGCGGCCGAGATCGCGATCACCTGCGCCGCCCCCCCGCTCTGGCCGGTCAGACCTCCGCGCACGTGCAGCACGAGCGAGACGAGCGTGACGGCGGCCAGGAAGACGAGCGGCAGGACGGCGATCGCCGGGCTGCGGCCCGTGCGCGCGAGCCAGACCGCGATGCCCGTCAGCGTGAGCGCCGCCAGCAGCTGGTTGCTGGTCCCGAACAGCGACCAGACCGTGGCGTAGGCGTCGTCGGGGAGCGCCATCAGGAACACCGCGGCGGGTACGACGGTGGCCGCGGTGGCGGCGTAGCGGCCGAAGCTTCCGGTCCAGCCGCAGAGCTCCTGCAGGATGTAGCGCGCGAGCCGGGTGGTTACGTCGAGCGTGTCGTAGATGAAGGTCGTGAGCGCGAGGAAGCCGAATCCGGTCGCCAGGCCGACGGGGATGCCGATAACCGAGAGGAAGCGGGCGATCCCGCCGGCGAAGATCTCGTCGGGTTTGCTCGCTTGCGTGCCCATCATGACGGTCGCCAGTGCGATCAGGGCGACCACGCCTTCCGCCAGCATCGCGCCGTAGCCCACCAGCCGGGCGTCGCTCTCGCTGCGCAGCTGCTTGGACGTCGTGCCGCTGCAGACCAGGCCGTGGAACCCCGAGCAGGCGCCGCAGGCGATCGTGACGAAGAGGATCGGGAACAGGCTTCCGTGTCCCGGGCTCGTGAAGCCCAGGAAGGCGGGCGCCCGCACGGTGAGGCCGCCGAACAGGAGCCCGATCGCCCCCGCGGCCAGGAAGCCGTAGAGCAGGAAGCCGCCCAGGAACCCGCGCGGCTGGAGCAAGAGCCACATGGGAAGCACCGCGGCCACGAAGCAATAGGCCAGGATCAACAGGTCCCAGGCCTTGCGCGGGTTCTCCGCCACCCACTCGGGCAGGACGATGGGAGCCTTCGGGCCGAGCCAGATCGCAGCCAGGAGCAGCGGCCCGAAGATCCCCGCCACGAGTGGCAGCGGCAGCTGGCGCCAGCGCAGCAGCAGCCCCAGCGCGAAGGCCAGGCCCAGATAGAGGAGCGAGGACGTCGCCACCCCACCGCCGAAGCCGGCATGCGTGAACTCGGAGGCCGTGATGTCGGTGAAGGCGACGATCACGTAGAGCAGGGCGATCCAGATGAACGACAGGAACAGCAGGAAGGCCGGGCGGCCGACGTGCTCGCGCATGATCTCGGCCACCGAGCGCGCCCCATGGCGCACGGAGCCCACCAGGCTGGCGAAATCATGGGCGGCGCCCAGGAACACGCAGCCGAGCGCGATCCAGAGGATCGCCGGCACCCAGCCGAACCACAGCGCGGCCAGGATCGGGCCCACGATCGGCCCCGCGGCGCTGATGGCGCTGAAGTGCTGCGCGAAGAGGAAGCCGGGCCGGGCCGGGACGTAGTCCATCCCGTCCTCGAGCACCCAGGCGGGGGTGGGGCGGGCGGGGTCGAGCGCGAACCGGCGGGCCAGGAAACGCCCGTACACCAGGTAGCCCGCCCCGAAGAGCGCGAGCACGGGGAGGATCGCCAGCAGCAGCGGCATGCGGGATACCGAAGAGGAGGCGCAGGATCGGCGCCCAACCTAGCTTTCACCGCCACGCCGAACAAGCTTCGGTGCCATGCACGGAAGGATCGTCGCGAGCCGCGAACGCCTGAGGACGTGGGGGCTGGTCCTCGGGTTCTGGACGCTGCTCGCGCTCTTCTTCAGCAGCGAGATCTACTCCTATCAGCTCGCAGCCGGCGAGCCGCTGCCGTGGCTTCGCGCGCTGCGCTGGTCCCTGGTCTCCTGGTATTCGTGGGCGGCGCTCGCCCCGCTCGTGTTCTGGCTCGTGCGCCGCTTCTCGCTCGAGCGGCTGGGGATCGCGAGGGGCGTGGTCCTGCACGTGGTTCTCTCGGCCGTCTTCTCGCTCCTCCACCTGGTCGTCACGAACGCGGGAAACGCGGCGCTCCTGCGGCTGGCGGGAGAGCCGTTCGACTTCTGGGAGGAGTTCCGCTACCTGCTGCCGCTCACCTTCCACTTCGGGATGGTGACCTACTGGGTGATGGCGGGCGCCTGCGTGGCGCTCGACGTCTACCGCCGCTACCGGGAGCGCGAGCACCGCGCCTCCGCCCTCGAGTCCCAGCTGGCGCGCGCCCGGCTCCAGGCCCTGCGCGGGCAGCTGCACCCGCACTTCCTGTTCAACACGCTCAACACGATCTCGGCCCTGGTCGCGCGGGATCCGCGCGCGGCGGACCGCATGATCGAGCGCCTGGGCGATCTCCTGCGCCGGACCCTGGACGACGGCGGCTCGGCCGAGGTGCCCCTGGAGGAGGAATTGCGGTTTCTGGAGGGCTACCTCGAGATCGAGCGCACGCGCTTTCGCGATCGGTTGACAGTCCTGACGCACATCGACCCGCGGGCGCGGGACGCGCGGGTCCCCAGCCTGATCCTGCAGCCGCTGGTGGAGAACGCCATCCGCCACGGAATCGCTCCGCGCGCCGGCCCCGGCCGCATCGAGATCCGGGCCGAGCGCCACGAGGCCGGGCTGCGGCTGCTCGTCCAGGACGACGGTCCCGGCGTACCCGGCGGCGCCCCCGCGGGAGCGCCGGAAGGCGTGGGCCTGGCCAACACCCGCGCGCGCCTGCGCCAGCTCTACGGCGATCGGCAGCGTCTGAGCGTCGGGAACGCCGCAGGCGGCGGCTTCGAAGCCGTGATCGAGATCCCGTTCCAGCACGCCGCCGACCCTGCCTCGGCAGGCGGCGAGCCTCGCGCCGCGGCCGGAGGGCCCGGCCCGGCGGGCGGAGAGCCCGGATGACCGCGCGCGTCTTGATCGTGGACGACGAGCCCTTCGCCCGCGAGCGGATCCGCGCGCTGCTGGCCGGGGAGCCGCGCGTGGAGGTGGTCGGAGAATGCGGCGACGGCAGGAGTGCCGTGCGCGCCACGCTGGCGCTGGCCCCCGACCTGCTCTTCCTCGACGTCCAGATGCCCGAACTGAACGGCTTCGCGGCGTTGCGCGCGATCGGCGTCGAGAAGGCCCCCGCGGTGATCTTCGTCACGGCCTTCGACCGCTACGCGGTGGAGGCCTTCGAGGTGCACGCGCTCGACTACCTGCTCAAGCCCTTCAGCGAAGACCGCTTCCGGGCGGCCCTGAACAGAGCCCTGGCCCGGCTCGAGCAGGGCGAGCCCGAGGACGTGGCGCGGCGGATCGGCGCGTTGCTCGAGGAGGTGGGCGGCCGGGCCCGGGACGGGGGACGCCGCCGGCACCTGGACCGGCTTCCGATCAGGGGCGACGGGCGCATCACCTTCCTCGCGACGGGTGACGTGGACTGGATCGAGGCCGTCGGCAACTACGCGCGCATCCACTCCGGCCGCACCTCACACCTGGTGCGCGAGACGATGACCGCTCTCGAAGCCAAGCTCGACCCCGACACGTTCCTGCGCATCCACCGCTCCACGATCGTGAACCTGGGCCGCTGCCGGGAGCTGCGCCCCCTGCCGCACGGGGAGTACGAGGTGCTGCTCGAGAACGGCACGCGCGTCATCCTCTCGCGCCGCTACCGGGCGAAGCTCAAAGGCCGCTTCGGGCTGGATCCCTGACGTCGAGTCTCACGTCACATCGACCGATTCAACGGCGAACCGGCTACGCCTCACTCCCCGGATTCTTTCCCGCCAATCGGCGCGAGAAGAGGTATTGCTCGGCGATCTCTCGCCCTCGGGGGGTGAGCAGACTCTCATTCGTGCGCCTGTCGCGTCGCAGGTGGGCCAGGCGGCGACCATGCAGCGCCCCGATCAGACGGGGTTCAGAACCCATCTGTTCGACGAGCCGCTTCAGATCCTGACTATTGATCCTGCCTCCACGCTCCAGGATGCTTCCGAGAATTGATGCGTTGCGGGAGTCATCCTGGATGACGGCCTCGCTGGAGCTCGATCCCATCAGGTAGATCCGTCCGCGACGCTCGCCGCGCGCTTCGATCAGTCCCTTTCTCGCCAGCAGCGTCAAGTGGTAGCGGACGGTGCGCGAGGGCAGCCCCAAAGCTTCGGCGATTTGAGGTGCGGTGGCTCGAGCCATTCTTCGGACCAGATCAAGGATGCGCCCCTGAATATTCGAGAGACGGAGCATGGAAGTCTCGACGCCGAGCTTGGCCAAGAGGTTCTGTTGCTGCGCACGTAGGGCGCGCAAGAAGAAGACAAGCCAGTCCGTGAAGTCGCTCGGATTCGAGCGCATCGCTAGCTGAGAGCCACGCAGCGCGGCGTAATAGGCCAGCTTGTTGTCCTCGATCACTCGCTCGAGCGAAGCGTAGGGCACATAGTCGTAGCCGGCACGCAGGAGGAGCAGCGCGGTCAGTGCTCGCGCCAGCCGGCCGTTGCCGTCCTGGAAGGGGTGGATCGCCAGAAACTCCACAATGAAGCGTGCGATTGCGACCAGTGGATGAATGCGGTCGTCCGCGAGGATCGCACTGGTTTCAGCGACCAATTCCTTCATGAGTCTCGGCGTATCGAAGGGAGCTGCCGTTCGAAAAACGACCTCTTGGCGTCCGTCGGGATGGCGGGCCTGGACGTGGTTTTCGTGCTTCTTGTATTCACCTCGATGCCAGGCGTCGCTTTCCGAGTGCCCGAGCAGGATGCCGTGGAGCTGCTTGAGAAACCGCTCCTCGAGAGGAATGTCCTGATAGTGATCGAAGATGGTCTGGAGTAGCTCTCCGTACCCGTGAACCTCGGCCTGGCCGCGGGCTCGGAACGTGTCTACCGAGACCCCCGCGAGAATCTGCGCGACCTCCGCATCGCTGAGTTCAGCCCCTTCGATTCGAGTCGAGCTGGCTGTCGATTCGATCGTCGTTACCTGGCGGAGCGCTCCCAGACGCTCAGCGGTGATCTCACGCAGCTTTCGCCAGTGTCCCTTGAACTCATCGATCTGTCCGAGCAGTCGAAGCAGCTCGGTCAGTCTTTCGGGGTCGGCTGTCGGAGTGAGCTTCTCCATGCCAGTTGCCAATATTGTTGCCAATTGTTGCCGTTAAAAACTCAAGCTGGTTGCCAATAATATTGCCATTACTTGCCATTAAAATCAACTACTTCTGTAACTTGCTATTCTACAATCCAACAGACGCGACAAGTTCACAGGGAACTGGACTGACTCACCTCCTGCTTCCCCGGGACATCCCCACGATCTGCCGCTCGTCACTCGCTACGTGACCCGCTCTCGAGCATAGCTCTAACGTGACCAGTTCGGAGCAGGAGCCTGGACCGTGGCCGAGCCGGTGGATAGCTACCCGACCCATGCAAGGTGACGACGACGAACGCGTGCGCAGGCTTCAAGGAAGAACGCTCCCCGCCCTCGCGCTGGTCGCGGCCCTGAACACCCTCCCCGTCACCGGCACCCGCGCCCAGGAACCCGACGCCCTGCCGGCCGTCCCGGCGGAAGGCGAGATCGAGATCGACGGGCGGCTGGACGAGCCGGCGTGGGCCGCCGCCCCCGCCGTCACCGACTTCCGCCAGCAGGAGCCGGACGAGGGTCAGCCGGCCACCTTTGCGACCTCGGTCAAGGTGCTGTTCTCCGAGGAGCGGCTCTACATCGGAGCGCGGCTCAGTGATCCCGAGCCGGACCGGATCATCGCGCGCATCCTGGAGCGCGATCTCCTGATCACGCAGGGCTTCTTCTCGCTCACCTCCGACGACGACGCCTTCTTCGTCGTGCTCGACACCTTCGACGACGATCGCAACGCCTTTCTCTTCGCCACGAATCCCAACGGCGCCGAGACGGACGCCCTGCTGCGCGACGAGGGCAGCCTGAACGTCTCGTGGGACGCCGTCTGGCAGGTGGCGTCGACGCTGGATGAGGGCGGCTGGACGGCGGAGATCGCCATTCCGCTGGGACAGCTTCGTTTCGCCAAACGGGGACCGTGGACCTGGGGGATCAACTTCGAGCGCGTGATCAAGCGCCGGAACGAGGTCGCGCTCTGGACGAGCTGGACGCGCGACAACGGCGGCCTGCTCAAGGTCTCACAGGCGGGCTCGCTCACCGGGCTCGCCGGTCTCGACCAGGGCGTGAACCTGCAGGTCAAGCCCTACGTGCTGGGGCGCGCCACGCACGTGGAGGACGAGACCGCTTCCGACCTCTTCGACGACGAGAGCGGCGCCTCGGGCGACGTGGGCGGCGACCTCAAGTACGGGGTCACCCCCAACCTCACGCTCGACGCCACGGTCAACACGGACTTCGCCGAGGTCGAGGCCGACATCCGCCAGGTCAACCTGACGCGCTTCAAGCTCTTCTTCCCCGAGAAGCGGGAGTTCTTCCTGGAGAACGCCGGCATCTTCGACTTCGGGATCCCGGGCTTCGGGGGGCCGCCTTCGGTGCTGCTCTTCTTCAGCCGGCGCATCGGACTCGAGGAAAACGTCGAGGTGCCGATCATCGCCGGCGCCAAGCTGACGGGCAAAGCGGGGCCCTGGAGCCTGGGCGTCCTCGACGTCGTCACCGAGGAATCCGTCACCCCGGTCTCCAACTTCGGAATCGCGCGCGTGCAGCGGGACGTCGGAGGGCGCTCGCGCGTGGGCGCCATCCTGACGCACCGGGCCCGTGAGGGTGAGTCGGGCTCGGCCGCCGCCGGAGCCGACACGCACGTGCAGTTCAGCCAGAAGATGTCGTTCGACGGGTTCGTCACCGCTTCCGACGAGCTGGACGCGAAGACCTCGGCCTACCGCGCGGCGCTGGACTTCACCGCCGACCAGTGGGGATGGTTCCTGGAGCAGGCCTACCTGGGTGAGGATTTCGACCCCGCGGTCGGCTTCGTCCTGCGCAACGACATCAACCGCCAGTTCGGCACGTTCCGGGTGACCCCCCGGCCCCAGGCCCTGGGCCTGCGCCGCGTGGACCTGCGCCTGAACGGCACGTTCATCTCGTCGGCCGATTGGGAGAGGCGCGACCAGAACTGGCGCTTCAGCGTGACGCCCCAGTTCGACTCGGGAGATCAGATCGAGATCGGCGTCCAGCGCGACTTCGCGCGCCTGGTCGACCCGTTCGTCCTGTCCGACGACGTCATCTTCCCCGCCGATGACTATTGGAACGGGAGCGTGACGCTCGCGCTCACGACCAGTCGCAACCGCGTCGTGAGCGGAGAGCTTTCGCTGGGCGACCTGGGTTTCTTCAGCGGCCGCAACCGCAGCGTGGCGGGCACCGTGCAGGTGGCGGTCAATCGCCATCTGGCGTTCGAGGGCGGCTGGGCCCACAACGCGATCGAGTCACCGGACGGCGACCTCACTACCGACCTCGGCACCTTGCGGGTCAACTGGAACCTCTCGACGCGGCTCTTCACGAGCGCCCTGATCCAGTATGACTCGGTCGCCGACGCGGTCGAGGCGAACGTGCGCGTGGACTTCATCCACTCCCCCGGCAGCGACCTGTTCGTGGTGCTGAACGAGCGTCGTGGAGAGTCGGGAGATCCCTTCCGCTCCCGCAACCGCGCGCTCATCGTGAAACTCACGAAGCAGATCGACTTCTAACCCCGCGACCGCGAGGACGCATGGCGACTGACCTGTTCGCCCGGAAATCCATCGATCTGCTGCGGAAGGACGCCTTCACGGAGAGCGAGCACAGCTTGAGGCGCGCGCTCGGTCCCGTGAACCTGGTGGCGCTCGGCATCGGCGCCATCATCGGCACCGGCATCTTCGTCCTCACCGGCAACGCGGCGGCGCAATACGCGGGACCGGCGGTCGTGCTCTCCTTCGTGCTGGCGGGGATCGGCTGCGCCTTCGCCGGGCTCTGCTACTCCGAGTTCGCTTCTATGATCCCGGTCGCGGGGTCGGCGTACACCTATGGATACGCCACGCTGGGCGAGCTCGTGGCCTGGATCATCGGCTGGGACCTGATGCTCGAGTACCTGTTCAGCGCGGCCACGGTGGCGGTGGGATGGTCGGGGTTCGTGGTCTCCTTCCTGCGCGACCTCGGGATCGTGATCCCGCCCCAGTGGTCGAACGGCGCCGGCGTGAGCCTCGTCCAGCTGCCGGACACCGGCAGCTGGGTCCCGATCACGCGCCAGCTCACGGACAACCTGGCCGCCCAGGGCATCGCGCTGGAGTCGCTTCCGCACGCCACGGGGGTCTTCAACCTGGTGGCCATGGTCGCCATCGCCGTCCTGACGACGATCCTGGTGGTGGGGATCAGGGAGTCGGCGCGCTTCAACAACGGGATCGTGATCGTCAAGCTCACGGTGATCCTGATGTTCATCCTGGCCGGGGTGTGGTACGTGTTCCGGAACCCCGCCGTGACCGCGGACAACTGGTCGCCCTTCATCCCTCCCAACGCGGGCGAGTTCGGCGTCTACGGCTGGAGCGGGGTCCTGCGCGCGGCGGGCGTCATCTTCTTCGCCTACATCGGATTCGACGCGGTCTCGACCGCCGCCCAGGAGGCGCGGAATCCGCAGCGCGACATGCCCATCGGCATGCTCGGCTCGCTCGCGATCTGCACCGTGCTCTACATCCTCGTGGCGGGGCTTCTGACCGGCATGGTGAACTACAGCCGCCTGAACGTGCCCGACCCGATCGCGGTCGGCATCGACGTGACCGGCGTGCGCATCCTGCGGGACTTCGTGAAGATCGGCGCCATCGCCGGGCTCTCGTCGGTGATGCTCGTCCAGCTGCTCGGGCAGTCCCGCATCTTCTTCTCGATGTCCCGGGACGGGTTGCTGCCGCCGGCCTTCAGCCGCGTTCACCCTCGCTTTCGCACTCCCTACATGACGACCATCCTGACGGGGGTCGTATGCGCGCTGATCGCGGGCGCCTTTCCGCTGGCGCTGCTGGGGCAGCTCGTCTCGATCGGCACCCTGCTCGCCTTCGTGATCGTCTGCGCCGGGGTCTGGTACCTGCGGGTCAAGGAGCCCGAGCGGGAGCGGCCGTTCCGGACGCCGATGGTCCCCCTGGTGCCGATCCTGGGCATCGTCGCCTGCCTGGGGATGATGGCCGGCTTGCCGCTCGACACCTGGCTGCGGCTCATCATCTGGCTCGTGATCGGGCTCGCGATCTACTTCCTCTACAGTCGCCACCACAGCGTCATCCAGCGGGCCGGTGTCCAGGCCCGGGAGAGTGTGCCCGAGGCTCCCACGTACACGGACACGGACTAGCGCGCCGGCGGGCGCCGCGGGCCGGGAGCCGCGCGCTCCCGGTAGCCGCGGGGCCGGCGCTTGCTCCTAGGATCGGCTGCGCGCGTATCGCAGCGCGAGTCCCAAGCCTACCAGAACCAGACCGGCCAGCACGACCGTGGGCAGCGGCGACGCCGTCGTCGGCATCTCCGCACCCGGCTCCTCGGTCCGCTCCTGCGTGGTCGAGGCTCGCTCGGTCACGCCCGGCTCGGGCTGCGCGGCATGCTCAGTCGGAGCGGGCTCGGTCGGCGCCGTCACGCCGGGCTTGCTGGGGTTAACGGCCGCGTCGGTCGGGTTCACGACCGCGCTGTCGCTGGTCATTCCCTGATCGCCGGCCTGCGGACCTTGCGTGGGCTTGTCCTGTCCGGTGTTCGTCTCCTGCTGCGCGGCGGCCGGTACGGCGAAGGCCACCAGCGCGAAGACGGCAAGCAGGCTCAAGATGGAACGCATGACTCTTCCTCCTTGAAAAAAGCTTCGGATTGACACGTGAGCGAGTCCGGCACGAGCACGGTCGGGAGACTGCTAGGCACGCCGCGTGCCACAGGCCTCCACGCGGGAAACCGTATCGGGGAGCCGCGCGTCGCGGCGGGGACCGTGCGGAGTGCGGAAGTTTTTACGCGACCGGGCCGGCCGCGGGGTGGAAATAAGGGGGCTGTGGGAGCGTCAGCCCCGCGTGCTCCCGACGGATGGCTCGGCCGCGCGGCGGCGCAGGCCGGCCAGCGCCACGCCGGCCAGCACCAGCGCGGACCCGAGCCACCCGCGCGGCCCCAGGCGCTCGCCCAGGAAGACCCAGCCCACGAACACCGCGACCACCGGGAAGAGATAGGAGATGAGCGACAGGCGGCTCACGGCCACGCGCTTGAGCAGCGTGTAGTAGACCATGAACGTGAGCACGCTCCCGAAGACGATCAGGTACAGGAGCGCCGTCACGGCGTTCGGCGTCCAGCGCACGCGCTGCCAGTCCTCGAGAGCGGCGCTCAGGCTCAGCATGGCCGCGCCGCCGTAGAGCATCGGCAGCGTGGCGATCGTGTAGGGATGGAGCGCCGCCGCGTGCTTCTTGATCGCCACGTTGGAGACGGCCCCCGCCAGCGGGGACAGGAGGACCACCCCGGCGGCCAGGGGCGCGCGCGGCCCGCTCAGCGAAACGTCGTCGAGGAAGATGACCCCCACCCCGGCGAAGCCGAGGGCGATGCCGGCCAGCTTCCGCGCCGAGAGCGGCTCATCGGGCAGGACCCGCGAGGCCACCAGCGCGACCAGCAGCGGGTGGATGGCGAAGAGCACCGCCGTGAGGCCGGCCGCCAGGTACTGCTCGGACCAGTACACGACGCCGTAGCTCACCGCGAAGACGCCCAGGCCCAGCAGCACGAGCCCCGCGTGCTGGCTTCGCGTGCGGGGGCCGGGCACGCGCTGGAGACGGGACAGGACGGCCAGGATCGCGGCCGCGCCCAGGAAGCGCACGCCGGCCGCGAAGAAGGGCGGCATGTCGCGGAGCCCCACCTTGATGGCGAGCCAGGTGGAGCCCCATACGAGGCACAGAAAGACCACCATGGCCGCCAGCACCCGGGAATCCTCGAGGAGGTGCGCGTGCCGCGGCGGGCGCGCGGCCGGCTCCTCCTGGAGGGCGCGAGTTTGACGACTCGCGGGGCGTTCCAGAGGCGACACGTCAGGAGTAGACGCGCAGCCGCGGGGAGAGCCAGGTGATGGCTCCCGCGCTTCCCAGCAAAAGCGCGCCCGAGATCGTGAAGGCCGCGGGCGGCCCGACGAGCTTGGAGGCCGTTCCCGCCAGCAGGTTGCCGATCGGCAGGACGCCCATGAAAGCCAGGCCGAACATGCTCATCATGCGGCCTCGCATCTCGTCGGTCACCAGCTCCTGGATCAGGCTGTTGCAGAGGGCCACGGTCGAGGTGGCGGCGAACCCGACCAGGAACAGGAACGCCGCCGCCACCCAGAACGTCTTCGCGAGCGAGAAACCGAGCACGCCCAGGGCCGTGAGCGCCACCCCGCCGAGCACGTTGGCGCCGCGCCGCGGCATCGGGCTGCGCGCGGCCAGGGTGAGGGCGCCGGTCACCGCACCCAGGCCGGCGGCCGACATCAGGTAGCCGAGCCCCGCGGGCCCGAGCCCCAGCCGGTCACGCGCGAAGACGGGCAGCATCGTGGCGTAGGGCATGGCGAAGACGCTGATCGCGGCCACCGACAGGAGGATCGCCTTGACGCGGGGGCGCCGGCGCACGTAGCGCAAGCCCTCGAGCAGGCTGTCCCAGATGCCGGGCGGCTCGGGCCGCACGACGCGCGGCACGCGGAGCGAGGCCAGGGCCACGATCGCGGCCAGGAACGAGACGGCGTTGGCGTAGAAGCAGACCGCGAGACCGCCCACCGCCACCAGCCCGCCCGTGAGCGCGGGGCCGATCACGCGCGAGAGGTTGAACTGCGTCGAGTTCAGCGCGATGGCGTTGACCAGCTCGTTCCGCTCCACCAGCTCCGAGATCATGGACTGGTAGGCCGGCGCGTTGAACGCGAAGGCGATCCCGGTCAGGAACGAGAGCAGGAGCACGTGCCAGATCTCGACCACGCCCAGCGCGGTAAGCGTCGCCAGGACGGCGGCGAAGCTCATCAGCGCGATCTGCAGCCCGATCAGAAGCTTCTTCCGTTCCACGCGATCAGCGTAGACGCCCCCCACGAGGAGCAAGAGGAGCATGGGCAGGCTGCTGGCGAAACCGGTCAAGCCCAGCAGGAACGCCGAGTTCGTGAGCTGGAGCACGAGCCAGCCCTGGGCCACGCTCTGCATCCAGGTGCCGATGTTCGAGACGAAGGCGCCCGTCCAGAAGATCCGGAAGTTGCGGTGCCGGAAGACGCTGAAGGTGCGCCGCAGGCCGGGCTGCGGGAGCGGGGCGGGCGGCGGAACGGAGCCGGGCAGCCCGCTCAGCTTCTCCACGGGCCCGAGGGTGGCCGGATGACGTGAAGAAGCCGCCTCTTCGGCGGCTCGCCCGGTCGCACCCGGTCGGGAAGGAGTGGAGGAACGCATGCGGCGCCCAATCTAGGGCATTCCGGCGCGCGGCGAGACACGCGGGCGGGGTTCCCTCTGGACGGATCGCGGCCGCGCTCTATTCTTGGGGACCCCGATGGCCGACGACAGCCTGCCCGAACCCGCGCTCCACCTCTCGGAAGAGGAAGCGGCGGCGCGCTTCCAGCGCCTTCAGCGGAAGCTCGTGCCGCTCTGGAAGTCCATCTCCTGCTTCAACAACGACGAGCAGACGATCGTGGTCGTGCCCTCTTTCGACGTGGACATAGAGCTCACGGGCTCCGAGATGCAGGCCTACGAGGAGCGCATGCTGTTCCTGCTGCTGCTGCTGCGGCAGCCCTGCGCCAGGCTGGTCTATGTCACCTCGCAGGCCATCTCGCCGGTCATCATCGACTACTACCTGGACCTGCTGCCGGGGGTGATCGGAAGCCACGCCCGGCGCCGGCTCTTCCTGGTGTCGCCGCTGGATTCCTCGCCGCGGCCGTTGATCCGCAAGCTCCTGGAGCGGCCCCGGCTGATCGAGCGCATCCGCCGGCTGGTCCTGGATCCCGACCGGGCCCACCTGGTTCCGTTCAGCACCACGACGTGCGAGCGCGACCTCGCGCTGCATCTGGGGATCCCCGTCTACGGCGCCGACCCCCGCTTCCTCCACTTCGGGACCAAGACCGGCGGCCGGCGCCTCTTCCGAGAGGAGGGGATCCCGCATCCCGCGGGGCGGGAAGACCTGCGAACCGCCGCGGACGTCGTGGGCGCGATCGCCGGGCTGCGGGCCGCCGAGCCGCGCGTCCATCAGGTTCTGGTCAAGCTGGACGAGGGTGTGTCGGGCTTCGGAAACGCCCTGGTCGATCTGGAGGGTCTCCGCGAGCCCGGCGATCCGGATGAGCATGAGGCGATCGGACGCCGTCTGCGCGAGATGCGCTTCGAGCTGCCGACCATGACCTACGAAACGTTCATGCAGAAGCTGGGCCGGCGGGGCGGGGTCCTCGAGGAAAGGCTGGTCGGCGACGAGATCCGGAGCCCGAGCGTGCAGCTGCGCGTGACGCCTCTGGGTGGCGTGGAGATCCTCTCCACTCACGACCAGCTCCTCGGCGGGCCGGCGGGGCAGTCCTACGTCGGCTGCCGTTTCCCGGCCGACCCGGCCTACGCCACCGAGATCACGCGCCAGGCCGAGAAGGTCGGCGCCCGCCTCGCGCGCGAGGGCGTGCTCGGGCGCTTCGCGCTCGATTTCGTGGTCGTGCGCTCGAACGGGGGCGCGTGGCGGACTTACGCCATCGAGCTGAACCTGCGGAAGGGCGGCACCACGCATCCCTTCCTCACGCTCCAGTTCCTCACCGACGGCGCCTACGACCCGTCGGCGGGCGTCTTCACCGCCCCCGGAAACCAGCGGAAGTTCTTCGTGGCCAGCGACAAGGTCCAATCGCCGCTCTTTCGCGCCTTCACGCCCGACGACCTCTTCGACATCGTCGCGCGCCACGGTCTGCACTTCGACCAGACGCGGCAGACGGGGGTGGTCTTCCATATGCTGGGCGCGCTGGGCGAATGCGGCCGCATGGGGCTGACCGCGGTGGGCAACTCGCCGGCCGAGGCGGACGCGATCCAGGGCCGGGCTCTGGCGGTCCTCAACGAGGAGGCGCAAGCCGCGGTCCGGCCGAACGAGGTTCCGCACCCCGACGCCTGAGCGCCGGCCTGTGGCCGACTTTCTTGACAAAGCGCCGGCCGACGGGACGAATTGCACCGCTTTTGGGCTCGACGGGTCGTGCGGGGATGGGGCGCCCCCACGCCCGGCGTCCCACGCCCCGGAACAGGAGTCGTCAATGCGCCGCTTCGCGCTCGTCGTAGCCGTCGGTTCGGCCTTGATCTGCTTCACCCGGCCGTCAGAAGCCCAGCAGGCAACACCACCATCCCACGTCATCACCGTCACCACCTTCCAGGTCCCGTACACCGACGTCGGCAAGTTCTGGGAGATGGTGGACAAGTACGTCGTGCCGTCGGACAAGGAGAACCCGTACATCCTCTCGGAGCGGCTCGCGAGCCACAACTGGGGCGACTCGAAGAAGACGGTGTGGTTCATCTCCGAGTACGAGAACCTGGGTGCCGTGGCCCAGGCCGGCGACTGGACCAACGCGGACTTCGACAAGCGGTACCCCGAGGGGTCAGCGGCGCGGGACTCGGCGAACACCGCCTTCGAGGAGCACTTCCTCAAGTACTTCACGGAACACGAGGACAACATCCTTTCGGTGAACCTGAAGCGGGCGAAATAGCTTCGATGCGGTTCCCGACACCCGGCCCCGTTCGCAGGGCGCGCGGCCGGCTGGTTTTTGAAAAGGGTCCTCGACCCCCCTAGATTGACGCTCGGACCCGGGCTCGTCCGCGTCGGACGCCGGCGAGCCCGTCCGCCCGGAACGAAGGAGCGCCCATGCTGGACCCGTCGCAGGACGCCGATCTGCAGGCCCGCGTGCACAAGGGCTTCATGGTGGAGTCCGAAGCCCAGATGACGCCCGGCTACAAGAAGGCGCTGCTCAACATCCTGCTGGTCCAGGCGGACACGGAGCTGATGAGCGCGCCGGCCTATTACATGGCCGCCCAGGACGCCCCCACGCTCGGCAGCCGGATCGCCGTCTCGGCGATCATCCAGGACGAGCTGGGCCACGCCAACATCGCCTACCGGCTGATGGAGGATCTGGGCGAGTCCAAGCACGGGCTGGTCTACGGGCGCCCGCCCGAGGACTTCAAGAACCCCTACGGCTTCGACCAGCCGCTCGAGAATTGGGCCGAGATGGCGGTCGCCAACGGCTTCTTCGATCGCGCCGGCATCTGCCTGCTGGGCGACATCTACAAGAACACCTCCTACGGCCCGTGGAAGCGAGCGCTCACCAAGATCGACAAGGAGGAGTACTTCCATCTGCGGCACGGCGAGTCCTGGATGCGGCGCCTCGCCAAGGCCGGCGGGGTCGTGAAGGAGAAGCTGCAGCGGGCCGTGGACTGGATGTTCCCGACCGGGATCGAATGGTTCGGCATGCCCGACGACAAGAAGCGCCACTCGGCGCAGCTCGCCTTCAAGCTCAAGGGGCTCACGAACGACCAGCTGCGCCAGAAGTGGATGGAGTCGGTGGTGCCCCTCTGCCAGGAGATCGGGATCCGGGTGCCGGCGCACCTGGACGCGGCCACCGGTCGCTACGAGGTGGAGTACCCGCTCCCCTGCGAGTTCGACCCCCGCGAGAAGCGCTGGCGCTTCGACCAGCCCCTCACCTGGGAGCAGGTGTTCGACCGCTGGAAGCGGCGCGGTCCCATGAACCGGCGTTACTCGGAGATGATCCAGGGGCGGCGCGACGACCTGTTCGGCGCGCGCCTCTGGAGCGAAGAGGGTCCGCGGGGGAATGGCGGGCGGGGCGAGGGAGGCGGCGGCCGTGCAGCCTGAGACCCGCCCGTTCGCAGCCGACGAGGACGAGGGTCCGGCCCCGGCCGCGAGCGATCTCGAGCACATGCTCTGGGCGGCCCTGGCCCGCGTCCAGGACCCCGAGCTCCCCATCGGCATCGTGGACCTGGGACTGGTCTACGGGGTGCGCGTCGAGGAAGGGCGCGCCGAGGTGGACCTGACCCACACGGCGATCGGCTGCCCCGCCCTCGAGATGATGCGCGAGGACGTCGCGGCCGCCGCGCGGAGCGTGCCGGGGATCGACGACGTGTGCGTGCGCACCGTCTGGGACCCGCCCTGGACCAAGGCCCGCCTCACGCCCCGCGGCCGGATGGCGCTGCGCGCGAGCGGGATCAGCCTCTAGGCCGGAGCGCGGAGAGGGCCCACCCATGCAGGCCGCCGTCAAGAAGAACGTGTTCGAGGTCTTCGCGCAGATCGAGCCCGGCGGCCCCATCTCGCACATCGGGAACCTCAACGCCCCCGGTATGGATCTCGCCAAGGTCTACGCCCGCCGCATCTACGATGAGGAGCGCTGGTCCGAGATGTGGGTCGTCCCGCGCGCCGAGATCGCGGTGGCCTATCCCGACGACTCCCCGGCGCCGGGAGCGGGCGATGGCTGAGGCCGCGGCGGAACCCCAGGCCCGGGAAGGGAAGGAGCTCGTCCCCGAGACGGCGCGGCGGGGCTTCCGCTCGAGCCTGCTGGCCTGCGCCGACACGAAGCTGCTTCTCGGCTACCACTACGGCGAGTGGACGTTCGGCGCCCCCTCGCTCGAGGCCGCGATCGCGGCCTGCTCCATGGGACAGGACGAGCTCGGCCACGCGCGGCTGCTGCACGGCCTTCTCGACCACTTCTTCGGGCTGACCCAGGAGGCGCTGATCGAGAATCGCGGCGGCGGGGATTTCGCGAGCATCGCGTTCCTCGACCGGACCTTCGGCTCGTGGGCGGACCTGGTCGCGGCCAACGCGCTGGTGGACCTGGCGGTCACCCTCGAGATCGCGGCCTTCCGCGGCTCGTCCCTGGGAGCGCTGCGGCGCGTGGTGGACAAGCTGATCCAGGAGGAGAAGTTCCACGACGAGCACGCACGCGCCTGGTTCCAGCTCGCCTCCGCGCACAGCTCCGAGTCCCGCGCATCGATCGCCCACGCCACGCGCGCGGCCCTGCCCGCGGTGCTCGCGTTCTTCGGTGACCCCGCCTCGAACCACGATCGCGAGCTGCTCGCGACCGGCATCAAGACCCGCCCCGACGCCGCCGTGCGCGAGGACTTCCTCGCGCGCCTGGGCCGTCTCGCCCGCCAGGCGGGGTTCGCGGCGGGCGCAATGAGCCCCGGCGGCGAGCTCTGGGGCGAGACGGAACGGATCGACTGGCGGGCGTGGGATGCCGACCGCCGCCGCACGGTCTCGGGCGGACCCGCCGACGAGCTGCTCGAGCACCTCTCGGGCGCCAAGAACGTGGAGTTCCGCAGGACCTGACACTCCCTCCCCCTTCCCTCTTCCGCGGGCCCACCGTCCGGCATGCGCCTTCTGATCATCGGAGCCACGGGCGGCACCGGCCGTCAGCTCGTTGCCCAGGCCCTGGACCGGGGCCACCGCGTCACCGCCTTCGCCCGCTCTCCCTGGAAGATCAAGGAGCGGCATCCGCGGCTCACGGTCGTCCAGGGCGACGTGCTCGATCGTCTGTCGGTAGAGGCGGCGGTGCGCGACCAGGACGCTGTCCTCTGCGCTCTCGGCCACAGGCGCTGGTTCTACCCGAACGTGATCCTCTCCACGGGGACCTGGAACATCCTGGGCGCCATGGACGGCAATGGCGTCCGTCGCTTCATCTGCCTGACGTCGCTGGGCGTGGGCGACAGCTTCGCGCGGCTCGGGCTGCTCCACACGCTCTTCGTGATCCCCTTCGTCCTCCCCTTCTACTTCTGGGACAAGGAGCGCCAGGAGGAGATCATCCGCGAGAGCGACCTGGACTGGGTGATCGTCCGGCCCGGCGTTCTGACCGACGACCCGCCGCGGGGCGGCTACCACCACGGCCCCCGGGCAGGCCACTGGCTGTGGACGCCTCGCATCTCCCGGGCGGACGTGGCCGACTTCATGCTCAACCAGCTGAGCAACAACACCTATCTGCGTGAGTCTCCAGGAATCTGCTGGTGATCCTTCCATTGTGCCGCGCGGGGGCTTCCGCTAGCGTAGGGCCGGTTGCACATCCACGTTCCGAGAGCTCCCTCGGACGTCCCCTCGCGTGTCAAGCTGCGCGTCCCGCAGACGCGGCCGATCTCCCCCACGGACTCCAGCCGGGCGGACCGTCCGCGGCACCGCCATCGGTGAGACGCACGCACAGGAAGGAGATCGCTCCATGAGCCACCACGAGCACCACGGACAATCGGCCAACCCGGGAGGTCACGCGCAGCCCGGCTCGCGGGTCGGCTTCGCGTCGCCCAAGGACGCCATGAGCGCGCCGCGCGAGGAGCTGGTCTACGTCGCCGCACTGCACACGAACACCGGCATCGACGAGCCCGACTTCCTCGCCGTCGTGGACGTGAATCCCGAGTCGGACCGCTACGGCCAGATCGTCCACAAGACGCCTATGCCCAACAAGAACGACGAGCTCCACCACTACGGCTGGCAGGTCTGCAGCAGCGCCTGCCACACGAGCTTGAAGCGCGAGCACATGGTGCTTCCGGGCTTCCGCTCCAGCCGGGTGCACATCGTGAACGTCTCGGACCCGCGCCGCCCGACCATCGTGAAGGTCATCGAGCCGGAGGAGATGAAGAAGAAGACCGGTCTCACAGCACCTCACACTGTGCATTGCATGCCCGGCGACGTGGTGGTGATCGCCATGCTGGGCAACAGGGACGGGGACGCGCCCGGCGGGCTCGCCGTGCTCGACGCCAAGACGTTCGACGTGCTGGGCCGCTGGGAGAACGGCGGGAAGCACCCCGACTTCATGTACGACTTCTGGTACCAGCCCCGGAAGAAGACGATGATCACGAGCGAGTGGGGCGCGCCGAACACGTTCCAGCCCGGCTTCAAGCTCGAGGACGTGCAGGCCGGGAAGTACGGCCACAGCATCCACTTCTGGGACCTGGGCGAGAAGCGGGTCGTGAAGAGCATCGACCTCGGGGAGGGCGGCCTGATCCCGCTCGAGGTGCGCTGGCAGCACGACCCCGACTCGGAGACCGGCTTCGTGGGTGCGGCGCTCTCGAGTGCCATTTGGCGCTGGTATCGCGACGACGGCGAGTGGAAGGCCGACAAGGTGATCCAGGTGGATCCCGTCGAGGTGGCGGGCTGGCCCTTCCCGGTTCCCGGGCTCATCACCGACCTGGTGCTCTCGATGGACGATCGCTTCCTCTACTTCTCCGACTGGCTACACGGCGACCTGCGCCAGTACGACGTGTCCGACCCGGCGCACCCCAAGCTGACCGGACGGGTCTGGGTGGGCGGTGTCATCGGCCATCCTTCCGACGGCAAGCGCAAGCTGGACGCGGGCCCGCAGATGCTGCAGCTCAGCATGGACGGCCGGCGGCTCTACGTGACGAACTCGCTCTACTCGACGTGGGACAACCAGTTCTATCCCGGCATGAAGTCGTGGATGCTGAAGATCGACTGCGATCCGAAGGGTGGGATGAAGCTGGACGAGCGGTTCTACGTGGACTTCGGCACCGGGCGTGGCCACGAGATCCACTTGCCGGGCGGCGACTGCACGACGGAGATCTTCCAGTAGCGACCGGGACCCGCACGCCGCAGGAGGCGCTCGGCGACCGGCGCGCGCCGCTGGAGCTCGCGCCCGACGAGTTCCGCGCGCTCGGGCACCGGCTGGTGGACCGGATCGCGGACTTCCTGGCCTCCATCCGGGAGCGGCCGGTCACGGCGGGCGAGACGCCGCGCGCGATCCGGGCCGCGCTGGGCGGTGCCCGCCTGCCCGCCGCCGGCACGCCGCCCGCGCGGCTGCTCGACGAGACCGTCGACCTCCTCTTCGAGCACTCGCTTCTCAACGGCCATCCCCGGTTCTGGGGCTACATCACGTCCTCTGCCTCACCGATCGGCGCGCTGGCCGACCTCCTGGCCGCGGCCGTCAATCCGAACGTGGGCGGCTGGGACCTCTCGCCGATCGCGAGCGAGATCGAGACGCAGACGATTCGCTGGATCGCCGAGCTGATCGGCTACCCGGCCGGCTGCGGGGGTCTGCTGCTCTCGGGCGGCAACATGGCGAACTTCGTCGGCTTTCTGGCCGCGCGCCGGGCGAAGGCGCCGTGGGACGTCCGCGCGGACGGGATGGCCGGCGGCGGGAAGCCGCTCGCTGTCTACGCTTCCTCCGAGACGCACACGTGGCTCCAGAAGGCGGCCGATCTCTTCGGGCTGGGGACGGGTGCCATCCGCTGGATCCCCACCGAAGCCGGCCGGCGCATGGACGTGGCCGCCCTCGAGCGGCGGATCGCGGCGGACCGCGCCGAGGGAAGTCTCCCCTTCCTGGTCGTGGGCTCGGCCGGCACCGTGAGCACGGGTGCCGTGGATCCCCTGCCCGCGATCGCCCGGGTCTGCCGCGCGCACGGCCTCTGGCTCCACGTGGACGGCGCCTACGGGGCTCCGGCCGCGGCCCTGCCCGAAGCGTCCCCCGAGCTCAAGGGCCTGGCCGAGGCCGACTCGGTGGCCCTCGACCCGCACAAGTGGCTCTACAGCCCGCTCGAGGCGGGCTGCGTCCTGGTGCGCGATCCGCAGCACCTCGTGGACGCCTTCAGCTACCATCCCGCGTACTATCACTTCGTGGAATCCGACGAGCCGGCGATCAACTACTACGAGATCGGGCCTCAGAACTCGCGCGGATTCCGCGCGCTGAAGGTGTGGCTGGGCCTGCGCCAGGTCGGGCGCGACGGCCACGTGCGCATGATCCGCGAGGACATCGCGCTCGCGGAAGCGCTCCATCGCGCGGTCGCCGCCGAGCCCGAGTTGCAGTCCTTCACCCTGGGTCTCAGCATCGTGACCTTCCGCTTCGTGCCGGCCGGGCTCGCACCCGAGGTGCCGGAGGCCGCGGCGTACCTGAACGAGCTCAACCGCGTGCTGCTCGAGCGGCTCCAGGCGGGCGGCGAGGCGTTCGTTTCGAACGCCGTCCTGGACGGCAGGTTCGTGCTGCGGGCCTGTATCGTGAACTTCCGCACGACGCTGGACGACGTGGAAGCGCTCCCCGAGATCGTCGTCAGGCTCGGGCGCGAGGTGGATGCCGAGACGCGTCCGGCGGCTCTCGAGGGCGGCCGGAAAAGGGGCTGAGGCATGCGGGAAAGGGCGGCGGGGGTCCTGGAGAAAGACTCGCTCTCGATCCTGCGGGCGGCCGTGGATCGGCTGGAGGAGGGGTTCGCGGACCTGCCGCCCAGCGCTGCCGATACGGCGAAGCCGCGAGACCTCGAGCGCGTGCTGCTCCAGGTGGCCGAGCGCCTGCACGACAACTTCCCCTACTTCCATCCCCTGTACGCGGGGCAGATGCTCAAGCCCCCGCACGCCGTCGCCCGGCTCGCCTACGCGCTGGCACTCTGGCTCAACCCCAACAACCACGCGCGCGACGGAGGTCGTGCCAGCTCGGAGATGGAGAGCGAGGCGGTCGCCGAGCTCGCCCGAATGGTGGGCTGGCGAACGCACCTGGGCCACCTCGTGAGCGGGGGCACGATGGCCAACCTGGAGGCGCTCTGGGTCGCGGGACGGCTGCACCCGGGTGCCACGGTCGTCGCCTCCACGCAGGCGCACTACACCCACGAGCGGATCAGCGCGGTGCTCGGCCTGGCCTTCGAGACGATCCCGTGCGACGCTACTGCCAGGCTCGACACGGCGGCGCTCGAGCGGCGCCTGGAGCGGGGCGGCGTGGGCACGGTGGTCGCGACCCTGGGGACGACCGCGACGGGGGCCGTGGATCCGCTCCCGCGCATCCTGGAGCTTCGCGAGCGCCACGGCTTCCGCCTGCATGCCGATGCGGCCTACGGCGGCTACTTCGGTCTGACCGAGGCTCTGGCCGCCGACGCGCGCCGGGCCCTGGACCGGCTGGGCGAGGCGGACTCGATCGTGATCGACCCCCACAAGCACGGCCTCCAGCCCTACGGCTGCGGCTGCGTGCTGTTTCGCGACCCCACGGTGGGCCGCTTCTACAAGCACGACTCGCCCTACACGTACTTCAGCTCGGGGGATCTGCACCTCGGGGAGATCAGCCTCGAGTGCTCGCGGCCGGGTGCGGCCGCGGTGGCGCTGTGGGCCACGCAGAAGCTCCTGCCGCTGGTTCCGGGCGGGGAGTTCGCGCGGCGTCTGGCCGACTCCCGGGCGGCGGCCCTGCGGCTCTACGAGAGGCTGCGCGCCGACCGCCGGTTCCTGACCGCTTCCCCGCCGGAGCTGGACATCGTGGTCTGGGCGCCGCGCGCCGCACGCGTGAGCGAGGCCTCGGCGCTGGCGCAGGCCGTCTTCGACGAGGCCGCGCGCCGCGGGCTGCACCTGGCACTGGCGACCCTGCCGGTCGAGCTCTTCGACATCGCCTCGGCGGGCATGGCGCGCGATCGAGACACGCTCACGTGCCTGCGCTCGGTGCTCATGAAGCCGGAGCACCTGCAGTGGATCGACCGGATCTGGGAGATCGTGGATCAGGCGACGGACGCGGTGTTGCGAGGCCGCGAGATCGGGAAAGCGACGGACCGTGCCCGAGCGACCTGACGGCCCGGTGAGCTTCCGCACGGCCGACCTGTGCGACGCCTTCAGCGAGGCGCTGCAGGTGGCCGGGCCCTGGCTGCGCGACTTCGGCGCCGCGCGCGCCTTCCGCGGCCCGATCGCGACGGTGAGCGTGCTCGAGGACAATGCACTCGTGCGCGCGGCCCTGGAGGAGGAGGGCCTGGGGCGCGTGCTGGTCGTGGACGGAGGCGGCTCCACCCGCTGCGCGCTGGTGGGCGACAGGCTGGCGGCGATGGCCGCCGAGCGCGGCTGGGCGGGGATCGTCGTGAACGGCTGCGTCCGCGACTCGCTTGCGCTGGCCACGGTCCCGATCGGCATCAAAGCGCTGGCCACCTCGCCCCGCCGGCCGGGCAAGAGCGGAACCGGGGCGCGCGACGTTCCGGTCGAGTTCGCGGGTGTGACCTTCCGGCCCGGCCACTTTCTCTACGCCGACCAGGACGGGATCGTGGTGGCCGAAGGAGACCTGCTCACCAGCGCCGCCTGAAACCCGAACCGATCCAATGCGGAGGCGAGAGACTCGCATGAGCGAGACCCCGGGCCAGGATCCCGCCACCTTCAAGGCCGAGCAGCGCCGGGCCTGGAGTCGCGCCGCCCAGGGCTGGGAGCGCTGGTGGGACACCGTCGAGCAGGCTGCCCAGGGCGTGAGCGACCGGCTCGTCGAGCTGGCCGCGGTCGGTCCGGGGCAGCGCGTCCTGGATGTGGGCACCGGGATCGGTGAGCCGGCCCTCACCGCCGCCCGGCGCGTGGGCCCCGCGGGCCGGGTCGTCGCGCTGGATCAGGCCCCGATGATGCTGGCCGTGGCGCGGAGGCGGATGGCGTCGCTGGGGCTCCCCAACGTCGAGTTCGTGGAAGGCGACCTGGACGCCCTGGAGCTGACGGAGCGCTTCGACGCGATCGTGAGCCGCTGGGCGCTCATGTTCTCCCTCGACGTGGATGCGACGCTCGCGCGGCTGGTCGCGCTCCTCGTCCCCGGTGGGCGGCTCGCGGCCGCGGTCTGGGACGAGGCTCCACGCGTGCCGATCAGCAGTCTGCCGAGCCGCGTGATCCGCGGCGCGCTGGGGCTGCCCGACCCGGCGCCAGGTGTGCCGACGCCGTTCGACCTGGCCGATCCCGCGCTGCTGGTTGCGCGACTCGAGCGCGCCGGCCTCGTGGACGTCGCCACGGAGTGGCGCACGGTGACCTTCGAGTTCGCCTCGACCGGGGAGTTCGCGCGCTTCGTGCGCGATCTCGCCCGTCCGATACCGGAGCTGGAGCGGCTGCCGCCCGAGCGCCAGGACTCGATCTGGGCGGCGGTGGCCGATGCCGCGCGAGAGTTCGCGGACGCCCAGGGGTCCATCCGCATGCCCAACCAAGCCCTGCTGGTGGCAGGAACGCGGCCCCGGACGGCCGGCGGTGGGGAGGGCTCCGCCGTCACCCGCGAGGTGCGGTGCCCCTTCTGCGGCGGAGCCGACACGCGGCTCGAGTCCGCGTTCGGCTCGACGGTGGGCTTCGCTCAGTACTGGTGCGATGGGTGCCGGACGGTCTTCGAGTACCTCAAGTGGGACGAGGAGCCGCCCCGCGGCGCCTGAAGGGCGCCCGACGCCGCGGGGATGCGGCCCTCGCTTCGCGCCGTCAGCTGGGCTGGAGCCCCTTGCTGACGAGGAGCTTGACCTCGACCCGCCGATTCGCGGCCCGACCCGCTTCCGTCGTGTTGTCGGTCGCGGCGTGCGACGCGCCGTAGCCCGCCGGCGTGACGATCCGGCGAATCGGGATGTCGTGCTGGATCTGGAGGTAGCTGACCACGGCCTCGGCGCGCCGCTTGCTCAGCTCCAGGTTGTGTTCGGCATCCCCGGTGGAGTCGGTGTAGCCCTTGACCTCGATGACGTAGCCCTTGATGGGCTTCGCGTTGGTGGCCAGGTCGTCCAGGGCGAGCTTGGCTTCCTGCGAGAGCGCGGCGCTGTTGACGCCGAAGTTGACGGTGACCTCCTGCTTGGTATCCATGTTCGTGATGTCGCCGACCCGCGCCGCCGTTTCGGCGGCCTGCTGCTCGACCGGATTCACGCCCGCCGAAATCGCCTGGGCCGTCTCCATCTCCTTCTTGCCGAAGCGGACCTTATCGGCGACGAGCTTCCCATCCGCCCCGGCCATGCCCTCGACGTCGACCTGGAGGCCCGGCACCAGAGCGTCAGCGGCGAACTTCTTCCCTTTCCGGACCACACCCAGGCCCGGGTCCTTGGACTTGACGCTGGTCTCGTCCGTGAGGAGCACGCTGGTCGTCTTGCCGGCGACGTCGCGAACGATGATCGACTGCCCGTCGTTGCGGATCACGTAGCCCTCGAGCTTCACCTTCTCGCCGGCCGCATAGCCGGGCGCCTCCGCCGTCTGCTGGGCCTCCGCCCCCGCCGCGGGCGGATTCCCCTGCGCGAGGCCGGGAAGCGCTCCACCAAGGAGCATGGCCAGCGCGAACGCGGCTACCCGTCCCGGTCGCGGGTCGGCGCCGACATCTCCGTTTTTCAACGTCATCGTCCCATCTCCTGATGCTGGACCGGACCGTTCGAGCGTCCCACAGGACCCCGTTGCACGGCTCCGATCGTCTGTTTCAACCCGACCGTCTCTTTCGTCTTCACGACCAAGCTACATCACTCTCGGTGATCGCGCCTGCCCTTCTTCTTCCTCGGCCGAGCTGGCGGGTCCTGCGCGTCCTCGAACGTCGCAGACGGCGTCCGCGCGCAGCATGTGGACGTACCTCCCGAAGAACGGCAGGCCGCCCACCGCCGGCAGCAGATAACGCGAGGTGCAGAGCAACCCCACGGCCGCCGCCGCCGGGGCGCTCAGAAACGGCCGGTACAGGGCCACGATCGCCACGTCCCGGGTGCCCACCCCGGCGAACGTGAGCGGCAGCAGCCCGGCCAGGATCGCGAGCGGGGCAAGGGCGAGATTCGCGAGGAACGGCACGTCCGCGCGGACGGCCCAGGTGAAGAGCCAGATCTGGAGCAGGTGGAAGAACCAGATGACGAGCGACGTGGCCGCCACACGGGCCACCTGCGCGGTGTCACCCCAGAAGTGGTCGTGCATCTCCTGCCAGGCCGCCTCCAGGCGAGCCAGCTTGCCGCGGAGCCGCCCCGCGGGGATCCGCGCCGCCAGCCGAAAGAAGGCTCCCGCGAAGCGTCGCGAGGCGAGCAGCAGCACGCCCCCCGCGAGCCCGGCCGCCACGACGACTGTCAGCACGTCGAAGAGCCACCCCTCGAGCGGGAACACCAGCAGTCCGAAGACGCACCACACGAGGAGGGAGAGCATGTCGCAGGTCTTCTCGAAGACGACCAGAGACAGCGCGAGCGGTCCGTCGAGGCCGCCCCGATCGCGCATGAAGTAGGCCTTGGCGATGTCGCCCATCTTGGAGGGCAGGACCACGTTCAGCACGCTGGCGGCCAGGATCAGGCGGTTCGCCTCGGCGAACCCGAGCCGCGCCTGGGCCGGTGCGAGCTGCTGGAGCCTCCAGGCCGTGAGCAGGGTGAGCGGCACGACCATCGCCAGGCTGACGGCCATCCAGAGCGGGTCGGCCGCGCGAAAGACGTCGACCAGCCGCCGCACGTCCACCTTCCAGTAGATCACGCCCAGGATCGCGAGGCTCACGGCGAGCGACAGGATCCGCTCGAAGCCACCGCGGCGCGCGCCCGACGCTCGGGTCTCCCGGGTCGCTCCGGCGGCCGCGCTCACGGCTCGCGCTCCAGCCGCAGCGGCTCGCCCGGGGCCAGCGACCGCACGGTCCGGGTGAGGTCGAGCCAGGGCTGTAGCTGCCCAGCCTGGTAGGTCCGGCTCATGACGTTGGCGATCGAGGTCTGGCTGGCTCCGATCCCGGCCGCCACGACCCGGCTCCAGTCTCCCCGCACCTCGTCCGTGACCCGCCAGCGTCCGCGCGCTCCCGCGGCCGGCTTCCCCGCGACCCACGTGAACGTCCGCCGGAACGTGAACGGCGCGATGGTCCGGCCCGTGACCAGCGCGCGCTGGAGCAGGCGGCGGACGAGATCGGGGAAGAGCCGGCCTCCGGCCAGCATGAAGAGCCGCAGAGCGACCATGCGCAGCGGCGTCATGCGCACGTGCTTGGCCCACCCGAGCGACCCCTGGATCGCGATCTCGTCGAGATCGACCTCGCAGGCGGAATCCCCCACCAGGTGGGCCACGGCGTTGCGAGGGCGAGAGGCGCCCGCCTCCCCGACCAGCAGCGACACGTGCGTGTCGGACGCCGCGAGCCGGCCGTCGCGGAACAGCTTGAACACGCCTCCCTTCTTGAGCGCCGCGTGGAGCTCGACCCCCTGCCGCCGGTCCACCAGCAGGCCCGCCTCGCGGAACCAGACGCGCCCGGGGGGATGCGCCGCCGGCACGGGACGTGAAGGCACGAAGTCGCGCCAGGCGAGCAGGTAGTTCCAGGCGTGGTGGCCGAGGATGTGGTCGTCGGCATGGCACGCCCCCAGCCCACGCGCGAGCCCCTCGAGGACGCGGTCGTTCACGGCCAGCGCCTCGGGCAGCCAGCGTCCGGCCAGCTCGAAGCCGTGGGGGAAGAAGTTGTACGTGTTCCTGCTGCCGAGCTCGCCGCCGTAGGAGCCGTCGGGGTGCACGAGCTCGGCCGTGAAGGCCACCGCGCGCTCGAGCGCCGCGCGCACGCGCGGGTCGGGCCGCAGCTCCTCGAGGCGGGCCAGGACTGAGACCGTCAGCGTGTGGTAGCCGGGGTCGCAGCCCTCGTACTCCTGGAACCAGCCCTCGGGGCTCTGCCAGGCCAAGACGCGCGCGAGGCGCTCGTCCCGGCGCGCCTCCCAGCGCGACGTCCCCAGCTCGCGCCCGGCGAGCTCCAGGCCGAGCGCGATCAGGGCCTGATGGTTCGTGAGCCGGCCGCTCTCGTGGTGCAGGGAGAGCCACTCGGCCCGGCGCTCCACGAAGAGCGAGATCTCGGCGTCCGCGATCCCCAGCAGCCGGCAGCTCTCCAGGCAGGCCAGGAGCGAGAACGCCGCGGCACCTCCCGCGCGCTCGTAGGGGAAGTAGTCGTCGCACGATCCGTCGGAATGGGCGCTCCTGGCCGCGAAGCGGATGCCGGCCTCGACCCATTCGCGCACGGCCGGGTCGCCGTGATACGGATTGTCGGGAGCGTCCAGCGCGTGGGCCAGAGCCAGCGGCCAGACCAGCTCCTGCGCCATGCCGCTCGGGAAGTCGAGGATCCTGTAGTGCCAGAAGTTGCGGTCGAAGCAGCCGTAGGTGGGGCTGTGCGGATTGCGGTCCTGGAGCGTGAGGATCTTGGGGATCTGGGCCAGCGCCTCGCGGGCGAAGAGATCCCTACGCATCGCGTCCGCTGGGCGACGCTCCGGTAAGGACCGACTCCGCCTCCGAGGCCCTCTCCTCCGCCGGATCGCCGGTCAGGAAGCGGCTGCGCGCGGGGCCGGCGAGGCCGAGCTCGGATCGGCGCATTCCCAGCTGCAGATCCTCGAGCATGCGGCGGTTCACGTCCAGCAGGTCCGCCACCAGACCGAAGACCCAGAGCTGGAAGCCCATCAAGAGCAGGATGGCGGCCAAGATCAGGCTGGGGATGCGCGTGCGGGAGGTCCCCTCGAAGAAGTAGATCAGCCACCGGACCCCGAGCAGCATGCCCAGCGTGAAGGGCACGCTCCCGAGCAGCAGGAAGAAGCGCAGCGGCTTGTAGGTCATGAACACGCGCAGGGTCATGAGCGCCGAGTGGCTCACGTAGGACGGCACGCTCCGGATCAACCGCGAGGGGCGCAGGTCGGCGTTCGTGCGGATCGGCACCGAGGTGATCGTCATCCCCATGCGGCCGGCCTGGATGATGGTCTCCAGCGTGTAGGTGTAGCGGCTGAACACGTTGATCCGCAGCGCGGCGTCGCGGGACATCGCCCGGAAGCCGCTCGGCGCGTCGGGGATGTCGGTCTTGCTCGCGACACGGATGACCCAGCTCCCGAGCCGCTGCAGCAGCCGCTTGGTCGCCGAGAAGTGCTCGATCTCGGCCACCGGGCGCGCGCCGATCACGATCTGCGCCCGGCCGGCGAGGATCGGCTCGACGAGCCGCGGGATGTCCTCCGCGCGGTACTGGTTGTCGGCGTCCGTGTTGACGATCACGTCGGCCCCCGCCCGCAGCGAGGCCTCGAGACCGGCCACGAAGGCCCTCGAGAGCCCCTGATGCGCGGGCAGGCGCACCACGTGATCCACGCCGTGCGCGCGCGCGACCTCGGCCGTGCGGTCGGAGCTGCCGTCGTCGATCACGAGCCACTCCACGCGGTCGAATCCGGCCACGGCGCGCGGCAGCGCGGCCAGCGTGACGGGGAGCGACGCTTCCTCGTCGTAGCACGGGATCTGGATCACGAGCTTGCGCACGGTCTACCTCCGTCGCCTCTCATATGGCGGGTTGACAGTCGGGCCGGCGCGCAGCGTAGTTGATGCGGCTCGCTGAGATCCGCTTCTTCTCCAAACACACACACAAGGAGCGAGCATGCTCCGTAGTCTCTTGTTTCCAGCGATCCTGCTGGCGCTCGCGCTGGCGGCGGCTCCGCGCGTCCTCCACGCCCAGGGCCGCACCGGAACCGTCGAGCTCGGGATCGACGGAGGCTTCGAGTTCAGCAACGTGAACGAGCTGGACCGGGAGGAGGGCCAGGACGACGTCGAGTTCGGCGACCGCACCCGGGTCAGCCTTCCCCTGGCCCGCTTCCGCGTCGGTTACCACGTGTCCGATCGGATCGCGATCGAGCCGGCCGTGCGCGTGGACTACGACAAGATCGAGGACCCGCGCGACGGCCACGACGAGGGGGACATCACTCAGAAAGAGTTCGGGCTCGCCGTGAGCACGCTGATCCACTTCGGGACCGACCCCTACAAGACCGTTCCCTACGGGATCGTTCGCGGCAGCTTCAACGTGTCCGACTTCGACATCGGCGACGCCAACATCGAGAACGACACCGTCACCCAGTTCGGCGCCGGCGGGGGAATCGGCCTGAAGCTCCCGGCTACCGACCGCCTCGACGTGCGCCTCGAGGCCACGTACGAGTACCGCTTCCAGCACAAGAGCGACCTGGCCCCCGCCTCCAACAACTACCAGTTCGCGGCCGGCTTCTCCTGGTACACCAAGGCCCCGTGACCCCACGGCAATCTGAGCACGTCGGGGTACGGCGACAATCCGGGAGGGGAAAAGGACTGCCGGGCCGGACCGGGGAGCGGGTCTTCGCGAGCCGCCTGCTCCGCTGGTACGACGCGCGGCAGCGCGACCTGCCCTGGCGGCGGTCCCGCACGCCTTACCGCACGCTCGTCTCCGAGATCATGCTGCAGCAGACGCGCGTCGCGACGGCCACGCCGTACTACCGGCGCTTCCTGCGACGCTTCCCGAGCTTCGCGGCGCTGTCGCGGGCCGACGAGCAGGACGTCCTGACCCAATGGGAGGGCCTCGGCTACTACCGGCGAGCCCGGAACCTGCTCCGCACCGCCCGGCTCGTCACAGCGCGAGGCGGCCGGCTCCCGCGGTCGGCCGCGGAGTTGCGCACGCTGCCGGGGATCGGCCCCTACACGGCCGCGGCGGTCGCAAGCGTGGCGTTCGGAGAGCCCGAGCCGGTCCTGGACGGAAACGTCGAGCGTGTCGCAGCGCGCCTCGTGGCGCTCGAAGCTCCGCCAGCCCGGGCCCGGCCCGCCCTCCGCGAGCTCCTGCGGGCGCTCCTGCCTCCCGGCCGCCCGGGCGACTTCAACCAGGCGCTGATGGAGCTGGGCGCCACCGTCTGCACGCCGCGGCGCCCTCACTGCCCCGCCTGTCCCGTCCGGACCTTCTGCCGGGCCGCGGCGCTCGGCCGGCCCGAGGCCTACCCCCGGCGCCGGCCGCGCGCGCCGGCACCCGTGCGCGCCGAGGACGGCCTGCTCCTGGGCTGGCAACGGCGCCTGCTCCTGCGCCGCCGTCCGCGGGAAGGCCTGCTGGGCGGCCTGTGGAGCCTGCCGACCTATCCCGCCGCCCCGAACGGCGGCGGGCGGTCCGGAACGGGAGCCGGCGCCCGCCCGGCGCTCCGTCGCCTGCGCGCCGAGACGGGGATCGTGGCGCGCTGCACCGCGCGCCTCCCCCCGGTCCGCCACGTCTATTCCCACTTCCGGCTCGTGCTCACCCCGCTCGTCTGCGAGCCCGCTTCCCCGCCCCCGCCTCCCGTGCCCGATCCTTTCGCCTGGGTGAGCACCGTCGAGCTGCCTCTCTTCCCCATGGGGAAGGCTGACCGGCTCGCGGTCGCGGCCCTGATGAAGGTCTCCTCGTAGAACATCCCGCCCACACCGTAGAACTGCACCTTGGCCGTGTCGCCGGCGATCTCCACGAGCGCGAATCCGCGTGCGAGCGCGGAGCGGTCGGCGGCGAGGAACGCGCCGGGATCCGTTCCGAGGTCCGATCGCAGCCCCTGGCGCCAGTCCCTGTCCCACACCAGACCCTTCACGAGCGGATATCCGCGGGCCAGCATCGGCGCCAGCGACACCTTGGAAAGAGCCCCCGAGACGATCTGCAGGGCCGGATGGCCGTCGAGCGCCACCCTGGCGCTCTCCAGCCAGTGGTTGTGGCCGGCGATCAGCAGGTCGAGGTGGGATCCGGCTTCGCGCGCCGCGGACGGCAAGTCCCTGTGGAAGGACAGATACTCGGTGAAGACGTGACGGCCCGCGCTCCAGACCGGCGCATGGCTGGCCGCGATCTGCCAGCGCGCGCGCGAGGCCGCGAGCGCCTCCCGGAGCCAGCGTCCCTGCCGGGGGCCGATCCGCGCGTGGTTCTCCCCCTGCGGGTCGCCGTGCAGAGGAGCCGAATCGAGCACGAAGAGCGAGGCGATCGGCTCGCCCCCGCCGGAATCGGCGACCGTCACCTGATAGAAGTAGTAGGGCATGCGCCACGTCGTGCCGGGCGTCAGCGAGTAGCCGATCTCGCACTCCGAGCCGAAGGGGCTCCGCAGGTCGTGATTGCCGAGCAGGACGAAGGCCGGGATCCGGTCCTCGGCGAGCCAGGCGAAGGAGCGCTCGAACTTGGGCTGGAAGTGCCGGTAGAACGCGGCTGCCGCCTGACCGTCCTCGGGCCCGACTCCGACGTCTCCGGCGGACGAGGACAAGCGCGGCTTGCCGCAGGCCCGCGCGACCCGCCCGGCGGACGCGCGCACCCGCCCGGCCAGGGCCGCGGCCTCGGCGGGCGGAAGACCCTCGAGGAAAGGCTTCTGGAGGTCGAAGCCCGGGATCGAGTCGGCCAGCTCCGCGGCCGAGAACGTGTCGATCCCGTCCGGGTAGACGTTGTCGCCCGTGAAGAGGGCGAAGTCGCAGCCTCCACGCGCGCACAGCTGACGCATGGCGCGCGACAGGGCGCGCTTGCCGGGGTCCTCGTCCTGTCCGCCGTCACCGGCCACCAGAAACCTCACGCGGCCGTGCCGCCGGGCGTGGATCGTGATCTCGAGCGCGGCCGGGTCGTCGAACAGCGCCTCCGTCCCCAGATCCCCGACCGTGACCCCGGCGTACTCGGCGAGCTCGAAGGGAATGTGCTGGGCCTCTTCCAGACGCTCCTGCAGCCAACCCCCCGCGGCGAAGGCCGCTGCCAGAGCGACGAACCCGACCAGGAGCTTCTCCCAGCCGTCCTTCGCCCCGAGTCTGTTCGGGCGGTTCACGTGACCGGCACCGCTTCCCGCGCGGCGAGGCACGTGCCGACGTGGATGGCCACTGTATCCGCCACCCGCCGCGCGTAGCCGCCGCCCAGCGTGCCGGCGACGGGAATCTTGCGGGTCGCGCAAGCCCCGAAGATCAGCCGGTCGCGCTCGCGCAAGCCTTCCAGCGTGAGTGAGAGGCTTCCCAACTGGTCATCCCGATAGGGATCGGCGCCCGCCTGATAGAGCACGAGATCGGGGCGGAAATCGTCGAGGATCGCCGGCACGGCCACCTCCAGCTGCTCCAGGTAGGCCGCGTCTCCGGTGCCGTCCGGAAGGTGGATGTCCAGATCGCTCCGCTCCTTCACGGGGTAGAGGTCGCGCTGGTGGATCGAGAACGTGAACACCGTCGGGTCGTCCCGGAAGATCCGGGCCGTCCCGTTCCCCTGGTGCAGGTCGCAGTCCAGCACCGCCACCCGCTCGACTGCGCCCTCGCGCTGCAGCGCCCGCACCGCCACCGCCAGGTCGTTCACGTAGCAGAAGCCCTCGGCGCGGTCGGCGAAGGCGTGATGAAACCCGCCGCAGAGGTGGACGCTCCGGCCCGACCGGAGGGCCGTGCGCCCGGCCAGGATCGTGCCGCCCGCCGAGAGCACGAAGAGCCGCACGATCTCGGGCGTGAGCGGCAGCTCCGACCAGGCGGTGCGCTCGGTCAGCCGGCAGCCCTCGAGGTCGTCCAGGTAGGCCGGCGTGTGGACCAGCTCGAGCTGGGCGCGCGTGGCCGGCTCGGGCTCCGCGAACTCGGACGCCGGCACGCCGCTCTCGCGCAGCGCCTGGTGCACGAGGCGGTACTTCTCGACCGGGAAGACATGCGGTCCGAAGTCGGCGTAGTAGGCGGGAGAGTAGACGTACACGCGGGCTCCAGCGCGGTGTGTGAGGAGAAGGGCTGCGTTCCGGCGCCTGGCGCGGCAACGAACGATCGCCGCATCAGCGGTTGACACGCCGCCGATCGGCGTGGCAACTAGTTGGCGATCCGTTCCGGGCGCGCCCCTGGTGCGCTCGACGCCCCGGCGAGCGCGGGACAGCCTCGCCGCCTCGGAGGAACCCGTCGATGATATCGCCGCCGAGCTGGCCGCGAAACGCCCGCCCCCGCTCACCGGTCGGTGCCTCGGGCATGTGCGCCCTGGCGGCGCTCCTGGCCCTGGCGGCAGGGAGCCCTTTCTGCGGGGACGAGACCCAGCCTTCCGCCGCCGCCGACCAGCAGGAAGCCGGGCCGCTTCCCACCCCGGCGCGGGACTGGGTCGCGGCGGCCGCGCCTTGCGATCCCGACTCACTCGAGCTCAGCGCGCCCCGAGGCAAGGTGCTCCGGTCCTCACGCCTCAAACTGCGCTGGCGCGCCCGCGACCCCGGGCCGTTCCAGGTCACGATCTCGACCCCGGACGGACGGCCCGTCTACCAGGCCGACACCTACGGACACGAGCTGCGCGTTCTGGTGGGCTCCGGCGCCGGGGAAAGTGAAGCCGAGCAGATCCGTGCCGGCGGGAGCTACCGCTGGGGCGTCGTACCGAAGTTCGTCTCCGATGCCTCCGCTTGCCCGACCGCCGAGTTCACGCTGTTGCCCGAAGTGGAGTCCGAGGAGCAGATAGCTCGCTTCGAGGCGGAGACCAAAGAGCTCGGGGTGGGCGACGAGGGGCGCGAGCCGGCGGCAACCCTCGCGCTGGCCCGGCTCTACCTCGACGGCGGCTTCGACGCCGAAGCCGAGGGCCTGCTCCAGGGGCTGCGCGAGAAGGGCTACGAGGATTCGGCCATCGCGGACCTGCTGACGGGGATGTACCGGAAGACGGGCCGGCGCCTGTCGCTCGCCGAGCTGCTGGCGCCGCCGCGCGAGCCCGCACCCCACTGAGAAGGCATCACGGGCTTCCACGGCGGCGCTCCGCCTGAGAATCTTGCTCCGCAGCCGGGGGGCGACGCCCCGGCGCTGGATTGCCTGACGCGGCTCGCCAGGCTATATTTGCGGTCAGACGTCGCGGGGTGGAGCAGTCTGGTAGCTCGCCAGGCTCATAACCTGGAGGTCGCGGGTTCAAATCCCGCCCCCGCTACCATCTCATTCGAACAGCCTCCTGGCCAGCCGGGAGGCTGTTCAGTTTGGCCCGCCCGCAGATTTGTGCTTGGTGCTCGCGTCCGCTCGCATGCAGCCCTCGGAGCGTCAAACTCCGAGCCTGGCGACTTGCGCGATGGCCGCAGGTCGCGAACTCGGCGGATAGCCGACGTTGCCCTTCCCGTAAGCAAATCTGACCCCCCAGGCGACGATCCCGGCCCAGACGATCAGCCCGACGGTTGGTCGGCTATCCTCCCCTGTGCCCACCGGTAAGCCTCAGGGCCGACGCCGCTAATGAACCGCGAGTTGGACCAAGGTCCAATACTCGAAGAGGCACGCCGGCCCGCACACCTTATGGGGAACTGTGCCCCGGTCTGGGCAGCGACAATCCCGCGGCGACGGCGGGGGCCGCGACGCCGGCCCCATCCCCTTCAACCCAAACGCCACAGGAGGAAGCCATGCCCGACAACACCGCGATCCGTTCGTTCCAGGTGAGCTTTCCTGAAACCGATGTCACCGAGCTGCGCCGGCGCATCAAAATGACGAGATGGCCGGAGCATGAGCTGGTGTCCGACGCCGCTTCCCGGCGGATCTGGTCGACGGCGGCGGCGGTGGGGCCAACACAAGGCGTGCAGCTCGCCACGATGCAAAAACTCATCCAGTACTGGGGGACGGATTACGATTGGAGCAGGTGCGAGGCGCATTTGAAATCGCTGCCGCACTTCATGACGCAGATCGACGGTCTGGATATCCACTTCATCCATGTGAAGTCGAAGCACCAGAATGCGCTGCCGATGATCGTGACCCATGGCTGGCCGGGTTCGGTCATCGAGCAGCTGAAGATCATCGAGCCGCTCACGAACCCCACCGCGCACGGCGGGACCGAAGCGGACGCATTCCATCTCGTGATCCCGTCGCTGCCGGGATACGGCTTTTCCGGCAAGCCCACGGAAACCGGCTGGGATCCGGAGCGCATTGCGCGGGCGTGGATCGTGCTGATGAAGCGCCTTGGCTACAATCGGTATGTCGCGCAAGGCGGCGATTGGGGAGCGCTCATCACCGAACAGATGGCCCTCATCGCGCCTCCCGAGCTGATCGCTATCCACACCAACATGCCGGGGACCATTCCGCCCGAGATTGTGAAGGCGCTTGCGGCCGGCAGTCCGCCCCCCGCCGATCTCGGCCCCGACGAGAAGCGCGCCTACGAGCAGGTCGCGTTCTTCTACAAGAACGGTCTGGGCTACGCCAACGAGATGGCGCTTCGTCCGCAAACGCTCTACGGGATCGTCGATTCACCCGCTGGCCTGGCGGCGTGGATTCTCGATCACGATGCGGACAGCTACGCGGTGATCGCCCGCTCCTTCGATGGAGAGCCGGAGGGCCTTACCCGCGACGACATCCTCGACAACATCACGTTCTACTGGCTGACGAATACAGCCATCTCATCAGCCCGGCTCTATTGGGAGTTCCGGCAAACGGCGAAGGCGGGCTTCTTCGACGCCAAGGGCGTCACCATTCCCGTCGGCGTGAGCGCGAACCCCAGCGAAATCTACACGGCGCCGAAGAGTTGGACCGAGCGCGCGTTCCCGAAGCTTCTGCATTACGGCCGCACGCCCAAGGGCTGCCATTTCGGGGCGTGGGAACAGCCGAAGATCTTCACCGATGAGGTGCGCGCCTCATTCAAGACGTTGCGGACGTGAAACGACGCATGGGGCGGCGCGCGCATGACGCGCGCGCCCTCCACAGCCGGGAGGCTGTTTTCGTTTCGGCTACCCGCCTTCCCCCGCCAGCAGTGCGGTCAAGGCTCCCTTGTTTGTCTTGATATTCACATCTTGACAATCAAGATGAAATAGACTAGGCTCGAGCCACATTCCTTCGACTCCGGAGGCCCCTGTGGACGAGCCCGGCACAGACGTCATCCAAGGCACGCTGGACATGCTGATCCTGAAGACGCTCAGCCTCCAGCCTCTGCACGGCTTCGGCATCGCCCGCCGCGTCGAGCAGATCTCGCGCGGCGTCTTCAAGGTCA
>DATBJW010000065.1:0-97416 GCA_036556205.1 Gemmatimonadota bacterium
CCTCGATCACGAGCTGGCCTGCCACCGTGAACTACAACGTGAAATTCACGATCAACGTCACGCAGCGCGACAGCATCCAGACGGTGTCGTGGATCCGCCTCTCGGCGGCGACGCACGCCTCCAACATGGAGCAGCGCTTCAGCACGCTCACCTTCGTGAAGAGGGGCGCCAACAAGCTGAAGATCACGCCCCCCAAGCTCGGCAAGCTCAGCCCGCCCGGCTACTACCTGCTGTTCGCGGTCAATTCTAGCGGCGTGCCCTCGGTCGGCCGTATCATTCGTATCGACTAGGAGACTGGCCGTCCGCGGCGGCACAGCAGCCGCCGCCGCGGACGGGATCGGTTCGGGAAGGAGGATCGTCCATGTCTCGCAAGCGCTCGCTCGGTCTCGCATTCGCTCTCGTCCTCGTCGGAGCCACCGGCGCCAAGGCCGACGCGCAGTCGGCCGCGACCAAGGGCAGCTGGACCGCGCCCTTCGCCTGGCCGCACGTCACGATCCACACGATCCTGCTCCCCAACGGCAAGGTGCTCACCTGGGAACGCGAAGACGCCGGGAGCCTGCCCGGCGAGGGGATCGCTCCGGCGGTGGTCTGGAACCCCGCCAACGGCTCGTTCACGAACGTCACGTACTCCGGCTTCGATCTCTTCTGCGCCGGCCACTCCTTCCTGCCCGACGGCAAGCTCTTCCTCGCCGGCGGCCGTTACATCGACAACGTCGGGGCCGACGAGACGGTGATCTTCAACTTCGCCACGAACGCGTGGACCCCTGGTCCCAAGATGAATGCCGGGCGCTGGTACCCCACGAACACGACCCTGCCGAACGGCGAGGTGCTGATCGTCTCCGGCGACATGAGCGGTCCCAAGACGTCCGACCCGCTTCCGCAGGTGCGCCGGACCAACGGAACGCTGCGGGACCTGACGGGGGCGCTGCTGAAGATGCAGCTCTACCCGCGCATGCACGTGGCTCCCGACGGGCGGGTCTTCAACTCGTCGCCCACCAAGCGCACCCGCTGGCTGGACACCTCTGGCACGGGCAAGTGGACGCTGGGGCCGGCCAGCAAGTTCGGGTTGCGGACCTACGGCGGGTCGGTGATGTACGAGGTGGGGAAGATCCTGATCATGGGCGGCGGCAACCCCCCGACGAACACAGCCGAGACGATCGACCTCACGGCGTCGAAGCCCGCCTGGAAATCCACCGCCTCCATGCAGTTCAAGCGCCGGCAGCTCAACGCCACGCTGCTCGCCGACGGCAAGGTGCTGGTGACCGGCGGCACGAGCGCCCAGGGCTTCAGCAACGGGAACGGCGCGGTCCTGGCCTCCGAGATCTGGAACCCGAGCACGGGGAACTGGACGACGGGGGCGAGCATGCAGATCCCGCGCCTCTACCACAGCACGGCCCTGCTCCTGCCCGACGGCCGGGTGCTCTCGACGGGGTCCGGCAAGCCCGCCTCCACCCACGACATCGACCGTCTCAACGGCGAGATCTACTCGCCGCCCTACCTCTTCAACGCCAACGGCACGCTGGCCGCGCGACCCGTGATCGGCTCGACCCCGGCGAGCGTGGGCTACGGCCAGACGTTCTTCGTCGGCACCGCGCAGGCCACGCAGATCAGCAAGGTGAGCTGGATCCGGATCGGCTCCGTCACGCACGCCTCGAACATGGATCAGCGCTTCCAGTCGCTCGCGTTCACGAAGGTCAGCGGCGGCCTCAACGTGACCGCCCCCGCCAACGCGAACCTGAGCCCTCCCGGCTACTACCTGCTCTTCATCCTGAACGGCTCCGGCGTCCCTTCCGTCGCGAAATTCGTGCGCATCGGTTGAGGTTCGCCCAAGGCGTACGCCACTGGAAGGAGACGGCCCGGCCCATCTCCCCTACCAGCGTGCGATTTCGCTCTTCCGGCTGACTCCCTAAGCTCCGCCAGACTCGCTCCACGCGACGCGCGTTCGTGGCCGCGCGGGATTCCGCGTTGTCGGATGATCCGACGGAACCCCGTGGTTGGGAAGGGAGGCACGCATGCGCTGTCGGTGGACCTTCGCTCTCCTCACGCTCTTCGTTCTCTCCGCCGGCCCGGGCCGCGCGTTCGCCCAGGTCATGCCCACGGCCGGCTCGCCGACTCAGGGCAAGTGGACCACCAAGTTCGCCTGGCCGCACGTGGCGATCCATCTGATCGTGCTGCCGAATGGGAAAGTGATCAGCTGGGCGCGCGAAGATTCCAACGCCCCGCCCGGCCAGGGCATCGCGCCGGCCACCCTGTGGAACCCGGCTACCAAGACCTTCACCGACGTCACCTACACCGCCGCCGATCTCTTCTGCACCGGCCACTCGCTCTTGCCCGACGGCCGGTTGTTCGTTGCGGGCGGTCACATCCAGGACAACATCGGCATCCCCAACAGCACGATCTTCGACCCCGCGACGAACGGATGGACCGCGGGTCCTTTGATGAACGCAGGCCGCTGGTACCCGACGAACACGACGTTGCCCAACGGGGACGTCCTGGTCGTCTCGGGCTCCAACGCGAACGGGCGCAACCAGCTGCCGCAGGTCTACCAGATCGCCTCGGGGACCTGGCGCAGCCTGACCGCGGCGCTGCTCAACCAGCCGCTCTACCCGCGTATGCTGCTGGCCCCCGACGGACGCGTCTTCGACGCCGGCCCGAGCCAGACCACGCGGCTGCTGAACACGAGCGGCACGGGCGGATGGACAACGGTGGGCAACAGTCTCTGGGGGTTCCGCGATTACGGGACCGCGGTGATGTACGATGTGGGGAAGGTGCTGATCGCGGGGGGCGGGGACCCGCCCACGAAGACCGCGGAGGTGATCGACCTCACGGCGCCGACGCCGACCTGGCGCTTCACGAACTCCATGCAGTTCGTGCGCCGCCACCTGAACTCGACGCTCTTGCCCAACGGCAAGGTGCTCGTGACCGGTGGCACCAGCTCGCCCGGCTTCAACGACGTGACCGGGGCGATCCTCGCCGCCGAGATCTGGGATCCCGTGACCGAGGTCTGGACGACCGTGGCCAGCATGAAGGTCCCGCGCATCTACCATGGAACGGCAGTGCTGCTCCCGGATGCGACGGTGCTCTCGACGGGCTCGGGCAAGCCCGCCGGCTCGGGCGGCGACACGGACCATCTGAACGCCGAGATCTTCCTGCCGCCCTACCTCTTCAAGCCGGACGGCAAGCGCGCCGGGCAGCCCAAGATCTTCAGCGCGCCCACGAGCGTGAGCTACGGCCAGACGTTCGCGATCGACACGTCCACGCCCGCCAAGATCCGCAAGGTCAGCTGGATCCGCCTCTCGTCGTCGACCCACGCCTTCAACATGGAGCAGCGGATCAGCTTCCTGACCTTCACCAAGAAGACGGGCGGGCTCAACGTGACGGCGCCCTCGAACCCGAACCTGGTGCCCCCCGGCTACTACATGCTCTTCATCCTGAACGAATCGGGCGTGCCCTCGGTCGCGAAGATCATTCGCATCGGCTGAGAGAGGGCCCCTCGCCCGGCTCCTCGGGGACATCCGGGGGACGCCCGGATACGCGCCGGATGGCTTCGGTCACGATCTCGGGGGCGAATCCGCGTCGCGCCAGGTAGCCGGCCAGCCGCCGCCGGACCGCGGCGGGATCGACACCCTCGAGCCTGACCGCGCGCCGCCTGGCCAGGCGCTCGGCCACCACCCCTTCGTCCACCTCCCCCTCCCGGTAGACCTCGTCCACGGCACGCGAGGCGGCCTCCGCTTCGATGCCCCGACGCCGCAGCTCCATGACGATCCGTCTCCGGCCCAGGGGATGGATCGCCAGCCGATCGGTCACGAAGAGCCGGGCGTAGCGCTCATCGGAGACGAGTCCGGCCGCCTCGAGACGACCCACGATGGTCTCGATATGATCCTGAGAGTGACCCTTCCGGCGGAGCTTGCGGAGGAGCTCCCGTCGCGAGTGCTCGCGGCTGGAGAGCAGCCCCAGGGCGGCCTCGCGGATCGCCTCGAGCGGATCGCCCGGAGCGGTTTCCGAAGGTACCCCGGCGTCCATCCCCGATCGGCGACCCGGAAAGCGGGAGTCGCCCGTCAGGAAAAGATCAGGAAGGCGGTGAGGGCGTAGATCGTGAGCAGGACGGCAGCGGTGATGAGCAGGGTCCGCATTCTCTGGCGGATCCCCTCTACCTCGCGGCGCATCCTTTCGTCTAGCCGCTCCTCAATGCCCAGGTCGTCAACGGCCATCCGTCCCTCAGCGCGGATGAGGGGGAGTGCAGTGCTACGGGTGAACGACGGTCGGGCGGATAAGGCTCGGTAGGTCGCAACCGACCCGGGAAAGGGCCGAGGCGGGCATCCCATCCCCGGGGGTCGGTCATCCCCTCCCTCCCGACCGGCCTGCGGCCGGCTGACGCCGACGGCTCGAGCGATCGGGGTTTCGGTGTCGAATTTACGACAGCCACGGATCTGTGACCAGAGGTTTGTCAGAATAATCTACACCGCACAACGTGTCGTGTGTACCCCCGCCACCGATTCTCGTCCGCCTCAGCGACGGGCCGCAGGCTTCGCGTTCTCGGGCCGACCCGACGCGACGGCAACGGGCCGCCCGCTGGCCGCGCTTCCCGTGGAGATCGCCGGTGCGCCGGATGGCTTCGAGGTGGTCGTCCCCGACGCGGGTGCGGTCCCCGACGCGGCCGCGGTCCTCGGCGCAGGCGCGGTCCTCGGCGCGGGTGCGGTCCCCGGCGCGGGCTGGCTCCCGTTGCCGGCCGGCTCGGTGGCGGCAGGCGCCTCCTTCAGGATTCCCAGCGCTTTCCGCAGATCGCGCTCGATCGCATCGGCGATGTCCGGGTTCTCCTTGAGGAACGCGCGCGTGTTCTCGCGACCCTGCCCCAGCCGGTCCTCCCCATAGGAGAACCAGGCGCCGGACTTCTCCACGATCTTGTTCTCGACGCCCAGGTCGATGAGCAGCCCTTCGCGCGAGATCCCCTCGCCATACAGGATGTCGAACTCCGCTTGCTTGAACGGTGAGGCGACCTTGTTCTTGACGACCTTCACCCGCACGCGGTTCCCGGTCGCCTCGTCGCCTTCCTTGATGGCGCCGATGCGGCGGATGTCGAGCCGGACCGAGGCGTAGAACTTGAGGGCGCGGCCGCCCGGCGTGGTCTCGGGCGAACCCCAGAGCACGCCGATCTTCTCGCGCATCTGGTTGATGAAGATGACCGACGTGTTCGAGCGCGCGATGGCGGCCGTGAGCTTGCGCAGGGCCTGCGACATGAGCCGCGCCTGGAGCCCCACGTGCGAGTCCCCCATCTCCCCCTCGATCTCGGCCTTGGGGACGAGAGCAGCCACCGAGTCCACGACCACAACGTCCACGGCGTTCGAGCGCACGAGCACCTCGGCGATCTCGAGGGCCTGCTCGCCCGTGTCGGGCTGCGAGACGAGCAGGTTGTCCACCTGGACGCCCAGCTTCCTCGCGTAGTCGGCGTCGAGCGCGTGCTCGGCGTCGATGAAGGCCGCGATGCCGCCGTTCCTCTGGGCGTTGGCCACGACCTGGAGCGCGATCGTGGTCTTGCCCGAGGACTCGGGGCCGAAGACCTCGGTCACGCGCCCGCGCGGGATCCCGCCCACGCCGATCGCGGCGTCCAGGTTCAGGGCCCCCGTCGGGATGGCCTCGACGCGGATCCGCTGGTCGGCCCCCAGCCGCATGATCGAACCCTTCCCGTGCTGCCGCTCGATCTGCCCGATCGCGAGCTCCAGCGCCCGGCTCTTCTCTTCCCTGTCCCTGCGGTTCTCGTCCATGATCCTCTCCTGGTCGCGGGCTTCAGAGTTCAGATCGGCGATCTGCGGCCGTGGGGGCCGCGCGCACACGCGCAGGTGCCGCTCACCGGCGCTCTCCCACCGCCGGCGCATGCCGCGGCGCGGCGAGGAGCGGGAGCTCGAGCTGGCCCGCTTGTACCCGGTCGAGCAATTCGCGGACCGCGTAGCGGACGAGCCAGGCGTGCGAGCGGTCTGCCTCGCGGGCCAGCTGCCGCAGTCCGGAGAACTCGTCGGGCTCGAAGGAAACGGTTATACGGTGCACGGCGGTGAACGTAGCATCACACCACGGGATGTCAAGTATTTTCGGTATTCTATCGGTTTAGGTCACAGCTGACAAGGGCAAACCCGCTGTTTGGAGATTGGTCGGCGGCCTTAAGCCCCACACCGGCCGGATCGAAGGAGACGCCTTCCGCAGCCCTCCACCGGCTCTATCTTGGCGCGCATGACGACCCCGACCTTCTGGTCGCGCGCACGGCGGGCCCGCCTTCCACGGGTCCTGCTCGTCTACCTCGCCGCTTCCTGGGTCGTGGTCCAGGTCGCGAACGAGCTGCGGGAGACGTTGAGCCTGCCCGCCTGGATCTCCCCCGTCGTGCTCCTGCTGCTCTTGGTCGGGCTCGTGATCATCTCGGCCACGGCTTTTGTGCAGGCGGATCCGTCCGCGCCGGCGCGCGCGAAGCGCGAGGAGATTCCCGAGGCCTGGGAGATCGACCTGGGTGACGTGCGCGAATTGGTCGCCGAAGGCCGCCTCCCGCATCTCACCTGGGCGCGCGCGATCCTGGGCGGGGTCGTGGCGTTCTCACTGCTCTTCGGCCTGGCCGGTGGCTACGTGCTCCTCCGCAACGAGGGGCCGGAGGAGGCCCACGCGCGCGGACGCACGATGGTGGCGGTGCTCCCCTTCGAGAACCTGGGCTCGCCCGAGGACGGCTACTTCGCCGACGGCATGACCGAGGAGATCACCGCACGGCTCGCCGGCCTCCAGCAGCTGGGCGTCATCTCCCGCACGAGCACGCTCCAGTACAAGGGCACGACCAAGCCCATCAAGCAGATCGGCAAGGAACTCGGGGTGGACTAGGTGCTCGAGGGCAGCGTGCGCTGGCAGCCGGGTGCCGAGGGGAAGAAGCTCGTCCGCATCACGCCTCAGCTCATCAAGGTCTCCGACGACAGCCACGTCTGGGCCGACGTCTACGAGGAGGACTCGGCCGAGATCTTTCGCATCCAGTCCGACATCGCCGGCCAGGTCGCCCGGGCTCTGGATGTGACGCTGCAGGGACCCGAGCGGCGCTCCCTCGAAGCGAAGCCCACGGAGAACCTGGAAGCCTACGACTACTACCTGCAGAGGCGGCAGGGGCGCTTCGACGAAGCCCTGGTCACGCTGAAGCGCGCCGCGGAGCTCGATCCGCGCTCGGGACCGCGAGCGTTGGAACTCGGGAGCACGCTTCTGATGATGCGGCGATACGCGGAGGCCGAGCCGTATCTCGATCGCGCGATCGCTCTCGTCCCCGAGATCGCCGATGCCTATCAGAACAAGTTCCTTCTGTACCTCGACTGGGGCGCCGACACGGTCCGGGCCAGGGCTACGTTGCTGGACGCGATGGGGAAGGCAGGTGAGGCCCGGGTCCTGTCGGACGCCGCGCGCAACTTCGGGCCGCTCCTGCTCGAGAGGATCATGGGGAGGGACGTGCGCGACAAGCTGATGGCGCTGGATGTCTCAGCCTTCTCGCCCGATACCGCCGTCTACTATTGGACGCGCGCCCGAATCCTCCGGGCGGCCGGCCAAGAGGCTCGTGCCCTCGCCTACGCCGACTCCGCCCGCGCTCGACTCGAACGCGTGCTCGAGCTGCGCCCGGATGCGGGAGAGGTGCACGCGTCGCTCGGTTTCGCGCTGGCGCTGCTCGGACGTTCGGAGGAGGCCGTACGGGAGGCGCGGCGAGGTGTCGAGCTCCTGCCCTACTCGAAGGACGCTATCTCACTGACGGCGTGGCGGCTGGCCGGCGTGCTGGCCTTGGTCGGACAGGATGATGCCGCGGTGGACGAGCTCGAGAGACTGCTGGCTCGTCCAGGCTACATCTCCGCCGACTATCTGCGGATCGACCCCGGCATGGATCCCCTCCGCGACAACCCGCGCTTCCAGAAGCTCGTCGCCGAAGGAAAGTCGTAGGCGGCGGAGATCCGGACGACGGCCGCCAATCTCACCCCCGCATCGAGATCGACCTCTCCGCCTGCCGCCGGTCCTGATAGACCGGCGCCGTGTCGTTGAGCGTGCGCTCGGTGATGAGCCGCGCGCCCCGCTGGTAGGTGACGTAGGCCCAGGCCCACTGGATGAGCACGAGGAGCCGGTTCCTGAAGCCGATCAGGAAAAAGATGTGGATCATGAGCCAGGCCATCCAGGCGACGAAGCCCCACAAGTGGAAGCGTCCCAGCTCGGCGATCGCCGCGGCCCGGCCGATCGTGGCCAGATTCCCCTTGTCCCGATAGTGGAACGGCCGCGTCGGACGGCCCGCGACCCGGTTTTGGATATTTTCCGCCGCCGATCGGGCCTGTTGCATGGCGACCGGCGCGACACCCGGTAGCGGCTCTCCCGTCTGGTGGGTGAAGACGGCCATGTCCCCGATCGCGAAGGCCTCGGGGTGGCCCGGAATCGAGAGGTCCGGCTCCACGATCACGCGGCCGACTTTGTCGAGCGGTACGCCCAGCGTGCGAGTCAACGGAGAGGCCACATTGCCGGCGGCCCAGAACACGTTCCGCGCCGGGATGCGCTCGCCCCCGACCTGCACGCCCTGCCGGTCCACGCCAGTGACGATCGAGTTCGTGCGGACCTCCACGCCGAGCTTCTCGAGCTGGCGCCGTGCTTTCTCGGACAGATCCGCAGGATAGCTCGGGAGGACGCGCGGCCCACCCTCCAGCAGGAGCACGCGCGCTTCGCGCGGGTCGAAGGTGCGGAAATCGCGGCGCATCGTGTGGCGCGCGATCTCGCTCATGGCGCCGGCCAGCTCGACGCCCGTCGGCCCCCCGCCCACGATCACGAACGTCAGCAACGGCCGCCGGCGCACGGGATCGGGCTCGAGCTCGGCGTTCTCGAAGGCGGTCAGGAAGCGCTGGCGGATCTCACGCGCGTCGGCGAGGCTCTTCAGGCCCGGCGCCAGGGGTTCCCACTCGTCGTGACCGAAGTAGGCGTGGCGCGATCCCGTCGCCAGGATCAGGTAGTCGTACCCCATCTCCAGCGGGACCTGATCGTCCTCGATCACGACGCGCCGGCGGGTCAGGTCCACCGAACGGACCTCGGCGAGGAGGACCCGCGTGTTCCTCTGCCGTTTGAGCACCCAGCGGATCGGCTGCGCGATGTCGCTGGGGGCCAGGGAGGCGGTGGCGACCTGATAGAGGAGCGGCTGGAAGAGGTGATGGTTGCTGCGGTCCAGCAGCGTGACACGCACCGGGGCGCGTCGCAGATGGCGGGCGGCGAAGAGACCGCCGAACCCGCCGCCGACCACGACGATCTGCGGCAGCGCGCGGGCCATGGAACGAACCCTAGCCGGCGTTGGACCGGACGAGCGTCAGGAACTCGGAGCGCGTCTTCTCGTCCTTGCGGAAGTGGCCCAGCATGGCGGACGTGATCGCCACCGAATGCTGCTTCTCGGCTCCGCGCATGGTCATGCACAGGTGCCGCGCCTCGACGATCACGCCCACCCCCTTGGGCTCGAGCGCCCGCATGAGGGTTTCCGCGATCTGCGTCGTGAGCCGCTCCTGAACCTGGAGCCGGCGGGCGAAGGCGTCCACCAGCCGGGCGATCTTGGAGAGGCCGAGAATCTTCCCGTCCGGCAGATAGCCGACGTGGCACTTGCCGAAGAAGGGCAGGAGGTGGTGCTCGCAGAGACTGTAGAGCTCGATGTCCTTCAGGATCACCATCTCCTCGTAGTGCTCGCTGAAGAACGCCTCGTTCAGGATCGCGTCCACGTCCTGCTCGTAGCCGCGCGTGAGCTCCCGCAGGGCCCGCGCCACGCGAAGGGGCGTCTTGAGCAGTCCCTCGCGGGCCGGGTCTTCCCCGACGGCCCGCAGGAGGGCGGCCACGTGCTCGGCCATGGCGTCGGACGACGCCCGCCGTCCATCCTCGGAGGCCCGGCGCCGGGCGGGAGTGGTCTTGCGATCGTGGCGGAGGGTCATGGCGCGCTCATCCCGCGGACTCGATCAGCTCGATCTCGATCCCGTCGGGATCCTTGATGAAGGCGATCCGCGAGCCACCTGGCGTGACCTGGTAGGGCCCGCGTGTGAACGAGATCCCCAGCCGCTCCAGCCGGTCCTTCTCGGCGTCCAGGTCGGCGACCGCGAAGGCGAAGTGGCCGAACTGGTTCCCCAGCTGGTAGTCCCGCCCGTCGTGGTTGTAGGTGAGCTCGATCCGGTGCTCGCCCCCGTCGGTCAGGAACAGGATCGTGGCGTCGGCCTTGGCCAGGACGCGGCGGCTCTCCTCGCGCATCCCGAGCACGTCCCGGTACCAGCCCACCGAGCGCTCGAGGTCCTTGACCCGGATCATCGTATGGAGGAGTCGCACGGCCGTCCGCCCCTGTTGGAGACCCGGTGGCCTCCCGTCCCCGCAGGACCGGAATCGGTCCCCGGCAGGTTGTTCGGCCCCGGACCCACAAATATACTACTCGGCCGCCCGACCAAGGAGACGCCGATGAAGTGGCTCGCCCTTTCCACGCTGCTCGTCGCGGCGTGGGGCGCTCGAACCGACGCCCAGCAGGTGAACGAGTACACGCTGAGCTGGCGGGATCCCGCGACACACCTCTACGACGTCTCGCTCACGTTCGCGACCGAGGGGCGGGACTCGGTGGACCTGCAGCTGCCCGTCTGGCGCCCCGGCCGCTACGTGCGTCAGAGCTACGCGGCCAACGTGCAGGAGTTCTCGGCTCACAAGGGAGGCGACGCGCTCGCGTTCCGGAAGTCCGGGATCTCCACCTGGCGCGTGTCCACGGGCGGGGCCTCGCGCGTCACCGTGCGCTACCGCTACTACGCGAACACGATGGACGCGGGAGCCAGCGTCCTCTCCGCGGGCGAGGCGTATTTCAACCCGGTCAACCTGTTCGTCTATCCGGAGGGCCAGATCGAGCGCCCGCTGCGGCTCACGATCGAAGCGCCGCGCACCTGGAAGATCGCCACGGCCCTGGTCCCGGCGGACAAGCCCGACGTCTTCAGCGCGCCGGACTACCACACGCTGGCCGACTCGCCGACGATCGTGAGCCCCACGCTCGAGAGCCTGCAGTTCACGGTCGACGACGTCCCCTACACGCTCTGGTTCCAGGGCCGCTTCGAACCGGGAGCCTACCGCGAGCGAATCGAGCCCGACGTCGAGAAGATCGTCCGCCTCCAGACCGGGATCTTCGGGGGAGCGCCCTTCGACGAGTACTTCTTCCTGTTCCACCTGCTGCCCTACCCGTTCGGGCACGCCGTCGAGCACGCGAACTCCTCCTCGTACGCGATCCAGGACAACGCGTTCGAGAGTGACGCGAACTACGCCGGCTTCCTCTCGATCGTCGCCCACGAGTTCTTCCACGCCTGGAACGTGAAGCGCATCCGGCCCGCCGCACTCTGGCCCTACGACTACACGCGCGAGCAGCTGACCGGCCTGCACTGGTTCACCGAGGGCGTCACGAGCTACTACGAGGCGCTCACCCTGCGCCGCACGGGCCTCGAACCGGTGGAGACGTTCCTCGGCAACATGGGCCAGCAGATCGACGCGCTGCAGAAGACACCCGGCCGCAGCGTCGTGCCGGCCTCGCTGGCCTCGTGGGACAGCTGGCTCTCGGGCTATGGGCAGGGGAACCCGAACATCAGCGTCAACTTCTACGGCAAGGGCGCGATCCTGGGCTTCCTGCTGGACGCCCGGATCCGCGACCTGACCGACGGCGCGCGATCGCTGGACGACCTGATGCGGCACCTCTTCGAGACCTCTTTCAAGCAGGGCCGCGGTGTGCCGGAGGACGGCGTGCGGCTGGCCGCCGAGGCGGTCACGGGCAGCTCGTTCGCTGACTTCTTCGCGCGCTACGTGGACGGCACCGAGGAGCTGCCCTACGACGACGTCCTGGGTCCCTTCGGCCTGCAGGTGCGGGCGGCCCCCGACCCGACACGCCCCGAAGCGACCCTGCGGGTGCGCACTCGACCGGGTGGCGAGCGCCCCGTCGTGGTCTCCATCGACCCGGACTCGCCGGCACTCACGGCCGGCCTCGACACCGGCGACGAGATCGTCGCGGTGAACGGGACCCTCGCACCCGCCGGCGGCTGGGAGGCGCTCCTCGCCGACAGCAAGCCGGGCGACGAGGTGCGCCTCACGGTGCTCCGGCGTGATCAGGTGCTCGAGATGGAGATCGAAGCGGCCGGCGGGGGGAACGTGCGCTGGACCCTGGAGCGTCGCGCCGAGACCGACGCGCGCCAGGACCGGCTCTTCGACGGCTGGCTCGGCGCGGCCGGCGAGGCTCCCGCGACGGCCGGTCGGCGCCTCGAGCGCGCCGCTCCTCGCGCCGCGACCGGCTAGGCACCGCTCAGCCGGCGGTCGCGGCCCTCAGCCGCGTCGCTCGTCCCGGACCCCGGCCACCGCACCACCCTCCATCAGGATCAACTCCTCGGCCAGGGCCTCGGCTTCCTGCGCATCATGCGTCACGAGCACGGTCGGGACGCGCGTGCGGTCCAGGATGCTCTGCAGCTCGCCCACGACCTCGTCCCGTGTCTGGCGGTCGAGTGCCGCGAACGGCTCGTCCAGAAGCAGCACCGCCGGATCCGAGGCCAGCGCGCGGGCGATGGCCACCCGCTGACGCTGACCTCCCGAGATCTCCCGCGGGTAGCGCTCCACGAGGCCCTCCAGCCGGCAGAGCGCGACGAGTTCGGCGAGGGCCGCGTCGCGCCCCGCGCGCCCGTTCTCCGGGAAGCCGAAGAGCACGTTCTGCCGCACGGTCAGATGCGGGAAGAGCGCGTAGTGCTGGAACACGAAGCCGATCCGCCGCCGGTGCGGCGGGACGTTCACCCCCGCGCTCGAGTCGAAGAGCAAGCGCTCCCCGATCCGGATCCGCCCCCGGTCGGGACGCTCCAGGCCCGCGATGCAGCGCAGCGTGAGTGTCTTGCCGCAGCCCGACCGGCCGAGCAGGGCGACCACTCCGCGCGAGCTCTCCCAGCGGGCGTCGAGCGTGAAGCCCGGAAGCTCCTTGCGGCAATCGAAGGAGATCCAGCTCACGGCCGGCCGTCCGCCCGGCGCAGGGCCTCGGCCAGCGCGCGCGGGGCCGGACGACTCCAGAGCCAGAGCGCGAGTGCCAGCGTGAAATAGAGCGTGAGCGTCAGGCGCGGGGCCGGCTGGAGCGCCAGGGCCAGCGTGAGGCCCACCAGCGCCAGCGCCTCGGCGGCCGCCCACTGCAGCACGGAGAGGCCCAGGAAACGCACGGCCACGGCACGCGCCGCCGAGACCCGCACCACCGGTGCGCCCGCAGGCGACACACCCGGGCCCGGTCGCTCCGGCGACCGGGCGGGCGGCCCAACGGCCCCGCGCCGGGCCAGCGCCTGGGGGTCCCGCAGGCGGGCCCGCAGGGTTCCGACGAGGTAGGCGGCGGAGAGGAACAGAAGGGCGAAGAGCGTGAGATGCGCCGAGGGAGACAGCGGCCCGCCGGCGTCCTCGATCCGCACCACCCGCTCCCGCTGGAGGTAGAGGAGCAAGGCGAACTCGGCCAGGATCGACAGGCCGATGGCGCCCCAGATCGCGTACAGCCCGGCCGCCAGCGACCCGGGATCGGGCTCGGGCAGCTGTCTCCGCGGGCCGAGCCCGCTCACCCGCCGCTCTCCTCGGCCTACGCGAAGCCGGACAGCTTGGCGGCCGTCCACTCCAGCAGGCGCACGTCCTGCTCGTCGAAGGCGTCGAGAAGGTCGCTGTCTACGTCGATCTCGCCCAGAACCTCGCGGTCGCGCAGGATGGGCACCACGATCTCCGAGCGCGTGGAGGCGAAGCAGGCGATGAACTGCTCGTTCTGGCTCACATCGGGAACGATCTCCGTCTCCCCCGACTCGGCCGCGAGGCCGCAGATCCCCTCGCCGATCTTGATGCGCGTGTGCTCGGTCTCCTCGGACCCCGCCCAGGCCGCCAGCTCCAGCTCGTCCCCGTCCACCATGTAGATCCCCACCCACGAGTAGTGGTTGAGCTCGTGGTAGAGGATCTCGCACACGCTCTCCTGCGCCTCCAGCGGGCCCGACGCCTCGCGAAAGACGCTCGAGAGGAGGCGCCGAATCTCCTCGTAGGCCAGGGGGTCCCGCTCGGGCGCGGGAGAGCTGTCCGGAGGTGGCTGAGATGCGCGGCGTGGCGGGGGCGGGGCCGCGGAGCGGGCGGTCGCGGACGCCCCGGAACGCTTGCGGCTCTTCGTCATGCTACCTCCTTGGCGATCGGTTGGGACAGTGCTCCCTGGATCCGCTCCCGGACGGCCCGCATGAGATCGGGCAGCGCCGCCTTCCCCCCCGGCAGGGGGGCAACGGGCGGGATGAACGTGACGTGCGCGGTTCCCGGGCGAAGGATCCACTCCCGCTTCCGCATGATACGCTCCGTTCCGGAGATGGCCACCGGCAAGATCTCGAGCCCCGCGTCGAGCGCCAGGTGGAAGCCGCCCTTCTTGAACGGCAAGAGGTCCTCGTTCACGCTGCGCGTGCCCTCCGGAAAGATCACGACCGAGACTCCCCCGCCGCCCACCTGCGCCGCGCTGCGGATGGCACGGATGCCACGCTCGCGGTTGCCACGGTCGATCTTGATGTGCCGCGAGAGCCCGAACGCCCACCCGAAGAAGGGCACGGGCACGATCTCCTTCTTGCCCACCCAGCGAATGTCCCGCCCCCCGAGGGCCACGTGAAGGATGGGCACGTCCATCCAGGAGCGGTGGTTGGGCATGAAGACGTAGGCGTGGTCGGGCCGCACGTGCTCCCAACCGCTCACGGCCACGCGCACGCCCGAGAGCTTCAGCAGCGCGCCGAAATAGACCCGCTCGATCACCCGCTCGGGGCGACCCGGGAGCGCGAGCAGGCTGACCAGCATGTGCGCGATTCCCAGGACGACCGTGAGCGGCGCGATGACGAGCGCGACAGCCAGCATGCGCGCGGCGGTCTCGAGCCGCCGGCGCGGGCTCGCGGCCAGGGTCGCCTCAGACCGCGAGGGCGGCAAGCCCGTGGCGCCCCCGAGGCTGCCGCAGGTCCAGCCCGGTCCTCCAGCCCGGCGCAGGCACGATCTTGCCCGGATTCAGAACGCCGTCGGGATCGCAGATCCGGCGCACGTCGCCGAAGAAGTCCAGCGCTCCTCCGAAGCGACGGCGGGCGAACGCCGCCCGCGCGAGGCCGTCCCCGTGCTCGCCCGAGAGCGTGCCGTCGAGATCCTCCACGAGGCCGCAGACCCGCTCCGCGACGCGCTCGATTCGCTCGGCTCGCCGGGGGTCGCGCGGGTCGAAGAGCGGGTTGGCGTGCACGTGGGACTCGCCGGCATGCCCGAAGAGCACGACCGGGATCCCCTCCTCGGAGAAGATCCTGCGCAGCCCGGCGAGGAGGTCTGGAAATCGTCCCGGCGGAACCGCGCAGTCCTCGACGAACTGCTGGGTCACGAGCCCGGGGTGAAGCCGCGCGAGGGCGGGAGAGGCTCCCCTGCGGAGCCCCCACAGCCGCTCGGCGGCCTCCGCGTCGGGCGCCAGCCGGGCCCCCGGCAGCGCCAGCGGAGCGACGGCGCGCAGCGCCTCGCGGGCGGCCTCGGAGGCGAGCCCGGGAGTCGGAGCTTCGGTCTCGACGTACAGGACGGCCTGCGCATCGGCGGGGATCGTCTCGCGGGCGAGCCCGCTTCCCGATCGTAGCACGTCGAGGAAGGTGGCGTCCAGGAACTCGACACCGCTCGGCTGCAGAGGGCGCACGAGCTCCACCGCCCGGGCCAGGTCGTCGAGCGAGCCGAACGCGGCGAGCAGCAGCGCGCGCCCGCCGGGCAAGGGTGCCGTGCGCAGCTCGATCTCGGTGAAGACGGCGAGCGTCCCCTCGGAGCCGACGAGGAGCTCGACCGGATCCAGCCGGGATCCGTCCCAGGCCGGCCACACCCGCAGGCCGGCGCTGTTCTTGGCCACGCGCGTGATCCAGCTCGGCGGCGGCGGCAGCGACTCGCGCAAGAGAGCCGCCAGGCGCCCCAGCACCGGGTCGGCGTTGCCGTCCTCCCGACCGCCCGCCCCGCCGCCGGGCGGCGAGCCCGGCTCGGGACGCCACACGTGGAACGCTTCGCCGGTCCCCCAGACGCCAGAGATCGCCGTCACCCAGGGGGCGACGGAGCCGTACTTGACGCTCCGCAGTCCGCTGGCGTTGCTCGCCACCATGCCGCCCAGGGTGCAGAACGCGCTGCTCGAGGGGTTGGGGGGCAGGAAACGATTGTGCGGCCGCAGAGCCTGGTTGAGCCCGTCGCAGGTGACGCCGGGCTCCGTCCGCGCGCGCTCGGTCTCCGGATCGTAGCCGAGAACCCGGTTCAGATGGCGGGTCACGTCGAGGACGAGCCCCCGGCCGATGTTGTTGCCGACCAGTCCCGACCCCGCTCCGCGGACCGTGAGCGGCAGCCCGTGGCGACGGCAGAACGCGACCGCCGCGCGCACGTCGGCGGCCGTCGCGGGGAACGCCACGCCGCGCGGGAGCTGGGCGTAGATGCCGGCGGCTTCCGCGTAGCAACGGCGCATGAAGGACGAGGTCTCGACCTCGCCCGTGAGGGTCTCGCGCAGAGCGGCGAACACGAAGGCTAGGCTACGGGTCGCGCTCCGGGGATGTCAAGAAATCAAGGACGCCAGCGACCCGGCCGCGGGGTGGAGCGGGGACGGGCGAGGGCGCGGGGACGCGCGAAGGACGTGAAGCGCGGGAGGGGGGAGAGGCGAAAGGCTAGTCGAGCTTGAAGGCGATCTGCTGCTGGGTCCAGGTGGGAACCGCCACGTCGTCGCGCCGCGCCGGGTTGTAGACCGTGCGGCGGATCGCGTCGCTCGCGGCCTTGTCGAGCTCGGGCTGTCCCGAGGAGCGCAGCACGCGCACGTCCTCGACCCGGCCGGAGGCGTTCACGAGCGTCCAGAGGGTTACCGTGCCGCCGATGGCGCGTGCGGCGAGCGCCGGCGGGTACTGGGGCCGGATCGGCGTGCGCGGCGAGGCCCGCACGTCCACCGGAACGAAGGTCGGCGCGCGGCGGATCGCGGCGAGACTGTAGTCCGCCGCCGGCGCGCCGCCCGCCGCCGACTCGGGCTCGGGCACCGCGCCGCCGCTGTCCCGCCCGGCGGAGGAGGCGTCCGGCGCGTTCCGCGCGGCGACGTCCACGCTCACGACTTCCACCGTCGCCTCGGCGGGCCGGACCGAATCGACCGCCGAGGGGTCGCCGCGCGCGATCCCGGAATCCCCCGCCGAGGAGGGTGCGGCGACCAGCGGGGCGGGGGCCTGGTCGGGCGTGCGCGGGGCGCGGCCCTCGGCCGCGCTCGCGGGGGCCGCGGTGAAGGGGGCGGCGGCGGACTCGCGCAGCAGGCCGACGCGGGGGGTTGGCTCCTGTTTTTCCCGCGCCTCACCGCCCCGGTCGCCGTCCAATCCGGCGTCGGCCGCCCGGCGCGCGGTGTCCAGATCGGCCGACGCCTTCTGGATCTCGCTGCGCAGCGCCGAGATCCGTTGCTCCGCGTCGGCTTGCGAGACGTCACCGCTCTGAACGGACTGCGAGAGCCCGTGGAGGATCTGCTCCAGGCTGTCGATCCTGGACTGGCTGGCGGCGGCCTCGAGCATGAGGCTCCGGTAGTCGGCGCTCTTCAGCTCTTCGGCGGGACCGTGGACCATGTCCGAGAAGAAGACCACGTACCCGCTCGCCAGGACCGCGATCGCCCCCGCGCCCACGAGCGCGGCCGCGGTGCGCGATACGCGCGGCCGCCGGCGGCGATCCGGGGCGGCTCCCTTGAGGAGCACGGTGCGCGGGCCCGGGTCGGGCCGTCCCGCGGAGTGGGACTCGCGGGGCCAGGTCTCGGGCTCGAACGCGCGCGGCTCGACCGGGCGCGGAGCGGGAGAGGCGGGGGGCGTGATCGGCGCGGATGGAGCCGGCGCGAAGATCGTGCGGGGATCCGCGGGTGCCACACCCTTGGCCGGCGGCTCCGGCAGGGCGAAGGGATCGAGCGCAGGCTCGACGTGGTCGCCCGGCGCGTCGGGAAGCCGGATCGGGGCCTCGAAGAGCGGGAGGCCGCTCTCCTTCCCGCCGGCTCTCGAAGGCTCGCTCGGCGCCGCCCCCTCGTCGTAGGCCTCGTCCTCGGCCAGGCCGGAGAGGAGCCAGTCCGCGGAGTCCGCCTCTTCGCGGTGCTCGAAGTCGAAGGCCTCCCCCCGATTCGCGGCGTGGTCGGCTTCCTCGCTTCCGGGCGCGCCGCCGTACGCGTGACGCGTCCCCTCGTCGTGCAGGCGGAGCGCCTCCAGCAGCAGCGAAGAAGTGGGCTGGTTGATCGTCCGCGTGCCGTTGAACGCGCCGGCCTCGAAGCGGAAGCTGCCGCGCTTGACCGTCAGAAGCGAGCCGAGGGCCATCACCCCGGACTCCTCGTGGTAGCGCGCGTCCACGATCTCGCCTTGATCGAGCGCAATGCGCCCGTCCAGCATGCCGCCCGAGAGGACCAGGAGACCGGTCTTGCGACCCAGGTTCAGGAGCTGGACGATGTCGAGGATCTCGATGGTCTCGAGGTTGCCGCGAAAGATGCGCGCGTCGGGGCGCGCGGAATCGGGAGCGGTGGGTGCGGAGGGCGCGGGATCGAGCTCCGCGATCACGCCGTGGAGCTCGGCCACGACGGTCGGCCAGCCGTCTTTCTTGTGCAGGACTCGCAGCGCGCCTTCGGCGCGACAGAGCGAGCCGATCTCTTGATCCTCGACCTCTGTGAGAACCACGACCGCCGGCGGCTCGAGGCCGGCCCGCTCACGCGCCGACCTGAGCTCGCGCAGGAAATGGAGGCCGTTCTTGTCGGGCAGCCGGGTCTCGGACACGATCAGGTCGAACGGGCGCTCGGCGTCGCACGTCAGGGCCTCGGCGACGCGCGACAGGAGCTCGACCTGATGGCCGGCGGCTCCGAGCTCGAGGGTGAGGTCGCGTTGAAACGCGCTGTCCCAGTCCAGGGAGAGGATTCGCACGCGGTTCGTTCCTGTCGGGGTGGGGGCTCGCGGTCAGCTGCCTCGCGCCGGAACGCACGCGCGGGGCAGGAGATAGCGGCCTGGACGACATTCGGACACCGGCAATTTCTGTTCCGCCCGGGCCCATCCGGCGCAGGCGGCGTTTCAACCCTCTGCGTCCGTGAGGGTTACGTCGCGCGATGCATGGGTCCGAAGGCCTGAAAGGGACCGGGAGCCGGAGCCCCGCGATTGCAATTTCCCAAGCGCTCCCTCACGCTGCCGCGCGCGGAGCGCCCGGGCCGCTTCGGAGGCGTCGCGGGCGGCGCGAAGTCCGCCCGCGAACGTCCTCTTCAGGATCGCCGCTGCCTGGGTGGGGGGATGACCGTGCGGCGCTCCAGCCAGGTGCAAAAGCAGGCGACGTGCCAGCCTGCAGAGCGGGGATGGAGGTCGCGTCAGAAGTGATTGTTGATCAGCACGATAGCGATTCTTGACGACCTCCTGGCGGAGGCCGTCGGGCGTGCGAAAGCGCGTCAACTGCGGGGTCCCGGAACGCGCCGGTGACCGATTTCCCGCGCCGGGCGGCTAGACGTCCGACGTGCAGTTCGGACAGCGCGTCGCCTTGAGCGGGATCTGGGAGGCGCAGCGGGGGCACTCCCTGGTGGTGACCGGGGCCGGCGCGCGCAGCCGGTTGATCTGCCGGATCACGAGGAAGAGCACGAACGAGATGATCATGAACTCGATCAGGGTGTTCAGGAACGCGCCGTAGTTGATCGTCGCCGCTCCGACGGCCTTGGCTTCGGCGAGTGAGGCGTGGTGCTGGCCGCTCAGGTCGATGAACAGATTCCCGAAGTCGACCTTGCCGAGTGCGAGGCCGATGGGCGGCATGATCACGTCGTTGACGAGCGAGGTGATGATCTTGCCGAAGGCCACACCCAGGATCACGCCCACGGCCAGGTCGACCACGCTGCCGCGCATCGCGAACTCTTTGAACTCCTTCAGCATCCTCCTCGCTCCTCCGGCTGGGGTTCTTGAATCGCGCTCGGGGCGCGCCGCCGCTCAGCTCACCGCGGCCGCCGAGGCCGGGCGCGCCCGGCTGTGCACGATGGCGAGGCCGGCCAGGCCCACGACGACCATTCCGATGCTCAGGAGCTGAGCCTCGGTGAGACCCAGGGCCACGGGCTCGTTCGTGCGCAGGAATTCCACGCCGAAGCGCTCGAGCCCGGCCAGCACGAACCACAGGAAGACCAGCGCTCCGTCGGGCGCCGGACGCCGGCGCCGCGCCCACAGGAACGCGAAGATGGCGGCGCTGGCGAGGGTCTCGTAGACCTGCGTGGGATGGACGGGGCTCTCGGTGGGCGGGGCGCCCTCGGGGAACGCGACCGCCCAGGGAACGGCGGCCGGCCGGCCGTAGTCGTCCCCCACCAGGAAACACCCGATGCGGCCGATCGCGTAGCCGAGCGTGAGTGCCGGCGCCATGCAGTCGAGCCCGCGCAGGACGGGGATCTTCCGGGCCCGCGCGAAAAGGACGAGCAGGAGTGTCGCGAGGACGAATCCGCCGTACCACGTCAGGCCGCCGCGCGAGGTGGCCATGCCGACCACGTCGCTCGTGAGCTCGTCCCAGTGGTCGAGCAGGTAGTAGAGCTTGGAGCCCAGGACGCCGCCGAAGGCGCCGATCAGGATCGCGGTCTGCGCGTCCCGGGGGGCAAGGCCTTTGCGGGCGAACTCGCGCGTGAGGATCACCCAGCCGGCGAAGAAGCCGGCCACCATCATGATCCCGAACGTGGAGACCGTGAAGTCGCCGAGACGGAAAAGGACGGGGTGCACGGGCTCAAGTTAGCCGCTCATGCGACGCGGCGCACCGACGACCTCACTCGAAATCGCTGGGCCCTGACCTTCCTCCGGACAGACCGCCAGGCCCGCGAGGTGGATGGTCCTCCCCTTCTTCCCGCCCATGGATCAAGGGTGCTCTCGCGCTCAGTCGTAGACGCGCGGCGGGCTCCCCCGCAGCGCGTCGTCCAGGCCGAGCTCGGCTCGCAGCCGCTCGAGCTCGAAACCCCAGCGCTCGAGCATCTCCGCCCGCCGGCGCTCGGGAAGCAGCGCGCACTCCAGCCCCCCGAGGATCAGCCCCTCCACCGCCGACTGGCCCAGCCGGAACGTCCGGGCCATGGCCTCGAGCTCCCCCGCCAGCGTCGTGTCGAAGAGGGTCGGGTCGTCCGTGTTGATCGAGATCAGGAGGCCGGCCTGGAGGAAGCGCCGCAGCGGGAACTCGGCGAGCGAGGCCACGACTCCGGTGCGCAGGTTGCTGGTCGGGTTGAGGGCGACCGGGATTCGCCGCTTGCGCAGCTCCTGCAGCAGACCCGGCTCGCCGGCCGCGGCCACGCCGTGGACGATGCGGTCGGCGGCCAGATCCTCGAGCGCCTCCCGAACGCTCTCGGTGCCGGCGGCCTCCCCGGCGTGAATGTCGGCGGCGAGGCCGTGGCGGCGGGCCTCGGCGAACACCTGCGCGAAGGCGCCCACGCGCTCGCTCCCCAGCGCGCCCGCCAGGCCGAGCGCGGGCCAGCGCGCACGCGGGAGCGGCGCCACGCGCTCGACGACCCGGGCCAGCGCATCCGGTCCGTGCTTCTGGACCCCATCCGCAATGAAGCGCAGCTCCGGCCCCCCCGCCGCCTCCACGGCGTCGGCCGCGGAGGTCAGCGCGTCCAGGATCTCGCCCAGCGGACGCCGGAAGAAGAGCAGCGCGCCGGCCGAGACGGAGAGCTCGGCATAGCGGATGCCGGCCGCCGCCAGCCCCGGCGCCACGTCCAGCAACGCCCCGACGTAGTCCTCCGGAGCGCGGAAGTGGTTCTCCAGCACCCAGCGGTAGAGCGCGAGGAAGCCCTCGAAGGAATCGAACCGGCGCCGCCGGTCGAGCTCGCCTTGCGTGGCGCCGGCCCACGGCAGCCCGTGGCGAGTTGCGGCGGCGTCCAGGAACGCCCCCGAGACCGCGCCCTCGAGGTGGACGTGGATCTCGGCCTTGGGCGCGCGGGCGAGGAAGGCCCGGAACGGATCCGCCGGATCGCCGGCCCCCGCGTGACGCCGCGCGCTCACGAAGGCAGGGCGCGCAGGAAGCCGCGCACGAGCGCTTCCAGGCGCGGTGCCGCGCGCGCCCCGGCCGCCACGACCTCGGCGTGGCTCAAGGGTTCGGTGGAGAGCCCCGCGGCGTGGTTCGTGAGGCACGAGACGGCCGCCACGCGCAGGCCGCGCTCGCGGGCGGCCAGCACCTCGGGAACGGTGGACATCCCGACCGCGTCGGCGCCCGCGCGGCGCAGAAACCGGACCTCGGCCGGAGTCTCGTAGCTGGGGCCGAGAACCGCCGCGTACACGCCCTCGGCCAGAGGCACGCCCGCGGCCGCGGCGGCCTCGCGCAGGAGTCGTCGCAGCTCGGGATCGTAGGGCTCCGACATGTCGGGGAACATGTCGTGGATCTCCGCGGGCGGACGCCCGACGAGAGGGCTCGTCCACTGCAGGTTCAGCTGGTCCCGGACGAGGAGCAGGGTGCCCGGGGCCCAGCGCCGCCGAAGGCTGCCGGCCGCGTTCGTGACCAGCAGGATCCGGCCCCCCAGCTCGTGGAGGAGCCGCACGCCGGCCGAAACATCCCCCGGGCTGTGACCTTCGTAGAGGTGGAAGCGTCCTGAGAGGACGCAAACGTCGTGGCCTGCGAGGCGGCCCAGGACGAGACGCCCCGCGTGGCCGGGCACGCTCACCCGCGGGAACCCGGGCAGATCCGCGTAGCCCGTCTCCCACACGCGCTCCACCGCCCCGGCCAGAGCGTCGAGCCCCGAGCCGAGCAGGAGCCCGACCTCGGGCCTGAAGTCCGTCCGCGCGCGGACGGCCGCGGCGGCGGCGGACGCAGCCGCTATGCCTCCTCCTCCGGCGCGAGCTCCTCGCGGTCGGCGCCGGCCGGCGGCGTGCGGCCCGCCCTCCGCGCCGGGGCGCCCGCGGCGCGCCGCCGCTGCAGGAGCTTGATCACCCCCGGCAGCAGAGAGGCCACGACGACGATCACGATGATGACGTGGACGTAGCGATCCACGTCGGGGATCACGCGCCCCAGGAAGTAGCCCAGCAGCGTGAGCCCCCAGACCCAGAGCACGCTGCCCAGCAGGTTGTAGAGCATGAAGCGGCGGTAGTCCATGCGGCCCACGCCCGCCACGATGGGCGCGAAGGTGCGCACGATGGGCATGAAGCGCGCGATCACGATCGTGAACGGCCCGTGGCGATTGAAGAACTCCTGGGTCGTGATCAGGTGCCGGCGGTGGAAGAAGAGCGAGTCCTCGCGCGAGAAGATGCGCGGCCCGGTCTTGGCGCCGAACCAGTAGCCGACCATGGGACCCAGCACGGAGGCCACGCTCAGGACGCCGAGCAGGCTCCAGATCTCCAGCACGCCCGTGGCGGCGAACAGGCCGGCCGTGACGAGGAGCGAGTCTCCCGGCAGGAAGAAGCCCACGAAGAGGCCCGTCTCCGCGAACACGATCACGGTGAGCGCGACCAGCCCGCCGACGCGGATCCAGTGCTCGACGTCGTAGACCCGGTGCAGCAGATCGAGCAGGCCGTCCATGCGCGCTCCTTCGCGGAAGTCGCGATCGCCGGGCCTAGAGGAGCATGCCCGCGATGGCGGCGGTCTGGAAGCTCGCGAAGGCGCCCGCCACCATGGCCCGCAGGCCCAGCCGCGACAGGTCGTGCCTTCGCTCGGGGGCCATCGCGCCGATGCCGCCGATCTGGATCGCGATCGAGGCGAAGTTCGCGAACCCGCTGAGCGCGTAGCTGGCGATCACCACCGAGCGAGGCGAAAGCTGCATGCCCTCGCGCAGGCCGTTCGCGAGCTGCAGGTAGGCCACGAACTCGTTGACCACGGTCTTCACGCCCAGCAGGGATCCCACCTCGACCGCGTCGCGCGCGGGAACGCCGAGGGCGAAGGCCAGCGGCGCGAGACACCAGCCGAAGATGCGCTCCAGGCTCAGCCCGGGCAGGCCCAGCAGGCCGCCCGCCCACCCCACGCCCGCGTTCACGAGCGCGATCAGGGCGATGAAGGCGAGCAGCATGGCCCCCACGTTGAGGGCCAGCGACAGGCCCTCGCTCGCCCCCCGGGCGGCGGCGTCGATCACGTTCGCGTCGGGAGTCTTCACGTCGATCGCGACGTCTCCGCGCGTGGCGGGCTGCTCGGTCTCCGGCACGATGATCTTGGAGAACGCCAGCGCCGCCGGCGCGCTCATCACGGAGGCCGCGAGCAGGTGCCCGGCGATGCCGGGGACGTACGGGCCGAGCAGGCCGACGTAGGCGGCCATCACGCCGCCGGCGGTGTTGGCGAAGCCGGCCGCCATCACGCAGAGGAGCTCGGAGCGCGTCATGCCGGCCACGAACGGGCGGATCATGAGCGGCGCCTCGGTCATGCCCACGAAGATGTTCGCGGATGCAGCCAGCGTCTCCGCGCCCGAAGTGCGCATCGTGCGGCACATGGCCCAGGCGAAGGCGCGGACGATACCCTGGAGCACCCGGAAATGGTAGAGCACGGCCATCAGCGAGGAGAAGAAGATGATGGTCGGCAGCACGCCGAAGGCGAAGTAGGCGCCGGTGCGAGCCCACGCGGTCACGCTCCCGGCCGGGAGCGGGGCGCCGGCGGGAGGTCCGCCGGCAGGCGTGCCCACCGGCACGTTGTTGTCCACGAGATTGCCGAAGACGAAGCGCGCCCCCTGCTGGGAGAAGTCGAGGAGCCGTACGAACGCGTCGTTGACGGCCGCGAAGAAGACCTCGCCGGCCGCCGTCCGCAGGACGAGCACCGCGAAGGCGAACTGCAGGGCGATCCCCCACGCCACGACCCGCCAGTCCACCGCGCGGCGATCGGTGGAGAGGAGCCAGGCCAGGAGCACCAGCAGCCCGGTCCCGAACAGGCCGGTCAGACGCTCGAGGAGCGTGGTCTCGCTCATGCCCAGGCCTCGAGCTCCGCGCTCACCTCGCCCACGAGGGCGCGCCGCTCGTCGTAGGGCAGGAAGGCGCTCTTGAATCCGTTCAGGACGAGCTTGCGGATCTCGCGCCAGTCGAACCCCAGCGCCACGTGCGCCCGCAGGAGCTCGTCCGTCACCGTTGTGCGGGAGATGAGCCGGCTGTCGGTGTTCACCGTGACGCGCAGGCCGGCGTCGAAGTAGCGGCGCAGGGGATGCTCCGCCACGCTCGGCACGGCACCGGTTTGAGCGTTCGAGAGCAGGCAGATCTCGAGCGGGATGCGATGGTCGTTCACGTAGTTCAGCAGGTCCTGGTCTTCGTGGAGATGCGTGCCGTGGCCGATCCGGTGCGCGCCGCAGTCGTGGATCGCCTGGCGAATGGAGTCCGCCCCCCACCCCTCGCCGGCGTGGATCGTCAGGTTGACGTTCCGATCGCGCACGACCTTGAAGGCCGTGCGGTGACGCTTGGCCGGGTAGTAGGCCTCGGGGCCGGCCAGGTCGAAGCCGACCACGCCCCGGTTCTTGTAGTCCACGCAGAGCTCGGCCAGCTCTTCCGACACGAGCGGGTCGAGGTGTCGCAGCGCGCAGATGATGATGCCCGAGCGCACGCCATGCGAGGCCTCGGCGTGGCGCAGGCCGTCGCGAACCGCCTCCACGGACTCGTGAAGCGAGAGCCCGCGGTCGCGGTGCAGGACGGGCGAGAACCGCACCTCCAGCCAGCGCACGTTCTCGGCGGCGGCGTCCTCGGCCAGCTCGCGGGCGATGCGCGAGAGCGCCGGCGTTTCCTGCATCACCAGCAGCGTGACGTCGAAGCGCGTGAGGTACTCGACCAGGCTGCGGCCGGTCTCGGGATGGGCGAAGTACGCCTCGAGCCCGGCTTCGTCGTCGGCCGGGAGCCTCACCCCCTGCTCGCGAGCCAGCTCGAGGAGCGTCGAGAGACGCAGGCAGCCGTCGAGGTGGCAGTGGAGGTCGGTCTTGGGCAGGGCCAGGATGCGCTCGCGCGTCACGAGCGACTCGCTCGGCGCGGAGTGCGGCGCGCGCGTCGCGACGGGGGTCCGGCGTGTCGTTGGCGGCTCAGCGCGCATCGCGGGTCGCGGGGACGTCCTCCAGGAAGCGGATCCGGCCCTGCAGCTCGTAGCGAATGGGCTGCGGCAGGCCTTCCTGCAGGTGGTGGACGAAAGCGTCGAGGTCCGTGATCCCCGTGTTCTCGGCGAGCCGTGCGTCCGCCAGCATCGTGTAGCCGTCTCCGCCCTGGAACATGAACTCGTTGACGGTGACCGAGTAGGTGGCATACAGCCGGACCGGCCTCCCGTCCTCCAGACGCGGGCTGCGCACGCGCCGGCCGGGCTGCGCGTGAGGATCCACCGTGAACCGCACCCCTGAGACCTGCACCAGCCCGTGCTCGCCGCTCGCACCGTTCTCGAGCGCCGCCAGGAGCGTGCGCCCGTCGAGCTCCAGCCGGTAGAGCCGGTTGTCGAAGGGCTGGACCTCGTAGGCCTCGCGCCACCGGATGGGCCCGGCGTCGATCTCGGCACGGATCCCGCCCGAGTTCGTGAGCGCGATCTGGGCGCCGGTGGCGGCGCGCTGCGCGTCGGTGACCAGATCGCCGAGCACCGACTCCCGCCGGCGGTCGGCCGTCAGGGGATGCGCCGCCTCGGCGATCACGCGATCGGCGAGGGGGTCCAGGCGGGCTTCGTAGCCTTCCACGAGGGCGGCCACCGTCGAGTCCGGCGCCACGCCGTCGCCGTAGGTCGTCACGACCTCGGCGTCCGAGCAAGCCAGGTCGTGCGTGCGCGCATCCACCCAGAGCTGAACGACGCCCAGCGCGGTGCCGCGGGAGCGCGCCTGCACGAGCCGGATCCCGTTCACCTCGCCGTCCAGCAGCGTGTGCGTGTGACCCGACACGACCAGGTCCACCGAAGGCGGGAAGCCGCGCATCGCGTTCACGATCTCGCCGTGGAAGGCGTTCGAGTCCGGATTGAAGGTGCCCCCGGCGTGCGCGACGACCACGATCAGGTCGGCGCCGGCACGTTCGAGCCTCGCGGCCTCCGTCCGCACGGCCCCGGCCAGGTCCGTGAACCGCAGGCCGGTCACGTGCACGGGCAGCGTGGTGCTCGGCGTGCTGCGGGTGGTCAGGCCCACGATGCCGATCGCGAGGCCCTTGCGCCGCACCAGGGCCGTCGGCACGGCCCAGCGCGGCCGGGCCGCGTCGGCCGCGCCCACGATGTTGGCGGAGAGCCACGGGAAGCGCGCCTGGGTCATGCGCCGCTCGAGGACCTCGATCCCCCAGTCGAACTCATGGTTGCCGATCGCCGCGGCGTCGTAGCCGACGGCGTTGTAGAAGTCGATGACCGACTCACCCTGGACCAGGTTCGAGACCGCCGTGCCCTGCATCAGGTCGCCGCCGTCCAGGAGCAGGGTCCCCTCGGGGTTCGCGGCCCGCTCGCGCCCGATGTACGCGGCCACGACCGCCGCTCCGCCCACGGGCCGGCCGGCCTCGGCCCAGGGATAGGTCTTGCTCTCGAGGGCGCCGTGGAAGTCGTTCGTGGCCAGCACCGTCAGGTGCACGAGCGAATCGCTCCCGAGCCCCGGACAGGGCGGGGGCAGCGCCGAGAGCGGGGTCTCCGGCAGCGAGTCGGCACGCGGGACGGGGGCCGCACGACCGCCGGCGGAGTCCGCGCCGGCGACCGCCGCCGGTGGCGTCGGCTCGCGAGCGGGCTCGGCCGAGGGGGCGCCCGGGCGGGAGGGGCCGGCGCTGGCGCAGCCGTAGAGGCAGCCACAGAGAAGGATCAGCAGGGCCCACGGGCCCGCCGGGACCCGGGCGGTCATCGTCGTGCGCGCTCCAGCTCGAGGGGGGTTCCGGAGACACGCAAATGAACAGAAAAGGGCCGGGGCGGGCAATGGGGGGCCGGAACGAAGGTCCGCGCAAAAAAGATCCCCGCCCCCTCGCAACGCAGGAGGAGGAGGCGGGGAAGGCCGGGACTCGACCGGCCCGTCGGCGGCGGGGCGTCAACGCTCTCCGCCGTCAGGCCCCAAGTTACGAGCGCGGCGTCGTGGGTCCAGACTCGTGTTGAGCCGGGTCCGGCCCCTCCTCCGGGCCGTTCTCCGATCCCGGCGGCCGTCCCGCCCCGGGCGGCCCCTCGAGCGGCAGGAGAACCGCGAACGAGCTTCCCTCCCCCACCCGACTCTGCACGCGCACATCGCCGCCGTGGAGCAACACGATGTGCTTGACGATCGCGAGGCCCAGGCCCGTGCCTCCCAGCTTCCGCGAGCGCGCCCGGTCCACCCGGAAGAAACGCTCGAAGACCCGGCCCAGGTCGTGCGCCGGGATGCCGCAGCCCGTGTCCTCCACCGTGAAGGCGACGTGGCCGTCCTCGCGCGCGGCCCGCACGCCCACGCGGCCGCCCGGCTCGGTGTACTTGAGCGCGTTGTCCACCAGGTTCGCCAGCACCTGGTCCAGGAGCTTGCGGTCGCCGCGCAGGGTCATGCCCGGCGCGGCCGCGCCGACCTCGAGCAGGATTCCCTTTTCCGCCGCGCGGGGACGGAAGGCTTCCTCCACGGCGGCCAGCAGGTCGGCGGCCGAGAGGATCGCGAGCTGCAGGCTGTATCCCTCGCTCTCGAGCGTGGAGAGGGCGAGCAGGTCGTCCACCAGGTCCGTCAAGCGGTCGGCGTGGCGGATGATGATCTCGGCGAAGCGGGCCCGCTCCTCGGGGCTGTCGGCCGCCGCGCGCAAGGTCTCGGCGTAGCCGCGGATGGCCGTGACCGGCGTGCGGATCTCGTGCGACACGTTGGCGGCGAAATCGCGCCGCACGCCCTCGAGCTTCTTGAGGCGCGTCACGTCGTGGAACACCGCCACCACGGCGTGCGCGTCCCCGTCGCGTCCGAGCGGGGCTACCTCCACCTCGAGCTGCCGCTCCGCCGGGTGCGAGAGACGCACGACGCCGCCCGCGCGCTCGCGGCGCTCGATCGCGCGCTCGAGGATCTCCTCGAGCGAGGGGCTGCGCAGGGCTTCGAGCGACGTGCGGCCGACCGGGGGCCGGCTCAGTCCGAACATCTGCTGCAGGGCCGCGTTCGTTTGCAGGACGCGGCCCGCGCGGTCGGTCACCAGCACGCCCTCCACCATCCCCTCGAGCACCCCCTGCAACTGCTCCTTCTCGGCCACGATCTCGGAGCGCTGGCGGGCCAGCTCGCTCGACATGCGGTTGAACGCCCCGGCCAGCTCCTCGTGCTCGTCCCCGGTGCGCAGCCGGATCTCGTGACCGAGCTCGCCCCGGCTCAAGCGCTCGGCCGCCTCCCGCAGGCGCCGGATGGGGCGCGTGAGGCGGCGCGAAACGTAGGCGGCCAGCGCCGCCGCGACCAGCAGGGAGAGGCCGAGGGCCGCGACCAGCGCGCGGGCGGCCACGCGCCGCTCGTCCTGGATGCCGGCCAGCGTGAAGGCCAGGCGCACGGCGCCGACCGGCCGCCCGGCGGCGTCGCGCAGGGATCGCGCACGGTACAGGAACGGCTCCTGCACGGTCTGGCTCGTGCGCGTACTCACCCCCTCGCCACCCTGGAGCGCTTCTTCGATCTCGGGCCGGAGCGCGTGGTTCTCCATGGCGAGCAGCGCCGGTCCGGAGAGCTCCGAGTCCCCCAGCACGCGGCCGTCGGGCGCCACGACGGTGATGCGGCCGCCGGCCCCGCGCGCGAGGCTGTCCACCAGGGGATCGATCTGAGCGGGACCGGCCTCGCCGGTGGGCCACCCGGCCGCCAGCGAGCTCTGCAGCAGGGAGAGCTGCTGGCGCTGGCGCAGCGTGATCTCCGACTCGAGCGCCGCGCGCAGGCGGGCGTAGAGGAAGAGGCCCAGCGGAAGGAGCGCGACGAGGCTGAGGAGCAGGAAGGCGGCGAAGAGCTTGACGACGAGAGGCCGGCGGGCCCGGGTCCCCGCGACGGTGGACGGCCGCGGCACGGCTACTCCCGGAACCGGTACCCGACGCCCCAGGCGGTCTCGATCCACTCACCGCGCGCGCGCAGCTTCTTGCGAAGGCGCGCCACGTGCGTGTCGATCGTGCGATCGTAGCCGGCGTAGTCGTAGCCCCAGACCTCGCGCAGCAGCCGCTCGCGGGTCTGGACGCGCCCCCGCTCGCGCAGCAGGTGCACGAGCAGGTCGAACTCGATCACGGTCAGGGACACGGGCTCGCCGTCCACGCGCACCTGCCGGCGCGGGATGTCCACGGCCAGGAAGCCGTCGGCTGTCAGGACCTCGGAGGCGCGCCGGGCGGCGTGCTCCTCGTAGCGGCGCAGCACGGCGCGCATCCGCAGGACGAGCTCGCGCAGGTTGAACGGCTTCGTGACGTAGTCGTCGGCGCCGAGCTCGAGGCCGACGATGCGGTCCACCTCGTCCTTCTTGGCGGTGAGCATGACCACCGGCAGGTGCGCGGTGCGCGGGTCGCGCCGCAAGCGGCGCGTGAGCTCCAGGCCGTCCAGGCCGGGCAGCATCAGATCCAGCAGCACCAGGTCCGGGGGATCCTGCTGGATCTTCTCCAGCGCCTGGACGCCGTCCTCGGCGATCGAGACCCGGAAGTCCTCGCGCGCCAGGTTGTAGTAGAGCAGATCGCGGATGTCCTCCTCGTCCTCCACGATCAGCACGCGCTTGCGCGCGAGATCGGCCTCGCCGCGGCGGGCGAGGTGCGCGTGGTTGGCCGGTCCGTCCGCGGCGGCCTTCGCAGCCAGGGCGTGGCTCCGGCGCGGCGCCGTCTCGCTCATGTCAGGCATCCGCGGTCCCCTGGGCCACCGGCGCCGCGACCGGCGAGGACTCCTGCATGTCGCTGGCGTGGTGCTTCACGTTGCGGGCTTCCACGATGTAGATCACATCCTCGGCGATGTTCGTCGCCATGTCCGCGATGCGCTCCAGATTGCGGCTCACGAGCAGCACCTCCATGCCCCACGAGATGCGCCGTGGGTTCTCCATCATCACCGTGAGCAGGATGCGGAACACGCTGTCGTTGTAGCGGTCCACCACGTCGTCGCGACGCAGGATCTCGACCGCCGAGCGGGCGTCGCGCTCCACGAACGCGTCCACCGCACCGCGCAGCATCTCCAGCGCGATCTCGGTCATGGCGCCGACCTCGGGGGGCGGCTCGATGGCGGGCGCGCCCTGCAGGCGCAGGGTGGACTCCACGATGTTCACCGCGTGGTCGCCCACGCGCTCCAGATCGCTCGACATCTTCAGGATCATGCTGATGAGCCGCAGGTCGCGCGCCATGGGCTGCTGCGTGGCCAGCAGGTGGATGCCCGCTTCCTCGATCTCGTTCTCCATCGCGTCGATGCTGTGATCCGATTCGAAGACGCCGCGGGCCAGGCCGGCGTCCCGCTCGAGGAACGCCTTCGTGGCCGCGCGCACCTGCTCTTCGGCGAGGCTCGCCATGCGCAGAACCTTACTCTGGAGCTCGGTCAGCTGATGCTCGAAGTGTCGCTCCAAGGCTAGCCCTCCTCGCGGCTCATCCGAAGCGGCCCGTGATGTAGTCCTCGGTCTCCTTCACGCGCGGGCTCGTGAACAGCTCGTCGGTGGCGGCGTACTCGATCAGGCGGCCCAGGTACATGAACGCCGTGTAGTCCGACACGCGCGCCGCCTGCTGCATGTTATGCGTAACGATGACGATCGAGTAGTCCTTCTCCAGCTCCTTCAGCAGCTCCTCGATCTTGGCCGTGGCGATCGGGTCCAGGGCCGAGGCCGGCTCGTCGAGCAGCAGGATCTCGGGCTTGACGGCCAGCGCGCGCGCGATGCAGAGCCGCTGCTGCTGGCCGCCCGACAGCTCGAGCGCGCTCTCGCGCAGGCGGTCCTTGACCTCGTCCCAGAGCGCCGCATGCCGCAGGGAGTCTTCGACGAGCTCGTCCATCTCACCCGCGAGGCCGTTGATGCGCGGGCCGAAGGCCACGTTGTCGTAGATCGACTTCGGGAAGGGGTTCGGCTTCTGGAAGACCATCCCGATCCGGCGCCGCACCTCGACCGGGTCCACGCCCCGACCCAGCAGGTTCTCGCCGTGGAACAGGATCTCGCCCTCGATGCGCGCGTTGGGGATCAGGTCGTTCATGCGGTTGAGCGAGCGCAGGAGCGTGGATTTGCCGCAGCCCGAGGGGCCGATCATGGCCACGATCGTGTTCACCGGGAAGTCCAGCGAGGCGTCCTTGACGGCCTGGAGGTCGCCGTAGAAGACGTCCAGGTGGCGCACCTCCAGGGCGTTCGGGACCGCGATCGAGGTCGCGGCCGGCTGGACGCCGGCCTCGGGCGCGGAGGGATCCATCCCCGTCACCACTTCCGCTGGAACTTGTTGCGCAGCAGGATCGCCGCCGAGTTCATGGCCAGCAGCACGGCCAGCAGGACCAGGATACCGGCCGCGGCGTTCACGTGAAAGCCGGGCTGGGGCCGGCTCACCCAGTTGAAGATCTGGATCGGGAGCGCCGTGAACGGGTCGAAGACGGACACCGGCGTGAAGGCGATGAAGGTGAGTGCCCCGATCATGATCAACGGCGCGGTCTCGCCGATCGCCCGCGAGAGCGCCAGGATCGTTCCCGTGAGGATCCCCGCGAAAGCCGAGGGCAGCACGTGGTGCCGGATCGTCTGCCAGCGCGTGGCCCCCAGCGCGTAGGAGGCCTCACGGATCGAGCGTGGCACGGCGCGGATCGCCTCCCGCGAGGCGATGATGATGACCGGCAGGATCAGCAGCGCCATCGTGGCCGCGCCGGAGAGCACGCTGCGGCCCAGCCCGAAGAAGCGCACGAAGACCCCCAGACCGAGCAGGCCGTAGACGATGGACGGCACGCCCGCCAGGTTGGCGATGTTCACCTCGAGCAAGCGGTTGAGCCAGTTGTTGGAGGCGTACTCCTCGAGGTAGACCGCGGCCCCCACGCCCAGCGGAAAGGCCATGAGCGCCGTGAGCGAGATCATCCAGATCGAGCCCCAGAGCGCGGCCTTGATGCCCGCCTCGTCCGGCCGCCGGGACGGGAAGCTGCTCAGGAACTGGGGGGACAGGCGGCTCAGCCCATCGTGCAGCACGTCCAGGAGCAGCGCCGCGAGCGTGATCACACCCACCGCGGCGGCGGCGAAGCAGAGCCAGCGGTAGAGATCCCCCCTGCGGTGCCGCGCGGACAGCCGCCGCTCGAACGCCTCGTCGCGGAAGCCCGTCTGCGGCGCGCCGGCGCTCACTCGTACACCTCGCGGAAGCGGCGGACGAACCACTGGCTCAGGAAGTTGAGGAGCAGGGTGATCACGAAGAGCGCCATGCCGACCGCGAAGATCGTCTTGTAGGCCAGCGTCCCGGCGGGCGTGTCGCCCAGGCTGACCTGCACGATGTAGGCGGTCATGGTCTCCATGGCCTCGAGCGGATTCCAGGAGAGGCGCGGCATCTGCCCCGCCGCGATGGTCACGATCATCGTCTCACCGATGGCGCGCGAGATCGCCAGGATGAACGAAGCGGCGATCCCCGACAGGGCGGCCGGGATCACGACCCGTGTGGAGGTCTCGAACCGCGTCGCGCCCAGGGCTTGCGAGGCCTCGCGCAGGGACACGGGGACCGCGTTCATGGCGTCCTCCGAGAGCGACGAGACCATGGGCAGGATCATGATCCCCATCACGATCGAGGCCGACAGCGCGTTGAAGATCTGCGTCTCGGGCACGATCGCCCGCAGGATCGGGGTCACGAAGAGCAGGGCGAAATATCCGTAGACGACGGTCGGGATGCCGGCCAGCACTTCGAGCAGGGGCTTCAGCACCGACCGCACCCGGCCGGGAGCGTACTCGTTCAGGTAGACAGCGCTCCCCAGGCCGAGCGGCAGCGCGACGACCATGGCCAGGACCGACGTGAGGAGCGTGGCGTTGAGAAGCGGGAGGATCCCGAAGTGCTTCTCGGCGAAGAGCGGCGTCCACTGCGTGTCGGTGAGGAAATCCACGATCGGGACCTCGCGGAAGAACGCGAGCGTCTCGACGATGAGAACCGCCACGATGCCGACCGTCGTGAGGATCGAAACCACGCCGCAGGCCAGGAGCGCACCCTGGATCACCCCTTCCCGGAGGCGCTCGGCGCGGCGGCTCCGGGTCAAGACGGCCACGGGCGCCGGGCTCGGCCTCACCGGTCCCGGAGCGGAGCCATCCCCGGCAGCAGGCTCCGCCGGCGGGGCCGGCGGCTGCGGCCGCTCGGCTCTCGCTTCGGGGAGCTGCGGAGCGGTTATCCTGATGCGCGGCGCCGGGCCGGGGGGATCCCCCTCCCTGTGAGCCTCGCTCGGCCGGCTCGGCCCTTCTCGCGTTTGCACGCCAGCCCTGCCCTCCTTCAGAAGAACGCGGCGCCCTTCAGGCCGCAGGCTTCACGGCCGCGGTGTCGGCGGGCGCGCCCGGCGCGCCGCCTTCGGTGCTCCCCTTCTCCTGCTCCATCAGGTCCCGCAGCCGGACCCCGACCTGCGAGCCCTTCCCCGCGTAGATCGAGCCGGTGATTCCCCTGGCCACACGCTCGCGGCCCATCAGGTAGATCTCGTCGGGAAGCGGCACGTAGCCCGTCTCGGCCACCAGGTTGGGCGCGTTCGTGATCGTGTAGTCCACGAACGCCTTGACCTCGGGTCGCTCCATCGCGGTGGTGCGGACGTACACGAACAGCGGGCGCGACAAGGGCTGGTAGGTGCCGTCCGAGATCGTCTGCGGCGAAGGCGAGACGCACCCCTTGCCACCGTCCACCTGGACGAGCTTCAGCTTGTCCTTGTTCTCCTCGTAGTAGGCAAAGCCGAAGAAGCCCAGCCCGTTGGGATCGCCGGAGATCCCCTGCACGAGCACGTTGTCGTCTTCGCTCGGCGTGAAGTCGCCGCGGCTCGAGCCTTCCTTGCCGACGATCGCCTCGGTGAAGTAGTCGTACGTGCCGCTGTCCGTGCCCGGGCCGTAGAGGCCGATCTTCTTGTCAGGCCAGCCGCGGCGGACCTGGCTCCAGCTCGTGACCTTCCCCTGGGCCTCGGGCTGCCAGAGCTTCTTGAGCTCGTCCACCTTGATGCACGACACGAAGTCGTTCGACGGGTTGACCATCACCGACAGCCCGTCGAAGGCGATCGGGACCTCGACGTACTCGAACCCCGCGGCCTTGCACGCCTCCACCTCGGTCGGCTTGATGGGGCGCGAGGCGTTCGAGATGTCCGTCTCGCCGGCGCAGAACTTCTTGAAGCCGCCGCCCGTCCCCGAGATCCCCATCGTCACGCGCACGCCGGGGTTCTCCTTCTGAAACTCCTCGGCCACCGCCTCCATGATCGGAAAGACGGTGCTCGACCCGTCTCCCTGAACGGCTCCGGCGAGCGTCGAGCCGGCCGCGGCGGGGCCCGCGCTGTCCGCTGCCGCGCCGGCCTGCTCGTCCGCCTGACGCCCCTTGCCACAGGCAGCCGCCGCCAGACACAGAACCGTCACCACGACACTTCGCCCGAGCTTGCGCATGAGGTCCACCCGCTCCTTCTGGTTGAGAGTCCGCGAAGCATAGGTGACTTCTGTTACAGAATTGTGCCGAGACTGCAACATAAGGAAGGGCATTTCGGTGGATACCACCGAAAGCAACTTGTGCCGGAGCCTCGCAAGCTAGGGCCGGCGAGATTCACAGTCACCCGCGAGCAGCGACGCCAGCTGATCGGAAGAGGCCAAGGCGTTAGAAGAGGAGCTGGGCCTGGGTCCGGAAGGCGGTCTCCGTGTCGAGTGCGTCCGACTGCGGGAGGTTGACGTCCAGGTTCAGCTGCAGCTTGACGTTGGGTCCGAAGTAGAGGTTGAGTCCCGGCGTCAGCAGCAGGCTGGCGTCGTCGTCCGCGCCGGTGTCAGGATCGAACTGGTCGGCGCGGAAGGCCGGGGCCCAGGCCGTGAGCAGGCTCCCGCCCGTCGTGAGAAGGAACTCTCCCCATCCCTGAAGACCGAGGAAGCTCTCGAACTCGAGGTCTCCCGAGCGCGCGTCGAAGAGCTGCGGGTTGTCACCGAAGATCACGTTGCCCGCAACGTGAACACCCGGGAGCAGGTACTTTCCGAATTCCACCCACCCCTCGAACGCGGACGCGTACCGGGAGTCCTCCAGGCTCAGGCTGTCGCCGTCCACGACCCTGAGCGTGTCCCGCGGCGTGCCGAAGTAGCCGTTCGTCACGGCCGCGACACCGAGGACAAGGGGCTTCGACGTCTCGTGGGGCAGCGGGAGCACGCTGTACTCGATCCGCGCGGCGAGCTCCTTGCCGTCGTTCTTCTCCGAGTCCTCACCGCTTCCCGTCCAGCCCCCACCCGTGAGCGTGAGACGGTCCCTGGCGAACCGTGCGGTGATCATGACCCCGCGGTTTCGCGCCGAGAGGTTGTTGTCGTCGAGGAACGTGGAGGTGTGGTCCACGGGCAACCCGCGAATCCGGTTCCCGCGCTCGATCACGAGCAGGCGCTTGGAGGAGATGAGCTCGATCCCGTTGAAGGGGATCTTGAACTGGCCCAGGCGCAGCGCGAAGTGCGTGGACGGCCGGTACTCGAGAAAGGCGTCGCGAACGCGGGCGCGATCGGTCCCGAAGTCGGTCTGGAGCGTGCCGAAGAACCCGCCCCCCGCGTCGGCGATCGCGGTCAGGCGCATCCGGCGCAGCTCCGAGTCCCACGTGACCACGCTGTCCACCGAGCTGCTGGCACCCTGCACCTGCAGCTGTCCTTCGAGCTCGAGCGAGCGTCCGGCGCCGAGCGAGATCGTGGGATGCTCGGGCTCCGCCTGGCCACGGGCCTGCCCGGCTTGAATGAGGAGACCGAGGGCCGCGACCAGCGCGGCACGAACCGGGAAGCCGACGGGCATCGGCGAGCCTCCGATCAGGTGTGCGACGACGGCGGGGCCGTTGGCGGCCGCACCCCGCGAGTGCGCGATATCTAGAATCGCCGGGGCTTCGTGTCTAATCCGTTGCAGGCCCGTGACGGAAATGCCGCAAAATACGCTGATCAGCGGGAGCCGCATCCCGCCGGCCGGTCCGAAGACCGACCGGCGAGCGCGTCGAGCAGTGGGTGGAGCGGGTGGGGTCGGAGGGTCGGTTCGGTCGACCCGTCGCCCCGGGCTAGAACAGCAGCTGCACCTGGGTGCGGAAGCCCGAGATCGTGTCGCGCCCTTCGGCCGCGGGATCGAGCACGTCGAAGTTCAGCTGCCAGCGGGCCGTCGAGCCGAAGTACAGGTTCAGACCCGGCGTCCAGAGGAAGAGCGAGTCGTCGTCGGCGTCCGTGTTCGGGTCGAAGCGGTCGGCCCGGAAGGCGGGGGCGATGCCGGTCAGGAAGGCGGGGGCGATGCCGGTCAGGAAGGCGGCGCTGACCGGGAACAGGAACTCGCTCCAGCCCTCGATCCCCTGGAACGTCTCGAAGTTCACGTCGTCGTCGCCCGCGCCCGTGAAGATCGTGGGGTTGTCGCCGGTGATGAAGTTGCCCGCCACGTGCAGCCCCGGGGCCAGGTGCTTCCCGTATTCCAGCCAGCCTTCGTACGCCCAGGCGTACTGCGGGTCGTCGATGCGCAACGAGTCGCCGGCGACGACGCGCAGCGTGTCGCGCGGGAATCCGTAGTAGCCGTTCGTGACGACGGCCGCCCCCAGGATCAGGGGCTTCGAGTTCTTGGCGGGGAGCTTCAGCACGCTGTACTCGAAGCGGGCCGCCACTTCCTTGCCGTCGTTGTTGTCGTTCGCCTGGCCGTTTCCCAGGAAGCCACCGAGCCAGAAGGTCGCCCGGCCCGGCTTGTAGACCGCCATCACGCCGCGGCCGCGGTCCGAGAGCCGCTGCGCCTGGATGAACTCCGAGGTCCCGGTGTTGGGGAAGCCCCGGATGCGCGCGCCGCGCTCGATCATGAGCCCGTACTTGTCGGACCACATCTGGATCCCGTTGAAGGGGACCTTGAACTGCCCGATCTGGAAGGTCAGGGGCGAGGTGGGAGTCGTTCGAAAGGCCAGGAAGGCGTCCTGGACGATCGCGCGGTCCAGCCCGAAGTCGGCCATCAGCGAGCCGCTCAGCCGGTCCGTGACGTCGGCCAACGCGGTGAGTCGGATGCGCCGCAAGTCGGAGTCCCAGGTCGTCACGCTGTCGATGCTGGAGCTCGAGACCTGGAACTGGATCTGCCCCTCGAACTTGAGGCCGCGCGCGCCGGCCGCGGTGACCTGTGCCTTCGGCGGAGGAGGGGGGGGAGCCGGCGCCGTGGAGTCCGGGGTCACGTCCACCTGTCCGGGCGGAAGGGCGGCCGCCGAGTCCGGAACCGGCTGCTGGGCGGCGGCGGGCAGAGTCGAAACACATAGTAAAATAGTAGGAATTAGGGGCGCGAGAAGGCGGCGCGTCATCTCCGAACCTCGACTCGGGGTTGAAGGGAAGGCGGGCGGGCCCGCCGCTTTCCGGCTACCGGCTGAAGGAGCCTTTCACGACCAGAACCGGCCGATCGGCCCGGGCCACGAGCTCGATCGAGAGGTCCCGCTCCGGAAGATCGGCCCAGGTCTGGACCAGGTGTCCCCCGATCACGATCAGGTCGTGCTCTCCCTCCTGCGCGGCGGCCAGGATCTGCTCCAGGGCGTCTCCCTGTCGCACGCTGACCTGCGCCTGGACGCCCTGGGCGGCCAGCGTCTGAAGGCCCTGCTCGAGGTGGCGCTCGATCCAGAAGCGCCTCTTCCAGGCATCGGGCGCCCGTCCGTCGCCGCCCTCGGCGGAGACGGCGCCGAAGGCCGGCCCGTCCACGAAGAGCAGCGTCGCCGCGGCGCCGGTCGTACGCGCCACCTGGCCTCCGAAGAAGACGTCGAGCTTGCCGGGCTCCCCGGCGGCGGTGCAGAGCAGGATCCGCTTCAACTCGGGCCGCGGGCCGTGCGCCACGAGGACCGGGAAAGGCGACGAGCCCACCAGCCGCTCGCTGGTGATGCCCGCCACGACCTCGCTCTGGATGCGCTCCGAGAGCCGCGCCTTCACGTCCTCGCTGCGACCGGGAGCGACCACGAGGTCATAGGCCTCGCGGGCGGTCTCTCCCGCCAGCTCCTCCACGACGTCGCCGACCCTGAGCTTGAATGCGGGGGCCGGCTTCTGCCGCGCCAGCGCCTCGCGCAGCTCGGCGACGATGCGCTCGCCCGCGGACTGGGTCGGCGCCACGCACAGCAGGGTCACGCTGGCCGCCATCGCCCGAGCCAGACGGAAGCCCTGCTCCAGCGCCTCGCTCGACCCCGACGTGCCGTCCACGAGGATCAGGAACGTGCGCGCCAGCCGGGGCAACAGGTGGTAGCCCCGCACACCGACCCACACCCGATCCCCGTTGCGGAACTCCAGGTCGCTCCCCGGCTTCCAGGGCAGCGCCGCCAGGAGGGCGACGCCCGCTTCGCCGAAGTCGCGCCCCAGGGGCCACACGCCCGGGATGGGCTGCAGCCGCAGGCGCAGGCGGCGGGCGGCTCCCAGGTCGAGGACCTCCTCCACGACACCCTCACCCAGCACGGGCTCGCTGAGCTCCTCGCGCTCGCGGGCGACGGCGAGCTCCTCGGGTCGGAAGAGCGCGGCCCAGCGAATGCCCGGATCCTGCTCGGCGAGCCGGACGGGCAGCGGCAGGGTGAGCTCGCCCACCCGGACGCGGCCGCCGTCGCTCCTGACACCCAGCAGGTTGGCCTCGCCGACGAAGGTGGCGACGAACTCGTGCTGCGGGCGGCGGTAGAGCTCGGCGGGCGGTCCGACCTCCAGCAGCCGCCCGTGGTCCACGACCCCGATCCGGTCGGCCAGCTCGAAGGCCTCCTCCTGGTCGTGGGTCACGAGGATGGTCGTGACCCTGAGCGAGCGCTGGATGTCGCGCAGCGCGCGGCGGAGTGCGCCTCGGATCTTCACGTCCAGGGCGCCGAAGGGCTCGTCGAGGAGGAGCACGGAGGGCTCGAAGGCGAGCGCCCGCGCGACCGCCACCCGCTGCTGCTGGCCGCCCGAGAGCTGGCTCGGATAGCGGCCGGCGAAGCCCGCCAGGCCCACCAGCGCCAGCAGCTCGTCGCGCTTCACGACGCGCTCCGCCTGAGGCCGCTTCCGGACCTGCAAGCCGAACTCCACGTTCTCGGCCACCGTCATGTGCTGGAAGAGCGAGTAGTTCTGGAACACGAAGCCCGTGTTGCGCTCCTGGGGGGACAGGTCGGTCACGTCCCGGCCGTGGAGCAGGACCTGCCCGGAGTCTACGGGGACGAGGCCCGCGATCATGCGCAGGATCGTGCTTTTGCCGCTGCCGCTGGCGCCCAGCAGCACGAAGAGCTCGCCATCGGCGATCTCGAGCGAGACGTTGTCGACGACGGTGTGCTCGCCGTAGGTCTTGACCAGGTTGCGCAGGACGATGCTCATGGGCGGATGGCGTCCGGTGCCGTCACGGGCTCAGGAGGTGCGCCGGGTGCGCTTCTTCACGACCTCCATGACCATCAGGAGACTGAAGGACAGCAGCGCCAGGACGAGAGCCATGCCATAGGCGGCGACGGTGTTGCGCTCGTCCAGGGTCCGGAAGATGAAGAGCGTGGAGGTCTCGGTGAGACCGCTGATGCTGCCGCTCACGACGAGGAGCGCGCCGAACTCCCCGAGCGCCCGGGCGAAGGTGAGCGAGACGCCGTACAGCACGCCCCAGCGGATCCCGGGAAGCGTGACCCGCCAGAACGTGCGCCAGCCGCTCGCGCCGAGCGTCTGCGCCGCGTTCTCCTGCTCGGTCCCCATCTGCTCCAGGACCGGCATCACCTCGCGGATGACGAAGGGGATCGAGACGAACATGGTTGCGAGCAGCATGCCCGGGAGGGCGAAGACGACCTTGATGCCGAGTGCGTCCGCCAGCGGAGCGAGCCAGCCGTTCCGCCCGAAGAGCAGGATCAGCATGAAGCCCGCGATCACGGGGGAGACGGCGAAGGGCGTGTCCACGATCGCGTTCAAGAAGCGCCGGCCGCGGAAGTCGTCGCGTACGAAGAGCCAGGCCGCCGTCACGCCGAGGAGCGTGTTCAGGACGGTCGCCGCGACACTCAAGATCAGCGTCAGCTTGAGCGCGTGGACGGCGTCGGGCGTCGTGAGCTCGGCGAGAAGTCGCGAGACCCCCTCGCCGAAGGCGCCCCAAACCAGCGAAGCGAGGGGGCCCAGCAGGAGGAGCAGCGCATAGAAGAGAACGAGCCCGATCAGCACCCACTCCACCGGACGCCTGCGCTTCGCGCCGCGCTTTGGGCCGACCGCGGAGGGAGGCGCCGGAGGAGCCGTCTCGGGGGCGGCCGCCGGGTCTGCGTCGCGCGACTCAGACATGGCGCAGCCCCTTTCGCTGCTGCCACCAGTCCAGCGCCAGCAGGAGCGCGAACGAGAGCCCGAGCAGGATGATCGACATGGCACTCGCCCCGCGCGGGTTCTCGGACTCGATCTGCTGGAAGATGTAGACCGGTGCCGTGAGGGTCCGGCCGGGGATGTTGCCGGCGACCACGACGATGGACCCGAACTCGCCCAGGGCGCGGGCGAAGGCCAGGAGCCCCCCCGAGATCACCGCCGGACGGATGGTCGGGAACACCACGCGGCGGAACGTGGTCCAGCCCGAGGCGCCCAGCGTGTGGGCGGCCTCCTCCTGCGAGCGCTCGGCCTCGAGCAGCACGGGCTGAACCGCTCGGATCACGAACGGATAGGATACCAGCAGCAGCGCCAGGATGATGCCCGGCCGGGCGAAGATCACGCTCACGCCCCGCGCTTCGAGGAAACCGCCGATCACACCCTGGGGACCGTAGAGTGTCACCAGCATCACGCCCGTGACGAGGGTCGGGATCGCGAACGGCATGTCGATCAGTCCATCCAGCCACCGCCGTCCGGGGAAATCGTAGCGCACGAGCACGTAGGCCGTGAGCGTGCCCATCACGGTGTTGACGACGGCCATGATGGCGGCCGTGAGGAGCGTCAGCCGCAGCGCGTCCATGGCGGTCTGGCTCGTGAGCTCCTGCCAGAAGGCCGTCAGCCCGTCGGCGAAGCCGCGCTGCAGGACCGCCGCCAGCGGCAGCAGGATCATGAAGCCGAGGTACGAGGCGACGGCGACGCGCAGGCCCCACCGCCCCCAGGGACGGGGGGCGGTGGAGGCCACGACGCGTGTGGATGCCGGGACGGACGTCACCGCGACGCGGCGACCTGCTGCTGGACCTTGTCCCAGACCCCGCCGGCGGCGTAGATCTCGAGCCCCACCTTCTTCCATCCGCCGAGGAAATCGATCTTCCACAGGTCCTGGACGGGCGGGAACTTCGAGGCGACTTCCCTGGCGACCGCCGGATCCACTGGGCGCAGCCCGTACTGGGCGTACCCGCGCTGCGCCTCGGGCGTGCGCAGGAAGTCCACGAACCCCTCGGCCTGCTTGCGCGTCTTGTGCTTGTCCACGTAGGTGTCCACGACCGCGGCCGGATTCTCGATCAGGATCGTCGAGCGAGGCACGACGTAGTCGTAGGTCTGCCCCGTCATGCGCCCGACCAGCACCTCGTTCTCGTACGTGATCGCCACGTCGCCCACACCCTTCTCGAAGGTCGTGATCGACTCGCGCGCGCCCTTGTCCATGATCGACACGTTCTTGAAGACCTTCACGAGGAAATCCTGCGCGGCCTTCTTGTCGCCCTTGGGGACGCCGGCGACGTAGCCCCGCAGCGCAGCGCCGTAGACCGCGTTGATGTTCCACTGCGCGCCGCCCGAGGTCCTGGGGTCGGGCGTCAGGATGTTGAGACCGGGCTGCGCCAGGTCCGCCCAATCCTTGATGCCCTTGGGATTCCCCTTGCGCACGGCCAGCACCACGATCGAGTTGCTCACCATTCCGGAGTACCCGCGCTGCTTCCAGTCGTGCTGGATCAGGCCCTCGGATTGGAGCTTGTTCATGTCGCCCTCGAGGGAGAGTGCGGCCACGTCGGCCTCGAAGCCGCCGATGATCGCGCGGGCCTGGGCGCCGCTGCCCTGGTACGAGGTCTGGAAATTGACGTCTTCGCCCGTCCTGGCCTTCCACATCTTCTGGAAGGCGGGGATGATCGCCTTGGCGTAGGCCTCGCGAGGCGTGGTGTAGGCGCCGAGGATCAGCGTGGCCTTGGCCTGCCCGCCTTCACCGTCGCCTTCGGGTCCGCGCGCCTCCGCGACGGGAGGCGTGGAGGCGGCCCGCAACACGCCCGGCGACCAGGCGCGCGCGAGGAGGGTGGCGCCGACGAGAAGGGCGGCAAGCGCGCCCAGGGCGCTGCTCCATGCACGGCTACGCGAGTCTCTGAGCATCGGTCTCCTCAGACGAATTCGGGTTGGTTCCCAGGTAAAGACCTCTAATTCACAGCGTTGGACTAGGAATTGGACTGACACCGAAACACCGCCACTGCTTCCCGACGGGAAACCTCTGTCACCCCGCCTGCTTCGACTCCCCGGGCAGCATCGCGGCGGCGCGAACCGGGACGCAGAGGTCGGCGACGGTGGTCCCGTCGAGTACGGCGAGCATCGCCTCGCGGCTCCTCGCCCAGAGCCTCTTCAGGCCGCATGTCGGCTCGAACTCGCAGGGCACGTAGTCGAACGTGCTCACGCAGCCCATGGGCGCGATCCGGCCGTCGAGCAGCCGAATGACCTCGCCGGCCGTGATCGCCGAAGCCGGACGCGTCAGCCGATAGCCGCCCCCCACGCCGACCTGGCCTTCGACCAGGCCGCCTTCCCTGAGCGTGCGCAGGATCTGCTCCAGGTACTTGACCGGAACGTGCCAGCTCTCGGCGATCTCGCGGGCGGGGACGAGTCCCTGGCCCGCGTGGCTGGCCAGGTAGATCAGAGCCCGCATGCCGTACTCGCTCTTGGTCGACACGTTCACGTCGAGCACCTCCTGCGCGGGCGGCCTCCAGATTCGTCGGGCCGGGGCCGCGCCAGCCCGAATCCCTACTTGAGCGCTGGGAGTTTAGCCCTGACCCCGGGGACTGTCAACGACGAATTCCGTCCGGACGGCCTAGGCCGCCGGTAGTGTCGCGAAGCCGGTCGCCTAACGCCCGCGGCCGCGCTGCTCGAGGACGCGCGTGAAGACCCCGTCGCGTCCGTAAAGGCTTTCCGTGACCCGCCCCCAGCCTCCCAGATAGTCGACTCGCCAGAGGTCCTGGACCGGCGGAAACTCCGCGGCGACCTCTCGCCCGACGTCGGGGTCCACGGGCCGCAGGCCGTATTCGGCGAATGCGCGCTGGGCCTCGGGCGTTCGAAGAAAGTCCACGAAAGCCTGGGCGGCGTCCCGCACCCCGTGCTCTTTCGCGTAGACGTCCACCACGGCCGCGGGATTCTCGACGAGGATCGTCGAGCGCGGGATCACGTACTCGTAGGTCTGCCCCGCCCGCCGTCCCACCAGGACCTCGTTCTCGTAGGTCACGGCGACGTCCCCCAGACCCTTCTCGAAGGTCGTCATGGACTCGCGGGCGCCCTTGTCCATGATGGAGACGTTCCTGAACACGCGCGCGAGGAAGTCCCGGGCGGCGGCGGAGTCGTCCTTCGCCACCCCCTCGACCTGGCCGCGCAGGGCGGCCCCGTACATCGCGTTCACGTTCCACTGCGCCCCGCCCGATGTCTTGGGGTCGGGGGTCAGGACGTTCAGTCCGGGTCGGGCCAGGTCGGCCCAGTCCCGGATGCCCATCGGGTTCCCCTTCCGGACCGCGAGCACCACGATCGAGGTCGTGACCACGCCGGAGTTCGGCTCGGCCCGCCAGTCATGAGTGATCAGCCCGGCCCCGGCGATCCGGTCCAGGTCGGCCTGGAGGGAGAGGGCGGCCACGTCCGCCTCGAAGCCCTCGACGATCGCGCGAGCCTGCGCCCCGCTCGCCTGGTAGGACTCGCGGAAGACGACGCTCTGGCCGCTTCGCTCGCGCCAGAGCCGCTCGAAGGCCGGCAGAATGGAGTCGCGATAGGCCTCGCGGGGCGTCGTGTAGGCGCCCAGGATCAGCGTGACCTCGCCGTCGGCGCGCGACGCCCCGCGTTCCGAGGGGGGGTTCCCCCCGCACCCGGCGAGCAGCAGTAGCGCTGAGAGGAAGAGGGCACACGAAGCGGGCGGCGGCGCGCTCGGCGAGCCTCCGCGATCGCGATCGCGGCACCGATACGCCTGCCGGATTCCCTGCCACGGTGGAACCGTGCGGGCAGATGCGCGACCGCCGTCCGGTACGACGACGATTGCCGGGGTGGGGCGATCCGTCAGCCCACCACCTTCGCCCCGGGCTCGGTGCGGAGCGGGTAGTGCGGAAGGAGCCGGTAGTCCTTGAGACCCACCATCACGTCGTCGCCGGGGGAGAGCTGCATCTCGCCCGCCTCCCACTTCGTGCGGCTCACCGTGATCGGCAGGCCGCCCACGTAGACCTCGGAGCCGTCGGCCGCGGCGGGCCGCCCGGAGACGGTGGGCCGCCGCGGCGAGAACGTGAGCCGCACGACCAGCCGCTCCGCGGGACCGACGTAGGAGACGCCCTCCACCACGCCGTGCCCGAGGTGATGAGGGGTGCCGAGCAGCGGGGCCTCGAAGTTGAGCACCACGTCCTCCGGCCGGAAGACGACCTTGACGGCCTGCCGGTCCTCCAGCACCGGCGGGTCCGCGGGAGGTCTCAGACGCAGCGGGCCCAGCGTGACCTCGTCGCTCCGCCAGCGCCCGAGCAGTACGTTGGCCGCGCCCAGGAAGGTGGCCACGAACTCGGTGCGCGGACGGTTGTAGACGTCGAACGGCGTGCCGATCTGCTCGATCCGGCCCTCGTTCAGGATGGCGATCCGGTCGGCCAGCTCGAGCGCTTCCTCCTGATCGTGGGTGATGAAGAGCGCCGGCATCCGCGCCGACTGGAGGAGCGCCCGCACCTCGCGGCGCAGCTCCGCGCGCGTGATGGCGTCGAGCCCGCTGAAGGGCTCGTCGAAGAGCATGGCCAGCGGCCGGATGGCGAGCGCGCGGGCCACCGCCACCCGCTGGCGCATGCCGCCCGAGAGCTGGTAGGGGTACTTTCCGCGATCGGCGCCGAGCTCCACGAGGTCGAGCATCCGGTCGACGCGCCGGCGGACGTCTTCGGCGGCCACGCCGCGCAGCTCCAGTCCGAAGGCCACGTTCTGCTCGACCGTCATGCGCGTGAACAGCGCCTGCTCCTGGAACACGATCCCGAACCCGCGCCGCTGGGGTGGCAGGGACGTCGCCTCCCGTCCCAGCAGCTCGATCTCACCGGCTTCCGCCGTCTCGAGCCCGGCCAGCAGCCGGAGCAGGGTGGTCTTGCCGCTGCCGGAGGGACCCAGCACGACGAGCAGCTCACCCTCGTGCAGATCGAAGCTCACGCCGGCGAGCACGACTTGCGGGCCGAAGCGCTTCGCGAGATCGCGGACGCGGATGGGCGGGGAGAGCGCGGCGGTCGGACCGGGAGAAGAGGCCCCGGTCGCGATGTCGATGACCTCGATCTCGGGCATGATCCAGCGCTGGGCGGGCTACCGGCTCCAGCCCTGGGCGGGGCCGCGGGTGAACTGCTCCATCTCCACGACGCCGCCCTCGACGTCCTCGAGGTCGAGGAAGTCGCGGATCTCGCGGCGCAGGTCCTGCTGGATCTCGTAGATCGAGCGGTTGCCGTCGATCACGCGGAAGTCGTAGTCCTCGGTGAGGTCCTCGAAGGCGTCGAGTAGCCGGCTCTGGTAGGCCATGAAGCTGTCGTAGGGGTCGGCGCCCAGGTTCAGGTCCATCCCGGCCTCCCAGTAGTCGATGCCGTCGCCCTGCAAGACGCGGCGGATCAGCGTGTCCGTCGGGACCTTGAGGTAGAGCACGAGGTCCGGCTGGAGCGCGAAGCCGTAGAGCGCCCGCACCCAGTCCTCGTCGATCCCGCGCACGCGAGCTCGCGCGAGCGCCGTGTACAGGTAGCGGTCGGCGAGCACGATGAAGCCGGACTTCAGGGCGGGGATGATCTGGTTCTCGAGGCGGTCCGCGAAGTCGATGGCGTACATCAGCGTGAATGTGATGCGGTTCAGCTGGTGCCCCTCCTTGGCGATCTCGATCTCCTCGGCCATCAGCTTGGAGCGCGTCCAGCCCGTCTCGACCACGCCGAAGCCCTGCACCTCGAGCCATTCCCGGAGGCCCTTCATCTGCGTCGAGCGGCCGGAGCTGTCCGTGCCCTCGATCGAGATGAGCTTCCCGGTCAGGTCGCTGATGTCGATGTAGGGCAGTCCCTCGCCGAACCAGGCGTGCGGCCGCGCCCGGCCAGGCGTGCGGGCGGACGGCCCGGAACGGGCGTCCATCCCGCGCGTTTCACTCATCGTGGTCCCTCCCCGTCTCGCGCAGCATATCGCTCACGATCTCGCGCACCTCCTGCTGCTGGTCGTCGATCTCGAGCGTGGCGTCGATCACGCGCAGACCGAACTCGTCCACCATTTGGTCGTACTCGTCGATGATGCGGCCCTGGAAGAGCTTGAAGGACTCCAGGATGTCTTCCGACAGGTGCATGTCCATGCCCGCCTCGTGGTACTTGATCTTGGCCCGGCCGCGGAGCAGCCGCGCGAGCGAGATCTCGACCGGCACCCGGAAGTAGAACGCCACGTCGGGCCGCACCGCGAAGCTGTAGAGCTCGCGCACCCAGCGGGGGCTCACTCCACGGGCCACATCGCGGCCGAAGGCCGTGAACGCGTATCGGTCGGCGAGCACGATCATGCCCGCCTTGAGGGCGGGAACGATCTTGAAGGTGAGCCGGTCGGCGAAGTCGGTGGCGTGCAGCAGGCTGAAGGTGGTGGGGGTGAGCAGGTCCTTCTTCTTGCCCATCCGCGTGGCGTTCTTCACGAGCGTGGACGAGTTCCACTCGGTGAAGAACGCGCGAAACCCGCGGGCCTGAAGCCAGCGCTGGAGCAGCACGAGCTGGGTGGACTTGCCGGACCCGTCGATGCCCTCGACGATGATCAGGCGCCCGGGGTAGGGGTGCGGCTCAGCCAGCTTGGAGGCCGGGCTCGGCAGCGGCCAGGACTTCGCCGGCGCGCTCGGCATCGGGAGCTTCATCGGGCCTCTCCAGCTTGAATTCGGGCTCGGCCTCGAAGGCCAGCTCGAACAGATCGGATTTCCGACGCGCTCCCCAGAGCTCGATCTCCGCGTCGTGCCAGCTCAGCACGTGGAAGGTAGCCCGCCCGTCTTGAACCTGGCAATGCACGGCCTCCACGACCTGGTTGTGGCCGCGGTCCAGGCCGTCGGCGATGCGCAAGAGCGCGGCGAGAACGCGCACCCGGCGCTGGTCGCCCTTGCGCAGGCGCGCGAACTCGGGGTGCCCCGCTCGCGGGAGCGACTTGCGGTGGTAGCGCGCCACGTTCGCGACGATCTCGATCTCGCGGGCCGTGAAACCGCGCAGACCGCCGTGCACGATCAGGTAGTAGGAATGGCGCTGGTGCCGGCGGTGCTCCACGTGGAGGCCGACGTCGTGGAGCACGGCGGCGACGTGGAGGAGCTGCCGGCATTCGGGCTCGAGCCCGTGCAGAGGTGCGAGGTCGTCGAAGAGCTCGAGCGCCAGCCGGGACACGTGAGCCGCGTGCGCCGTGTCGCCCTGCGCGCGGTGCAGGAGCTCGTTCACGCTGCGGAGACGCACGTCCGGAAGGGCGTCCTCGCGCCGGATGCGGTCGCGGGCCCGGTCCAGGTAATCCAGGATCAAGCCCTCGCGTAGAGCCGCGGCGCAAGCGGTCAGGCTCGGCGCTCCCAGAGCTTCCAGGACCTCCTGCAGGACCAGGCCCCCCGCCGCGATCGTCGCCACGCGTCCTTCGTCCAGCCCGGGGACCTTGCGCCGCTCCGAGGCGTCCAGCTTCAGGAGCTTCTTCGTGAGCCGGCGGACGGCATCGGCGTCCACGACGTGCAGGTGCGTCTCGCGGCCGTTCTTGCCCCCCTCGAGATCCATGCGGGCGAAGCTCTCGATCGTGCCCGAGGTGCCGACCACGAGGTCCACGGGGGAGCGGGTGTAGGGGCCGCTGACTCGCGCCAGGGTGCGGCGGCAGAGCGTGCGCACGGCCTCCACGGACTCCGGAGAGGGCGGATCGCCCTCCAGGAGGTCGGCGAGGCGGATGTGGCCGAGCTTCAGCGAGTCCACGACGATGGGCCGCGGGCCCGCGCCGAGGATCAGCTCCACCGATCCGCCGCCGATGTCCACGGCCACGACGCGGCGGTCTCCGATCTCGACGTAGTGGCGGATGGCGCGGTAGATCAGCCGCCCTTCGTCCTCGCCGGTGATGACGCGCACGTGGATGCCGGTCCGGCGCGCGACCTCTTCGATGAAGTCGCCGCCGTTCGAGGCCTCGCGCACCGCGCTCGTCGCGACCGCCAGGACGCGGGACACCTCGTGCCCGGCGCAGATGCGCTTGAAGCTCGCGAGCGATGCCAGAGCGCGCTCGGCGGCGTCGGGCGCGAGACGGCGGCTCGCGAACTCGCCGCGACCGAGCTGCACCATCTCCTTCTGGCTGTCGAGGATGCGGAACGAGCCGTCGGGCCGGAGCTCGGCCACGATCAGGTGCACCGAGTTCGTGCCGACGTCGATGGCGGCTACGCGCATAGTGGAATGTAGGCCGCGGAGGTTACAAAACGATGCCGATCGGAGCGGATCGAGCTAGATTACCTCCGATCGTCCCGGAAGGCGAGCGCGACCGCATCGCCGCCGCTCTCCTCGCCCGTCGTGCTGCACGACCCGGCAGGCTTCGGCTACCCAAGAAGAGCTTCCCCCATGAGCGATCCGATCTCGACCACGGCCGGGCGCGGCCTCTCCTCTGGTGACGTCGCCGAGCCGCACGCCGCCCGGGTAGGGGCGCTCGCCGCACCTCTTCCGCCCCAGGCGCGGATGGAGAGCCTGCTGGAGGAAGCCCAGCGGCAGCTTCCCGAGGCCCTGGCCGGAGACGAGGAGGCCGTCCACGATCTGCGCGTCGCTCTGCGGCGGATTCGCGTGCTCGCCCGCGAGCTCGTGGACACCGGTGGCGGGCTGGCTGAACCGCTGATCGAGCTCGCAGCCGGGGCGACCGCGCTCTTCCGTGCGCTGGCCGGCATACGGGACCTGGACATCCTGGGCCACGAGCTGGCCGATCTGGCCGCCGCCGGGGCGCTGGGTCCGGCCGTCGACCCGAGCCTCGCGCGCTGGGTCGAGGGGGAACGGGCGCGGCTGCGCGTGGGAGTGCCCGACGCCGCGGCCTTCTTCCGTCAGGAGGTCGAGCGCTACTTGCTGGCGGCCAGGCCGCGGGGCACGGACCGGCCAGCGCGTGCCGCGGCCGTCCAGGCCCGTCGGCGGGCCCGACCACGACATGGAGGCCGGCGCCTGGCGCGGCCGGCGCGACGGCTCCTGAAGGCCTTCGATCGCGTGCGCCGCCGTCCCACGCCGCAGCGTCTCCACCGCCTCAGGATACGCGCCAAGTCGTTGCGCTACACGGCCGAGACCCTGGCTCACAGGGAGGCGGGGCCACTCAGGCGAGGCCCTGGAGCGGGTCTCGCCGCGCTTGAATCCGGCCTCAAAAAGTTGCAGGATGCCCTGGGAGCCGTTCAGGACGCGGCGATGGTCCTGGCGCGACTCGACGGACTGGGCGCGGCGGACACGCTGCCGCCCTCGGCGGTCGGACCGGCGCGGGTGGCCGCCGCTCGGGAGCTGGAGCGCCGCCGTGCGGCGTTCCTCGCCAATCTGGAGCTCGGCGTGTATGCGAACCTTTTGCACGAGGTGAAGAAGGTGGCAGCCAAACAGGGGGACGGGACGGGGGGCGAAACGCGTGACGCGGCTCGCATCCCGCTCGAGAAGATTCCGGGGATCGGGCCCGCGAAAGCGCGGCGGCTCGCGGAGGCGGGGCTCGCGAGCCCCGACGCGCTCAAATCGGCCAGCCTCGAGGACCTGGCCGCGGTGAAGACGATCGGGACGCATCAAGCCAAGCTCATCAAGGAGTATGTGGACGAGAGCGGAAACGGCGGACCCGTCGACGGCGACGGCGAGGTGGATGGGAAGCGCTTCGAGCGCACGCAGGCGGTGCTTGGACTGGGGGCGACCGTCTCGGACTACGCGCGCACGCTGGCCGAAGAGCTGTCGCGACACGAGGAAGGCGACACGGTCCGCGCGGGGCGCCAGGCCGAGCGGCTGGCCGATGGGCTCTCCGCGCTGTCCGACCGTCTGAACGAGGTCTCCTCGAAGCGACTGAAATCCTTGCGCGCCGAGCTGCGCGAGACCGAGGGGCTGCTCGCCAAGGTCCTCGACCTCGAGACCTCGAGCCTCAAGATGAACAAGCTGCGGAAAGCCTTGAAGACACACCGCAGGGCCATCGAGAGCTATCTGGGCTGACGGGCGGCGGGCCGGGCTCGCGGTTCTCGACCCACCCTCGAGCCGCTATATTCGAGCCCGCCATGGCCGTCTCCGCTCGCAACCGGGCCTACATCCAGCTCGCCGTACTCCACTTCGGGCTGCCGCAGGACTACGTCGGGATCGTCCTCGGCGCGATCCGGGACTACCTCTCCCGCAACGGGCATCTTCGGCCCTTCCTCGAAGAAGACCTTCAGGATCTGGCGATCGACCTGATGCTGGAGCTCGGATGCGGGCCCTGGCAGAACGGTCGCGGCGAGTCCATCGACAGCGGCGCCACGGAGGGCATGCGCTACTTCAAGGTCGCTCTACGCAACCGGCTCACGAACTACGTGACCCGCGAGCTGCCGACCGAGCCGCACGAGTCGTATGACTCGCTCCCCGAAGAGCTGCCCGACCCGAGCACCGGCGACGCGGAGCTTCCCACGGTGGGCGAGATCCGGGACGCAATCCGGCGGTTGGGCTTCGTGGACCGCGTGGTCGTGACCTACATGACCGAGGGCCTCAACCAGCGCGACATCGCGCGCATCACCGGCCTCTCGAAGAGCAACCTGAACCGCCGAGTCCAGCACATTCGCGCGACGCTCTCGCGCATCCTCCAGTACCAGCCCTGAGCCGGCGTGGCCGCAGTCGTCCAGAGCGTCAAGTACGGGCTGTTCGAGCTCCAGGAGCTCTTCTCCTTCGCGGGGAGAGTGGCGCGCGCGGCCGTGCGCCGACCGTTCTACCCCCGGGAAGCCTTCGCGGCGATGGACCACCTCGGGGCGGGATCGGTCGGGGTCGTGGTGCTTGCCGGAGTCTTCGCAGGCGAGGCGCTGGCGCTGCAGATCGTCCGCCAGCTGTCGGACTTCGGAGCGCTCTCGCTGGTCGGCCGTGCGATGGCGCTCGGCGTGGTGCGCGATCTGGGCCCGGTCCTCACCGGGCTCATCGTCTCCGGGCGGGTGGCCTCCAGCGTCGCAGCCGAGCTGGGCGGCATGGTGCTGGGCAAGCAGGTGATCGCGATCCAGGTCTACGGCGAGGACCCGATCCAGAAGCTCGTAGTCCCGCGCGTCTTGAGCCTGGCGCTGATGGTCCCGCTGCTCACGCTCTTCGCCGACGCCATCTCCATCGTCGGCGGAGACTGGATCGCGCGCCTGATCGGCAACCTGAGCCCGGCCGTGTACTGGACCGGTGTCAAGGCGAACCTCACCCTGAAGACGCTGCTCATCGGGACGCTCAAGCCCATGGTGTTCGGCGTGGTCATCGGGGTGATCGCCTGCTACGTCGGATTGAAGACGACCGGCGGGACGCTGGGGATCGGGATGGCCACCCGCAAGTCCGTGGTCTGGAACTCGATCGCGATCCTGACCGTAAACCTGCTGATCACCCAGCTCGGTTTCCGCATCCTCGACCCGCTCCTCGGACCCGGGAACTGATCCCATGATCCTTGGCGACACGCAGTCCGTCCAGCAGGCGCGGCCCGCTCGGGCCGGACGGGACGTCATGATCGCGTTCGAGGACGTCCACTTCTCACAGGGGCCCCTCAAGGTCCTGGACGGGGTGAGCTTCGAGGTGCGGCGGGGCGAGACCACCGTCATCCTGGGTCCGTCCGGATGCGGCAAGAGCACCGTGCTCTGGCTCATGCTCGGTGTCTGGAAGCCGGACTCGGGGAGGATCCGCATCGAGGGCGAGGATACCGCCCACTTCACCGAGGCGGACTGGAAGCGCGTGCGCGGCCGACTGTCCATGGTCTTCCAGGAGAACGCTCTCTTCGACTCGCTCACGGTCGGCGAGAATGTAGGCTACCGCTTGTTCAGGGAGCGGACGCTCCCGCCGGCGGAGATCGAGCACAAGGTCCGCGAGACGCTCCAGATCGTCGAGCTCGATCCGGACCAGTTCATCGACCGCCGGCCCGACGAGCTCTCCACCGGCCAGAAGCGGCGCGTGGCCATCGCCCGGGCGATCGCGAACAGCGACCCGGAGGCGATCTTCTACGACGAGCCGACGACGGGGCTCGACCCCCGGACGGCCCGCAAGGTCGGGGACCTGATCATCCGGCTGCGCGACTTGCGAGGCAACACCTCGGTAGTCGTCACGCACGAGATCGCCGACGCGCTGCGCCTTGGAGACCGCTTCCTCCTGCTGGACGGGGGCAAGGTGGTTTACGACGGCGGCGCGGCGGGCCTGTTGTCCTCGACCCACCCGCAGGTCCAGGCGTTCCTCGAGCCGTTTCTCATGGACGTGGAGGAGCTCGCCCCGCGGATCACCGAGTCGCACCGATGAAGCGCGGCGAGACCCTACGCCTGTCGCAGGTCAAAGTCGGGATCATGCTCGTGGTGGGCTTCGTGATCCTCGTCTGGGTCGCCTTCAACAGCGACCTCCCGTCGCTCTTCAAGAGCAAGCGCGGACTCGCGGCCCGTTTCCCTTCCGCCGAGGGCCTCCCCGCAGGCGCTCCGGTATTCTTTCTGGGGATGGAGGCCGGTACCGTCGAGTCCGTGGAGTTCGACCCGGAAGGTGGAGACCCCCCGATCATAGTGACCTTCAACGTGCGCGAAGGGATCCACCAGCGGCTGCGCGCCGACGCCTTCGTCCGGATCTCGTCCTTCGGGATCCTCGGCGACAAGTACCTCGAGCTCCTGCGGGGGAGTGTGCCGGAGGCGCTCCCCGAAGGCGCGGTGCTGCCCGGCCGTTCGGCGGAATCGTTCACCGACCTGGTCGAGCCGGGCCGGCGGGCGCTGACGAAGGTGGACGGTTTGCTCACCGAGCTGGAGACGATCTCGATCGGTCTGCGCGACGGGAAGGGCACCGCCGGAAAGCTGCTCACCGACGAGGACGTTCACGACCGCCTGGTGACGACGCTCGACGAGACGCGCGCCGCCCTGGCCGACTTCCGCAAGACGCAACGCGACATGGGCGAGCAGCTGACCTCCGCCGCGAGCTCGATCGCCTCCACCGCGGGCTCCTTCGACTCGCTCGCAACCGACTGGCGGACGGGTCAGGGCACGATCAACCGGCTGGCGGAAGACCCCTCGCTCTACGAGAATCTGAACGCCGCCACCGCCCGGCTGGACCGGGTGCTGGCCGAAGTGGAACGCGGCGACGGCCTGCTCGCGCGCCTGCTCAAGGACCCGGAGTTCGCGAACCAGGTCACGGGCCTGGTCGTGGACCTGCGGGCGCTGCTGGTGGACATGCGCGAGCACCCCGGACGCTACGTTCAGTTCAGCGTGTTCTAGCCCCTCGCCGGGCCACCCAGTCGCCCATGCCCGACCTGCCCACCGGCACGATCACCTTTCTCTTCACCGACATCGAGGGCAGCACCCTCCTCTGGCAGCAACACCGTCGCCAGATGCCCGATGCGCTCGCCCGTCACGAACGGCTCCTGCGAGACGCAATCGAGACGTACGGCGGCTATGTCTTCAAGACTGTGGGCGACCAGTTCTGTGCGGTCTTCTCGCGCGCTCCCGACGCCGTGGCCACGGCGCTCGATGCCCAGCGGGCGCTGCACGACGAGGCGTGGGAGATCCCGGGTGGCATCCGAGTTCGCATGATCCTGCACAGCGGGATCGCACAGGAGCGCGATCGGGATTACTTCGGCACCACGCTGAATCGGACGGCGCGGATGCTCGCGGCGGGCCACGGCGGCCAGATCCTGCTCTCGCAGGCGGCCTGGGAGCTGGTGTGGGACGAGTTGCCGCCAGGGATCCAGGGTCGCGACCTCGGTGAGCACAAGCTAAAGGACCTCCCGCGGCCGGAGCGGCTCTTCCAGCTCGTGGCACCCGGGCTGCCCGCCGACTTCCCCTCCCCGCGAACCCAGCGCCGTCCCGCGCTCCAGAGTTGGTTGGCCTCGCTTCGGCGAGGCGAGCCGCGGGCGGTCGCGATCCTTGTCGCGGCGGGGCTCGTGGCCGGTCTGGCGATCGTCTTCCTCCAGGGAGGCCCGACGGGCGAGGACGCTGGCGGCGGGAAGTCCGGCGCCGCTCCCACCGTGGCGGTCCTGCCCTTCACGGTGCGCGGAGACGAGCTGGGCGTGTGGCGCGAAGGCATGGTGGACCTGCTCTCGACCAATCTGAGCGGCGTGCCGGGGCTGCGGGCCGTGGACAGCCGGACGGTGCTGGCGCGCTGGCACGAGAACGTTCCCGACTCGGGCACACCCGACCTCCGCACCTCGCTCGACGTGGCGGGGCGCACCGGAGCGCGCTATGCCCTCATCGGAAACGTGCTCCGCTTCCCCTCGGGGGTGCGGTTCACCGCCGACGTCTACGACGTGCAGCGTCGCGAGAGCGTGGGTGCGCGCCAGGTCGAGGGCCCCGCCGACAGCATCCCCTCGCTCGTGGATCAGCTCTCCATCGAGGTCCTGATCCTCCTCCAGGGCCGTGATTCGGTCACGGTGAGCACCGGGGACGTGACCACGCGGTCGCTCCCGGCGCTCAAAGAGTACCTGCAGGGACAGAAGTGGCTCCGGCGCTCCGCGTTCAAACAGGCGATCCCCGCCTATCAGCGCGCGGTCGATCTCGACTCGACGTTCGCGCTCGCCTACTACCGGCTCGCCACCGCCGGCGGCTGGACCGAGATCGACGAGAGCAACCTCGACCGGCGCTACATGGAGCGCGCGGCGCGCTTCGCGGGCCGGCTCACGAAGAAGGACGCGTTGCTCGTCCAGGCCAAGCTCGCGCTGTGGCGCGGGAACCTGGACGGTCTCGAGCCGCTCCGGCAAGCGGTCCAGCAGTATCCCGACGACCCCGAGGTCTGGTACCTGCTCGGCGAGACGTCTTTCCACCTCGGCCGGCAGGCGCTGGCCAGCCAGGCGGAGAACGACTCGGCCTTCGCCCGGGCGGTCGAGCTCGACCCGGGGTTCGCGCCCGCCTACATCCACCTGATCGAAAACGCGTTCAACTACCATGCGGACAGCGCCCGAGCCGCGCGTCTGGTCGAAACCTACGCGAAGGTCACGGACAATGCCGAATCCGCGCAGCTCAGTCGCCTGGCCCTCAGCCTGGCGTTCGGAGACGGAGCCAGCCACGCTTCCGCGCGCGCCGGACTGGACAGCCTGGCGGGCACGGCACTCCTGGGAGTGGCCCTGCACCTCTGGCACCCGCGGTTCGGCGCGGATCAGGAGGCAGTTCTCGAGGCCGTGCGCCAGCGGGGCGGCCGCGAGGAGACCGACGCGGCGATCCTGCTCTTCGTGAACAGGTTGCTGCGCGGCAAGCTCCAGACGGCGCTGGCGAGCCTCGACGACCCCGGCCTCGAGGCAGGCTACCGGGCGGCAGGGTTCTACATCCCCTTCATGGCCCGGCTCCCCGGCGTGCCGTCGGAGCGCCGGGACGCCGCGCTGGCGCTCGGCGAGACGGACACCGTGCCGTACATCAGGACGTTTTACGCTGGAGCGTACGCGGCCGGCGACGAGCGCTGGACCGAACACGCGACCGCCGTCGAGCGCCTGCAAGCGGCGGCCGGCGGCATGCGGTCGCGGGGGGACCCGGTTGCGAGCCGCTTCACCCGGGGCATGGCCACAGCACTCGAGGGTTACGCTCTGATGAAGAAAGGGCGCGAGGAGGAGGCGCTGCACACGCTGATGGACGCCCAGCGCGAGACCACCGCCACGGGCAAGCTCGAGGTCGTGAACGCCACGATCCGCTTCTGGCTCAGCGAGCTCCTCCGCCATCAAGGCGACTTCCGGGCGGCGCGAACCTACGCCGCCTCGTTCTGGCAGGATCCCCTGGCCGCGTTCTCGCTGGCGCAGATCGACGAGCAACTCGAGGACTATGCCGCGGCGCGGGAGGCGTACTCGTTCTTCGTGGAGTCCTGGAAGGAGGCGGATCCCGACCTGCAGCCTCTCGTCGAGGAGGCGCGCAGAGCGTCCTCGCGGTTGTCCGAAAGCAAACGGCGTTCCTGAGATGCAGGCTTCGGGGATCTGGCTGTGGAGCAATACTTGACATACCAGAATGGCTTACTACCTTACTGGTCAGTAAACACCCTCCTCACGAATGAGGTCCTCCAATGGCCCAGCGTGGTTCTCCGGATGTGGGCCGCATGATTCAACGCGCCCGCAAGCACAAGAACTGGACCCAGGCAATCCTCGCCGGTCGAGTCGGCGTCGCTCCAGAGTACATCAGTCACATAGAGCGTGGTATTCGAACACCGGCCGTGGCCCTCGCCAAGCGCATCGCGGACGCGCTCGACCTGGAACCCGAACCCCTGATCCTCCTCGCCCTTGCCCATCAGCATCCCGAGGCGGCGCCGTTTCTGGCGACGGATCGAAGCTCCGCCTTGGCGCAGCGTCGCGCGCGCCGTCTCAAGGTCATCCTCGAACGTGATCCCGAGGCCGGTCTCTGGGTGACTTACGTGCCGGCTCTGGGGCACCTGTCCACGTACGGGCACAGCAAGCGCGAGGCCTTGCTCCAGACCCGCGAGGCGATTCGCGGATACTTCGAGGCAGCCGAGAAAGCCGGCATCGATGTCGGAGACTCGGACGTGGACGTCGAGCTGACCGAGCTGGAGGTATCGGCCTGACGCGACTACCCCGCGTCGGTGGACGAACTGTGATTCGCGCGCTCGAGCGTGCTGGATTCGAGATCATCCACATTCGGGGCAGTCATCACTACTTGCGACGTGGAAGTGGCGGGCTGGTCGTCGTTCCGTTACACGGGAATCGCGACCTGCCAGCCGGGACCCTCAAGGCAATACTTCGCCAAGCCGGCCTGACAGCGGAAACTCTAATCGAACTCCTGTAGGCCCCCCTCTTTACTCACCACCCACCAGACGACGCGACTGCCGCGGACGCGGACCCCGGTATCCGATACCCCTGGCGGCACTGGCGCCGCGCCATCGCGGCGAACCCGGAGAGCGAGGGCGTGTATGACTTCGATCTGACGAGCCAAGCCGGCCCGCCGGGGATGCTGGGCCACCGAGCAAGCCGAAGTCTCCGGGCACCCAACCGAAGCAGGACACCATGGACGTGCGCAAGAACATCGCCCTCATCGCCCACGACAACCGCAAGGCCGACCTGCTCGAATGGGCGACCTTCAATCGCGACCTGCTCGCCCGGCACCGTCTCTTCGGGACCGGCACGACGGGCAGGCTTCTGGCCGAGGAGCTGGGCCTCGAGATCGGGCTCTTCCGGAGCGGGCCGCTGGGCGGCGACCAGCAGATCGGGGCCGCGATCACCGTGGGCGAGATCGACTTCGTGATCTTCTTCTGGGACCCGCTGGCACCCCACCCCCACGACGTGGACGTGAAGGCGCTCCTGCGCATCGCCGTCGTCTACAACATCCCGATCGCGTGCAACCGGTCCTCGGCGGACTTCATGATCTCGTCGCCGCTCATGTCCCGGGCGTACGAGCGGCTGGTGGTCGACTACGACGAGCAGCTGGCGGGCGGGCTGGTGGGCTGACGGACGGAGGGAGGGTTGCCGCGCGCTCCTAGAGGAGCGTTCCGCGCAGCAGGGCGGCAGCGATCGTGAAGTAGATCACGAGGCCCGTCACGTCGACCAGGGTCGCCACGAAGGGGGCCGAGCTCGTCGCGGGGTCGAACCCCAGGCGCTTAAGAAGAAAGGGCAGCATGCTGCCCGAGAGCGTCCCCCAGGTCACGACCCCGACCAGCGACAGCCCCACGGTGAGCGCGATCAGCAGCACGTGCGGGCCGTAGTCGGTCCAACCGAAGGAGTCCCACAGCAGGACCCGCAGCACGCCGATCCCCCCCAGGACTCCTCCCAGAGCGAGCCCGTTCCGGATCTCGCGACCGAAGATCCGCCACCAGTCCCGCAGCGTCACCTCGCCGAGGGCGAGTGCCCGGATCATCAGCGAAGCCGCCTGCGAGCCGCTGTTGCCCCCGCTGGAGATGATGAGCGGAACGAAGAGCGCCAGCACGACCGCCGCCGCGATCTCGTGCTGGAAGAAGCCCATGGCGGTCGCGGTCATCATCTCCCCGATGAACAGGACGGCCAGCCAACCTGCCCGCTTCTGGATCATCGTCCGAAACGGCACCGCCAGGTAGGGAGCTCCCAGCGCCTCCATTCCGCCCAGCTTCTGGATGTCCTCGGTAGCCTCCTCCTCGGCCACGTCGGCGACGTCGTCCGCGGTCACGATCCCCAGCAACACGCCACGCGAGTCCAGCACTGGCAACGCGGAGCGGTCGTATTTCCTTAGCACCCGAACCGCCTCGGCTTGCTCGTCGGTGGCGCGTAGCGCCACGAAGTTGCCGTCCATGAGCGAGCGAACCGTCTGATCGGGTTCGGCGAAGAGGAATTGGCGGATACGCAGGTCGTCGATCAGGATTCCGCGCTCGTCGGTGACGTAGATCACGTTCACCGTTTCGGCGTCCTTGCCCACGCGGCGGATGTGCTCGATCGCGTGCGACACGGTCCAGTCCGGCTTCACCCGCACGTAGTCGGGGCTCATGAGCCGCCCGACCGTGTCGGGCGGGTAGTTGAAGATCGCCTGCGTGATGGCCCGCTCCTTGGGGTCCATCATGGCGATCAGGCGGCGCGCGACGGGCCCCGGCAGCTCCTCCAGGAGCGCCGTGCGGTCGTCCGGGTCCATCTCGTTCAGAATCCGGGCGGCCTGCTCGTTCGTGAGCTTGGAGAGCAGCGCCTCCTGGCTCTGGGGGTCCAGATAGGCGAAGACGTCGGCGGCCAGGTCGTGCGGCAGCAGGCGGAAGGCCAGCGCCTCCTGCTCGTCGCCCAGTGCCGAGAGGACATCCGCGATGTCGGCGGGCTCGAGCCCCATCAGCTCCTGGCGCGCCTGGTTGTAGCGCCGGGCCTCGAGCAGTTCGCCCACGTCGGGCGCGATCAGACCGCCGAGGACGTTGCGGCCCCCGCGCGGAACCCCCTCACCCGGCTCCGCGCCGTCCGGCGTCCGCGCGGCGCCCGCGTCAGGCCCGTCCCCTTCCGGCCCGGTCTCAGGCGGCCCGGCCTCGTTCGGCCACTTCAGGTCCGTCACGTCACGAGCTCCTCTTCTCGTAGCGGATCACGCGCACGTTCTCCATGGTGATCAGGACTCCCAGGTCGCGGATCAGGTCGTCGAGTCGTGCCAGCGCGGCCTCGACCCGCTCCCGTGCGTCCACCACCTCGATCAGGACGGGGAGGTCGCTCGACATCTCGAGCAGCTTTCCGGTGTGGATCACGGACGAGGCCCCGAATCCCGCTTGCCCGTGGAAGACCGAGGCCCCGGCGAGTCCCTCCGCGCGGAGTCGTTGCAGGATCGCCTCCCAGGCGGCGCGGTGCCCGACCCGGTCGGCATCCCCCAGGAAGATCCGCAGCAGGACCTGCTCGCCCGCGAGCTCGCGCACGGCTCCCCCTTCGCGCTCGCCGTCCGTCACCGCGCGAACCCGGTGAGCGCCCGCAGCGTCAGGTACCCGACGGCGGTCGCGGCGAGGCAGCCGAGGACGGTGGCGGCCAGGTTGAGCCCGGCGTAATAAAGCTCCCGCTGTCGCAGGAGCGCCAGCGTCTCGAGGCTGAAGGTGCTCATGGTCGTAAACCCGCCGCAGAGACCGGTTCCGAGCAAGAGCCAGACGTCGGGCGACAGGGCCAGCGTCCGCTCGCGCACGGCGAAGAAGAGGCCCAGCGCGAAGCTCCCCGCCAGGTTCACGGCCAGCGTCCCGCAAGGGAAGAACGGGCCTACGGCCTGCTGGACCCCGATCGAGACGAGCAACCGCAGGCCTCCGCCCAGGCCGGAGCCCACGATCACGATCAGGAGGCGGTAGAGGGAGTCCTTCCAGCCGTTCATGCGGCCTCCACGGCCACGATAAAAAAACTCCTACCGACCCTTCGCGGGTGAAGTAGGAGTCATCAGCTCCCCGGGGGAGCGGTGGCGAACTCCATCGCCGGAACTGTCGTGCGGGAACCTACGCGGGGCGGGAGGCGCCGTCAACCGCGGGCCCGGGGGCAACCCGATGTGGACCCGGATGGGCCCCGTTGCCGAGCCGGCGGAGCGGTCTGAAAAAAGGTGCGCGCGGCCCCCGGGGGAGGGAGACCGCGCGCGGGGGGATCACGGAATCCCGGCGGACTCCGTGCCCTTTTTCGCCGCCTCAGTCGTCGGGATACGAAAGCAGCTTGTACTGCTCCCCGATGTGGAAGACCGAGCCGAAGAGCTTCACGTTTTCCCGTCGCTCCCCATCCACCTCGAGGTCCACGCGGCTCGTCTCGTCGAGCACGAAGTTCACGAAGTCCTGGTGCGGGTTCTCGAAGCGGATCGCCAGGATCCGCACTTTCTTGCCTCCGTAGTCACGCAGGAGACGTCGGAGCCCGCGACGCGAATCCGAGGCCTGGAGCAACCAGACCGTCTCGAAGTCCGCGTTGATGGGCGGATGCGCCGCCGGAAAGGACGGGAACAGGATGTCGCGGAACTCCTGCGCCGTGACCATCAGGTCCTCGAGCCGCGTCGAGTCGCGCTCGGCCAATGCTCTCTCGACTGTCCTGAGCAAGCCATCCATGCCCTCGGCCGCGCCGGAGAGCCGCAACTTCTCCGGGGGCAAGCGCGGGATCTCGTAACCGCGCCCCGTGTCCGCATCGATTCGTGCCCGCGCAGGCCCCTCGCTCGCCGGCAAGTCGGACGCATGGTTGCACCCCGGCACGCCCAGCAACGACACCAGTGGCACGAGCAGCGATCCGAGCCACCCGGCAATGGGCGAACGAGCCAAGTGGCTGCCCATGGGCACGCTGAACGCACGGACGCTCATGAGAAGGGATGGGAACGCGGCGCGCGAGGGTCGGCTCCGCGCGAGTGCCCGGCCGGGAGCGGCCGATGGCCGGCCTCTCCCCAACCGGACGAGACCCCACGGGCCCGGCCGTCGACTCTGGCTGTTACTGCGTCACCCAGCTTGTCCAGCCGTCGATCCAGTTGTTGCTGCCGAACGCCCCCAGGTAATCCGCCGAGCCGTCCACGATGCCCGGGCCCGTCGGCGTGGCGGCGTTCGCCGCGTTCAGGGCCGGCGAGCCGGCTTGCGGCAGCGGGTTGGGCTGGTTCCCGTTGATCGGATTGCTGAAGTCCACCGACGTGAACTGCGGGTCGGCGAAGACGAACGTGCCGGCGCCGAAGGCGGTCGCGACGTCGGTCGTGACGTAGGCGCCGCCCGAGAAGCGGTTGATGTTCCTCTCGAGCGGAGTACCGGCCGCCTGCGCCGCGGGACTGGCGAGCCCCTGGTTGTTGAAGAACAGGATGTTGTTCAGGACCAGGTTCCCGGCCGCGACCTGTGCGAACGACGCGTCGCCGTCGATCACCGCCCCCACGTTGCCGAAGTTGGCGACGATGGCGTTGTGGACCAGGCTCCCCGAATTGCGGCGAATGTAGAGGCCGTCGTTGTTCTCGCTGTTCGCCCTCGCGACGCCGGTCCCGACGTACGTCACGTTCCAGAAACTGGGGATCGTGAAGGGCAGGTTGCCGCTGCCGTTGGCGTCGTTGTCGCACTCCTCACCGCGGTTGGCGAGGTTCCTGTCCTGGATCACAAATGCGAACTGGACCGTACCCACCCAGCCGTTGTCGCAATCGAGGTTGTCGTCGTCGTTGGCCGAGCTGACGAGGAAGCTGGCGTTCACCGTGCCGCCGAACCACTCGAACCCGTCGTCGGCGATGAAGTGCGACTGCACGTGGTCGATGACGGTCCCGCTGCCGACGCCGGCCATCGTGAGCCCGTTGATCTCGTTGTCGGGAGTCACCTTCACCCCGCCGAACTCGATCACCAGGTAGTGGATCTCGCCGCTCGAGTCGTTGGCGTTCGTGCCGCCGAAGGGCTCGCTCACGCCCTCCGATATGCCGCTGCCGCCCGGCAGGTTGATGGGCGCGCAGCCGGCCAGCAGGACGCCGCCGCCCGTACCGCGCACGCGCGCGGTGCCCGCGGAGACCGCGGGACGGAAGACCACCGGATCCGCGGCCGTGCCCTGAATGATGAGCCTCCCGCTCGGGTTCACCGAGTCGCAGCGCCGGGTGATGAGCGTTCCCCTGGTGTCGGGATCGCTCAGGAGCTGCGTGCCGGCCGGGACGATCAGCGTCGCGCCGGGCGAGACACGGAAGAAGCCCTGGATGGTATACGTCGTGTCGGGCGAGAGCGTGCGCGTCCCGTTCACGTCACCCGTCAGGGTGGCCTCCTGTGGGCCGGGAGGCGGGTTGTTGCCATCGTTGTTGCTGTCGCCGCAGGCAGCCAGGCTGGCGGCCACGAGCGTCGCCAGCGCGAGCCCTCTCAGACCCCGAAAGCTCATCCGCATCGCTTGCTCCCCCTTCGGTTGTCGGTGGTTGGTTAGAGGGTATACCCCAGGTCGAGCTTGATCTGGCGGCCCGCCTTGTACTCCCGGGTTCGGACATCGCCGAGCTCGTAGCGGTACTCGGCGTTGGTCAGATTCTCGATCGCGAGCTTGGCCATCATGGACTGGAAGAGCGGTTGTTCGAGCGTCACGTCGAAGGTGTGGCGCGGCAGCTCGTAGATGTCGTCGAAACCCTGCGTGCCGACCTGGTAGAGCCGCTTCCCGACGCCGTTGTAGAGCACGGTAGCGGTCGTTCCGACGGACGAGAGCGTGTAGTAGAGTGAAGCGTTCACGAGGAAGTCGGACTGCCCCGCCATCGGACGCTCGCTGTTCGTGAACACCTCGGGAGACAGCAGATCCGCGCCGCTGCTGCCGGCGGACCCCAGAAAGACCTCGACGGGCTCGTCTTGCTTCACCTTGGAGTCGGCGAGCGCGACGTTGCCCGAGATCCCGAGCCCCGTGAGACCCACCCGCGTCAGGTCTTGGCGCAACTCGAGCTCAACGCCGTAGACCTGCGCGCTGGGGGCGTTGTACGGCTCCGGAGATCCCACGTTCGTGCCGCCCGTCGGCAGGCGGACGATCTCGATGGGGTCGTTGAAGTACTTGTAGAAGACGCCGAGGGACACGATCTCGCCGGGTGCGGGGAACAGAGACCACCGCAGGTCGGCGTTGTAGATCGAGCCGTTCTGGAGGAAGGGATTCCCGAGGGTGCTCTCGAGGTAGTTGTCGTACCGGAAGGGGGCCAGCTCCCGGAAGTCGGGACGCACGATCGTGCGCGCCGCCGAGACCTGCACGACCTGCTCGGTCGTGGGCTCCCAGCGCACGTTGAGCGTGGGCAGCGGCTCGACCGTGGACAGGTCGGCCGAAAGCGGGGTGATCGCCGCGCCGCTGCGGGGATCGAAAGCATCCACCTGCGTATCGTTGACCTCCACCCGCAGGCCCGGCGTCATCCGCACGCGACTCGAGAGCCCGATGTCGAGGCTGGCGAAGGCGGCGCCGCTCGGCTCCTTGGCCTCGTACTGGTCGGTCGCCTGTGTCGACTCGAGGAAGCGCAGGTCCCCGGCGGCGATGTTCGACGAGGTGAAGAGCTGATCGGGCGGCAGCTCGCGGACATCCTGGGTAGCCGCCTCGTAGCTGAACCGCCGGGCGTCGAAATCGCGGGTCCGGTAACCCCCGTAGAGGCCGGCCTCGATCAGGCTCTCGCCGAAGAGCCCCACGCGCGAGCTGAGCTTCAGGTTTCCCTGGAAGAGATTGTCCGACAAGGTCGAGAAGAATCGCCCGTTGTCGCCTGATTCGTTGAAGGCGAAAGTACCTTCCGTCGCCGACTGCTTCGTGTACCAGATCTGACGCGTGTCCGGCTCGTCGCGGTGGGTGTAGCCGTAGGAGGCGTCCCACTCCAGCCTGCCATCGCCCAGGGCCTGAACCTTGTGCTCGCCCCTGAGCAGCGTGCTGAGGAGCGTCCGCTCCACGAACGTCAGACGGTTGATGAGCGCGAAGCCGCTGGTCGAGAGGTCGAAGGGTCCCGTCACGATGCGCGTCTCGTCCTCCCCGTCCTGCGTGAACAGCACCTTCAGCGAGAGCCGATCGGTCTTGCCGACGTCCATGCTGTAGCCGCCCAGCACGCCCCAGAGCGCCTCCTCGCTGCCGATCTGCGAGTCGAAGTCGTACTGGAAGAGGTCGGATTCGAGGCTCGGGAAGAACTCGCTCTCGTCCCACGAATTCGTCTTGTACGAATAGCTGAGCCCGAGCGTGTAGCCGCCGTCCTTGCCGAAGAGGCGGCTCTTGTTTCCGAAGGAGAAGCCGAAGGACTTGTTGTAGTCGCCGAACTCCACGGGCTCGATTTCGCTCTGTCCCATCGGCTCGAACTCGGAGTGCAACTGCCCCGCCTGGGCCGGCGGAGTGGTGACCGAGATCAGGTCGGGCAGACCACCCGGCAGCGCGCGGGTGCCGTCGTCGATGCCCAGCCAGTCCGTGTCGCCTCCTGGATAGGTCACGACGTCGTTGTCGTTGTAGCTCGAGTTGTAGCCGATCCCGGTGGTGATGCGGAAGAAGCCCTCGTCGGGGATGTCCTTGGTCTGGATGTTCACGAGGCCGCCGGCGAAATTGCCCGGCAAGTCGGCCGTGAAGGACTTCACGGTGAAGACGCTCTCGATCATGTTCGTAGGGAAGAGGTCCAGCGGGACGACGCGCTTCTCGGGCTCCGGCGTGGGAAGCAGAGTGTTGTCGAGGAGTGCGGTCGAATAGCGTTCCCCCAGGCCCCGGACATAGACGTACTTGTCGTCCACGATCGAGGCGCTCGAGACACGGCGCACGGCCTCGGCAGCGTCGGAGTCCGGCGCGCGCGCGATCTCCTGGGACGACACCCCGCTCACCACATTCATGGCGCTTCGCTGGTAGGAGAGGGCCGCCTCGACCGAGCCGCGCTCCTCCTGGGCCGTGACCTCCACCGTCACGCCCTCGGCGATCACGGCCTCGGCAACCATGCCGACGTCCACGTTGGCCGGCGCTTCGGCCGTCACGGCCACACCGGATACGATCTTCTCGGCGTAGCCCAGGTAGAGCACCCGCAAGGCCTGCGTGCCCACGGGTACCCCGTCGAGCTCGTATTTCCCGTCCAGGTCCGTGAGGCCGCCGAGCTGGGTTCCTTGCACGTACACCTCGGCCCCCACCAGCGGATCACCGGTCTCCGAGTCCACGATCTTGCCTTGAATGCGGCCCCCGGCGGCCGCTTCCTGCGCGACGAGGCCGGAGCCACCGGCCGCGCACGCGAGGACGAGCAGCCACGCCACGCAAACAAGTCGACGCATCATCTTCCTCCCTGTCCTTCGCCGGAGGGCCCTCCGGCCGGGGCCCCGAGGGGCGGTCGAGTGGGATGCGAAATGCTACGGTGGAGGCGCTAGGCTAACCGGCCGCTGTCACGGACCTTCGCCGGATCGGTCACGAAAGGATCAACAGGGGCGCCCGCGGGGTGGATGTAACCGTTTGTTCACATTCGAGCTGGGGGCAACGCGCCACCGAGACGGCCGTGCCGTCACAAGTGTTACGCGGACGCTCGACATGGCCGCAGGGCACGGGAGACTCCGTCTCCCGGGGCCGGACGCCGATCGTCGTTGACCGCCGTCCGCTCGCCTTCTAGAGTCCCGCCTGGATGCCGGCGGGAAACTCCCGGGAAGCGGGACCGCGGGTTTCAGGGACGTGACGGGAGTCCGTCCGCCGGGGACGGAGTGTCGGAGGTCCTGGAGGAGAGCCCTCTTGCGGCCGCCCGTGCCGACCACCCGAGCCAGGAGGTGCCATGGGGCGAGGAGCTTCGTTCGCGTTCTCGATCAAGAGCAGCGTTTTTCGTGAAGGCAACCCCATCCCCACCCGGTACACCTGCTGGGGCGCGAACATCTCGCCCCCGCTGGAGTGGAGCGGGGCGCCCGCGAACACGCGCGCGTACGTGCTCGTGATGGACAACCCGGATGCGCCCTTCCATGGACGCGTGCACTGGGTGCTGTTCAACATCTCTCCCGACACGACGCAGTTGCCCGAGGGCCTGTCACGGAACGGCGTGCTCTCGGAGCTGGGCGGCGCGCGCCAGGGGAAGAACCACCTGGGACGCCTCGGGTACGACGGACCGTGTCCGCCGCCCGGGCCTGTGCGCCGCTACGTCTTCCGGCTGCACGCGCTCGACGCGCCGCTCGAGCTCGAGATGGGCGCCTCGCTGGAGGACGTGGAGCGGGCCATGCAGGGACGCTCCCTGGCGAGCGCCAAGCTCGCCGGCACGATGGTCCATCAAGGCGGCTGATCGGTCGCGAATCGCATCTCGGCGGGGGCGGAGCGAACGCTTCGCCCCACGCCGTTCGTTCGTCCGGCAGGCCGACTTCCCCCACCCACGGAGATCACCGTGATCTACGATTCCATCCTCGGCACGATCGGCAACACGCCGATCGTGCGCATCCACCGGCTCGCCCCTTCGCACGTGACCATCTACGTGAAGTGCGAGGCTTTCAACCCGCTCTCGTCCGTGAAGGATCGGCTCGCCATCGCGATCATCGAGGACGCCGAGCGGCGCGGCACGATCAAGCCGGGCCAGACGGTGGTCGAGGCCACCTCGGGCAACACCGGGATCGCGCTGGCGATGGTCTGCGCCGCCAAGGGATATCCGTTCGTGGCCGTCATGTCCGACAGCTTCTCGGTGGAGCGGCGGAAGCTCATGCGCTTCCTGGGCGCGCGCGTGCTCCTGACGCCCGCCGCCGAGCGTGGGACGGGGATGGTGAAGAAGGCCGAGGAGCTCGCGAAGAAGCACGGCTGGTTCCTGGCGCGGCAGTTCGAGAACCCGGCCAACCCCGAGTATCACCGGAACACGACCGGACCCGAGATCCTGCGCGACTTCGCGGGCAAACGGCTGGACTACTGGGTCACGGGCTACGGGACGGGCGGGACGCTCACCGGCGCGGGTCAGATGCTGAAGGCGGCGCGGCCCGACGTGAAGATCGTCGTCACCGAGCCGGCCGGGGCGGCGCTTCTTTCGGGACGCGAGTGGCAACCGCACAAAATCCAGGGCTGGACGCCCGACTTCATCCCGGCGGTCCTGGACCGCGAGATCTACGACGAGGTCCTGCCGGTGACGGACGAGGAGGCGCGCGACGCCGCCCGCGACCTCGCGCAGAAGGAAGGGATCTTCTGCGGGATCTCCTCGGGCGGCACGTTCGCGGCGGCCCAGAAGGTGGCCCAGAAGGCCCCCGAGGGAAGCGTCCTGCTGGCGATGCTGCCCGACACGGCCGAGCGCTACCTGTCCACGTTTCTTTTCGAGGGGATCGCCGAGGGGTCGGACGCGGAGCCGGCGGCGCTGCCCTAGAGCCCCGCCTCAGCGCCCCCAGCTCAGCATGTACAACAGGAGACCCAGCGGCGTGAAGAGCCAGTAGTCCCGCGGCATGATCCACCACCAGTTCGGCGCATGCCACCAGGCGTGTCGCGCGTCGAAGCGGCGGATCCCGAACGAGGGATTGAGCACGAACCACAGGAAGTCCTGCACGACCCAGAACAGCAGCAGAAACGAGAGGATGCGCAGCTCGGCCGCTAAGGAGGGCCGGGCGAGGCCCAGCCCGTACGGCAGGTGCAGGGCGACCAGCATGAAGAGTTGCACGTAGAGATGGTAGCCGGTGACGGCTCGGGCGCCGAGGAGCCGGCGGGTCCAGGGGCTCTCGAAGCGCCAGGTGGGGAGGCGGCTGGCCCACCCGTGGCGCCCTTCGATCTGGATCTCGGCCAGAGCGAAGAGCGTCGAGGCGCTCAGCAACGCGAGCAGGAAGAGGATGTGCCGGGTCATAGGCGCCGCCGGTTGGGCGTGAGGCGACATTCTCGTTACGCCGAGGCGAGGGGTCAAGCTTGGCAGGCCCCACGAATACGTCGCTCGCCCGTCACGCCGGCGTTGCGATCGGCTCCTAGCTTGGGCCGCGGTGAGCTCGACGAGCCTGCGTTGGAGTCTTCCTAGCTCACCGGCGGGTGTGCTGGTGGCTTCGGCCTCTGCCGGCAGCGGCCACATGCGCGCAGGCGAGGCGCTGAGGGAGGCCGTGGTCGAGCTCGACCCCGAGCTCCGCGTCGAGCACGTGGACGTGCTGGATCTCGCGCCACCTTGGGTTCGATCGCTGTACGCCGGCAGCTTCGAGCTCGTGGCTGCCCGCGCGCCCCGCGTATGGCGCACGCTCTACGGCGCCACCGACCGGCTCGTCCCGAATCTCGGGATGGGCCCGCTCGCGGAACGTCTGCTGTTCCGGGACTTCCGCCGGCTGCTGGTCTCCGGACGCTGGCGAGCCTGCCTGTGCACGCACTTCCTGCCGCTCCAGCTCATCCGGTCCCTTCCCGAGCTCCCTCCGTTCCACGCGGTCGTCACGGACTTCACGCTGCACCGCTACTGGACCCAGCGCCGGGCCGGGCGCTACTTCGTGGCGACGCCGGAGCTCGCGCGCGAGCTGCGGCTGAAGGTTCCCGCGGCAAGGGTGCTCGCGACCGGCATCCCGGTCTCGCCCGCGTTCTCGCGCCCGCCCCCAAGGCACGAGGCTCGCCGGCAGCTCGGACTCGACAGCGAACGACCCGTCGCGCTGGTGATGGGCGGGGGGCTCGGTCTCGGGGTCGAGGCGACCGCCGCGGCCGCGCTGGCGGCGCCGGTCGATGGCCTGCAGGTGCTCGCCGTTTGCGGCGACAATTCCGCGGTGGCCGACAGGCTGCGTTCGCTCGGCGTGCCGGCGTCTCGCCTGAGGGTATTCGGCTACGTGCGGGACGTGGAGCGCCTGATGTCGGCCGCGGACGTGGTGCTCGGCAAGCCGGGCGGGCTCACGGCCAGCGAGGCCCTGGCGGTGGGGAGACCGCTCCTCCTCACGCGTCCGATCCCGGGGCACGAGGAAGCGAACCTGCAGGCTCTGCTGCGGACGGGCGCGGCTGTCGCGGCTACCGACGGAGACGCCGTGAAGGCCGAGCTGGCGGCACTCTTCGGCGACCCCGCGAGCCTCAGGCGGCTGACCGCCGCCGCCAGGCTGGCCGGGCGGCCGACCGCGGCCCACGAGATCGCGCGGGCCGTCGTTCCCACGACGGGCGCTGGAGCCGACCCCGCGCCGGCAGAGACCGTCGGGGTGGGAGCGTCTTGATCGTCCTCGTGAGCGATCTGCACCTCACGGACGGAGCCTCAGGCACGACCGTCGAGCCCGGTGCCTTCGCCCTGTTCGCGAGGTTGATCGGCGAGATGGCTCGCCACGCGAGCCACCGCCGTGGACGCTTTCAACCCCTTCGCGAGGGGCTCGACCTGATCCTGCTTGGCGACACCCTCGACCTGCTGCGCTCCACCGCCTGGCCGGTGCGGGGCCCGGGGCGAGCGTCGGTCCCGCGACCCTGGGATCCGCCCGATGGCGTCGCCCATCTGGTGGGATCGGCCGTCGATCGCATCCTGGCCCGCAACGAGGAAGCGTTGGCCATCCTGCGCCGGCTGGGCCAGGAAGGGGCTTCCTTCCACGAGGGCGAGCGCACGTATCACGTCCCGGTCCGCATCACCTACTTCGTGGGCAATCACGACTGGCCGTTGCGTCTGCCCGGCCCGGTCTACGAAGCCATTCGCTGGCGGGTGACGAGCGCTTTGGGCCTGGCCAATCCAGCGGGTCCTTTTCCCCACACCGCCTCGGAGGCGGATCCGAACCTTGCCGCGAGACTCCGCGCGCACCGGCTGGTGGTCCGCCACGGGGACGTTCACGACCCCGACAGCTACGACGGGGAGCGCAATCGGTCGGCCATCGCGGACGGAGTCGTGATCGAGCTCCTCAACCGCCTCGCTCCGGCCGTGCAAGAAGCACTCGGACTGGACGGGCGCGACCCGCTGATGCGCGCGCTGGACGAGATGGACAACGTGCGGCCGTTCGCGATGATCCCCTTCTGGGTCCTGGGCACGATCCGGCGACTGGAGCTGGAGGGAAAGCACGCCGGGAAAGTCGTGGCCGACGTATGGAGCCGCCTCTGCGAGCAGTTCTTCGCCCTCGACTTCGTGCGCCAATGGGACCGCCGCTGGCAGTGGGACCCGGTGGACCGGCTGCAGCTCAAATTCGGCCTGCTCAAGCGCTTCATCGACCGCCGTGCGGTGCGCTTCGTGGCCGGCAGACTGCTTCCGCTCCTGGGAGACGACTACTCCGGGTTCGCCCACCACGCCCTCGCCGAACCGGAGATCGCCTCGGGCGAAGCCGACTACGTCGCGTACGGGCACACGCATTTCCACGAGGTCCGACCGCTGGCCGTCGGGCCCGGCAAGCGCGGCCGGCGGCAGTTCTACTTCAACACCGGGACGTGGCGACCCTTCTACCGCCGAACCGTGGCGCATCCCGAGCGGCTGGAGTTCCTCGCCTATCACACCTTCAGCGTGCTTACGTTCTACCAGGGGGACGAGCGGGCGGGGAGAGGATTCGAGGTCTGGAACGGCGCGCTGTCCGGCCCGTGAAGTGGCTCTCCATCGCACACCGATGATCCGCAAGAGCTGAGCGGCGGCAGCCGAACCTGGCGATCGGTTGACTCGGATTCGGCCCGCCCCTACCTTCCCTCCGCCCCCCCCGGCCTGAACCGGCCTTCCGTTCCCCATCGTCTTGAGGCCCAGGACACCGGCCCTTCACGCCGGCAAAACGGGTTCGAATCCCGCTGGGGCGCCGAATTTCACGTTGCCTGTCGCAGGTGCATTGGATACATACAACCTGGCTTTCTGTCGGCGGCATGTCGATCTCGAGGCGGCTCGTTCGACTTAGAGAGCGACGAGGGGATCGGCCAGGCCGGGCATAAAGGCCCGGATGTCCACGTAAGGGTCTCCATCTCCGACATGCGAACGTCTGAGCAGAACCGGTTCGGGGCTTTCCTCATGCGATCGCCATCCAGCGCGTCCCCGAGGAGGTCTGTGTGAAAGTGCCGGCAACTCGCACCTTCGCGGCCTCGTTCGGGGCGTCGCTCCTGCCGGCTCTATTCCTTGCCGCTTGCGGACGGAGCGATCCACCAGCCCCTCCGGCACCGCTAGTGACGGTGGCCGCCGCGATCGAGCGCGAGATCAACGAGTGGGACGAGTTCAGCGGCCGCATGCAGGCCGTGGAGACCGTCGCGATCCGTCCGCGCGTGTCGGGCTACATCGAGAAGGTCGCCTTCGCCGAGGGGAAGGAGGTCCACAAGGGCGACGTCCTGTTCGTCATCGACCCGCGCGAGTACCGCGCGGACCTGGCCCAGGCCGCGGCGAACCTCGAGGCGGCCCGCACGCGAGCCGAGCTCGCCGACCGTGATCTCGAGCGCGCGAAGGTCCTGGTCGCGAAGGAAGCGATCTCCCGCGAGGAGTTCGACCAGCGGGCCAGCGAGTTCAAGGAGAGCCAGTCCGCGATCCGGGCGGCCGAGGCTCAGGTGACGGAAGCCCGGCTCAACGTGGAATGGACGGAGGTGCGCTCTCCCATCGACGGGCGGGTCAGCCGGGCCGAGGTGACCGAGGGGAACCTCGTTCAGAGCGGCTCGGATCCGACGCTCCTCACGACGGTCGTCTCGCTCGATCCGATCTACGTCTACTTCGAGGGCGACGAGCAGACGTATCTGAAGTACGGCGAGCTCGCGCGGGCGGGGCAGCGGGCGAGCTCGCGAGACGTCCGGAACCCGATCTTCCTGGCTCTCGCCAACGAGGTGGGCTTCCCGCACGAGGGGTACGTGGACTTCGTGGACAACCAGCTCGACCCGTCCACTGGGACGATCCGGGCGCGCGCGGTCTTCTCGAACGAGGACCGCATCTTCACGCCGGGGCTGTTCGCGCGCCTCAAGCTCATCGGGAGCGGGCGCTACAAGGCCGTGCTGATCCGCGACACCGCGGTCGGAACCGACCAAGACAGGAAGTTCGTGTTCGTGTTGAAGCCCGACAGCACCGTCGAGTATCGTCGGATCGAGCTCGGGCGCCTTGTGGACGACTTGCGCATCGTCACGTCGGGTCTTCAGGGCGGCGAGCGCATCGTAGTGAACGGCCTGCAGCGGGTTCGCTCCGGCATGAAGGTGGCGCCGAAGGAGGAGCCGATGGTCCCGGACTCGGCTGCGGCGCCGGACGGAACGCAGCCCGACGCGACGACGCCGGGGCCGACGGTGCGGTCCGATTCGACCGCGCCGCACGGGGCCGTCGGTGCCGATTCGACGCCGACCTCGCGCTCGGGCGCCCGGCCGGACTCGATTCCCGCGAAGCGCTCGACCGCCGCCCGCTGATGGACGCGACGTCGGGCCCATGAACATCTCCCGCTTCTTCATCGAGCGCCCGATCTTCGCGGGCGTGCTCTCGATCGCGATCTTCATCGCGGGCCTGCTCGCGATGAACGCGCTGCCGATCAGCGAGTACCCGGAGGTCGTGCCGCCGTCGATCGTCGTCACGGCGACCTATCCGGGCGCCAATCCCCGCGTCCTCTCCGAGACCGTCGCGACGCCGCTCGAGGAACAGATCAACGGCGTCGAGAACATGCTCTACATGTCCTCGCAGGCCACCGCCGACGGCGTCCTCACGCTCACGGTGACGTTCCGCATCGGCACGGACGTGGACCTCGCACAGGTCCAGGTCCAGAACCGGGTCAGCCAGGCGCTCCCCCGCCTGCCCGACGAGGTGCGCCAGCTCGGCGTGACGACCGTCAAGAGCTCGCCCGACCTGACGATGGTCGTCCACCTGATCTCCCCGGACGACCGGTACGACGCGACCTACCTGCGGAACTTCGGCCTGCTCCAGGTCAAGGACGTGCTGGCGAGGCTTCCCGGCGTCGGTCAGGCGCAGGTCTTCGGCGGCGGCGACTACGCGATGCGCGTCTGGCTGGATCCGCAGAAGGTCGCGGCCCGCGACCTGTCGGCCGGCGACATCGTGCGCGCGATCCGCGAGCAGAACGTCCAGGTGGCGGCCGGCGTGGTCGGCGCGCCGCCGATGTCCTCGAAGGTGGACTACCAGCTCACCGTGAACGCGCACGGGCGCCTGCTGGACGAGCAGGAATTCGGCGACATCATCGTGAAGACGGGCGCGGACGGCGAGATCACGCGGCTCCGCGACGTCGCCCGGGTCGAGCTCGCGGCCGGGAGCTACTCGCTGCGCTCGCTCCTCGACAACAAGCAGGCGGTCGGCATCGGCATCTTCCAGGCGCCGGGATCGAACGCGCTGGCGCTGTCGTCAAGCGTGCGCGCGACGATGGCGGAGCTGAAGAAGACCTTCTTTCCGCAGGGCGTGGACTACCGGATCGTGTACGACCCGACGATCAACGTGCGCGAGTCGATCCGCGAGGTCGTGATCACGCTCCTGGAAGCGATCCTGCTCGTCGTCATCGTCGTCGTCGTGTTCCTGCAGACCTGGCGGGCCTCGATCATCCCGCTCCTCGCCGTGCCGGTCTCCATCATCGGCACGATGTCGTTCATGCTGGCGTTCGGCTTCTCGATCAACACGCTGTCGCTCTTCGGTCTGGTCCTCGCGATCGGCATCGTCGTAGACGACGCGATCGTCGTCGTCGAGAACGTCGAGCGTCACATCGAGGACGGCCTCTCGCCGAAGGAGGCGAGCTACCTGGCCATGCAGGAGGTCAGCGGGCCGATCATCGCCATCGCGCTCGTCCTCTGCGCCGTGTTCGTGCCGATCGCGTTCATCAGCGGCCTGAGCGGGCAGTTCTACCGCCAGTTCGCGCTCACGATCGCCTTCTCGACGGTCATCTCGGCCTTCAACTCGCTCACGCTCTCGCCGGCCCTGTCCGCGATCCTCCTGAAGCCCCGCGGGGCGCCGAAGGACCGTCTACAGACGATCCTCGACAAGCTCTTCGGCTGGGTCTTCCGGCCCTTCAACCGCTTCTTCCATCGCGCGTCGGAGCGCTACGGCGGCGCCGTCGGCGGCCTGGTCCACCGGACGGCGGCCCCGCTCCTCCTGTACGTCGGGCTGATCGCGCTGGCCGCGTTCATGTTCCGGCTGGTGCCCTCCGGCTTCGTGCCCTCCCAGGACAAGCAGTACCTCGTGGCCTTCGCCCAGCTGCCCGACGCGGCGACGCTCGATCGCACGGAGGCCGTCATCCGTCGGATGTCCGACATCGGCCTGAAGCAGCCCGGCGTCGAGAACGCGGTCGCCTTTCCGGGGCTCTCGATCAACGGCTTCGTGAACAGCTCGAACGCGGGCATCGTCTTCTTCACGCTGAAGGGCTTCGACGAGCGGAAGGGCAAGGAGGAGACCGGCCCCGCGATCGCGAACGCGCTGAACCAGAAGTTCGGCTCGATCGAGGAAGCCTTCGTGGCCGTCTTCCCGCCGCCGCCGGTCATGGGCCTGGGGGCGATCGGCGGATTCAAGCTGGAGCTCCAGGACCGCGCCGGGCTGGGCGAGAGCGACCTCTACGGCGCCCTCCAGGCGATGCTCGGGAAGATCTACCAGACGCCGCAGCTCGCGGGCGCGTTCTCGAGCTACCAGATCAACGTCCCGCAGCTCTACGCGGACGTGGACCGCGAGAAGGTCAAGCGTCAGGGCATCGACATGATCGACCTGTTCCAGACAATGCAGATCTACCTGGGATCGGCCTACGTGAACGACTTCAACCGCTTCGGACGCACCTACCAGGTCATCGCGCAGGCCGATGCGCCGTTCCGCGCGACCGCCGACAACATCGCGCAGCTGAAGGTGCGCAACGCGGCCGGGGAAATGGTCCCGCTCGGCTCCGTCCTCACGATCCGGGAGGCGAACGGGCCCGATCGCGTGCTCCACTACAACGCCTACCCGTCCGCCGACATCAACGGAGCCGGCGCGCCCGGCGTCAGCTCGGGCCAGGCGATCCAGATCGTCGAGCGGATCGCGGTGGAGACGCTGCCGAACGGGGTGGGGTTCGAGTGGACGGACCTGACCTACCAGCAGATCCTGGCCGGCAACACGACGCTGTTCATCTTCCCGCTCTGCGTGCTGCTCGCCTTCCTCGTGCTGGCCGCGCAGTACGAGAGCTGGTCCCTGCCCCTGGCCGTCATCCTGATCGTCCCGATGTGCCTGCTCTCGGCCATCACGGGCGTCTGGCTCAGCCGGGGCGACAACAACGTCTTCACGCAGATCGGCTTCGTTGTGCTGGTCGGACTGGCCTGCAAGAACGCGATCCTGATCGTGGAGTTCGCCCGCGAGCTCCAGCTGCAGGGGAAAGACCGCGTGACGGCGGCGCTGGACGCCTGCCGGATCCGGCTCCGGCCGATCCTCATGACGTCCTTCGCGTTCATCATGGGCGTCGTGCCGCTCGTTCTGGCCAGCGGCGCCGGGGCCGAGATGCGGAGGGCCATGGGGATCGCGGTCTTCTCGGGGATGCTGGGCGTCACGTTCTTCGGTCTCATGCTCACGCCGGTGTTCTACGTCGTCGTCCGTCGTCTGGTCGAGCGTCGCCACGAGGCGCGGCAGGCTGAGACGACTCCCGCCCCTCTGGCGCCGTCTGCCGAAGGAGACGCCCATGCGTAGGCGCCCTCACATGCTGGCCGGCGCGGCCGCGGCGTTGGCGCTGGTCACCGCCGCGTGCGCCATCCAGCCGGGCCCGCAGATCTCGACGGTGCCGACTTCGCCGAGCTTCGTCTCCGCCGTGGACAGCACCTTCGATCCCGCCCCCCCGATCGAGGCCTTCTGGACCGATCTCGGCGACACGACCCTGGGCCGGCTCGTCGCGGCCGCCATGCGGGCGAACCTGGACGTCCGCGTGGCCGCCGCTCGGCTCGCGAACGCGCAGGCGAACCGGGACCTCGCCACCTTCGACTACTTCCCGACGGTGACCGCGAGCGGCGGCTACAGGCGTCAGCGGATCAGCGGCGAGTCCTTCCCGGGGCTTCCGGGAGCGGTGGACCTCGATCTCTACACGGCCGGGCTCGAGGGCAGCTGGGAGATCGACGTGTTCGGCCGGATCCGAAACAACGTCGCGGGTCAGAACGCCCTCGAGCGAGCGGCCGGCGAGGACCTGCGGGACGTGCAGGTCGTCCTGGCGTCGGAGGTCGGCCGCACCTACTACGAGCTACGGGGAGCGCAGGAGCAGCTGGCCGTGGCGCAGCGGAACGCCGAGAACCAGCGCGAGACGCTCCAGCTGACCGAGGACCGGCTCGAAGGTGGTCGGGGCACGGCGTTCGACCGCGAGCGGGCGCGCGCCCAGCTGAGCGCGACGCTGGCGACGATTCCCGAGCTCGAGACGCGGGTCGCGAGCGGCATCTTCCGGATTGGCGTGCTGCTGGGCCGGCCGCCGGGCTCGCTGGCCGATTCGCTGGCGGCTCCCGTGGAGCTGCCCGAGCTCCCGGGAAAGCCGGACGTCGGCACGCCGGAGATGCTCGTGCGGCAGCGGCCCGACGTGCGGAGCGCCGAGCGGCGCTACGCCGCGCAGACGGCGTTCGTGAACTCGGCCCAGGCCGAGTACTGGCCCCGGCTCGAGGTCGGCGGGGACGCCGGCTTCACAGCCAACAGCCTGGAATCGCTGGGCGAGTCCCAGACCACGCGCTACATCGTGGGTCCCATCATCACGTGGCCGATGTTCGACCTGGGGCGCGTCAAGGCACGGGTGAGCGCCGAGGAAGCTCGGGCGGACGAAGCGCGCGCGACCTTCGACCAGACCGTGCTCCTGGCGCTGGAGGAAACGGAAACGGCGCTCGTGGCCTACGACCGCGCGAAGGCCCGGTTGACGCTCCTGGCGGACGCCGCGGCGGCCAGCGAGCGGGCGGTCGAGCTCGCGCAGCTCCGGTTCGACGAGGGCGTTACGGACTTCCTGCAGGTGCTGGATGCCGAGCGGACGATGCTCGAGGCGCAGGACAACCTGGCGCGCGGTCGAACCGACGCGGTGACCGCGTTCGTCGCGCTCTATCGGGCGCTGGGCGGGGCGTGGCCGATGGGGGAGGTGGCGGCCGAGCCGTAGCGGGCGCCGGGCGCGAGGTGGCTGGCTTCCCAGGCGTTGGATGCCGGACGCGTTGAGCGTCCGGGCCGTTGCGCCTCGACCTACGGGCTCTCCGGGAGCCGAATCGACGCCTGGGCGAACACATAGCGCCAGCCGGTCAGTGTCTTCACGTAGGTGTCGCTGAACCAGAGCTTGTAGTCGAAGGGCTTCCCCTTGTCGGTGCCCTGGGCCCACAAGAGGGCCGTCACCACCGCCGTGTTTCCCCAGATCCGGACGGTCTGGTTCGTGTCCTCCTGGTGCTCGTAGACGACGCCCTCGTCCCGAGCCTCCGCCAGCAGATCCGCCTTCGAGAAGGCCTTCCCCTTCCCCGTCACGAGCACGAAATCGTCGGCCAGGATGCTGTCCATGACGGCGACGTCGTGCGTCTTGACGGCGGCCTGGTAGCGCGTGTCGAGATCGGCGACGACCTGCCTGTCGTCCGTTTGAGACCAGGCTGTTTGCCCACCCACGAGCCCCAGAAGCATCAGGGCCAAGAGAAATGCTGCCTGGTGTTGCACGTTGATCCTCCTGTGGTCCGATCAACCAGAGGGAGTACCCAGGACCGCGAGGGCTTGCGCAGATTGGCGTCCCCAACGGGATTCGAACCCGTGTTGCCGGCGTGAAAGGCCGGTGTCCTGGGCCTCTAGACGATGGGGACGGAAGGCCGGTCGGGCGGGCGGGCGGGTCGAAGGCTAGGGCAGGTCGGAGGCGCAGTCAAGCGACGGCGTCCGCGACCTCGGTGCGCACGGGATCTCATTCCTTGCGGATGACCCCGCACGCCACGCGCGCCCCGCTGTCCCCCGACGGGTCGCTCTTGTAGTCGTCGGGACCGGCGTGCACGACGAGGGCGCTGCCGTCGGCGTCGAACAGCGATCCCGTCCCCGTTCCCAGCGTGATCCGGTCGCTCGTCGTGTCGAACCGGCCGGTGCCGTCCTTCCCCACCTCGACGTTCGGCAGGTCTCCCGCGTGCGGCCCCAACGGGTTGTCCTTTCCGTGTTGCTTCCCTTCCGGATTGAAGTGCCCGCCCGCGGAGGTGAAGTCGGGCGGCTCGCAGCTCCCCGTCTCGTGGATGTGGACCCCTTTCACACCCTCGGGCATTCCGTGCAGCTCGAGCAGGATCCGCACGCCCTCGCCGTCCTCCGCGAAGCGGGCCGTCCCGACGTCCCGCCCGCTCGCGTCGTGGAGCTCGGCCGTCGCGGTGGGAGCCGCTCCGCGGGTCTCGGAGCCGCCCCCGCAGCCGGCCATCAGAGCGAGTGCCGCGAAGACGGCGAGCACAACCTTGCAGCCGCGCGGGATCGTGAGGCTGAGGCGGGTGCTGCGCATGCTCCAACTAGCCCAGTCGTGCGAAGGGGTGCAAGGGCCGGTTCGCCGATCCGGCGCGCTCATGCCGGCCGGACGCCGCCGACTCGGGGCAGCGCGGACTCGGCCGCCTCGCGCAGCGCGGCCAGGTTCTCGGCCACCGAGCGCGGGCCGCCGAAAACGGCGCTGCCCGCCACCAGCACCGTGGCGCCCGCCGCGACGACCTCGGCGGCGTTCTCGGGCTTGATGCCGCCGTCCACCTCGAGCCAGGCGCCCGAGCCGAGATCGTCGAGCCGCGCGCGCAGGCGGCGGATCTTGTCGGCGCTGCCGGGGAGATAGGCCTGGCCTCCGAAGCCGGGGTTCACCGACATCACGAGCACGAGGTCGGCGTCGGGCAGGATCTCCTCGAGCGTGGCGAGCGGGGTGGCCGGGTTCAACGTCACGCCGGCTTTGACACCCAGCTCTTTGATCGCCTGGACGGTGCGGTTCAGGTGGACGCAGGCCTCGACGTGGACCGTCAGGATGTCCGCGCCCGCGGCGGCGAAGGCCGCGAGGTAGCGGTCCGGCTCCTCGATCATGAGGTGCACGTCCAGCATGACGCCGGTGTCGTCGGCCAGCGGGCGCAGCGCCTCGACGATCCGGGGGCCCACCGTGAGGTTGGGCACGAAGTGGCCGTCCATGACGTCCACGTGCAGCCAGTCGGCCCCGGCCGAGATGGCCTCCCGGACGTGGGCCTCGAGCCGCGCGAAGTCGGCCGAGAGGATGGACGGAGATAGGCGCAGCATGCCTACTCGGGGCGGGAGGCCGGGGCGGAGTGCGCCGCCCCGTCCATGGGCACCCGCAGGCGGCTCAGGGCCGCGACGGGCTGCGCGAACGCGCGATCGGTCTGCCCGCGCAGCACGTGGCAGGTGAGCAGGAGCTGCGTCAGGGCCAGCGGGTCGCTGTGGCGCATCTCGTAGAGGTCCAGGTAGTTGCCGAACCGGTCCGCCGGGAGCGAGGAGAGCTCGGGCAGATGCTGCCAGATCGCCGCCTCGAGCCGCGCGGCATGCTGCGGCGTGACGTTGCCCTCGATCTCCAGGATCTCCACCGGGTGCTCCGCGTCGCCGCCCTTCGACAGCCGGATTCCCGAACCCGCCTTCGCGCCACCGTCCACCAGGTAGCTCAAGTCCGGGTGCGGGATCGTCGGTCGCAGCGTGAGCTGCACGTCGGGGTGCGGCCCGACCTCTTCGGCAGCCGCGCCCGCCGCCGGCATGAAGCGCACCGCGATGTCGGCGTGCTCGCGCTGGGGCCGGATGAAGGCCTGCGAGTCCGGCTCGCGGCGCTCGAGCTCGGCCAGCACCTGCTCGGTCGTGTAGGCGCGCTTGGTGGTGTCGCGGCGCACCTTCCAGAAGCGGCGCAGGTCCTCGGTCGGGTCGAGATAGACCTTGATGTCGTAGAACTGGCGCATGACAGGCGTGTGGAATCCGAGCAGGCCCTCCACGATCACGATCTCGCGCGGACACACGTACTCGGGCCGCACGAGCGTGCCCGTCGAGTGGTCGTAGACGGGCTTCATGATCGGCTGCCCGTAGTGCAGGCGCTCCAGGTGGAGCTCGATGATGTCCAGGTGGTTGCAGTCGGGATGCAGCGCCGTGATCCCGAGCGCGGAGCGCTCGCGCCGGTCGTACTTGTGGTAGTCGTCCACGCAGACGTGCGTGACCCGCTCGCGTCCGAGCAAGTCGATCAGCCCGCGTGTCAGCGTGGTCTTGCCGGCCGCGCTGTCGCCCACGATGCCGAGGACGACCGGCCGCGGGCCGACCGGAGCTGTCCGCGCCCGACCCACGGCGCCCTAGCCGACGCGCGCGGCGGCGCGCCCCGGCGAGCCGGGACCGCGCTCCCGGGCCGCGCGGGTCGGGCGGCGCGAGCGGCGGGCGCCGGAGGGCCGGCCCTGCGGGTCCGCGCCGCGCGAGAGCGGCCGGCGCAAGACGTCGCGCGCGGATGTCATCAGGAACTCCTCGAAGGCCGCCACGGCGCGGCTGGGCCGGCGCGCGGGCGAGCGAACCACGTACCACTGGCGGTGCAACGGGAATCCCTGCACGTCGAGGATCGCGAGGCGCCCCAACGCGAGCTCCATGTTCAGCGCGTGGCGCGAGATGACCGAGATGCCGAGGCCTTCCGCCACCGCCTCCTTGACGCCGCTGTTGTCCCCGACCTCGAGGGAGACCCGGGGCGGCATGCCGCGCTTCAGGAAGTGCTCCTCCATGGCGTTGCGCGTGCCCGAGCCGGGCTCGCGCACGACCAGCGGTTCCTGCGCGAGTGCGGCCAGCGGGATCCGACGCTTGACGGCCAACGGGTGATCGGGTGCCGCCACCACGACCAGGTCGTTCTCGAGGAAGGGCCGCGCGACGTGGTCCACGTCCTCGGGCGGCCGGCCCATGATCACGAGGTCGGCGTCGTGGTCGAGGAGACGTCGCCTGACCGTGGCCCGGTTCGTGACCTCCAGCGTCACCCGGATCCCCGGGTAGCGGTCGCGGAAAGCCCCCAGGAGCGGGGGTAGCACGTAGGCCCCGGGCGTGCTGACCGTGGCCAGGCTCACGCGACCGCGGCGCAGTCCCTGCAGGTCATCCACCGCGCTGCGCGCTTCCTCCAGAAGCGCCAGGATGCGCCGGGCGTAGTCCAGCAGGAAGCTCCCGGCCTGGGTGAGCCCCACGTCGCGACCCAGCCGCTCGAAAAGCTCGGCCCCGAGCGACTCCTCCAGAGCGCGGATCTGCACCGACACCGCGGGCTGCGTGAGGGAGAGCTCCGCCGCCGCGCGCGTGAAGCTGCGGTTGCGGGCTACGGACTCGAACGTGCGCAATTGGTGCAGGTTCATGGGTCTTTTTTTATAAACAGAGATTATCCCAAGTGCAAGGAGTTTTTATTTGACATTATGTCGAGGCCGGGTATTCTCGACCCCACAGACTTCGTACGACCCATCCGAGAGAGGGATTCCGTCCATGCGCCGGACCTCGCCAGACCCCCATGGCGGGGTGCGCGCGCTCATCTTCGACGTCGACGGCACGCTCGCCGACACCGAGCGCGACGGGCACCTCGCGGCCTGCAACGCGGCCTTCGCGGAGCTGGGCTTCCCCATCCGCTGGAGCTGGGAGGAATACCGCGACCTGCTGCGCATCCCGGGCAACCAGAACCGGATGCGCCTCGCGCTCGAGGGACTCGGCACGCTCTCGCGAGCCGAGGTGGATGGAGCGGCGGAGCAGCTCTTCCGCATCAAGCAGCTGCGCTACGTGGAGCTCGTCCCCGGCCTCCGGCTGCGTCCGGGCGTCACCCGGCTGGTCGGCGAGGCGGCCGAGCGGAGCGTACGCCTGGCCATCGTCTCGACCTCCAGCGAGCCCCAGATCCGCGCCCTCCTGCACCACCTCCTTCCCGGTCACGAACGAGCCTTCGAGCCCCTGCTGGGGCAGCAGAGCGGCCCCAAGGTCGGAGCCGAGGGTCGGCTCTACGAGCGCTGCCTGGAAGAGCTGGGGCTGCCGCGCGAGACGGTGGTGGTGATCGAGGATGCCGAGGACGGCTTCCGGGCGGCGTCGCGGGCGGGGCTCGCGTGCGTGGTCGTGCCCAACGAGTACACGGCGGGAGACTTCAGCGGCGCCGCACTCGTCGTGCCGAGCCTCGAGCACGTGACGCTGGACGACCTGGACGCGGCACTGGCGGTCGGAGACAGTCGCTCGGCCTAGAAGGCGTCAGCGCGCCCTCGCCGGGGGGCAGCGGCCTCTCGAAAACTCCCCTCATGTCGTTCGGAATCGCATAGCACGCGAGTGCGAGGGCTTCGCCCGAGCAGTCGCCCCGCCCACCCCGAAATCCCCGCTTAAGATCTACGGCGCGGACCCTCCGGGGCCCGTGAGCCCCGGAAACGACCCGGAGCCTTGGTGCCGGATCTGAGTACCGCGCCGTGGAGGCGGTGCGAGGCCGGGCGCCGAGAGGGGGGAGGCGCAGGCCGGGAGCTCTCCCGGCGCGCGCCTCCGGAGGGCTCTACTCGGACAGGCGGACGAGGATGTCCTGCGCCATGGCCTGGAAGACCTTGTCGAGCTCGGCGGCCGAGGGCGCGAAGTACGCTTTCCCCTGCGGCTGGGAGCCCGAGACGATGCCGCCCTCGTTCGCGAGGCGGCGCAGGAAGTCCATGTCGGGCACGAGGATGGGATTCGTGGCCTTGGGGTCGCCCAGCCCTATGCAGTAGATGTAGATCTTGTCCTGCCGGATGACCGTGGCCTGTGCCTCGGCGTCGGTCCGGGCCTTGGTCCGCACCGCGTCCTCGTTCATGCCGAAGCAGGTCGCGGCACCCGCGCACCCGTTCGGGGTCGCCGTCTGATTCAAGGGCAGCGCGTCCGGGTTGTTGAAGTAGCCGCGCACCTTGCCCGTCACGGTGGTCGAGACCGCCATGGCGCGGTCCTGCCCGCCCACCATGCCCCGGAAGGCCGTGGGCCGCCCGTCGGTGAAGAACACCAGGATGCGCACCGACCTGGGCCGGACCTGGGCGCTCTGGAGCTGGTTGTAGCCGTAGCGCAGGCCCTCGCGCGAGTTCGTGTCCCCCGCCGAGACCATCTGATTGATCTTGTTGTTGATCGAGAGCTTGAAGGGCTGGTTCAGGTTGAAATGATCGCCGGCCCGGACCTGGAACGAGGTCAGGCTCAGCTGGTCGATCTGCTCGCTGAACTTGTCGACGAAGTTCTTGGCGGCGGCCTGCAGGTCGTCGAACGCGTTCGCCGCCCCCAGCGAGCCGGACTGATCCAGGACCAGCGCCAGGTCGAGCGGCGGCACGGCCGCGACCGCGCGCGACTGCACGCCCATGATGTCCTCGCCCAGCACGCGCATGAACGTCGTGGGCAGGGTCTCGTTGGCGTTCACGTTGACCAGATCTTCACCAATGGCGTTCTTCGAGAAGGAGACCACGACGTTGGCCCCAGTCGCGGCACTCACGCCGTTGGCGGCGGCCAGCGCAAGGGCGCGCTGGCGCGCCGTGTCCTGACCTTGCCGAAGCGAGCGGGCACCGGCCAGCGCCGCCGCGTCCACCGCGCGCGACAGCCGGGAGCGGGCCACGTAGCCGCGGGCGCTGTCCAGCGCCAGGCCGGCCATGCCCAGCAGGACCACCATGATGATCCCGACGAAGGCCAGCACGGCGCCGCGCCGGTCGGCGAGGCGGCGGCCCAAGCGGGCTGAACCCGGCCGCGTGCCGCGGCCGTCGGGGCTAGAAGATTCCGCGCTCATAGAGGGTGTCCGGGACGCCGATCCCCACCACGTTCTCGAACGGCGTGATCGTGTCGTAGCGGTAGAAGAGTTCGACGACATAGACGATTTGTCCTTCCTGGAGTCCCCAGGTTCCCGTCCCGACGGCCGGCGTGTTGGCCGCGCCCAGATGACTCTTGCCGGTATATCCGGTCGAAGCCGATTGCTCCTCGACCTTCGCCACTCCGCCGTTCACGGAGATTCGGCTCGCGACCACGCCACCACGTGTCGAAAGCCCCATGTCGGTGCCGTTCGCGATGACCGTGCCGACGACCGTGGGCAGCGTGGCGCCCCGCGAGGCGAGGTTGGCCCCCTCGCGGCTCAAGCTCGCGAGCGTGTGCACGTTGCTGAACACGTTTCCATACTCGATCACCCCGAGCACCAGCATCAGGAGCAGCGGGGTGACGATCGCGAACTCGACCAGCGCGGTCCCCTTCCGGTCGGCCACGAGCGAGCGGCGCGCGCCGCTCGCGCGCCTCACGGGAAGCCTGGAGCGCGCGGTGCGCGGACCCGCGTCAGCCGGTGAAGAAAGGCTCATTTTTCATCGAGGAGCGGACCGTGAAGTCGAAGTGCCCGCCCGGAAAGAGGGGCTTGATGAGCGGAGTCGAGAACTCGTAGGAGAAGTCCGCGCGGACCGTCACCACGTCGCCCGGCCCACCCCCGTCGGCGGGCGTGATCGTGATCTTGTCCAGGTCCACGGCCATGGCGACGGCGTTCTGCGCGATCTTGTTCTTGATGGCGTCCGCGCGGGCCATCGGCTGGCCCGTGTTCGGATCGGCCGTCGTGTTTCCGGTCACGGCGAAGCGCACCGCCTCGCGGACCGCGTGCTGCATCGTGAGCCGCGTGTAGAACATGTGGCTGAAGTCGAAGATTCCGAGCACCATGAGCATCAGAACGGGGAAGACGATGGCCAGCTCGATCGTGGTCGTTCCCCGCTGGTCGTGCAGGCGGCGTCTCGGGCGCATGCGAGGTCCTCGGCCGGTACCGGTCGGGGCGGCCCTCGGGATGAGCGCCGCCGGCCTCGCGTTCTTGCAATTCCCAAGCCTCCGGCGCCGCCCCCGGGAGAGGCTCCGCGGCGCTGTCCGGGATCCGCTCAGCAGGCGCTGATTCGGCCGGGAGCGTGGCGCGTTTCCGGACGCGACGCCGTGCGCCCGTGAAGTCGCCGGCTGGTCCCCCTGCCGCCCGGGATCACCCGGAAGGGGAAAGCGGCGTTCGATCGCGTGGAGGCGGGAGGGAGATTTAATTCCGCGCGACTACCGGCCCGCGTGCGCACCACTGGGCGGGAAAGCCGCCGGGCTGCCGGAGGCTCGTCGGCGGTTTTGCGAGAAAGGTGGCAAAACCGGCGTGCGGGGGGCGGCCCCGGCGGTCTCGCGGCCGGGCCGACGGGGAGGGGCGAGAGACGATCTGCGGGTGACCGGACCGCGCGCCGGCGGGCGCGGCCGCTCGTCGTTCAGAGCTTGATGTCGAGCGCGTCGCGCAGGCCGTCGCCCAGCAGGTTGAAGGCCAGCACGGCGAACAGGATCGCGAAGCCGGGGAACACGGCCATCCACCAGCCCTGCCCGGCCACGATGAAGCCGTAGCCGGTGTAGATCATCTGGCCCCAGGACGGGGTGGGCGGCTGGACGCCGAGGCCCAGGAAGGAGAGGCCGGCCTCGACGATGATCGCGTTCGCGAACCCGAGCGTGACCAGCACGATGATCGGCCCGACGCTGTTGGGCAGGATGTGGCGGAAGATGATGCGCGGGCTGGAGAAGCCCAGGGCCCGGGCGGCCTCGACGTACTCCTTCTCCGTGAGGGAGATGAACTGCCCGCGCACGATGCGCGCGATCCCCACCCACGAGGCCAGGCCCACGGCGATGAACACGTTGCGGATGGAGGGGCCGAGGGCGGCCACGAGCGCGATCGCGAACAGCAGGAACGGGAACGACCAGACCACGTTCGTCAGCCACAGCACGGCGCTGTCCACCCAGCCCCGGAAGTAGCCCGCCAGCGATCCGAGCGTCACGCCGATCGAGACTGCCAGCACCTGGGACAGGAGCCCGATGAAGAGCGAGATGCGGGCCCCGTAGACGAGGCGTGAGAGGATGTCGCGCCCGAAGTTGTCGGTGCCCATGGGATACTCGAACGAGGGGCCCTGGATGGCGTTCGAGAGCTCCTGCGAGATGGGGTCGTGGGGGGCCACGAGGGGCGCGAAGATGGCCATCAACGTGAAGACGCAGATCACCCCCAGCCCCATGAGCGCCAGACGGTTGCGCGAGAGCCGGCGCCAGGCGTGGTGCCCCAGGCTGGCCGAGGGTCGCTCGTCCGCGGCCAGATCCGGCGCCGCCGCTCCCCTTCCTCCGGGCTCGGCTCCCAGCGGGGGGACGCCGGGGACCCGCCGCCGGGCCGCCCCCCGGAGCTCGGTGGCGGCGACCGCCCCGGCCGGCCCCGCCGAGCCTCCCGGGTCGAGGGACGAGGGGGCGCCCGGGGCGGAGCGGGGATCGCGAGAGGCCTCGGGGGTCTCCATCTCAGCTCAGCTTCACGCGCGGATCCAGGAGCGCGTAGCCGATGTCGACCACGATGTTGATCACGATGAAGACCGCGGCGTCGAAGAGCACGGTGCCCTGGATCATCGGGAAGTCGTACTTGTTGATCGCGTCGATCGCGAGCAGACCGATGCCCGGCCAGTTGAAGATGAACTCCACGAAGAAGGACCCCGCGAGCACGGCGGCCAGCGACTGGCTGGCGGCGGTCAAGATGGGGTTCAGCGCGTTCTTCAGGGCGTGCTTGAAGACCACGAGCCGGTCGTCGAGCCCCTTGGCCCGGGCCGTGCGCACGTAGTCTTCGCGCAGCACCTCGAGCATGCTCGAGCGCGTGAGGCGCGCGATCAGGGCCAGCGGCGAGGCCGCCAGCGCGAGCGAGGGCAGGATCAGGTACTGGAGCTGGGAGAGGCTCTGGGCGTAGCCCGAGATCGGAAACCACCCGAGGAGGTACCCGAAGACCCAGGCCAGGAGCAAGCCCAGGAAGAACACGGGCATGGAGATCCCGATCAGCGCCAGCACCATGCTGGACTGGTCCAGCACCGAGTATGGACGTACGGCCGAGGCCACGCCGACCAGGATCCCGAGCGAGACGGCGATGAACATGGCCGTGCAGCCGAGCAGCGCGGTGGCCGGCACCCGATCCAGGATCTCGCCCACCACGTCGCGATTCGTGAAGTAGGAGCGACCCAGGTCGCCGCGCACGGCCCTGGACACGAACCGGCCGTACTGGACCGGCAGCGGGTCGTCCAGGCCGAGCTCCGCGCGGATCGCCTTGACGGTCTCCTCGTCCGCGCGCGCGCCCATCATGATCCGCGCCGGATCGCCCGGCACGACGTACATCAGGATGAAAGTGACCGTCAGCACGCCCCACAGGATGGGGACGGCGTGCAGCACGCGGCGTGTGACGTAGGTCAGCACCGTCAGCCTCGCGACGCCGGAGCGACGGGCAGGGTCGCGGCCCGCTTGCCGTTCACCCGCGCGGGGTCTTCGAGCCACCAGTATTTGGCCAGGTAGAAGCGCAGCGCATTGGCCTTGAAGCCGCGCACGTTGGCCTGCAGCAGGTGGACGCGCTCGTTGTGGTACAGGAGCATCATCGGCGGGTCCTGCATGACGATCTCGTGGGCCTGCTTGTAGAGCGCGAGCGCGCTGTCGGGATCTGTCTGGCGCACCCCCGCCTCGTAGAGTCGCTGGAACTCGGGATTCGCGTAGTGAAAGTAGTTGTTTCCGCTCGGCCCGAAGGCCCGCTCGTCGAAGAGCGTCAGGAAGTTCTCGGCGTCCGGATAATCCCCCACCCATCCGAACCGGAAGAAGGCTGCCTTGCCGTTCTCGATCGTCTCCAGGTGCTGGGGCCACGCCAGCCGCAGCAGGCTCACCTTGAGTCCGATCTGGGCCAGCGAGCTCTGGATCGCCTCGGCCACCAGGTCGTTGATCGTCCCGCCCGAGTTCAGCTGCAGCGTGATCGGGGGCAGCCCCTTGCCTCCCGGGAAGCCCGCCTGCGCCAGCAGCTGCTTGGCCTTCTCGGGATCGTAGCGGTAGTCGGGCAGGGTGCCGAATCCCGGCATCGAGGGCGGGATGATCTCGTGGGCCGGGGTGTTGCGGCCCTTCAGCACGAACTTGATGATCTTCTCGCGGTCGACGGCGTAGTTGATGGCCCGGCGCAGGTCCGGCCGGTCCTTCCACGGCTGGCCCGGCAGGAAATAGCCGTAGAAGTCGGTGGAGAGCTCGGTCACCTGGGCGACCTGGTACTTGGCGTACTGCGGCTTGAGCTGCCGGCGCTCGTCGAAGACGTTCGTCCAGAACTCGGTGGGGACCGGCTCCAGCTGATCGAGCTTGCCGGTGTCGAAGTTGAGGAACGCGCTCTTCGCGTCGCTGATGAGCTTGACCTCGATCCGGTCCAGGTAGGGAAGCTGGTTGCCGTCGGCGTCGCGGCCCCAGTAGTGGGGGTTTCGCTCCAGGACGACCTGCTGGTTGGGAGACCAGCTCACGAAGCGGAAGGGGCCCGTTCCCACGGGGTGCTGGAAGTAGTCCTGGCCGTATTTCTCGACCGCCTCGCGCGGAACGACGGCCGCGTAAGCCGTCGCCAGCCTCTTGAGGAAGGGACCGAACGGCTGCGTGAGGTGGATCGTGAGCGTGAGCGAATCCGTGGGCTGGATCCCGGAGACGTCCGGCGCCTTCCCGTCGCGGTAGTCGTCCAGGCCCTCGATCAGGCCCTCGAACATCCACCATCCGGTCGAGTTGTTCTTCTTCTCGGCGATGCGCTTGAACGAGTACTTGACGTCCTCGGCCCGGAACCCGCGACCCTTGCCGCCCGGAAAGGCGGGGTCGTCCTGAAAGCGGACGCCGGACCGCAGGTGGAACGTGTAGGTCAGGCCGTCCTCGGAGAGCTCCCAGCGCTCCGCCAGCGCGGGGCGCAGGTTCAGGTCCTGGTCGTACTCCACCAGACCGTCGTAGATGTTCTGGGCGATGTGGTAGGAGACGATGTCCCCCGAGGCGCGGGTGGGATCGAGGCTGCGCATGTCCTCGACCTCGACCCAGCGGAAGGTCCCGCCGAGGCGGATTCCCGACGCCGTGCGCCGCTCCGGTCCCTCCTCACGACCCCCCTCGCCCTCACCGCAGGCCAGGGCGCCGAAGAGCGTCAACGCCGCGAGCAGCCCGGCCAGCGGTCCGTACCAGGTCCCCGTGCGCGGGCTCAATGCTTCATGCCTCGCGACTCGGCGAGCTTCTCGACCATCTCACGTTCCTCCTCGCTGAGTTTCTCGGGGAGCTCGACCTTGACGCGCACGATCTGATCCCCGCGCTTGCCGTCCTTCTCGATCCCCAGCCCCTTCAGACGAAACGACTCCCCGGTCTGCGTGCCGGGCGGAATCTTGAGCTCCACCTTCTGGCCCCGCAGCGTGCGCACGCGAAGCTTGGTCCCCAGCAGGGCCTGCGCCAGGTTCAGCTTCACCTCGCTGACCACGTCCAGGCCGCGCCGCTCGACGAAGAAGCGGTCGGGAGCCACCGTCGCCTCGATCACCAGATCGCCGGGCGGTCCTCCGTCGGGACTCGGGTCACCCTGGCCCTTGAGGCGGATGCGCGTCCCGGATTCGGTGCCGGGCGGGATCGCGACCTCGAACGTGCGCTGGGTCTCCACCAGCCCGTCGCCCCCGCAGCGCTCGCAGGGGTCGCTGATGATCTGGCCGCGGCCGTGGCAGCGCGGGCAGGGACGGCTGACCGAGAAGCTTCCCTGGCTGAATGACAGCGTGCCCAGCCCACCGCACTGGGGGCAGGTCTCGACCTTCGTCCCGGGCTCCGCTCCTGACCCTTTGCAGCGCGGGCACGAAGCCAGGACCGTCGCCCGAACCCGGACCTTCTCCCCGAGCGCCGCCGCCTGGAAGGGAACGTCGACCCGCACGACGCGGTCGGCTCCCCGGGCGGGTCCGTAGTAGTCGCGCCGGCCGGGCGAGGCCCGCGCCCCGCCGAACATCTGGCTCAGGATCTCGCCCAGCCCGCCGAACCCCGCCAGGTCGTCCAGGTCCATGTCGATGCGCCCGCCCCCGAAGCCCGGCCCCCCGCCAGGACCGGTCCCTGCGTGGGGTTCGAAGCCGAACCCGCCGAAGGCGCCGAGCCGGCGCATCTCATCGTACTTCTTGCGCTTCTCCTCGTTCCCGACGACGGCGTAAGCCTCCGAGACCTGCTTGAAGCGCTCCTGCGCGGCGGGGTTCTTCTGGTTGACGTCGGGATGCAGCTGCTTGGCGAGCTTGCGGTAGGCTTTCTTGATCTCGTCCTGGGTCGCGGTCTCCGACACCCCCAGGACCTTGTAGTAGTCGGTGCCGGTCGCCTGCGGCATCGGCTAGTCCGCCTGCGCGCCGGGGAGGAAACGGCTGAGGAGCGGGGGCAGTTCGGGCACGGAGCGCTAGCGGGGCAGAGTCCAGACCACGACCTTGGCCGGCCGCATCAGCCGATTGCCGAATCGGTATCCCGGCTCCACGACGTGGGCGACGCGCCCGGCAAGCCGCGGGTCGTCGGTCGGCTGGGTCAGGATGGCTTCGTGCACGGTGGGGTCGAACGTCGCGTCCAGGGCCTCGATCTCCTGCAGCCCCTCGCGGCTCAGCGCCTCGAGGAGCTTCCGCTCGACGAGCGCCACCCCCTCGAGAAGGGCGTGCACCGGCGAGCCGGGCGGCGCCTCGGCGGCCTCGGGATGCGCCACGCGGCGCAAGTCGTCGAGCGCGGGAAGGAGCTTCTCGACCAGGTCGGTCTTGGCCCGCGTCCAGGCCTCGGCGCGCTCGCGGCTCTCGCGCTTGCGGAAGTTGTCGAAATCGGCCGCGAGCCGGGCGAGTTGCTCGCGAAGCGCCTCCTCGGTGGCGGCGGCACTGGGTGCGGGCGCGGCGGCGGCCTTGCGCCCGCCGCTGTCCCGGCTCTCGGGAACGTCCGGGACTGTCTCCGCGGCCCAATCGGGCGCGTCGCGCTCGGGCGCTTCCGGAGTGGGCGCCGCCGGGCCCGGCGGCGGACCCGCTTCGTCCGAAACGGGGATCCGGCGATGATTCGTCATCCGTCTCTTTCACCAGGTTCGGGAGAGCACGGGCGCTAGGACGCCGGCAGGAGCTCGGCGCGGTAGCCCGCGAACACGCCGCCCACCTCCCGCGGCGTGAAGAGCAGGGAGCGGTTCTCGAGGTCGCAGAAGCGGTCCAGGAAGAAGCGATTCACGATCGCGTCCGAGGGCCCGATCTCGATCGGCGACTGAACCGTGAACGTCACGTCCACGAGGTTCGTCGCGTTGAGCGACGTGATCCCCGTGATGCTGCCCGTGACTCCGTTCAGCAGCGGCTGGGTCGCGCCGATGCCGCGGGTCGAGAGGTAGCCGTAGTTCATGCGAATGCGACCGTCCGGGTAGAGCACCAGCTGGAATGTGTTGCTCGTCTCGTCGAGCGCGAAGAGCGCGACGTCGCTCCAGGTCACCACCACCTGCGCGGGGTCGGAGACGTTCACCAGCACCTGGCCCCCGTCGCGCGCCAGGTCGAAGCCCAGCAGGGCGACCTTGTCGGTCGGCGGGGTCGCGAAGTCCCGCGTATCGCCGGCGTTGTCGCAAGGCCGGGGGGCGTCGAAGCTGACCAGTCCGTTCATGCTCACGAACATCTGGAGCTGCTCGCGGCCGTAGTACGGGAACGGGAAGGGCAGCGTGACCTGCGCGTAGCCGTCGTCGAGGGGATCCCGGCCCGGGCAGGGAAGGAAATCGGTGGCGGGGGCACCCGTCGCGTCCTCGAAGAAAGCGGGTGTGGTGGGCGGCGGCGGGATCACGGTGAAGTTCACGCGCGAGGAGCCGCGCTCGCCGGCGGTCTCCACGCGCACGTCGCCGCTCGTGGCGCCCTCGGGCACGATCGTGACGATGCGCTCGTCCGAGAAGACCGCCGCCATGGGGCTCGGCACATCGTCGTGGAAGACGACCAGCGTGTTGTTGAAGAGATTCTGGGACTGCAGGATCACCAGGCTCCCGATGGCGCCCGAGTCGGGGTCGATGGACTCGATGCGGGCGACGTCCGGGCTCTCGAACTGGTCGCACGCCGCCAGGGCCAGCGGCAGGATCAGGACGGACCATCGACGCGGGGGGATCGGCATAAGCTCCTCGAGGCAAGCTAACGTCCGGGCACGGGCGCGGACAGGGCTGCCCTAGCGGCGCAGCAGACCGTACTTCACGATGAACCACAGCGCCGCCACGCCGTCTTTCCAATTGATCTTCTTGCCCTCGGCGTAGGTGCGTCCGTAATACGAAATCGGCACTTCGAACACGCGGTAGCGGTTGTGCGCCACCTTGGCCGTAAACTCCGGCTCGAACCCGAAGCGGTTCTCCCGCAGCCGCATGCCCGCGAGCACGTCCCGGCGGAACATCTTGTAGCAGGTCTCCATGTCCGTCAGGTTCAGGTTCGTGGTCATGTTCGAGAGCAGGGTCAGGAGCCTGTTCCCGAGGTAGTGCCAGAAGAAGAGCACGCGGTGCGGGCCGCCCAGGAATCGCGAGCCGAAGACCACGTCGGCCTGCCCCGCCTCGATCGGCGCCAGCATTCGCTCGTATTCCTGCGGGTCGTACTCGAGGTCCGCGTCCTGGACCACGATCGCGTCGCCGCCGGCCTGCTCGAACCCGTGCCGGATGGCGGCGCCCTTGCCCCGGTTCTCGGGGAGGAAGCAGAGCTTCAGGTTGTGAAGGGGAAGATCGTAGCAGCCCTCCAGGATGGGGGCCGTGGGCCGCGTGTCGGCCTCGGCGGCCAGCCCCATCAGGAACTCGCGAGTCCCGTCCGACGAAGCATCGTCGACGACGATGATCTCCTTGTCGAGATCCACGCTCTGGACGCGGCGCAGCAGCTCTTCGATCGTACGGCGCTCGTTGTAGACGGGGATCACGACGGAGAGCCTCATGACGGCTCCGCCGTCGCTTCTCCGGAACCGGCTAGGTGCGGCGGACGGATCGGCGAACGGCCGCCGAGGCGCATCACAGACCCACGATACGGGCGCGGCCCGCGAGCCCTCGCGTGGCGTTGCGGCAGTCGATGACCAGGCGCGCTCCCGCGACCACGGCCGCGTAGTCCACGGCGGCGTGGTCGGTCACGATCACGACGCAGTCCGCCGAGGCGATGCGCTCGGCGTCGAGCTTGACGGACTCGGCGACGATCCCGTCCTCGCGCAGGTGGCTGACATGCGGGTCGTGGATCGACACGTCGACTCCGCGCGTGCGCAGCAGCTTGTAGATGTCCAGGGCGGGCGACTCGCGGGTGTCGCTGACGTTGGGCTTGTACGCCACGCCGAGCAGCAGGACCCGCGACCCCTTGAGCGGCTTGCGGTCGTCGTTCAGGGCCAGCGCTACCTTCTCGACCACGTGCTCGGGCATGCTCGAGTTGATCTGCCCGGCCAGCTCGATGAAGCGCGCGTTGTAGTTCAGCATCTTGAGCTTCCAGGACAGGTAGAACGGATCCACGGGAATGCAGTGCCCGCCCAGGCCGGGTCCCGGATAGAACGTCATGAATCCGTAGGGCTTGGTCGAGGCGGCCTGGATGACCTCCCACACGTCCAGGCCCAGCTTGTCGCACATGATCGCGACCTCGTTCACGAGGCCGATGTTCACGGCCCGGAACGTGTTCTCGAGCAGCTTCACCATCTCGGCCGCGCTCGTCGAGGAGACGGGCACCACGGTCTCGATGATCGTCGAATAGAGGACCAGGGCCGCGTCGAGGCAGGCCGGTGTGGTGCCGCCCATGACCTTCGGGGTGTTGCGGATCCCGTAGGCCGCGTTGCCGGGGTCCACGCGCTCGGGGCTGAACGCCAGGTGAAAGTCCTTCCCCACCAGGAGGCCCGTCTGCTCGAACATCGGCAGCAGCAGCTCGTGGGTGGTGCCCGGGTAGGTGGTGGACTCGAGGACCACGACCTGACCCTTCCGCAGCCGGGCGGCCACCTCGTTGGCGGCCGCCAGGATGTAGCTCACATCGGGGGACTTCTCTTTGTTGAGCGGGGTCGGCACGCAGATGGAGATCGCGTCGGCCTGCGCCAGCTCGTCGAAGTTCGTGGTGCTGAAGATCCGCCCGGGGGCAGGCTCCGGCGCCGCCAGCTGCGCTACGGTCGCCGCCGAGACGTCTTCCACGTGGGAGCGCCCGGCCCGCACGCCCTCCACTTTTGCGGGGTCCACGTCGATGCCCACCACGGGGAAGCCGGCCTGGGCGAACTCGACGGCCAGCGGCAGCCCAACGTAGCCCAGCCCGACGACGCAGATCCTGGCTTCCCGGGACGAGACCTTGTCCGTAAACGCGGTCATGGGGGCATCAAAATGTCCGGATTCGCTCGGGCGGACAAGCGCGCTCGGGGACGTGTGCTGCGGCTCGGCAGGATGAACAAATCGAACCCCGGGAAGGAGTTGGGTGCGGCCGCCAGACTTCGGCGCCGCCGGCCCCTCTTCCCCCGGCGGGGGCGACTCTCTCCGTCGGGCGAAACGAAGGACGGCTCACCCTTTGGAAGGAGCGTGCCATGGCGCCTGGAGGAACCGAGAAGCGGGAGATGGCGGGCCGTATCAGCCGGCGCGCGTTCCTGGGCTGGACCGCGCTGGCGGCGGCCGCGCCGGCGCTGCCGACGGCGCACGGGGCGAGCCGCGGGGGCCCGGGCCGCCAGGCGCGCGGGGCGCCGTCCGTGATCGAGGGTCTCGGGCTCGAAGAGGCGACGCTGGCGGAACTCCAGAAAGGGATGGCGGAGGGCCGCTTCAACGCCGTCCACCTGCTTGAGATGTACGTCGAGCGGATCGAGGCCCTGGACCGGAGCGGGCCGGGGCTGCGCTCGATCCTGGAGCTGAACCCGGAAGCCGAGGCCGCGGCCGCGGCGCTGGACCAGGAGCGCCGGGAGGGCCGCGCGCGCGGCCCCCTGCACGGGATCCCGATCCTCCTCAAGGACAACATCGACACCGGCGACCGCATGACGACCACGGCGGGCTCGCTCGCGCTGGAGGGCTCGGCGGCCCCGCGCGACGCCACGTCCGCCGAACGGCTGCGGCGCGCCGGAGCCGTGCTGCTCGGGAAAGCCAACATGAGCGAGTGGGCCAACTTCCGTTCCTCGCATTCCTCGAGCGGGTGGAGCTCGCGGGGAGGCCAGTGCCTGAACCCCTACGCGCTGGACCGCTCCCCCTGCGGGTCCAGCTCGGGCTCCGCCATCGCCGTGGCCGCGAACCTGACCGCGGCGGCGCTCGGGACCGAGACCGACGGCTCGATCGTGTGCCCGGCCTCCTCGACGGGCCTGGTCGGCATCAAGCCCTCGCTGGGGCTCGTGAGCCGCGCGGGTGTGATCCCGATCGCGCACACCCAGGACACCGTGGGCCCCCTGGCGCGGACGGTCGCCGACGCCGCCCTGCTGCTGGGAGCGTTGACCGGGGTCGATCCCCGCGACCCGGCCACGTCCGAGAGCCAGGGGAAGTTCCAGACCGACTACACGGCCTATCTGGATCCGGACGGGCTGCGAGGGGCCCGCATCGGCGTGGCGCGGGCGGTCTACTTCGGCTATCACGACGAGACGGACGCGGTCGTGAATCGGGCCATCGAGACCATGCGCGGGCTGGGAGCCACCATCGTGGACCCGGCCGACATCGCGACCGCCAAGGACATGGCCTCCGGACCCGAGGAGCTGGAGGTCCTCGAGTACGAGTTCAAGGCCGACCTGGACGCCTACCTGGCGAGCCGGGGCCCTGGAGCGCCCGTGCGCTCGCTGGCGGACGTCATCGCCTACAACGAGAGCAACGCCGATCGCGTGATGCCCTGGTTCGGCCAGGACCTGCTGGTCGCCTCGCAGGCCAAAGGTCCCCTGACCGACGCCGCCTACCGGAAGGCCCTGGCCGCCGCGCGCCGCGCCGCGCGCACGCGAGGGCTGGACGCCGTCCTGTCGAAGCACCGCCTGGACGCCCTCGTGGCCCCCACGGCGGGCCCGGCCTTCAAGATCGACCTGCTGAACGGAGACCATTTCGTGGGCGGCAGCTCGACCCCCAGCGCCATGGCGGGCTACCCGGCGGTGACGGTCCCGGCCGGTTCCGTGCGGGGCTTGCCGGTGGGAGTGACGTTCATGGGAGCCGCCTACGCAGAGCCCCTGCTGATCCGGCTGGCGTACGCCTTCGAGCAGGCCACGAAAGCCCGCGTAGCCCCACGCTACCCGGAGAGCGTGGATCCACAGGCCCGGCCCTGCGGTGGAGGGGCTGCCGCTTAGGTCATGCCGGGGGCGGCCGGCCGCCGATTGCGTTGGATTGGGCGGTCTGGAACAGCGAGAAGCACCCCCGTGGAGGGAGCCCGAAGCGCGGGCGGGGGCGTTGGAACGAAGCGGAGGGGAGCGCGCGGGTCCCGGGCGCTCTCTCCGCCGGCGCGCTAGGCGGTTGCGGCCGCCGGCACACGACCTCCCGCGTGCGTGGGCAGCGCCTCGCCGAGCGGCGCTCCGAGCAGACGCAGGAGCTCGAACACGTCCACGGGCTTGTGGTAGAGCGTGCAGTTCGACCCGTCCCGCAGGGTCGCCGGGATCTCGTCGGTCGCCGAGGCGGTGACGAGGATGCAGCGCACGAACGGGTCGGCGTCCCGCGCCGCTTGCAGCAGCGTGAGACCTTCCTCGCCGCGTGGAGTCAGACGGAAGTCGCTGATCACGCAGTCGAAGCGTTCCCGCTCGAGAGCCGCGCGCGCGTCGTCCATCGCACCGCAGAGGGTCACCTGGAAGCTGTTCCGGCGCAGCCAGAAGCCCAGGCTGAGCCGCACGCTTTCCTCATCGTCTACGAGCAGGATCTTTCTCTGCATGGCGCCTCTCGCGCGGTCACGGGTGGCGCGGCCGGCCCAGTGCCGGCACGCGTTACGGTCGTGGGTGAGGTGGCAAGGGCGAGGCCACAACGCACCACCCGTCTCCCCCCGCAGCAGTCTGAATACCACGCAACCTGTTGATTGAGTGTGATTTAGGGCGCGGGATCGAGCGCCGGCGTCCGCCGTCGTGACCGCCCATTCGAGCCCTCGGATGTCCGTCTTTCAGCCGCCGGGTGTCCGGTCTGCGACGGCAAGAGGCCGGCTCCAGCACCCAGGGACCGCGTAACGGGCCGGCGGTGGGCTCGCCCGGCGAGCCGTTGATCTTCCTCGGCGAGCGGGCGAGACCACCGCCGGCTCGACAGGGACACACGGGGAGAGCCGGCGGTGG
>DATBJW010000066.1:0-87534 GCA_036556205.1 Gemmatimonadota bacterium
TGGCGAGCCATTGGGTTTCATGGCGAGCGGGCCAGACGGCGGTCCGCGGAGGCCGGCGGCAGTCTGGCCTGGGCGAGCCATTGGGTTATATGGCGAGCCGGCCAGACGGCCGCCGGCCCCCCGCCGAGGCCGGGCGGCCGCTGGCCTGGCGAGCCATTGGGTTTCATGGCGAGCCGGCCAGACTGTCGCCGGCCTAGCCCGGGAGCCTACGGCTCGGGCCGCCGCTTGCGGATCTCTTCTTCGATCCGCTCGGCCAGCTCCTGGATCTCGGCCTCCGTGAGCACGTCCCCATAGCGCTCCTTCAGGTCCGACGCCGCGTTCCGCCGGGCGTAGAGGACCTCCTCCGCGCGCGCGTTCTTGGCCGACACAACGTCCAGGCCGATCAGCACCTGCTCCAGTCCCCCGATGCGGTAGTCGTTGATCAGGTCCAGGACGTCGTGGATGGTGGGCTTTCGCTTCGAGCCCTCGCTCGACATGCGCATCACTCCTTTCGGGGTGCTCCCGCCGGGAGGCCGGCGTCCTCGGCCGCGCCCAGCGCCACGGCCGCCCAGTCGAGGTCCGAACGACCCTTCGCCACGGCCGCTAGGAAGCGCTGCCGCACGAGGTCGGCGAAGGGCATCGGCGTCACGCTGCCGGATGCGGCCTGCCCGACCAGCTCGGCGTCCTTGAGGCCCAGCGCCAGGCGGAAGCCGGCGGGCGCGTAGCGCCCCTCCGTGACGATGCGGCCGTAGTTCTGGTAGACCGGGCAGGCGAAGAGCGTCGTGCTCATCAGGTTCATGAACGCGGCCGGATCGACGGCGCTCTTCCGAAGCAGCGCCGCGGCCTCGCCGAGCGCCTCGATCGCCGAGGCGATCAGGAAGTTGCCGGCCAGCTTCACGACGTGGGCGGCGGGCGCCTCCTGGCCGAAATCGAAGATGTCCTGCCCCAGGACCTCGAGGAGCGGCCGCGCTCGCGCCTTGGCCGGCTCCTCGCCCGCCACGCAGATGACGAGCTTCCGGGCGGCTGCCATCTCCGGACGGCCGAAGACAGGTGCGGCGACGTAGAGGTTCCCGCGCTCGCGGTGGCGCTCGACGAGCCGGCGGGCGAGGGCGGGCGACACCGTGCTCATGGAGATGTGCACGCCGTCCGCGCCCAGTCGCTCGAGGAAGCCTCCGGCCCCGAGCGTGACCTCTTCCAGGGCCCTGTCGTCGGCCAGCATGGTGACCACGATCCCGCCCGGCTCGACGGCTCCGGCCGGGTCCGTGGCGAGGACGGCGCCCTGCGCCACGAGCGGCTCCGCCCGGCCAGGCGTTCGGTTCCAAACGCGCAGCCGGAATCCGGCCGCCAGCAAGTTCGCCGCCATGGGTGCGCCCATCGAGCCGAGCCCGATGAAGCCGACGGGCGGCTCGCCGCGGCTCACGTGCCGGCCCCCGGGGCGGGGCCGCCCGTGCCGGCGGCGGGGGCCGAGTCGGAGGAGACGGCGGAGAGGGCACGCGCCCCCTCACGCAGACGGGTCGTCCAGTCGGCCAGGGCCTCCAGCAGCTGGCGGACGAACTTGCGCGTGGGCTCGTCGGTCAGGCGCAGCTTGTCGTCGAAGCGCGTCTGCGCCCGGCGCACGAGAACCTCGGGCCTGTTGAGGACCAGCGAGTTCGTGAACACGAACGAGTGGCGCAGGGACAGCTGGGCCCGGACCGTGCCCGAGTCCCCGCCGCTGGCCCCCATCAGGGCGACCGGCTTGCCGTCGAGCGGCGAGCCCCGCGCGGGACGCGATGCCCAGTCCACCGCGTTCTTGAGGACCCCGCTCGTCGAGTAGTTGTACTCCGGTGTCGCGATCAGCAGCGCGTCCGCCGAGCGGATCCTGCGCTTGAGCTCCTCCACGGCCGGCGGCCGCGCGCCGTCGGCGTCCTGGTCGGCGTCGAACGGCGGTATCGCCGCCAGGTCGAAGATCTCGATGGTCATGCCCGCGGGTGCGAGCTCGACCGCCGCGCGCAGCAGCGCGCGGTTGTAGCTGCCGCGCCGCAGGCTCCCGGCGAACCCCAGCACGTTCATGGCCTTCCTTTCGTGGGAGTGGAGTCCGGATCGGCAGCCGTGCGCCGCCAGGCTCGGGAGGATTCCTGGTCGCAATGTTGGAACCGGTGGGCGGGGACGTGCAAGCGACGAATGACGGAGCCCGCCGGCGCCGGCGGATTGACGGGCCCCACCGCGTCGCGAATCTTTAGCTCGTCAGCCAACGTCCCAACCCCCCGGAGCGTCAAACAAGATGCATCGCTTCCGCACGTCTCTCGCGATCACCCTGCTGGCGGCACTGGGGGTCTCCCCCCGGCTCGGCGCCCAGGAGGTCGAGACCTCCGACTACATCCGCGTCGTCGACCAGGCGGACCGCGGCGAGATGGTCTTTCTGATCGGCCCGGTGGACCTTCCGGCAGGTCATGGACCCGGGGGCCACATGCACATGGGCGGCGTCCCCCTCCAGGTCGTGACCTTCCCGCGCGCGGGCTGGATCCATGGCTTTCTGACGGACATGGTGGACGCCGGCGGCGTGCCGCTGACGGAGAGCTTCCTGCACCACGTGAACGTCATCGATCCGGATCACCGCGAGCTCTTCAGCCCCATCTCGCAGCGCATCATGGCCGCGGGACCGGAGACCGGGAAGAAGGAGCTTCCCCCCTCGATGGGACTCCCCGTCGAGCAGGGCCAGCGCCTCCTCGTCCGGGCCGTTTTCCACAACCCCACGCCCACCGCGCACGACGGCGTCTACCTGCGCATCCGCTTCGAGTTCACTCCCTCCCAGGCCGGGGAGGGACGGGCGGGGGTCTTCCCGGTCTATATCGACGTGCGGCCTCCCGTGGGCCCCAAGGCGTTCGACCTTCCGCCGGGGGTCTCGACGCAGTCCTGGGAAGGGAGCCCCGCGGTCACGGGCCGCCTGCTGGCCGCGGGCGGGCACATGCACCAGTACGGCAAGGGTCTGGTGCTCGAAGACCTGACCGATCCAAAGGTCCTCTGGAAGGTCGAGCCCAAGATCGACGCGCAGGGAAACATCCAGAGCATTCCGATCGGGAGCTTCTGGAAGAAGGGCGGCGTGCCGATGCGCGCGGACCACGTCTACCGGCTGACCGTGATCTACGACAATCCCACCGGCGCGACGATCCCCAGCGGCGGGATGGGGACGCTGGGCGGGGTCTTCATCCCCGAGCCGGGCGAGACCTGGCCCGACGTCGCCAGGCAGGACCCGCAGTACGTGGCCGATCTCGCCTACACGAGGGGCGGCGGAACGGCTATGGGAGCCGAGATGGACGCGTCCTCGGGAGCCGCCGCCGGCGGAGCGGCGGACGCCGCCTCGGGGGAGCAGGCTCACGGAGAGCACGCGCATGGTGAGCAGGCCGCCGGGACGGCTCCGGCCGAGCAGCCGGATGCCGAAGGCGGACCCGCCCGGGCGGCCGGCACCATGGAGCACATGGAGCAGCCCGCCGCGGAAGGAGCCAACCACTAGGCCGATGGACAACTCGACCGGCGACAAGCGGCTCATCGTCATGGGTGACCGGGTGCTGATCGCGCCCGACGAAGGCGACGAGCGTACCGAGGTGGGCCTCTACCTGCCCCGCTCCGTGATGGACCGGGATGCGGTTCAGGGTGGACGGGTGGTCGCCAAGGGCCCCGGGCTGCCGCTGATCGAGCCGGGGCTGTCCGACAGCGAGATCTGGCAGGAGCCGCACCGGGACATGAAGCACCTCCCGATGCAGGTGGAGGTCGGCGACTACACGATTTTCCTGCGGAAGGCTTCGGTGGAGATCAAGTACGACGGGAAGCGCTATCTGGTCGTGCCGCAGTCGGCGCTGCTGCTTCTCCTGCGCGACGGGAAGGACGACGACCCGCCGGACTAACCCCCCTTGAAGTCGCGGACGATCTCCGCGACGCGACGCTCGATGAAGTTGGCGCTCGCGAGCGACGCCTCGAGCGGCAGACGCCCCTCGTTCAGGTCCACCCCCAGCTTCAGGATCGGGAACTCGTCCCGCTGCTTGAGCTCGGCCAGCGCTTCCCGCCAGGGCTGTCCGCCGTCGGCGTGAACGGTCTTCCACCACTCGCAGATGTCGTGGCGGATCTTCCCCGGCAGCTCGGGATAGTTCATGGACCTCTCTCTGGATGATCGGGCGCCCGGCCTCCTCCACGCCCCCTCGCGATCGCTCTGACCGGCCGGGACCCCGCAGAAAATAGACGCGCAGGGCGTCCCTGCAAAGCCGGGCTCGATTTCATCGAACAGCCGAAACTCTTGACTCCGCATCAGATGCTTGCCAGACTGTCCCGTCCTTGATCTTGAGACTCAATCTCAACTCACCTTTTCTCAGGCTCGATCATTGGCCGCCCTGACTGCAGCTCCGTCCTGGCGCAGGGGCCTGCCGTCCCATCTGCGCGCCGCGCTGCTCCTGCTGCTCGTCACCCGGCCCCCGGAGTCGGCCGCCGCCGCTTCGATCGCGCTCCCGATCTCTCATGATCCAGGCTCGCTCGCCGGCGATTCGCTCGCGACCAGCCCCGACTCCACGCGCGGGTTCGACATCCGAGGCTACGGGGTCGTGAACTACTTCGCCTTCGACTGGGACACGGACCCCGGCCGGCGGAACAAGATGGACGTGGAGCGCTTGACCCTCTATCCGAGCTATCGCCTCAACACTCGCTTTCGGCTCGACGCCGAGATCGAGTTCGAGCACGGGGGGACGGGGGTCACGCTCGAGTTCGATCCCCTGGAGGAGTTCGGCGAGTTCGAGCAGGAGGTCGAGAAGGGCGGCGAGGTGCTGCTCGAGCAGCTCAACGTGAGCGTGGCCTTCGAGCCCGAGATCAATCTCCGGGTCGGCCGCCTCAAGGTGCCGTTCGGCCTCCAGTCCGTGAACGACGAGCCGACCGAGTACTTCACCACGACGCGTTCCGAGTCGGAGTCCAACATCGTCCCCGTCAACTGGTATGAGGACGGGCTGCAGCTCTGGGGAGCCTTGGGCGAGCGCCGGCCGCTCGTCTACGTCCTGTCGCTGGTGAACGGGCTCGACTCTTCGGCGTTCAGCTCGTCCAGCTGGGTCGTGCGCGGGAACCAGAAACGGTTCGAGCAGGTGAACGCCGAAGACCTGGCGCTGGCCGCGCGCCTGGACTACGAGCCGCTCGAGGGGGCCCGAGTGGGGGTCTCCGGCTACTACGGCGACAGCGCCGACAATCGTCCGAAGCCCGACCTGCAGGCCGATGCGCACGTGGGGATCGTCAGCGGCTACGGCAGCTTCGAGCGCGGTCCGCTGGTCGTGCGCGGGCTCGTGATCTACGGCCACCTGGAAAACGCCGACCTGGTCTCCACTGCCAACCGAAACCTGTCCAACGAGCTGAACGTCAAGCGCACGCCGGTGGGCAGCGAGGCCTTCGGCTGGTACGTCGAGGGAGGCTATGACGTCCTGGAGCTGCTCGCACGATCGCACCAGCAGGTGGTCGTCTTCGGGCGTCTCGACCGCTACGACACCATGGCCGCCGTCACGGGCGACGTGTTCGACAACCCGCGCTGGGATCGCACCGTCTACACCGCCGGCTTCAACTGGCTTCCGATCGAGGAGGTCGTCGTCAAAGGGCAGTACGCCCACCGCGAGCTGGGCACCGACACGGCGAACGACGAGGACACCTTCTCGCTCGGCATCGGCTTCGAGTTCTGAACCCTCAGGTCGCGGAGGTTGCTACATGTCGAGGATCCGGTCTCGCCGGGCGGCGCGCATCGGCTTCGCCCTTCTGATCGGCGCCTGGGTCGCAGCGGGTTGCGGCGACACGGGCTCGGAGCCCGTGGGACCCGGCCCGGACTTCGACGCCGGCCCGCTGCTTCAGAACGAGGCGTCGAACGTGATCACGGCCACCTATCGCGACCTGAGCCGCGAGGCGGGCGAGCTGCTCGCGGCCGTGCAGGCCCTCCAGGCCTCGCCGACGGCCGCCACCCTCACCGCGGCCCAGCAGGCGTGGCGCGAGACCCGCGTGCCGTGGGAGCGGTCGGAGGGATTCCTCTTCGGCCCCGTGAGCACGCAGGGCCTGGATCCCGCGCTCGACAGCTGGCCCGTGAACGTGGTGGACCTGGACGCGGTGCTGGCCAGCTCCAGCGCCTTGACGAAGAGCTTCATCGACGGCCTGGAGGGGACGCTCAAGGGCTTTCACACGATCGAGTATCTCCTCTTCGGCGAGAGCGGGGCGAAGACCGCGGCCGACTTCACGCCCCGCGAGTTCGAGTACCTGGTGGCCACGACCGAGAGCCTGAAGGGCGCGACCGACGCGCTGGCCTCCGCCTGGGCGCCCGAGGCCGGAAACTTCGCGGGCGACCTGAGCCATGCCGGAGAGAGCGGAAGCGTCTTCGTGAGCCGGCAGGCGGCGGTCCAGGAGCTCCTGAACGGCATGATCACGATCGCCGACGAGGTGGCCAACGGGAAGATCAACGACCCGTTCAGCCAGGCGGACGTGACGCTCGAGGAATCGCGTTTCAGCAACAACTCGAAGGCGGATTTCCAGGACAACATCCGCAGCCTGCGCAGCATCTACACGGGCGACTACACGGGGGCCGGCCCGGGGCTGGACGAGATCGCGGCCGACGCCGATCCGGCGCTCGACGCCCGGCTGCGGGCCGAGATCGACGCGGCCATCGCCGCCATCGGCGCCATCCCCGGCACGTTCGGGACGGCCATCTTCGACGATCCGGCGTCCGTCCAGGCGGCGCAGACCAGCGTGCGGCGCGTCCTGCAGACGCTTCAGGAAGATGTCGTTGCCGTGGTGCAGAGCGTCGACCTGTAGGCGCCTCGGCGCCGGGGTCGCACTGCTCTGCTGGGCGACGTCCCTGGCCGGCTGCGACTCGATGGGACCCGTCGCGCCGCCGCCCGACTCGGGCGGGGGCGCGGGCGGGGCCACGACCATCGACGACGCCACGAGCGCGGCCTTCTCCACCCCGGCCCCGAACCTGAGCGGCGAGCGCCTGGCCCGGCACCTGGCGGGGGACGTGGCGTTCGAGCAGACCTTCGTGAGCGCCCCCGCCACGCAGAACGGCGGCCTGGGTCCCATCTTCAACAACACGTCCTGCGCGGCCTGCCACGTGGGAGACGGGCGCAGCCGGGGCTCGGAGTCCTTGCTCTTGAGGGTGAGCCTGCCCGGCGCGGCGCAGAACGGAGGACCGGCCCCGGTCCCCGGATTCGGCGGTCAGATCCAGACGCGGGCCATCTTCGGGTTTGCGCCCGAAGCCGGCGTGGTCGTCGCCTACGAGGAGCGTCCGGGGACCTTCGCCGACGGCACGCCCTTCCAGTTGCGGGCTCCGAGCTACGTGATCGCGGCTCCCTACGCGTCCTTCCCCGCCGGCGCGCTCGTCTCGCCGCGCGTGGCGCGACCGGTCTTCGGGCTGGGGCTGCTCGAGGCCGTTCCCGAAGAGGAGATCCTGGCCCTCGCCGCCGAGCAGGCGGCGCAGGGGATCTCCGGGCGGCCCAACTACGTTTGGGACGAGTCCGAGCGGAGGGTGCGGCTCGGTCGCTTCGGCTGGAAGGCGAATCAGCCGAGCCTGTTCCAGCAGGCGACCGACGCCTACGGCGAGGACATGGGCGTCACGTCGCCCGCGTTCGCGACCGAGAGCGGGGCCGGCCAGCCGGGACACGAGGACGGGCTGAGCGACGAACCGGAGCTCGACCAGGGGACACTCGACGCCACCACCTTCTACGTCCAGACGCTGGCCGTCCCGGATCGCCGACCGACCGCCGGCAGCCGGACGGGCGAGGAGCTATTCGAGCGGATCGGCTGCGCCGCCTGCCACGTGTCGGTGCTGCGCACGGGCGATCTGCCCGGCGTGCCGGAGGTCGGCAACCAGAGGATCGAGCCCTATACGGACCTCCTGCTGCACGACATGGGCGAGGGTCTCGCGGACGGCCGGCCCGATTTCGATGCCGACGGCAGGGAGTGGCGCACGCCGCCGCTCTGGGGCATCGGCCTGAGCCGCATCGTGACCGGACATACGGAGTTCCTGCACGACGGGCGCGCGCGGGACCTCAGCGAGGCCATCCTCTGGCACGGCGGCGAAGCGGAGGCAGCGCGCGAGCGGTTCCGCGAGCTCGCGCGATCTGAGCGCGAGTCGCTCCTCGCCTTCCTGGAGTCGCTATGAGGAGTGGCTGTGAGGGGACGCCGCTGCCGAGACGCTCTCCGAGTCTGGTGCCGCGGGAGGGATTCGAACCCTCAAGCCCTCGCGGGCGCGTGATTTTGAGTCACGTGCGTATACCAGTTCCGCCACCGCGGCAGCGGGTGGAAAGCTAGGGCCGGGCGGGGCGACCGCAACGGGCGGCGTCGCGGAGCGCCGCGACGGCGAGTCCCTCGCCAACGATCTGGGTGCGCAGGTTGCTGGGCCGCTTGGGGAACGCTAAGCTACGGTCCCGGCCGTGGGCCGGTCTCCAGGTCAAGCCGACGCACAGGAATGCCTGCCGCCCTGATTCTGCTTCCAATCGCGCTCCTGCTGGTCTTCGGGGCCGCACCCCTGCTGACGCTCGCCCTTCCGTGGCTGGCGCCCGTCGAAGGGGGCTCCGACGAGATCGGGCGCCAGCTGCTGGCGAGCGGTGATGTCTACCCCTTGCTCGCCAACTCGCTCGGGTTGGCGCTCTGCACGGCCGCGCTCGCCACGGCCGTCGGGATCCTTCCGGGTGTGGCGCTGGGACGGGCGAGCCTGCGGTTCAAGCCCGCCTGGTGCATCCTGTTCGCGCTGCCGCTCCTGCTGCCCGCCGTCTTCACGGCCGCCGGCTGGCAACCCTGGGCGGCGCTCTGGAGGGCGGCCGCGGGGCCCGGGCCGGTCGCGGGCTTCGTGGGCGCCTGGCTCGTCCTCACGCTCGTTACGTTCCCCCTGCCCCTCTACTTCACGGCGCTCGCGTTGCGCCGCACGGACGGCGCCCTCGAGGATCTCGCGCGCCTGCAGAGCCGGCCCCGGCAGGCGATGCGCTACCTGATCTTCGGGTTGGCGCGGCCGGGGATCGCGCTGGCCTGGCTGCTGGTCTTCGTGCTGGCACTCTCCGAGACGAAGGTGCCCGCACTCTTCGGGCTCGAGACCTATCAGGGCCGGCTGGCCGAGCTGGCACTCGAGGGCGAAGGGCATCTGGCGGGCGCGGCGGCGCTGCCGCTCGTCGTGGCCGCCATCGTCGTCGCCGTCGCCGAAGCGCAGCTCTTCGGCGAGCGCGGCGTCGCCTTTCTGGCGCGAACCACGCGCCTCGAGATCCGGCCGCTGCCCCTTCGCTGGGGGGGCGTGCCAGCCCATCTCCTGCTGGCGATTCTGGCCCTCGCCTCGCTGGGCCTGCCGCTCATGGGCTGGGCGGTGGCCCTGCGGCAGGAGGGGGAGATGACCGCTGCCGCCGCGGTGGCCGCGACGTGGAACGCGGGCGGGCCTGCCTTCGCGCGCTCGCTCGTCTTCGCGCTGGCGGGCGGCTCGCTCGCGGCACTCGTGGGCTTGCCGCTGGCCTACGCCGCCGAGCGCAAGAGGGTTCCCGGCCGCCGGGCGGTGGATCTGCTGCTCGTGGTCCTCTTCGTCGTCCCGGGTACGGTGCTGGCATCGGGTCTTCTGCGCCTCGTGCCTGCGGAGCTCTTCCGCCTCTCGGCCGCCGCCCTCGTGATCGCCTTCGGTGTGCACTTCGCGGTCGTCCCCTACCGGATGGAGCGGGTCGCGCTGCGCCAGCTGGGGACGCGACTCGAGGAAGCCGGGATGCTGTCGGGCGCGCCCTGGTCGGCGCGCACGAGCCGGCTGCTCCTGCCCCTCAACGCCGAGTCCCTGGCCGCCGTCTGGGCGATCGCCGTCATCCTCGCCTTCCGCGACGGGGACCTCGGCGCGGCGCTGTCCCCCGCCGCGCGCACTCTCGCCGCTCTGGGCGAGATCGCGAGCGCGTCGCCGGTCGCTCTGGCGGCCCTCTCGCTCGTCGCCGCCGCGCTTTCCGCGGGGGTCATGGTCGTCGCGGCGCTGCTGATCCTCCTGCTCGATCGCGCCGGCCGGAGCTCCGCTGCGCCGGCTCCCGTCGTCGCGCGCGCGCGATGAGACGAGCGACCCGCACTCGCGCCCCCGCCAGGCCCGCTCCGGCGGAGGTGGAAACCCGGAGCCTGCTCGTCACGCGGGCCGTGAAGATGTACGGCCAGGCGCTGGCCCTCGACGATGTCTCGCTCGAGGTCGAGCCGGGGGAGCTGGTCGTGCTCCTCGGGCCCTCGGGCTGCGGCAAGACGACGCTGCTGCGCGTGGTGGCCGGGCTCGAGCCCCTCACCGACGGGACGGTCCACATCGCCGGCCGCCAGGTCAACCGGGGACCGCTGGTCCTCGTGCCACCCGACAAGCGGCCCGTGGGCATGGTGTTCCAGGAGCTGGCGCTGTGGCCGCATCTCACGGCGGAGCAGAACGTCTCGTTCCCGCTGGCGACGCGGAAGGTGGCGGCGGCCGAGCGGCGGCGCAGGGCACGCGAGCTGATGCAGATCCTCGACCTGCGGGGCGCGGGAGCGCGGCGCCCGGCGGAGCTGTCGGGCGGCGAGCAGCAGCGGGTGGCGCTCGCGCGAGCACTCATCGCCGAGCCCAAGCTGATGCTCATGGACGAGCCGCTCGCCAGCCTGGACACGCACCTGCGGCGGCGATTGCGGCAGAAGATCCGGCGCATCCACGAGGGGTTCGGCATGACGACGCTCTACGTGACCCACGACCGCGAGGAGGCGCTGGGGCTGGCCGACCGGATCGTGCTCATGCGCCAGGGGCGGGTGGTCGCGCAGGGGGCCCCGGGCATGCTCTACACGAAGCCGGCCACGGTCTTTGCCGCGCAGCTCCTCTCGGACGCGAACCTGCTCCCCGCCGACTACCTCCAGAACGGCTACTGGCGCACGCCGATCGGCACGCTCAAGGCGCCGGCCCCGCCGGACAACGAGCGCTACATGCTGTACATCCGGCCCGAGACGCTGGCGAGGGGCGACGAGGATGGGCTGCGCGGAGAGGTGGACGCGGTCTCGTATCGCGGCTGCTTCTGGGAGGCCGAAGTGAACGTGCGCGGCGAGGAGATCCTCTGGCGCTCGCCCGACCCGGTGGAGGTCCGCCAGCAGGTGCACCTGCGCCTGACCCAGGAGCCGCATCCTGTGCTGGACGACCGCTAGCTGGCTTCCGCGCCGGGTGCCAACCCACTAGATTGCCGGGGCTCTGGACGAGTTCGAGAGGTTCATCCCTCTCTCCTGACTACGGTTATGACGAATCGCTCGCGCGCTTTGGCAACTCTCGCCACCCTCGGCTGCCTGTGCCTGCCCGCGTCGCTCCGCGGCCAGAGCCTCGTGGCTGCGGGCGAAGACGTCTTCCTCGACGTCCTGGGGAACGTGCCGGGCTCCGAGTACGCGCTGCCGGGCGACGACGAGGTCTACCTGCGCGTCGTCGTCGACGAGAACGCGATCTACCTGATGCGCGGCAAGAAGCTGGTCAAGCGCTACCCGGTGGCCACCGGCAAGGGCAGCTTCCTGGAGTACAACCTGAAGCACGGCGGCGGCTGGAAGTTCGACACGCCGGTGGGCGTCTTCACGGTGGGCCGCAAGGAGACCGACCCGGTCTGGTATGCGCCGGACTGGTTCTACCTCGAGAAGGGGCTGCGCATCCCGTCCGCCACGAGCCCCACACGCTACTTCCCCGGTGACATGGGCGGCCACGCCATCTACCTCGGCGACGGGCTCGCCATCCACGGCACCCGCAACCAGGCCTCCGTCGGGCGACCCGTCAGCCACGGCTGCATGCGGATGGCCACCGACGACATCGCCGAGGTGTTCCGACAGGTCAGGGTGGGCACCAAGGTGCTGATCCAGTAAGGCGGGTCGATGGTCGAGTCGGTCCCCCTGCTGGTGGCCTTCTCGGCGGGGCTCCTCTCCTTCCTTTCCCCCTGCGTCCTTCCGCTCGTGCCGTCCTACGTGACCTTCATCACCGGGGTCTCGGTGGACGAGACCGAGGACCACCTGACGGCAGCCGCCGTGCGCCGCGCCGCGGCACTCCACTCGCTGGCGTTCATCGCCGGGTTCTCGCTCGTCTTCGTCGCGCTGGGCGCGTCGGCCACGGCGGTCGGCCAGCTCTTCCGCGAGCACCAGATCGCGGTTCGGAAGGCCGGCGGCGTGCTGGTCGTCCTGCTGGGGCTCTATCTCATGGGGGCCCTCCCCCTGCGCTTCCTCGATCCGGACCGGCGCCTGCACCTGGGCGACAAGCCGGTCGGGTACCTCGGAACGCTCCTCGTGGGGGTGACCTTCGCGGCCGGGTGGACGCCCTGCATCGGTCCGATCCTGGGCACGATCCTGACGCTGGCCGCGACGGCCGACCAGGCGCGCGCCGGCGTGCTCCTGCTCGCGATCTACGCCGTCGGGTTGGGCCTGCCCTTCTTCCTGGCTTCGCTCGGAACGACGACATTCCTGACGCTGTTCGGCCGCTTCCGGCGCTTCCTGCGACCGGTCTCGCTCGTCTCCGGCGCGCTGCTGGTGGTGGTGGGCGTGCTCGTCTTCACCGACTACCTCGCCATCCTCTCCACCTACCTGAACCGGCTGCTCCTTCCGCTGCTCCCCTTCATCGGGTCCAACATTTGAGCGCCGGCACTCCCCCGGGCCTGCGGCTGCTCGGCCGCTCGGAAGCCGCGCGCCTCGGCACCGCCGCCGCCCTGCTCGCGCTCTCGTTCCCGCCGCTTCCATTCGGCCCGCTCTGCCTGGTGGCGCTGACGCCGGCGCTGGCAGTCCTGGACGAGGATCCGCGGCCGGGATTCCGCCGCGGCTTCCTGCGGGGTGCTTTCTGCGGCTCGATCTTCTACCTGATCCTCCTCTTCTGGTTCTGGGACCTGATCCGGTTCACGCCGCTCATCGTCCCCAGCTGGTTCCTGACCGGTCTCTACCAGGGATCGCTGGTCGGGCTGGCCGCGGGTTCGGCGCAGTGGTTGAGCGTCCGCTCCGGCCGTCCCGTCTCGCTCTTCCTGCCCTTCACGTGGCTGGGGCTCGAGAAGGTCTTCCAGTTCGGAGACCTGCGCTTCACGTGGGGCGTGCTCGCCAACGCGCTGGCCCCGCATCCCCTGCTGATCCAGACCGCCGAGCTGTGGGGCGCGCTCGGGGTCTCCTTCCTGATCGTGGGCTTCAACGGGCTCGCCTTCGAGGCCTGGAAGGCGCGGGCGGACCCCCACCGCCGGACGCGCCGCCTGGCCGCTCTGGTGGCGCTCGCCGCCGCAGTCCTGGCCTACGGGCTCCTGCGCTGGACGACCTATGGCGGGGCGGCGCCGATGGCCGGGCGCGGCGAGGGGAGCGACGAGACCGTGCGCGTGGCCGTCGTCCAGCCCAACATCCCGCAGGAGGCGCGCGACGACCCCGCGCGCGCGGACGTCGAGAAGGCGCGCCTCTTCGAGCTCTCCCGCAAGGCGCTCGCCCAGGATCCCGATCTGGTCGTCTGGCCGGAGACCGCCGCTCCCTGGCTGCGCTACGACCCGGACTACCGCGCCGATCTGATCGACCTCTGCTGCGGAGTCGCGCGGGCGACGGCCACACCCTTCCTGGTCGGCGGTTTGGACGCCGAGGACGCGGGCACGCCGGAGGAGCGGATCTACAACGCGGCGTTCATGATCTCGGCGGCCGGCGAGATCAGCGGGATCTACCGCAAGGTGCTGCTGGTCCCCATGACCGAGCAGGTGCCCTACGTTTCGGTGCTGGGCGTGCTCAAGCCCGAGCGCTGGTCGGGGCGCTTCCGTTCGGGTGCGGGGTTCTTCCCGCTCACCTTCACGGCCCGCCGCCCCGGCTTCGAGGGCGAAGTCGCCGTGGGCGTGCCGATCTGCTACGAGATCACCTTCCCGCAGGCCCTGCGCGGCTTTCGCGCCCACGGCGCGCGGCTGATCGTGACGATCACGAACGACGCCTGGTTCGGCCGCACGCCGGCGCCGTTCCAGCACTTCGAGCAGGTCCGCCTGCGCGCCGTCGAGAACCGCATCGCGGTCGCGCGTGCGGCCAATACGGGTGTCTCGGGCTTCGTGGGGCCGCGGGGTGACGTGCTCGCGAAAACGGGTATCTTCGAGGCGGGGGTGATGGTGGCGAACCTCCCCCTGGCCGGTCCGCCCACTCCCTACGCCCGGTGGGGGGACTGGATCCTGCCCGTGAGCTGGCTCGGCCTGGCCCTCTTTGTGGCGGTCTCGTCCATTCGCGCCCGAACCCCTACCGACCCTCCGTGAGGGACGCTCCATGACTCGCGCAAGCAAGGCCAAGGACCGCTCCGACAGGCCAGCTTCCCGTTCGCGGCACGCCGCGCCGCCGTTCTACAAGTCCGGCAAGCTGTGGGGCGCGCTCGCCGTCGCCGCACTCCTGGTCGGCGCCGTCTTCCTCAGCCAGCGCAAGCCCGATGCCGCCAAGCCCGCCACCGACGGTCCGGCTCCCGGAGCGCCGGTCCCGCTCGCGGAGGCGGCCAAGGCGGCTCCCGACGCCGCGCCGCGGCGCACGGCCGTCCCCGACTCGCGCATGATCGACGTGGGCGACGATCCGCTACGAGGAAGCGGCAGCGCGCCCGTGCGGATCGTCGAGTTCGCCGACTTCCAGTGCCCGAGCTGCGGACAGTTCTTCCTGAACACGGAAGGCTCGCTGAACGCGCTCTACGGCGACCGCCTCCAGTGGGCGTTCCTGGATTTCCCGCTCCAGCAGCACGAGCGCGCGCTTCCGGCGGCCGTGGCCGCGCAGTGCGCCCACCTGCAGGGCAAGTTCTGGACCTACCACGACCTGCTCTTCGCCAACCAGGAACGGATGTCCGACAACGACCTGCGCAAGTACGCCGACCAGGTGGGTGTGGACCGGAAGAAGTGGGACGCGTGCTTCGAGAAGCAGGAGACCCTGGCGGGCGTTCAGCAGGACGTCGAGCTCGGGAACGAGCTGGGCGTGGACGCCACACCGACCTTCTACGTGGGCGGCCAGGTGCTGAAGGGGGCGATGCCCATCACGTCGTTCATGGAGATCATCGACCCGCTGCTGCGGGAAGCGGGCGCGGCGCCGGCTGCAGGCGCGGCGCCGGCCACGGGCGCGGCTGGTGGCGCGCCCGGAGCTCAACCGGCGGACTCGGCGAAGGGCGGTGCGTGAGGTCCGAAGCGACGCCGGGCCCGAGGCACGGGGCGGGGGCAGGTCCAGGGTCTAGCGCGTGATCCCGGCCAGCGACTCGTAGCGGAGCACCCAGAGCCCGCTGTTCATGTCGGTGGAGAAGACGTTCCCCTTGTAGAGCTGCGGGCCCCAGTTCATGGGCGCATTGGGTTTGGCCGCGCGGGTCGCGTCGGGTTCCCCCGTCAGGAAGTAGGCCAGCTCGCGCCCCTGCTTCCGCAGGTCCCCCATCAGGCGGCCCGAGACGTCGAGCGCTCGCACGCCGGCGTTGTAGTACGAGACGTAGAGGATCCCGCTCGCCTCGTCCATCCACATGTTGTGCGAGCCGGCGTCGGGCACCTCGAACCACGCCACCTGGACGGGGTTCTCGAGGTCGCTGACGTCGATGACGTGCAGGAAGCCCGCCGGCACCCCACCCTCGGCCGTCACGGGCGGTCCCCCGAAGATCTCGTCGGTCGTGAACACGTAGTCCTTCCAGCGCCACGCGGTGTGGGTGTGGCCCTCGGGGTACGCGATCCGGCTCACGAAGACGGGATTGTCGGGCGCGCCACCCTTCACCCCGTTGCCCACGTCCAGGATCACCAGCCCATCGTCCCAGTACGAGAGATAGGCGAGGCCGTCTTTCACGAAGACGTCGTGCAGGTACTTGTTGGGCTGTCCCGGGCGAATCTCCCAGCGCGCGACCTCGACCGGATGCAGCGGGTCGCGGGCCGAGATCACGTGCAGCGCGCGCGTCCCGTCGTTCGTGCAGTAGATGTAGTCGCCGTCGAAGAAGGCGTTGTGCACGCCGGAGGTCAGGGTCTCGGTGTACTCGGACAGGAGCTTCGGGTGCGCGGGGTCCGAGGCGTCGAACAGCACGATGCCGTTCTTGCGGTTCGAAGCGCCTTCGCGCGTCAGCACCCCGAGCCGGGCGGTCTGGTTCAGGTTCACGTCGTTGATGACGCGGGCGTCCACGACCAGCGAGTCCGTCTGAACCGGACGCGACGGGTCCGTGACGTCCCAGACCTTGACCTGGTCGCCGCCGATCGAGCCGGTGTAGACGTAGTCGCGCCCGTCGACACCCTCGAAGGCCCAGAGGTCCGAGACCCGCGGGTTGGCGACCGGCCCGCGTCCCACCAACCGCAGCACGCCGCCCGGCCCGCGGGGCGCCGCCTCGAGGATCAGGCGCGCGGAGAGACGGCCGAACTGGGCCATGACGGCGAAGCGGCCGGACGCCTGGGCCACGAAATCCCCGTCGGGGCCCAGCAGCCCCTCGCCACCCTCGAGCCACCAGCGCGGGCTCACGGCCTCCTTCAGGCCCGGCGCGCGCGCTTCCAGGCGCACCGCGTCGCCGACCACCACCCGCCGGATCCCGGGCTCGGCCCCGGCGGCCGCGCCAGGAGGATTCGTGCCTTCCTCCGCGTGCACCTCGGCGAGGCACGCGCCGCAGACGATCTCCAGAGCCGCGGCCCGGTTCGGCGTGACGCGCACGCGGAGCGTGCCGGCAACGTCGCCTTCCCGTGCCGTGAGCGTGGCGCTGCCCGGGCTCTTCGCCAGCAGACGGCCGTTCTCTACGGTGGCGATCGAAGGCGCGCTGGAGGTCCACACCACGTCCCCGAGCGGCGCCTCCGCGCCGTGCGCGCCGACCCCTGACGCCGAGATCACCACGTAGGATCCCGCCATGATCCGCTCCGGGGCGTGGATCCGGATCTCGGCCGGCGGCAGGGGCAGCACGCGAACGCGCGCCACACCGATCGCTTCCGCCTGAACCGGCTTCGCCAGCACGAGGCCGTCCATCGCCGCCGTCCCGACGAAGACCCCGACCGAGTCCACGGCACCCAGCAGATCCGGCGCGGCTCCCCAGACGAAGGGGACGCCCGACAGCGGGGCGCCGGAGCTGTCGTAGGCCGTGGCGGAGAAGCGCAGCGTGTCCCCGGCCTGGACCTGTACGAAGTCGGGTGAGAGGCGCACGCCGGCGACGGGCAACAGCGTGTCCGGCGCGCTCTGGGCCGCCAGCACGGCCGGCACGAGGCCCAGCGCGACGGCCAGCGCCAGGCGGACGCGGGGCGCCGCGAGAGTCGGAAGAGAGGATGGGAGGGCGCGCATCATGCCGGGAGCCAGAGTTGCTTTGGCGAAGCCGCGAACGTCGGCGGCGGACGGGGGAACATAGGCCGCTCCGAGGCGGCCGTGCAATTCGCCCGGGAGGAAGAGCGGCACGAAGGGGCAGGCCGCTGCCGCGGGGCGGCTAGACACCGCCCGAGCACGCCTGTACACTGTCCGGCCATGGAGCGCCGCCGGACAGCCGCGTGAGCCTGGGCCTGCTCATGGCCGCCCTCGCAGGCGCGGGGAACATCGTCGGCGGGATGGCCGTCACGGCGCGCGCGACCTGGAGCGACCGCACGCTCAAGGTCTTCGTGGCCCTGGGCGCGGGCTTCATGCTGGCGGTGGCCTTCCTCGAGGTTCTTCCCCGGAGCCGCGCGCTCACCCCCCTGGCCTTCCCGCTGGCACTCGCCGGCTACCTCCTGATCCACCTCTTCGAGCACTGCCTCGTCCCGCATTTCCACTTCGGCGAGGAGACCCCGCGCCACGTCGAGCAACTCTCACGGGCCGGCGGGACGGCCGCGGCCGCGGGGCTCACGTTGCACTCCTTCTTCGACGGGCTGGCGATCGCGTCGGGCTTCCTGGTCTCGGTCCCGCTCGGTCTCCTGCTGTTCCTCGCGATCCTGATTCACAAGCTCCCCGAGGGCTTCACGCTGGGCTCGATCCTGCTCCTGACCGGCCGCTCGCCGCGTCAGGCGCTGGCGGGCACCGTCTGGCTGGGGATCGCGTGCGTGGCGGGCGCGGTCGCGATGAACGCCGCTCGGGGCTGGCTGGGGGCGGGCCTCGCGCTCTCGGCGGGGGCCACGCTCTACGTGGCCGCCTCGGACCTGCTTCCCGAGGCGAACCGGGAGCGCGGCGTCACGTTTGCCCTCACGGTCTTCGGCGGCGTGTTCCTCTACTTCGCGGCCGAGGGCCTGCTGCGCCTGGCGGGAATCGGGGAATGATCGGCGGCTCTCGCTAGGGGCCGAAGGGGGCGCGCACGCGGTGGAGGAGCGCCTCCTCGTTCGCGTAGACCTCGCGCCAGGCCTCGAGGTACGCCCCCACGGGGTCGCGCGCGGCGAGGGAGTCGGCACTCGTGGAGTCCCGGCTCGCGGAGTCGGCGCGCGCGGAATCGGCGCTCATCGAGTCGGCCACGCGCTCTCGCGCCGCCGCGGAATCGGCGCCGAGCGACTCGGCGGCTCCGGCCGCCTCCAGAGGGGCGAACCCCTGGGCCTCGCGCGCCGGCGAGGTGTCGCGCGGGGCGGCCAGGGCCGCCGGCTCGAGCTCCTGCGCCAGCCGCAGCGCCTCCGAGAGGGCCGCCATCCGTTCCCTCACCTCTCCGCTCCTCGGCGCGAGCAGGGTGGGGATCGAGTCGGCCTGCAACGTGTCCGCGCACGCCCGGATCGCCGGCAGGGCGTCGGCCAGCTCCTCCACCGCCCCGGCTTCGAGGGCGGGCCGCAGCCGCGCCATCCGGACGCGCAGCGCCTCGAGCGCGGGCCAATCGTAGGGGAAGAGCGTCGAATCGGACTGCAGCCGCGCGTCCTGGATGAACGTGACGCGGTCGCGGTCTCCGGCCGGAGCGCCCGCCGAGTCCGCGGAGGGCGCCGTCTCCGGGATCGGCTGCTGCGCTCGCGCCATCCCGGCCGGCGCGAGCCCGGCCGTGAGCGAGAGACTCAGGATCAGGACGCTTCTCAACGCTCGAGCTCCTGGAACGCGAAAGGGCCCCGCCGGGCGGGGCCCTTCCGGTCATCTCCGAAGCTTCCGCGCGCGCCGGAGCGCCGCGGACGGTTGGTTACCGCGGCTGGCCCGCCGCCGACCCCGGCCCGGCCGCGGCCGCCTCCCCCGCGGCCTGCTCGGGACTCACGGCGGCCTGCATCTCCTTGCCCCGCGCGTCCGCCAGACGGAACACGTCCTTGAGCGTGTCGGCGCCCTCCAGCAGCTCCACCGCTTCGGCCAGCGCCTTGTCGCCCTCCATCACCTGCTTCCGGGCGACCCCCTGGCCGTAGTACTGCTCGATCAGCACGAAGCGCAACGCATTCGTGATGAACTCGCTCTCCGCGGCGAACTCCTCGTCGGCGTAGTAGACGCCGTGGTCACGGATGAAGCTCTTGAAGTCCGCGATGTCCTCGGGGCCCGGAAGGTAGTCCCTGGCCAGCGAGGCGTGCGAGGCGCGGTAGTGCACGCCGTAGTCGAAGTAGAGGCTGCGCGCGTTCAGCTCCTGCACGAGCTTGCGGCCGATCGTGCTCAGCGTGTCCGACACGAGCAGGTCGGGCGTGATCCCGCCGCCGCCGAAGACCGTGCGGCCGCTCTCGGTGCGGAACACGAGGCTGTCCGGCACGCCGCCGCCCTGCTTCGCGGCTTCGACCACGGGCGCCACGTCCTCTTCGTCGATCACGTCGAAGACCGCGTGCCCCTTCTCTTCCTTCTGGATGTTGCGGCCGCTGGGCGTGTAGTAACGCGCCGTCGTGAGCTTGAGCGCGGCCTGCCCGCTCTCGAGCGGGAACAGGCTCTGAACCAACCCCTTGCCGAACGTCGTGCGCCCCAGGATCAGCGCGCGGTCGTGGTCCTGCAGGGCTCCGGCCAGGATCTCCGACGCGCTGGCCGTGCCCTCGTTGACGAGCACGGCGATGGGGAACGTGCCGTAGTTGACGTCGTCGTGCGCGTAGTACTTGCGGTTTTGCTCCTCGACGCGGCCTCGCGTCGAGACGATCAGCTCGCCCCGCTCGAGGAAGAGGTCGCTGACGTCGATGGCCTGGTCGAGCAGGCCGCCGGGGTTCGAGCGCACGTCCAGCACCAGGCTGCGCATCCCCTGCTTGCGAAGCTGCTCGACCGCCGACTGGACCTCGCGGGCGCTCTTCTCCGAGAACTGCGTGAAGCGGATGTAGCCGATGCCGTCCTTGAGGATGTAGAAGTAGGGGACGCTCGGGATCTCGATGGCCTGACGCACGATCGTGAACGTGAGCGCCTCGGAGACGCCCTCGCGCACGACGGTGAGCACGACCTTGCTGCCGGCCGGGCCGCGGAGCTCGTTCACCGCCTGCTCGCTGTTCCAGCCTTCCGTGCTCTCGCCATCCACCTGCACGATCTTGTCGCCCGGATGCACCCCGGCGCTGTAGGCGGGCGTGCCCTCGATCGGCGCCACGACCGTCAGGATGTCGTCGCGGATGTCGATGCTGATCCCCAGCCCCTGGTAGTTCCCGGTGGTGTGGACCTTCAGGTCGTCGTACTGGTCGCGCGTGAGGAATTCCGAATACGGATCGAGGCTCTCGACCAGCCCGCGGATCGCGCGCTGATAGAGCTCGTCTTCCGAGAGCGCGTCGACGTACTTCTCGCGAACCTGCTCCACGACCTGCGTGAGCAGGCGGACGTTCTCGTACGAGCCTCCCCCGTTGCGGGCCGACAGGTCGTCGTAGAGGAGTCCCGCGGCCAGCACGGCCGCGAGAAAGGCGGCTGTCACCAGGAAGCCGGCACGTCTCTGGAACATGGGGAGGCTAATCCTTCTCGGATGCGATCAGCGCGAGCACGCGCCGCCGCACCTGCTCCTGAATGGTTGTGAGAGAGCCCTGCCCGTCCACCACAAGATATCGATCCGCTGCGGCGGCCGCCCGCGCCCGGTACGCCTCGCGCACCCGGTCGTGGAACTCCGCCGACTCGCGCTCCATGCGGTCGTCACCCGCCCGCGAGAGATCGGCCCGGCGCCGCCGGCGCCCCTCTTCGACCGGCACGTCGAGCAGCACCACGAGGTCGGGTTCGAGGCCCCCGGTCGCGATCGCGTTCGCGCCCCGCACGAGCTCCTCGGCCAGCCGCCGCGCCCCGCCCTGGTAGGCGAAGGTCGAGTCCTCGAAGCGGTCGAGCAACACGACCTTGCCCTGCGCCAGCGCGGGCTCGACCACCTCGCAAACGAGCTGCGCGCGCGCGGCGGCGTAGAGCAAGAGCTCGGACTCGGGCGCCATCGGCCGCGACCCCGGGTCCAACAGGACGCGCCGGATCGCCTCGGAGACCGCCGTGCCGCCCGGGTCCCGCGCGGTCAGGACCGGCACCCCGCGCTGGGCGAGCCACTCGGCGAGGAGCCGGACTTGCGTGCTCTTCCCGCTCGCCTCACCGCCCTCGAAGACGATCAACCGGCCGCGACCGCGGGACACGGACGTCAACTTACCGGCCGGCCGGCGCGGGGACAACCGGATCGTCGGGCGGGAGCGCGCCCCCGCCTGTCCGGGATCGCGTCAGCGCCGGCCCCCCGGCTCGCCCTCGCCTCAGTCGTAATACTCCACACCCAGGTGCGTGATTTGATCCTCGCCCACCAGGTAGCGCAGCGTGTTCTTGAGCTTCATGAGTTGGATGAACAGGTCGTGCTCGGGGTAGAGCTGTGGCGCCACCATGGGGCTCTTGAAGTAGAAGGACAGCCACTCCTGGATGCCCTTCATGCCCGAGCGGCCGGCGAGGTCCAGGAACAGCGCCAGGTCCAGAACGATCGGCGCGGCCAGGATCGAGTCCCGGCACAGGAAGTCCACCTTGATCTGCATCGGGTAGCCGAGCCACCCGAAGATGTCGAGGTTGTCCCAACCTTCCTTGTTGTCGCCCCGCGGCGGGTAGTAGTTGATGCGCACCTTGTGGTAGCACTTGTCGTAGAGCTCCGGATAGACCTGCGGCTGCAGGATGTACTCCAGCACCGAGAGCTTGGACTCCTCCTTGGTCTTGAATGACTCGGGGTCATCCAGCACCTCGCCGTCGCGGTTCCCCAGGATGTTGACCGAGAACCAGCCCGACAGGCCGAGCAGCCGGGCCTTCAGCATCGGCGCGAGCACGGTCTTGAGCAGCGTCTGGCCCGTCTTGAAGTCCTTGCCCGCGATCGGCACGCCGCGCTCGTTGGCGAGCGTCGTCAGCGCCGGGACGTCGACCGACAGGTTCGGGGCCCCGTTCGCGTAGGGCACTCCGGACATGATCGCCGCGTAGGCGTAGAGCATGCTCGGAGCGATGGCGGGGTCGTTCTCGCGCATGGCGCGCTCGAAGCTCTGCACCGTGGCGTGCGCGGGCCCGGGGGCCAGGAAGATCTCGGTCGAGCCGCACCAGATCATGACCAGGCGGTCGAGCCCGCGCTCGCGCTTGAAGGCGGCGATGTCGTCGATCAGCTCCTCGGCCCACTCCATCTTGTTCTTGCCCCGCTTCACGTTCGGACCGTCCAGCTTCTTGACGTAGTAGCGGTCGAACGCGGCCGGCCAGGGGCGGATCGTCTGCAGGAACGGCCGGATGCGGTTCAGCAGATCGGCTTCCAGCACCCCCGCGTTCGTGGCCGAGGCGTAGGCGTCGTCCTCGAAGATGTCCCAGCCGCCGAACTCCAGGTCCTCCAGGCGCGCCAGGGGCACGAGCTCCGAGATCTTCGGGTTCCGATGCTCGGTCCGCTTGCCGAGGCGGATGTGGCCCATCTGGGTCAGGGACCCGATCGGGAGCGCGACCCCCTGCCGCACGGCCTCCACGCCGGCCACGAAGGTCGTGCTCACCGCGCCCAGGCCCGGCAGGAGCACGCCCAGCTTGCCCTGCGCCGGTCGCATGGACGTGGCGGTTCCCTCACGACTCTTCGCTGTCCTGGCCATCCCTCTCCTCGGTTGAGGTCCTGTCAGTCGCGCTCGGAAACCGTGCGCGGCTCGCGGCCGGCGAGCCGCTCGGCCGGAATGGGCTTCTCCAGCGGGACGGCCCGCGCCAGGCCGTAGACGGCGAAGATGCGCTCGATGGCGGTGAAGATGGAAAGCGCCGCGAGAGCCGAGAGGACCACGACGAGCGCCCTGAGCCCCAGCATGGCCCCCAGACCGAGGCCCACCACGCGCTCGGGCCGCTGCATGAGCCCCACCTTGCAGGGGATGCCCAGCGCCTCGGCGCGCGCGCGCGTGTAGCTCACCATCAGCGCGCCGCCCGCCGTGGCGAACGTCACGTACACCATCCACGGGTAGGCGCTCCCCATGAACACGGCGAGGAGGCCCGCGTAGATGACGAGCTCCGAGATCCGGTCGAGCGTGGAGTCGTAGAAGGACCCGAACTTGGAGGCCAGGCCGCTCTCGCGTGCGACCCGCCCGTCCAGCATGTCGAAGACTCCCGCCAGGATCACCAGCACGCCGCCCGTGCGCACCGCGCCCAGAAAGAACGCCAGGCCCGCCGCGATCGCGACCAGGAACCCGAGCGTGGTCAGCACGTTGGGGTGCACGCGCCGCTTGACCAGCGCGTCGCTCACCGGGCGAAGGACGTTCTGGGCAAGCCTCTTCAGGAACTCGGGGAACAAGCTGGGCCCATCCTCAGGGTCGCGCCCGGGGATCCGTCAAGTCCCGTGACCCGCCGGGGCTCGCCCTGACGAGGCGAGCGATGGGGCAGGGACCGCGGCTTACGCGTGCTGCTCGATCTTCTCCTTCAGCTTGGACTTGGGGGCGGCGCCGATCACGGTGTCGACCACCGAGCCGCCCTTGAAGAAGAGGATGCTGGGGATCGAGCGCACGCTGTAGGCGCTCGCGCTCTTGGGGTTCGCGTCCACGTCCACCTTGTAGACCGTGATCCTCCCCTGATACTCCTCGGCGAGCTCATCCACGATGGGCGCCACCGTCCGGCAGGGTCCACACCACGAGGCCCAGAAGTCCACCACCGCCAGCTGCGCGGACTCCTTCACGGTGGTCTCGAAGTCCTGGTCGGTGAGCTCTTGCGTGTGCTTCGACATCTCGTTCCTCGGCTGTGGTACCGTTGTGCAGGGGGAGGAAGGCCGTAAATTACGGCTCCCTCGTAGTTTGTGTCAAATGCGCTACGGCGGGCGCGCACCGCGCATTCCCGCCGCGGCGTTCCCCTCGCCGACCGGATGGAACACCGCGTGTCGGATCCCGAATCCAGGCCAGCCGCCTCCGAGTTCCTGCCAGCCACCGCCGTCCTCGACCACGTGGGGATCGCGGTCGTGAGCCTTGCCGAAGCCCTGCCGGTCTACGCGGCCATCCTGGGCCTCGAGCCGGCCCACGTCGAGGAGGTTCCCTCGGAAGGCGTGCGCGTGGCCTTCCTGCCGCTCGCAGGCGGGGGCGTGATCGAGCTGCTCGAGCCGCTGGCGGCGGCGGGATCCACGTCACCCGTGGGGCGCTTCCTCGAGAAGCGGGGGCCCGGCGTTCACCACCTGTCGTTCCGCGTGCCGGACTGCCGGGCGGCCATTCAGGGTGCCGGGGCGGCGGGGATCCGGGTGCTGCCTCCCGCGCCGCGCCCCGGGTCGCGGGGGACCCTCGTGGCATTCTTCGACCCGCGCGACACGGGGGGAGTGCTGATCGAGGTGTGCGAGCGGAGCCTGTGAGCCGCCGCGGCAGAGCCTGCAGGGCCGCTATCCCGCGGCTGTGCGGCAAGCCCTTGCCGAGGCGGTTTCAGGAGGACTGACGCGAACGCTGCGTCCGAGGAACTCTAGTTACCGGCCGCTGGCGCTTTCAGTTCGACAAGTAGGACATGAGTCCCACCGGTCCCTATGTATTCGCTCGCGTGCGTTTCTGCATCGTGCCAGGTCGCCTGGCCCGTGCTCGCAGGTCGCTCTTTGACCGTGCCATCCGGCGCGGTGAATTTTGTCTTGCCGGACCCAGAGATGCTGTAGCTGATGTAGGCTGGATGCGAATGCATTGGGATCTTCTGGCCCGTGTCGCTATGGAAATCGAGCACTCGCACACGCTCGTTCTCTAGCAGCACCTTGAAGTTGTTCGGGGCCGCCTTGACCGGGTCCTGGGCCCGCACGGTCCCTGCCGCGAAGATCTGAACGATAGCGAGGGTCAGAAATCCCATCATTGGACGTGCCGAGCCTTTCAAGAGTCTCATTACGACCTCCTGTCGCTAGAACTCCGTTGGCTTCTCCCCCGCGACTCCAAACTCGCTCTCCAGCGCAATCCCCACCCGCCCCAGCACCCCCTCCTCGAACAGCCGCCCGATCAACGTGATTCCGTGCGGCACCCGCCGCGGCGGATCGAACTTCGGCAGCGGGTTCTCCGGGTCGGGGGCCCAGTCGCTCCGCGCTTCCGACACCTGCACGAACCCCGCGCGCAGCGTGAGCGACGGATGGCCGGTGAAGTTCGTGATGGTGAGCTGCTCGTCGCGCAGTGACGGCACCATCAACAGGTCGACTTCACTGAAGATGCGCGCCATCTCCAGCGCCACCTTCCGCCGCAAGCGGTCGGCCTGCACAAAATCCACCGCCGAGAGGAATCGCGCCTGGCGGAACAGGTTGGGCCAGGCATCCTTCACCTGCACCTTGAGTGTGCCGAGCTGATTGTTCAGCGCCAGCTCCTCGAAGGCCGCCGCCCCCTCCGCAAACAGGATCGGCATCAGCGAGCTATATGGCCAATCGGGAAGCGTCACCTCCTTTGTCTCCATCTTCAGCTTCTTCACTATCTCCATCGCCGCACGATCCACGTCCGTCGCGGGGGGCTCCTTCATCCACTGCGCGATGTAGCCGACCCTGAGCCCCGCTACCGGCGCCGTTACGTCGAAGTCGAGCCGGCTCGGCACGCTCGATGCGTCGCCCGCGTCCGGGCCGGTGATCGGCTGAAGCACAAGCATCGCGTCTTCCACCGTCCGCACCATGGGCCCGAGTTTGTCGAGCGACCAGCAGAGCGTCATCGCGCCGGTGCGCGGCACGCGGCCGAACGTGGGGCGCAGGCCAGTCACCCCGCAGCGCATCGCGGGGCTCACGATGCTCCCCCCGGTCTCGCTTCCGATGGAGAAGGCGACGAGCGCCGCCGCCGTCGCCGCGCCGGGCCCGGCGCTCGATCCCGATGCACCCTCCTCCAACAACCAGGGGTTCATCGTCTGCCCGCCGAACCAGATGTCGTTGAGCGCGAGCGCGCCCAGGGAGAGCTTGGCGATGAGAACCGCGCCTGCATCGTCCAGCCTGCGCACCACCGCGGAGTCCGTCGAGGGCACGCGGTTTCGGAAGGGCTCGGCGCCGTACGTGGTGGGGATGTCCTTCGTGTCGAGCAAGTCCTTCACGCCGTACGGGATGCCGTGCAGCGGGCCACGGTATTTTCCTGAGGCGATCTCGGCATCCGCCTCCTTCGCACGAGCCAAGGCATGCTCCCTGGTGACGGTGATGACGGAGCGGATCTTCCGGTCGAGCCGTTCGATGCGACCGAGATAGATGTCCGTGAGCCGCTGCGACGTGAGCTTCCGCGACTCGATCCACCTCGAGAGCTGCGTCACGGGCGCGAAGGCGATGGCGTCGTCGGACGAAGGTAGCGGCGCGCCGTCGGCCTTCGAGCGAACGAACTGGTCGCGCAAGGGTCCCGCCGCGATGCCCGGCAGCGTCGGATTCCAGAGCATCGCCGGCGAATCGGTGTACGCGATGGCCACCTTCCGTGGCCCCGTGCGCCGCTCGAGATAGGGCGCGAGCGACCGCCGCCACGAGTCGGCGGCCTGCTTCCGCTCCGCCGCCGTCATCGTCACCTGCATCAGCTTCTCCGCCTCGGCGAACGTCGTGGGCGACACGGCAGGGCCCGAGCCGGTTCCCGTGCCGTACGTGGGCGGCGCACCAGGCGTGGCCGGTGTGGATTGCGAGGCGGAAGGCTGACCCGCGTCGCGGCAGGCGGAGGCCGCGGCTAGAAAACCGAGCGGCGCGCGGATGAGGAACTGGCGGCGAGTATTCAAGCCCTTACGGCCTCGACAACCGAGAGGTGGGTTTCGGTGGGAACGACGCGCCGAAGCCTGAACCCGGAGCGCTTCAGCAACTCCCGGAACTCCGCCTGGGTGCGCTCTCGGCCACGTGGCGTGAGCACCAGCATCTCGAGATCCAGGAGTTTGCCGAAGTGCGCTCTGTTGCCGGGCGGGATGACCGCGTCGACGATCAGCACTTTCCCACCGGGCTGCATCGCGCGGTGGCAGTTTCGGAGGATCTGAGTTGCCCGCTCGTCATCCCAGTCGTGGATGATGTGCTTCATCACGTAGGCATCGCCCCCCTCCGGAACGAACGCAAAGAAGTCGCCCCTGACGATCTGGCAACGGTCGGCCACGCCTCCGTTCTGGAGCAGCGCGGTGGCCCCGGCAGTCACGTGCGAAAGGTCGAAGAGGATGCCGCGCATCCTTCTGTACGCTTTGAGAATGGTCACGATCATGAGGCCGTGTCCGCCGCCAACGTCCACCAGAGTGTTGATTCCGGAAAAGTCGTATGCGGCGACTACAGCCTTGGACTCCAGGGTGCTGATCGAGGTCATCGCCGCGTCGAACACCGCTGCAGATTCTGGCATCTTCGCGTAGTACTCGAAAATGGGCGTGGCAAAGACATGATCAAAAGCCGGCTCACCGGTTCGGACGCTGTGCCGAAGCTCTCCCCACGGGCGCCACGTGCTCTCGTGCCCTGTGAATCGCGCATAGCCGCCGAGCGCCTGGGGCGAGTCCGTGCGGAGTAGCCTGCCGAGCGGAGTGAGCCGGAATCTCCGGTTTCCGGTCTCGGCAAAGAGCCCAACGCTCGCCAGGGCGCGAAGCAGCCGATAGACGCCGTCTTCTGAAGCGTTCGCCGTTCGCGCAATGCCGGCGGCCGTCCTGGGCCCGTCCTTCAAGAGGTCTGCGATGCCGAGCTCGGCGGCGACCGCAATTCCCTGACTCACCCATTTGCCGGCAGTCAGGTTCATCAAGGTCATCGGATCGGAAGCCTTCTTCGGCGGTGCCGGTCTCGGTTTTGCCATCCTCTTCCTCGCTTTAAGCGGTGACGCCGCTCACGGCACTTCGTTACCGATGTTCCCGGTTGCTCACTCCCGCCGTCGATCTTCGAGAGCTAGTCTGGCTCGGCGCCCAGCACCCTGGCGATCGCGGTGATGGTGTTCCAGTTGCGCGTGGTGACCGGGACCCCAAAGAGCCGGTCGAGCGTCCCGAGGTAGCTGATGACCTTCATGTGGCGCCGGTACAGGCCGAAGACGAACCGGTTCTCCCTCGCGAGGATTTTCATCAGCCACCTGCCGCTGGAAGGAAAGCTCATGGGCATCGACGGCGCCGAGCGGGAGCGTTGGGACAGGACGCTCACGAAACGGACGATGTCGGGTCGCACGGGCTGGTCCGCAAAATGATTGTGAGACATCAGCCTGACAATCTCGCGGCCCTGGCAGATCATGATCTCGGCATCAAAGGGAAGCCTGCGTGCCAATTCGGCGCGGAGTTGCGCCCGTGTGACCGGCCGGCGGATCACGAAGGTGCCCGCCGCGCCGATGTTGACGGCATCGAGGTGCTTCAGCTGTTTCGTGAGAGTGGTGGGTCGGAAGGTCCTGTGACCACCGACGTTGACTCCTCTCAAGAGAACCACGAGTGCCACGAGTTTCTCCTGCTGGCGCCGCTCGAAACCTGACTCACTCGGCTGGCCAAAACCGAACTCAGTCCCGCGAGAAGAATCCACGGAGGTACGTCGCCGCTTCATCTGAAATACCGACGATCTTGTTCGTTGCCTGGCGATAGAACTTGAAGTTGAGTTCAGTCTCGGGTCGACCGTCGTTCCAGTGGGAGAACGGTTTGAGTTCGCCCCGTCCCAGGGGCCGCTTTGCGAGCGCGATGCGTTTGATGGTGATGCTCACGCACGGCGTTTGTCGGGCGATTCCGGGTTTCTTTGCGATCGCTTTGGCCGACGTGACGACGCCGCTCGCGACGAGACCTGCCCCGCCTTCGTTCTCGCTCGCGAACACAAAAATCGCATCGCCTTTGGCGATGCGCTTGCCGCCATACATCGTCTTCTGCGCGCTGAACGTGAACGTCTTGGCCCGCGGATCGCGAACCTCAGCTTTGATCGCGAATATCATGCTCCGCGTCTCGCTCCATTAATTCCGTGACCGTCCATGGGGCCAAGCCTAACTATAACTAGGCTGCAGCCACTAGCGATCGGCGGGGCCATGGCGCCTCAGCGCCCATCGCAGCAGACCAGCACCGAGGGCGGCCCCCAACAGACCGAGCAGAGCGAGGATCCAGGCATCAGGACTGCCTCGGTCAACACCCCAGAATCCAAGGACACCATAGAGCAGGCCAGCAGCGAATAGAGCCAAGCCCACCAGCCCGAGAAGCGTGCGAGCGAGAATAGTCGTGGCGGTCAGACTCGTGTGTGGAACTGCAGCCTAACGTGCCAAATGAGCCGCGCACGGCAGCGACACGATGGCACAAACCCATCGGCGCGTCGGCTCCATTTGGTTGTTAGCCGGTTCCCGGCGAGTAGAAATGCCGGACATACTGATTGACGTCTTGCTCGAAGTTTATTGGGCCCGGAACAGTCCGGTATCGCTTGACGAAGCGAAACTCGGACTTCTGTAGTACGCGAATCGGACCCGGGGGTTCCGCGTAAGGCTCGCAGTAGAGACGCTTGAGCGAGTACTCATCGATCAATCCCAGCTCCGCCTACGCCTGCGGGAGCTTCACGCCTCCCACAAACAGTCCCTTGCCCGACTCCCGCTGTTCTCGACCGCGTGGCGATGCAAGTCTTCGTCGGCGATCATCACACGATGATCGCAGCAGCCGTCCAATGTGACGTTGATGGAATACCGAAGGGGGCGCATCAAGTAAGAGTACCGCCGATGGGGTAGCCAGCAATTATGCGCTTTACCCCCGCCGGCAGGCTCCTGGTTCGCACGAGCCTATGCATGACGGTCTCGGCGCAGCCTAACCGGGGGGGTTGTAGCTGGCAGCTAAACCCAATCGCGTTAGCGGCCCCATCTGATGAAGATGTCGGAGCGGCTCACGGCTGGTGCGTCGCGTGCTCCTCTGCCCACGCCAGTGCATAGTCGGCGATCTCCTCCCACCCCTGCTGGGCAGGCATGAGATGCGAGCGCCCCGGAAATTCCCTGATCTCCGTGATCGTGTTCGACTTGTAGTGCTTCGCGTTCGAGCGTTGGACGGCGGGCGGCATCAGGTGATCTTCGCTCCCCGAGATGAAGAGAAGGGGCGCGCGGGCGTCGTTATGGTAGTCGACCGCGATGTCCTGGGGGCCGGGGATGAAATTCGCCAGCACGCTGTCCCAGAAAATGCCCCCTGATGCCGGGACGTGATAGCGGTCGTACGCAGCGCGCGCGTCCGCTTCGTCGAATGTGTTCGTGAACACGTAGCGCCATTGCTCGTACGTGAACGGCACTGCCCTGTGGCGATTCGCGGGATTCTTCAGCACCGGGAACGTCGATTTGAGCTGCGACAGCGGCGTGACGCGCACACCTTCCGTAGGCGCGGAGTTGATCGCCACTCCCACCGCCCCATAGCCACGATCGAGCAACAGCTGCACAAACGCGCCACCCGCCGAATGACCCATGAGGATGGGTGGCGCCTCGAGCTCTCCGACAACGGATTCGAGGCGTGTCATGATCGCGGGAACCGTGAGGCGTTCGACGGGCGAAGGATCGCGGTTGAGGGCCTCGACCTCAACCTCGAACCCGGGATACGCTGGAGCGAGCCCGCGGTAGCCCTGGGCTTCATAGCGTGTGATCCAGTGCTCCCAGCTTCGCGGCGTCACCCAGAAGCCATGAACCAGTACAATCGTATCGGCCCGTTTCGATAGCGCGGGCATGGTGCATCCTCCTTGTGGGGTTGCGCTTTCTGGTGCACGCCCTGAGCGCAACCTGAAAACCGTCGCTGCGCACCCCCATCCGACCTAGAGTGCCACTTGCTGGCCACCTGCCATTGCCAAAACGCAGTCCGGCTCGCTGCACCCTACCATCTTTGGACCCAGCGCTCCGGGCATGGACTGGATTCAGGCTTGATGGTGGGTAGCTAGCAATTATGCCCTCTACCCCCGCCGGCAGGCTCCTGGTTCGCACGAGCGTATGCATGACGCTCTCGGCGGCCTAACATGGCGGCGGGTAAGCGGTGCCCCGGAGGGGCATCCGTCTTGACTCGCTGGTTCGCCGACGCGCGCTACCGCCCGTCCCCGCGCCCGTACCCCGAGGTCCCGCCGCCCCAGGAATACCCCGGCCACTTCCTGGTCAAGAAGATCACGACCGGCGGCACCTTTCGCTTCCAACACCGCCTGCTGTTCATTGCCAACAGCCTGACGCACCACCACATCGGACTCGAGGAGACCGCCGACGGGGTCTGGTCGATCTACTTCAACACCGTTCTGCTCGCCAAGCTCGACGAGCGGGACTATATCCTTCGAGGGTAACCCTCGAAGTGTTACCCATGTTGCCGGACAACTCTGTTACCCATCATCCCGGTTGCTCAGGGTTGCACTTCAAATTTAAACGCGTGGGTCATGACGCGGAGAAATCCCGCGGCACCGCGCGCAACCGGATTGCCGTCGCGATGAACCACGCCATCATCATCGCGAAGACGAACCGATTGACGAGGCCGTAGGGCATACCGCGATGAAGCGTGAGGAACTGGAGAACGACGGCGGCCACGTTAAGTAGCGCTAGTGTGAGGGCCGTACTCCGATAGCGGCGCCAACGCGAGTCACGCCCAAAGCCAACGCCCAGCAACAGCGTCGCAGGAATGAAACTTGCCATGGCAACGAGAAAAACGACGCCATGAATGAATCCCGAGCGAGTTTCTGGCGCGTCCGGTAGGTCCGTCGGGAAGAATGCGTTGACCGTGCACAGCGACACGAGTCCAAGCATTGCTGCGCCGAGCTTGGCTATGCCCGAACGTAGGCCCGCGCGAATCAGACCCAGCAGAAGCATCAGACACCCGACACCCCACACGAAAAAGACCGTCGCCATCACCCAGCCGTACTGGCCGACGGCGTAGTCGCTAATCATAGAGCTTGCAGGCGCAAGGTCAGGCCGAAGAATGTGCAACAGAAGCAGCGCCAGCATCGAATACGCGAAGCAGAGTATCGCCGCGGTCGCGAATCCGGGCGCAGCACGGGGTAGCGTAGATATCTTCGACGTCGTCATGATCGGTCCTCTTGGGGAATCTCTGCAAAGATCATGATTGATCGATACTGAGTGCAGACGTTAGCAGCGATCGAAGTAGTAGCGGAACGATGCCACTCGCCAGCGTCCGCCTAACTGCTAATAGACAGAACTATCCAACTCCCCAATAGCTGCGAGCCCTGCAGTCTATTTCGCGGCCCCTCGAAGCCTGTCCGGGCTCGTATCCCCATGTGCCCAAGGGCTGACTGACCGGCGCACGCGGATCCACCGGCAGTATCATCCAGCTCAGCTTGCAGTGTATCGCGCAGGTATCTATTCGAAGGGTGATCCTCGCCTGCGGCCGACAGCCGGTCAGCCGACGCTACTGACGCCATGCCGCTCGCGGTTGATCGCGTGGGCCTGGCCATCGCAGCACCTTCCTCACAACTCGGCCTTGGCCCGTGCCCGCCCTCTCTCGCGACGGCCCTCGGGGGCAGCCTCTCGATCAACGCGCCCGACGGTCTCGAACGTGAACTCCCCGCCGGGCCCGACGTCCGCCCGCACATGGTCTCCGTCTTTCAACTCCCCCTGCAGGAGCCTCATCGCGAGCGGGTTCTGGAGCTCGCGCTGGATCACGCGCTTGAGAGGCCGCGCCCCGTAGACGGGGTCGAAGCCCTCGCGCGCGAGCTTGCGCTTGGCGGCGGCGGTCAGCTCGAGGGTGATGTGCTGCTCGGCCAGCACCTTCTGGAGCCGGCGCAGCTGGATGTCCACGATCTGCTCGAGCTGCTCCTCGGTCAGGCGGTGGAACAGGATGATGTCGTCCACCCGGTTCAGGAACTCGGGGCGGAAGTGCTGGCGCAGGGCGTTCATCACCGCCCGCTCGATCTGCTCGGGCGAGGCGTTCTGCATCTCCTGGATGACCTGGCTCCCGATGTTGGAGGTCATGATCACGACGGTGTTCTTGAAGTTCACGACCCTCCCCTGCCCGTCCGTGAGCCGGCCGTCGTCCAGGATCTGCAGCAGAGCGTTGAAGACGTCGGGGTGCGCCTTCTCGATCTCGTCGAAGAGCACGACCGAGTACGGCCGCCGCCGCACGGCCTCGGTCAGCTGGCCGCCCTCCTCGTAGCCGACGTAGCCCGGAGGCGCGCCGATCAAGCGCGACACGGTGTGCTTCTCCTGGTACTCAGACATGTCCAGCCGGATCATGGCGTGCTCGTCGTCGAACATGAACTCGGCCAGGGCCCGCGCGAGCTCGGTCTTCCCCACCCCCGTGGGACCCAGGAAGATGAACGAGCCGATCGGGCGGTTGGGGTCCTTGAGCCCCGCCCGGGCCCGTCGAACGGCGTCGGCCACGGCCCGTACCGCGTCGTCCTGGCCCACGACCCGTTCACGCAACCGCTCCTCCATGTGCACGAGCTTCTCGCGCTCTCCCTCCATGAGCTTCGAGATCGGGATCCCCGTCCAGCGCGAGACGACCTCGGCGATGTCCTCCTCGTCCACCTCCTGCTTGAAGAGCTGCCGCGCCTTGGTCTGAAACGACTTGAGCTCCTCTTCCTTGGCCGCGATCTGGCGCTCGAGCTCGGGAAGCCGGCTGTAGCGCAGCTCGGCGGCCTTCTCGAAGGCTCCCGCGCGCTGCGCCTCCTCGATGGCGTGCTCGACGTTCTCGATCTGCTCCTTGACGCCTGCGATCTCGTCGTTCAGCGAGCGCTCCCGCTCCCATTGTGCGTTCAGGGCGGCCCGCTCTTCCTCGAGGTCGGCAAGCTCCTTCTCGGTCCGCTTCAGGCGCTCCGCGGAGGCGGGGTCCTTCTCTTTCTTGAGCGCCTCGCGCTCGATGTGGAGCTGCATGATGCGCCTGTCCAGCGCGTCGATCTCGGCCGGCTTGCTGGAGATCTCCATGCGCAGGCGGCTGGCCGCCTCGTCCACCAGATCGATGGCCTTGTCGGGCAGGAAGCGGTCGGAGATGTAGCGGTCCGCCAGCGTGGCCGCCGCCACCAGCGCGCGGTCGGTGATGCGCACCTTGTGATGGGTCTCGTAGCGCTCCTTGAGGCCGCGCAGGATAGCGATCGTGTCCTCCACGCTGGGCTCGCCCACCAGGACGGGCTGGAAGCGCCGCTCCAGGGCGGGGTCCTTCTCGATGTGCTTCCTGTACTCGTCCAGCGTGGTGGCGCCGATCGCGCGCAGCTCTCCGCGCGCGAGCGGGGGCTTGAGCATGTTGGAGGCGTCCACGGCGCCCTGGGCGGCTCCGGCGCCGACCACGGTGTGGAGCTCGTCGATGAACAGGATGATGGCGCCGTCGGAGCCGATCACCTCCTTGAGCACGGCCTTGAGGCGCTCCTCGAACTCGCCGCGCATCTTGGCCCCGGCCACGAGCGATGCGATGTCGAGCGCGATGACGCGCTTGTCCTTGAGCGTTTCGGGCACGTCCCCCTTGACGATCCGCTGGGCCAACCCCTCCACGATGGCCGTCTTTCCCACCCCGGCCTCGCCGATCAGGACCGGGTTGTTCTTCGTGCGCCGGGACAGGACCTGCATGACGCGCCGGATCTCCTCGTCGCGACCGATCACGGGGTCGAGCTTGCCCTTGCGGGCCAGGTCGACCAGGTCGCGGCCGTAGCGCTCGAGCGTCTGGTAGCGCTCCTCGGCGTTGGGATCGTCCACTTGTTGGGCGCCGCGGATCTCCTGGATGGCCTTGAGGACCTGGTCGCGCGAGGTCCCCTCGCGGCGCAGCGCGCGGCCGAGGGCGCCACGCCCCGAGCTGGCGGCCGCCAGAAGGACGTGCTCGGTGCTCGTATACTCGTCCTTGAGTGCCGCGGCCTCCTTCTCGGCCTGATCGAGCAGCTCGCGCGCGTCGCGGCCGAGCCCCGGCTGCGCGCCGCCCGACGTCCTGGGAAAGCGCGCGATCTCGCGCTCGAGCTCGGCCCGCAGCGCGTCCTCGTTGACGCCCAGCTTGGCGAGGAGCGTGGGCAGGATCCCCTGCTGCTGGTCGAGCAGCCCGAGGACGATGTGCTCCCCCTCGATCTGCGGGTTGCCCCGCTCGGCCGCCGCCGCCTGGGCGGCTGCCAGCGCCTCCTGCACCCGGATGGTCAGCTTGTCCAGGGCCATGGCCGTTTCCTCCCTTCGACGCCTCGCGGCGGTCGCAAACTTAGCACATAGGTAGGGCGATCACACCAGGCGCTTCGGCACTCGAACGGGGGCTTTTCCCGGCAGACCCCTGCACGGCCGCACGGGACCAGGGGCCACGGCCGGCGAACCCGGCGGCAGCGGCCGAACGCCATGGGACCGCTGGCCGGGCCCGTCGCGGAAGGCGATATTTCAAAAGACCTTAGCGCCGCGGGCGGAACGCGTCGCCGCCGCCGGAGGTACCAGCCGCCAGCATGGACAAGCTGACCGTCGCCGTCGCCCAGACCGCCCCCGCTCTGGGGGACGTCTCTGGCAATCTGCGCGCGATCGAACGCGTCCTGGCCGAGGCCCGGGCCGCTGGCGCGGAGCTCGCGCTCTTCCCCGAGCTCGCGCTCACGGGGTACGCCCTCCAGGACGCGGTGGCGGACGTCGCCCTGCGCGCCGACAGCCCGCGGCTGGCCGAGATCGCGGCCCTGAGCCGGGAATGCGCGTTCGCGCTCGGCTTCGTCGAGGAGGGCGAGCTCGGTACGTTCCACAACTCGGCACTGGTGGCGGCCGGGGGCCGCATCCTGGCGATCCACCGCAAGCGCCACCTTCCGACCTACGCGCTCTTCGACGAGGGACGTTTCTTCAGGCCCGGCCGCGGGATCACGCTCGTCGATCTCCACGGTTGGAAGCTGGGCCTCTTGATCTGCGAGGAGGCCTGGTACCCGCAGACCGTGCACGACGTGGCGCAGGCGGGCGCCGAGGCGCTGCTCGTGCTGGCGAACGGTCCCGGCCGGGGCGTGCTGGCCGGCGAGCGCTGGCAGACGCAGGACGCCTGGCGCGAGCTGGTGCGCTACTACGCGCGGATCTACGTCGTGCCGGTGTTCCTCGCCAACCGGACCGGCGTCGAGGAGGGCCTTTTCTTCGGCGGCTGCTCGGCCGTCGTCGAGCCCGGCGGCCGCGTGGCGGCCGAGGGGCCGCTCTTCGACGAGACGATCCTCTACGGGGAGCTCTCGCGCGCGGGACTCCGGCGCGCTCGCATGCGCAATCCGGGCCGCCCGGTCGAGCCGCCGCCCGCGTTCGACACCCTGCTCTTCCCGCCCGCCGCCGAGCATGCGCGCCGCTGACCGCGCGACGGGCGCACGCCGACCGCCGGACCCGACCGTGTCCCCCGCCAAGCCGCGACGCAGCGAGCGCGCGGAGCGGACGTCTGCGCGACCGGAGCGACCGCCTCTGCCGGGCCTCAACCCCCTACTGGCGGAAGCCGCACTCGCGCGCTTTATTCAAACGCAAGTCCGCCAAGCGGGAGCGGGGGGTGTGGTGGTCGGGCTCTCCGGCGGCATCGACTCGGCCGTCACCGCCGCCCTTTGCGTGTCCGCCCTCCAGCCGGCACGCGTCCACGGCCTGCACCTGCCGTCGCCGTGGAGCCGGGAGGAGGATCGGCGCGACGCTCTCGAGCAAGCCCGGGAGCTGGGCATCGCCGTCGAGACTGTGCTGCTCGAGAGGCTGCGGGCCGCGTACGTCGCGCTCGAGCCCGAGCCGGGGCGGCTGCGGGAAGGCAACTTCACCGCCCGCTTGCGGATGGCGTTGCTCTACGACCGCTCGGCGCGCGACGGACTGCTGGTCGCGGGCAGCTCCAACAAGACCGAGGCGCTGCTCGGCTACACGACGCTCTGGGGCGACATGGCGGCGGCCTTCTCCCCCCTCGGCGATCTCTACAAGACGCAGGTCCGGATCCTGGCCGAGCACCTCGGCGTGACGCGGGCGATCCGCGAGAAGCCGCCGAGCGCGGGCCTCTGGACCGGCCAGACGGACGAGGAGGAGCTGGGCGCCACGTACGAGGAGCTGGATCGCCTGCTCTTTCACTACGTGGATCTGCGCCACGACCTCGAGGCGCTCGTGGGGGCCGGGTTCGACGAGGCGTTCGCCCGGCGCACGATCGCGCGGGTCCACGCGACCGAGTTCAAGCGGCGCATGCCGCTGATCCCGAAGCTGTCGAACCGGACGATCGGCCACGACTGGCTCGTTCCGCGCCACTGGGCCGCTCCGGGATCCGAGCCGCCGCCGAGCGGCGCCGGCGATCCGGGAAGCGCCCGCGATCCGGCCCGGTGACCACCCTCAGCCCGAGGCGCCCATGACGCTGGACATCCTCAACACGATCTTCCTGGGGATCATCGCTTTCTTCTTCCTGGCGATGACGTTCGTGTTGATCCCGCTGATCCTCAAGCTGAAGAACACCGTGCACGAGGCGGGCGAGCTGACTTCCGACGTGCGTCGGCAGGTCGCGCCCGTCGCGGCCCGCGTGCACAGCGTGGCGGACGACGTGGAAGCGATGACGCATACCGTTCGGCGCGAGGTGGACCGCTTCGGGACCTCGATGGAGCGGGTCTCGAGCCGCGTGAACGAGCTGGCAGCCTTCGCCGAAGTCGTGCAGAACGAAGTGCGCGAGCCGATCATGCGATCGGTCGCCACCGTTTCGGGCCTGCGCCGCGTGCTGCGCAGGATCTTCTGATGGAAGCCAAGGAGGTGTCCGAGATGATGAACGAGAAGGACGAGAAGGTCTTCGACCCGCTGACCGCCTTCGTGACGGGTGCGGTCGTGGGAGCCGCGCTCGCGCTGCTCGTCGGTCCGCGCCAGCGCCCGTCGTTCAAGCGCGAGCTCGAGCGGGCGGCCGGCAAGACGCGCAAGGATTTCCTGAAGTCCGGCAAGCGGCTGCGCGGAACCACCGGCGACGTGCTCGAGGACGGCGCTGCCGTCCTGAAGGACATCCGCAAGGAGCTCGAGCGATTCGTGGACGACGCGCGCGAGAGCCTGCGCGAGGTGGTGAACGACGAGATGAAGACGCTCGAGAAGGGCTTCAGCCGCCGCAAGAGCAAGATCTTCGGCTGAGCCCTCGGCGCATCCGCTCGATGCTCTTCCTGGCGCTCGGGATCGGCGGGCTCCTCCTCGCGCTCTTCCCCGCGGACGCGTGGGCCTGGGGCCCGTCGACGCACGTCTGGCTGGCCAACGGCGTGCTCTCGAACCTGGGGCTGCTCCCGCTGCCCCTGCGCGACCTGCTCTCCGCCTACCCCTACGAGTTCGTGTACGGGAACCTGAGCGCCGACATCACGCTCGCCAAGCGGTACGTCCATTACAGCCGCCACTGCCACCGCTGGGAGATGGGGTTCCTGGTGCTCGACCGGGCGCGCAGCGACCGGCTCCGCTCCTTCGCGCTGGGCTACCTCTGCCACCTCGCCGCCGACACGCTGGCCCACAACCACTACGTCCCGCGCCGGCTGCTGGTCACCTCCTCGACGCGCAACTTCGGCCACGCCTACTGGGAGCACCGCTTCGACGCCCACCTGGGGCCCGAACCGCTGCGGATCGCGCGCGAGGTCGTGCAGCGCGACCACGCCGAGCCCGACTGGCTGCTGGAGGAGGTTCTGACCCAGGCCATCTTCTCGTTCCGCACGAACAAGCGGATGTTCCAGCGCATGCTCCACCTTTCGAACGACGAGCGCTGGCAGAGCCTGTTCGAGAGGATGGTCGCGCGCTCGCGCTGGGACCTGCCCGACGAGGAGGTGCAGCGCTACCTGCGCGCGACGGACCAGCTGGTGCTGGACTTCCTTAAGAGCGGCGCGCGCTCGCGCGCCTGCGGGATGGACCCCATCGGGACGGAGAACCTGGAGCTGGCCAAGAAGATCCGCCGCCGCACGATCCGGGACTCACGCCGCGAGAGCGGGCGCTTGCTGGACCTGTCCAGCTACCCGGAAGAGGTTGCCGCGATGGCGGAGATCTTCTTCGAGCTGCCCCGCGATCAAGGGCCCGACGTGGAGCTGGGGGCGGCGGGCGAGGACGTGGCGGGCGAGGGCTCCACGCCGGGGGACGACGACTTCTGGGAGCGCTTCCGGTGGGAGCTCACGCTGAGCGCGTGAGGACGGCCCTCGGAGCGGCCCGAGGCTGCCGCGCGTCACGCCGTTACGCCGCCCCGTACCGCCGCTCGAGCCACTCCGCGTAGTAGCGCGACCACTCCGCGCCCGGATCCTGCGCCTGGCGCTCGGCCTCGGCGGCCTCCAGAGGCCGGCTGAGGAGACCTCGCTCCAGCCGGACGCCCAGCTCGACCCGCAGCAGCTCGGTGATCCGGTCCCGCCGGCTCACACATCCCCTTTCTGCAGCCAGTCCAGCGCCCACTCGAAGTCCTGGAAGGCGGACACCTGCAGGCCCTGCCGCTCGGCATAGCGGGCGAAGAACTGGGCGCGGTCGAACGTGTCCCTCTGGTGGTAGAGGAGTGCGATGCGATTGCGGACGCCGAGGCCCAGCTCGCCAAGGTAGGCGACCAGCTCGTAGATCTCGGGCAGGCCGCCCTCGGCCCGGGCGTCGCGCATGTCGAGCAGCACGTGATGGCCGTCATGCTTGGCGCACTCGGAAGCGATGGCGGCAAGCAGCCGCTTGCTGGCCTCCATGTCCAGCACGCCGTGCACGTCGGTGCGCAGGAAATCCTTGAGCGAGATGACCCGGATGTCGTGCGGCATCGCCGCCCCCTCGACCGTCGCCGGCTCAGGCCGCCACGGCCAGCCTCGATACTTCTTTCACCAGGTCGGACACGACGGCCTTGGCGTCCCCGAACAACATCAACGTCTGGTCCTCGAAATACAATTCGTTCTCGATCCCGGCGAAGCCCGGGTTCATGCTGCGCTTGATGACCATCACCGTGCGCGCCTTGTCCACGTCCAAAATCGGCATGCCGTAGATGGGGCTCGACTTGTCGTGGCGCGCGGCCGGGTTCGTGACGTCGTTGGCGCCCACCACGAGCGCCACGTCGGCGCGCGGGAACTCGGGGTTGATGTCCTCCATGTCGATCAGCTGGTCGTAGGAGACGTTCGCCTCGGCCAGCAGCACGTTCATGTGCCCCGGCATGCGGCCGGCCACGGGGTGGATCGCAAACTTCACGTCCACGCCCCGTTTCGCGAGCAGGTCGGCCAGCTCCGCCACCTTGTGCTGGGCCTGCGCCACGGCCAGCCCATAACCGGGAACGATGATGACCAACGTGGCCGCGTCCAGGATGACGGCCGCGTCTTCGGCGGTGGCGCGGCGAACGCTCCGCTCTTCGACCTTGCCGGACGCCGCCTGCATTTGGCCGAAGGCGCCGAACAGGACATTCGTGAAGGAGCGGTTCATGGCCCGGCACATGATGATCGAGAGCAGGAGCCCCGAGGAGCCGTCCAGCGCGCCGGCGATGATCAGCACCTTGTTGTCGAGCACGAACCCCATGGCCGCCCCCGAGAGCCCGGCGTAGGAGTTGAGCAGCGAGATCACGGTCGGCATGTCCGCGCCGCCGATCGGGATGATGAGCAGCACCCCGAAGAGGAGCGCCAGCACGACCATGATCGGGAAGAGCGCGTGCGCGCCGGGATGCAGGACCAGGTAGACCGCGATCGCCACAGCCAGGGCCAGCAGCGACAGGTTGATGACGTTCTGCCCCCGGTAGACGAGGGGCCTGCCGGGCAGGATCTCCTGCAGCTTCCCGAAGGCCATCAGGCTTCCGGTGAAGGTGAGGAAGCCGAGCAGCACCTCGAGCGAGAGCGCGCCCATCGTGAACTTCCCGATCTCGGGCTGGTGCAGGTAGTACTCGGAGGCCCCCACCAGACCGGCCGCAAGCGCCCCGAAGGCGTGCGAGAGCGCGATCCGCTGGGGCATCGCGGTCATCGGCATGAAGATCGCCATCGGCGCGCCGATCGCCGCACCCACGAAGAGAGCCACCGCGATCCACTCGTAGGAGACGATCTCGTGCTTGAGGAGCGTGCCGACCACCGCCAGCAGCATCCCGATCTCGCCGAACAGGATCCCCTGGCGGGCCGTGGTCGGATGTGTGATCCCCTTGAGGGCCAGGATGAAGAGCGCCCCGGCGGCGAGGTAGGTGAGCGAGACGAACGTCTCCATCACGGCTTCCTCGCCCCCGGCTTCTCGCCGCGTCGGCGGAACATCTTCAGCATCCGGTCGGTGATCATGAACCCGCCGATCACGTTGATGGACGAGGCGGCGACGGCGACCGTGCCCAGCACCGTGCTGAGCGTGCTCCGCTCGGAGCCCGCGATGACGAGCGAGCCGACGAGCGCGATGCCCGAGATCGCGTTCGTGAGCGACATGAGGGGCGTGTGGAGCAGCGGCGGCACGCGCCGGATCACCTCGAACCCGACCAGCGAGGCCAGCATGAAGACGAAGAGGCCGTTCTCGATCTCAGGAGACATGCACGCTCCTCGGATGGATGCTCGTCAGGACGTCGTCGCCTGGGGGGCGCGCGCGGCCTCGCCCGCCGCCGCCGGTTCCGCGGCGGGCTCGCCGAGCGCCTCCAGCACGCGCGGGTGCACGATCCGGCCCCCGCGGGCGACCAGCGTGCCGCGCGTGATCTCGTCCTCGAGGTCGATGACGAGCGCTGCATCGCGCAGCAGGTGCTGCAGGAAGCTGGAGATGTTCCGGGCGTACATCTGGCTCGCGTGGTGCGGGACGCTGGCCGGCAGGTTCGTGGGCCCGAGCACCGTGGCCCCGTTCAGCACGACGGTCTCGTCGGGGCGCGTGACCTCGCAGTTGCCGCCCTGTCCGGCCGCGAGGTCCACGACGACGGATCCCGGCGCCATCGCTTCCACCATCTCGCGCGTGACGAGCACGGGCGCGCGGCGGCCCGGGACCTGCGCCGTGGTGATCACGACGTCGCTCGCGGCCACGACGCGGGCCATGAGCTCCCGTTGGCGGCGGTAGAAATCCTCGTCCATCGCCTTGGCGTAGCCGCCGCGGTCCTCGGCGTCGCCGGCCTCCACGGGGAGCTCGACGAACTTGGCGCCCAGGCTCAGCACCTGCTCCTTCACGGCGGGACGGACGTCGTAGGCCTCGACCACGGCACCCAGGCGACGGGCGGAGGCGATGGCCTGCAGCCCGGCCACGCCGGCTCCGATGATGAAGGCCCGCACCGGGGCGAGCGTGCCGGCAGCGGTCGTCAGCTTGGGAAACATCTTGGCGGCGTGCTCGGCGGCCAGCACCACGGCCTTGTAGCCGGCCACGGTGGCCTGCGAGGAGAGCGCGTCCATCGTCTGGGCGCGCGTGATGCGGGGCAGGAGCTCGAGCGCGAAGAGCGTCGCACCCCGCACGGCGAGCTCGCGCGCGGCCTCGGGGGCGGAGAGCGGATCGGCGAGGCCGATCACGACTTGCCCCTCGCGGATGCGCGCCAGGTCGGCGGCGTCATCCCTCCCGAGCGTGCGTACCTGGAGCAGCACGTCGGCCAGAAAGACGTCGTCGCGCGAGGCCCCCGCCGCGGCACCCTTCTCGCGGTAGGCGGCGTCCGGGAACCCGGATTCCACGCCCGCGCCGGCTTCGACTCGCACGTCGTGCGCGGCGGAGAGCGTTCCGACGACGGCCGGCGTCAGGGCCACTCGCCGCTCTCCGGCGTGCGTCTCACGCGGGACGCCGATGATCATGCGCTTCGAGCCCCCATTGGAGCCGCCCTCCACCGACGGTCCACGCCCCTCTCGAAAACGGGCGCAACAATGCGCGCCGACCGCTCGGGCTGCCGAAGGCCGGCGCGCGCGGCAGCAATCTTCACGGTGAAACCCCCACCAGCGCAACCATCTCGCGCCCCATCGGGCGCGCGTGATCGTGCGCGCCGACGCTCGAGTCGTGAGCTCGTTTGCTCGGGGTATGCAGGCCTTGGCGCAGCGCGCACTCGAGAGATCATCGTATCGTGCAACTTACGTTATTACAATGCAATACGAGGTAACGCTAACGTGTTAGATTAAGTGCGGGGCAAGAGGTTCAGCCCGCGAGGCCCGGCGGAGGCTCGGCTTCAGGGGCGCCACTCCCCACCTGGATCCGTCGGCGGCTCCGCGTCGGGCTCGTCCGGCGGCTTCGGTCTCGGCAGGTACTTGACGTCAGGAACCGCCGGACGCTCGGCCGGCGCGTCGGGCGCTGCCGCTGCGGGCTCGGGGGTCGCCGCGCCAGTGTCTTCCACCACGTCGGGCGCCGGGGGTGGTTCGCCAACGCCTCCCGCCGCGTCCGGCACCGGAGGCGGTTCACCAACGTCCTCCGCTGCGGCCGGCGCCGGAGGCGACGAGGCCACGTCAATCGGCGCACCTTCCACCGGCGCACCTTCCAGCGGCTCCCGATGCGCCTCGAGCAGCTGCCGCAGCAGCTCGCCCGCCGCCTGCGGGTTGGCCCGGCCGCGCGTCTTCTTCATCACCTCACCGATGAAGAATGAAAGGAGCTGCTTGCGGCCCGCCAGGAAGCCCGCGACCTCGGTCGGCCGCTCCTCGAGGACGGCGGCGGCCAGCGCGCGCAGCTCCGTGTCGTCGCTGATCTGACCCAGGTTCTCCTCCTCGAGGATCTGGCGCGGCCCCTTCCCGCTCTCGAGCATCTTCTCGAAGATGGACTTGGCCGTGCGGCCGCTGACCTCGCCGCTCTCCTTGAGCGCCAGAAGCTCGGCCAGCTGCTCGGGCTCGAGGGCCAGGCGGTCGATCTCGATCTGGCGCTCGTTGAGCACCCGCAGCACCTCGCCCATCACCCAGTTCGAGACCTCCTTCGGCGCGTGGGGATGGAGCGCGACGGCGCGTTCGAACCAGTCCGCCAACGGGCGGGTGGCGGCGAGAACGCCCGCGTCGTAGGCGGGGATCCCGTACCGGGCCTGCAGCCGCTCCTGCTTGGCGTCCGGCAGCTCGGGCAGGGCGTGCCGCCAGGCGTCGACCTCGGCCGGGTCCAGCACCAGCGCTCCCAGATCCGGCTCCGGGAAGTAGCGGTAGTCGTGCGACATCTCCTTCGAGCGCATGGGGCGCGCTTCGCCGCGCGCCGCGTCCCAGAGCAGCGTCTGGTGCTCGACGCGCCCGCCGCGGCGGAGTTCCTCGACCTGACGCGTGATCTCGAACTCGAGCGCGTGCTCCACGTTCTTGAATGAGTTCAGGTTCTTGATCTCGGTTTTCGTGCCGAGCTCGCGCGCGCCCGCGGGCCGCACGGACACGTTGGCGTCGCAGCGCAGCGACCCCTCTTCCATGTTCACGTCGGAGACGTCGAGGTAGTGGAGCAGCTGCTTGAGCCGCGTGAGGTAGAGGTAGGCCTCGCCCGGCGCGGCCAGGTCCGGAGCCGAGACGATCTCGATGAGCGGCACGCCGCAGCGGTTGAAGTCCAGCAGCGTGGCCACGTCGTCGCCCGCGCCGTGAAATGACTTTCCGGCGTCCTCCTCGAGATGCAGCCGCACGATGCGCACGCGACGCACGCCGTTCGTCGAAGGCGGCGTGCCGCCGTCCGTCGCCGGTTCTGCCTGCGGCCCGCGTTCGCCTCCGAGCGTGCCCCTGGGACGCGGCGCCAGGTCGATCCAGCCCTCGGTCGCCAGTGGCTGATCGAACTGCGAGATCTGATAGCCCTTGGGAAGATCGGGATAGAAGTAGTTCTTGCGCGCGAAGATGGAGCGCGTGTTCACAGTGCAGTTGAGCGCCAGGGCGGCCGCGACCGCGTACTCCACGGCCCGCCCATTCAGCACGGGCAGCGACCCGGGGAAGCCCATGCAGACGGGGCACACCTGCGTGTTGGGCGGCGCGCCGAATCCGGTCGAGCAGGCGCAGAAGATCTTGGACTCGGTCTTGAGCTGGACGTGGACCTCGAGGCCGATGACGGGCTCGAAGTCCGCGAGAGCCGGCTCTGGGCGCGGCAGGTCGTGGCTCATGTCCGGTCTCCGCGCGGTGGGCGCCCGCCCCGGCGCCGCCCGCCCCGCTTGCGCCGCGCGCTCTGCGCGCCAGCCGCGTCGGAGCTCCCCTCGCGGGCGGCCCCCCCGTCACCGGCCGGCGAGCGCGAGCCAGCTCCTCCGCGCCGCCGATCTCCGCGCGCGGGGCTTGCGCTTGGCTCACCGGAGGGTGCCGTGGGCTGCGAGCGGGGCCGACCGCGCCGCTGGCCTCCGCGCCCCGGCGCGCGCCCGCGTCCCGAGCGCTCGCGGCCTCCGGCTCCCCTCCGGCGCCCCACCTCGGAGACCTCAGCGACCTCCGCCACTTCCGCCGCCTCCGCAACCTCCTCCGGCACCGCGATCTTGACGCGCGCTCGGTCGCGTGCTTCGGAGCTCTCCTCCAGGTGCCAGGCCACGTTCAGCAGGCGCTCTTCGCTCCAGCGCGGACCGATCAGCTGGACGCCGAGCGGGAGGCCGCTGGCGAAGCCGGCCGGAACGCTGATGCCGGGCAAACCGCCCAGATTCACGGCCACCGTGAACACGTCCGCCAGGTACATCGCGAGCGGGTCGTCCGCCTTCTCCCCGATCTTGAAGGCAGGCGTGGGTGTCGTGGGCGTGAGCAGGCAGTGCACGTCGGCGAAGGCGCGCTGGAAGTCCTCGGCGATCAAATCCCGGACCTGGCAGCCCTTGCGGTAGTACGCGTCGTAGTAGCCTGCGGACAGCACGTAGGTCCCGAGCATGATCCGGCGCCGGACCTCGGGGCCGAAGCCGCGGTGGCGGGTCTGGACGTACATCTCGAGGATGTCGCGCGCGTCCGGAGCCCGGTAGCCGTAGCGCACCCCGTCATAGCGGGCGAGGTTCGACGAGGCCTCGGCGGTGGCCACGACGTAGTAGGCAGCGATCCCTTCGGCGGTGTGCGGCAGGCTGACGTCGCGCACCTGGGCGCCCGCGCGGCGCAGGCGCTCCAGCCCGCGCTCACAAGCCGCCCGCACCTCGCGATCCAGACCCTCGGGGAAGTACTCCCAGGGCACCCCCACCCGCAAGCCGCGCAGCGACCGGTCGAGGCCATGCGCGTAGTCGGGCACCGGGCGTCGCGCCGAGGTGGAATCCTGCGGATCGTGGCCGGAGATGGCGGAGAGCAGGAGAGCGCAGTCCTCGACCGAGCGGGCGAAGGGACCGACCTGATCGAGCGAGCTCGCGAAGGCGACCACCCCGTAGCGCGAGACCCGCCCGTACGTCGGCTTCATGCCCACCACGCCGCAGAGGGCCGCCGGCTGGCGGATCGAGCCGCCCGTGTCGGTTCCGAGGGCGCCCGGCACGTAGCCGGCCGCCACCGCCGCCGCCGAGCCGCCGCTCGAGCCGCCGGGCACGCGATCCAGCGCGTGGGGGTTGCGCGTGGGGCCGAAGGCCGAGTTCTCGGTGGACGAGCCCATGGCGAACTCGTCCAGGTTCGTCTTGCCCACGATGATGGCCCCCGCGTGCTTGAGCCGCAGGATGGCGCCGGCGTCGTAGGGCGAAACGAAGCCTTCCAGGATGCGCGAGCCGGCCGTCGTGGGTCCGTCGGCCACGGCGATGATGTCCTTGACCGCGATCGGGATCCCGGCCAGCGGCCCGAGCTCGATCCCCTCGGCGCGCTCCCAGTCCGCGGCCTCGGCCTCGGCCAGGGCCAGCTCGCGCCTGAGGGAGAGGAACGCGTGGAGCCCGCGCTCGCCCGCCTCGGCCTGCTCGATGGCGTCGAGCGTGCGCGTCACGAGCTCGACGGCGGTCGTTTCGCCGCGGTCGAGACGCGCCTTCATCTCGGCAATCGAAGGGAAGGATTCGGAGCCTGGGATCATCGGCGGAGCCCGTGCGACCGGTCGGGCCGCCCGCCGCGCGGCGGGCGGTGCGTCCTCACTCGACGACGCGCGGGACCTTGGCCAGGGGGCCCTCGCGCGCGGGGGCCGCCTCGAGCAGCTCGGCCGTCCAGCGCGAGGGGACCACGCGGTCCTCGCGCAGGGGGGTGCCCTCGGTCGCGGCCGCGGCGCGCGCCTCGCCCTCGACCCGCGCGAGCTGGTTCACGTAGTCCAGGATCTCCGAGAGGTCGGCGGTCATGCGCTCCAGCTCCTCGGGTGAGAGCTCGAGCCTGGCCAGCGCCGCGATGCGCAGGACCTCGTCGCGTTCGATCATGAGAGCTAGACCTCGCGTTCGAGCCGGGCGAGCCGCGCCACGAGCGTCTTCTCGCCCTCGCCGTCGAAATCGACGACGACCTTGAAGTCGGATCCCGCGCCCGAGAGCCGTACGATCGTGCCGCCGCCGAAGCGCGCGTGACGCACGCGCTCGCCGCGGGCGTAGCGGGGCGCCAGGTCGTCGCCCGCCTCGTAGTCGGGCTGCTCGTCGGGAACGAAGCCGTCGCCGCCGTCGGGGCGCCACGGGAGCCCGTCGGCGCCCTCTCCGGCCAGCCACCCACCGGCCCCGCGACCGCGGACGCGGGCCGCGCCGCGCGCGGCCGGGCCGGCCAAGCTAGAGGCCGACGCCGCCGAGCGCCAGCCGTGTCGCTCGTTCACCCGCAGCAGATCCTGCGGGATCTCGCCCAGGAAGCGCGAGAGCCCGCCCGAGTCCTCCGCCCAGCCGTAGCGCGCGCGTCTCCGGGCGGCGGAGAGCACCACCCGGCGACGGGCGCGCGTGAGGCCCACGTAGAAGAGGCGCCGCTCCTCCTCGACGTCGGCGGGTGCCTCGCCTCGCGTGAAGGGCAGCAGCCCCTCCTCCACGCCCGCGATGAACACGATGGGAAACTCGAGGCCCTTCGCGTTGTGGAGCGTGAGCAGCGTCGCGGCCGAACCACCGAACTCGGCCGAGTCCACCTCGGAGAGGAGTGCCACGTCCTGCAGGAAGCCGCCCAGGTCGGGCTCCAGCGCCCCGCCGCTGAACTCGGCCGCCGAGGCCACGAGCTCGCGCAGGTTGTCGGCCCGCTCCGCGGCCTCGGGCTCGCCGCTGTCCCGGTGAAAAGCCAGGAGCCCGCTCTCCTCGAGCAGGTCCTGGAGGAAGGCCGACACGGGCTCCCGTGCGGCGCGCTCGCGGAAGCGCTCGAGGATGCGGCCGATCTCGCGCAGCGCTGCGGCGACCCCGCCCGGCCGCGCCGCGCCGGCCCCGGCCTCGCGCTCGGCGACGAGCGACGCCGCGGCCGCCTGCAGCGGCGCGCCCTCGCGCTCGGCTCGCTCTTCCAGGGCGGCCGACGTCGCGGCTCCGATCCCCCGCCGCGGGGCACCCAGCAGGCGCTTGAACGAGAGGTCGTCGCGCGGGTTGTCGAGCGCCCTCAGCCAGGCCAGCGCGTCCTTCACCTCGCGGCGCTCGTAGAAGCGGATCCCGCCCACCAGACGATGAGGCACGCGCGCGCGGCGCAGGGCGTCCTCGATGGCGCGGCTCTGGGCGTTCGTGCGATAGAGCACGGCCACGTCGCCGAAGGGCTCGCCCGAGTCCGACAGCGACGCGATGCGCGCGGCGATCTCGCGCGCCTCCTCGCGGTCGTCGGCGGCGAGCACGACCTCGACGGGATCGCCCTGCGGATTCTCGGTCCAGAGCTCCTTGAGCTTGCGGCCGGCGTTGCGCGAGACGACGCCGTGGGCCGCGGCCAGGATCGTGCGCGTGCTGCGGTAGTTCTGCTCGAGCCGGATCGTGAGCGTCTCGGGGAAGTCCTTCTCGAACTCCAGGATGTTGCGCAGGTCCGCGCCGCGGAAGCCGTAGATGGACTGGTCGTCGTCCCCGACCACGCACAGGTTGCGATGCACGCCGGCCAGGAGCTGGACGAAGCGGTACTGGGCGTGGTTCGTGTCCTGGTATTCGTCCACCAGCACGTAGCGGAAGCGCGCCCGCTCGCGCGCCAGAAGCGTCGCGTCCGTCTCCAGGGCCTCCACCGCGCAGCGCAGCAGGTCGTCGAAATCCCAGGCCCCGGCCCGTGCGAGCGCGTCCTGATAGGCGCGGTAGATCTCGGCCAGCCGCTCCTCTTCGACGCCCCGCGCACGCGCGGCGAGCGCGGCGGGTGAGACGAGCGCGTTCTTGGCCCCCGAGATGCGCGCGCGGGCGGCCCGGGGGGGCAGCCCCGACGCCCCGTAGCGGGCGACCAGGGGCGTGAGCAGCGCCAGCGCGTCGTCGGCGTCGTAGATCGTGAAGCTCGAGGGGTAGCCCAGGACCGGCGCCGCGCGCCGCAGCAGCCTGGCGCAGATCGCGTGGAACGTGCCGACCTGCAGGCCGGCCGCGTCCACGTCGTCGCCGATCAACCGCTCGATGCGCTCGCGCATCTCGCGCGCGGCCTTGTTCGTGAAGGTGACCGCCAGGATCGTCCCTCCCGCGGCCCCTCCCGCCAGCCCCTCGCGCAGGATGTGGGCGACGCGGTGAGTCAGCACGCGCGTCTTGCCGCTTCCCGCCCCCGCCAGCACGAGCACCGGCCCCTGCGTGGCGAGCACGGCCTGACGCTGAGGAGAGTTCAAGGTGTCGAGCAACGGGTCGTTCATCGTAAGCGAGATCTTCGTTGTGGGCGTGGCCGATCCTCGGGCCGGGTCAGGCGCTCTCGGCGGGCTGCTTCTCCGGCACCGGCAGCAGCGCCCGGAACGTGGTCCCCTTCCCCACCTCCGACTCCACCAGCTCGAGCCGGCCGCCGTGGTAGTCCTGGAGGATCCGTCGCGCCAGCGCGAGCCCCACGCCCCAGCCCGCCGTCTTGGTCGTGACGCCGGGCTTGAAGATGCGCTTGCGGAGGGCGCGCGGAATGCCGGCCCCGTCGTCGCGGACGAAGACCTCGATCTCGCTCGAGCCCGGGTCGTGGTCCACCTCGATCTGGATCCGGCCCGCCTTCCCTTTCAAGGCGTCCACCGAGTTCTTGATCAGGTTCTCGAACGCCCACTCCAGCAGCACGCGGTTGCCGAGCACCGCCGGGACCGCGTCCATCTCGAGCGTGAGCTCCACACGGTGTCCCAGTCGCGGCAGCCGCGCCTCGAAGTAGCGGGCCAGATCGCGCAGCACCTCGCCGAGATCGAGCGGCACGAGCTTGGGCCTCCTTCCGATCAGCTCGAAGCGGTTCGCGACCTTGGTGAGGCGGTTCAGATCCTGCTCCATGGCCTCGGCCACCTCGGACGCGCCCGGCCCCGCCAGGGAGTCGCCGCCCGGCGGCCGGTCCGCGTGTCCGCCTGCGGCCACCCCCGCGCCCGACTCGGCGCGCGCCCGCAGCAGCTCGATCCAACCGTAGAGCGAGGAGAGCGGCGTCCCCATCTGATGCGCGCTCTCGCGTGCCATCGCCACCCAGATCTGTCCTTGTTGGACGCGCATCGCGTAACGGATCGCCCAGAAGGCGAAGAGACCCACCAGCACGAACCCCGCGGCCTGGATGTAGGGCAGGTAGCGGAGCAGCGTGATCGTGCCCGACTCCTGGTAGTGGATGAGCTGGAGCACGCGTCCGTTCGCGCCCGAGATCTCGATGGGCGGCGTGCGCCGGTCCATCTTGCGCGCGGCCTCGCGCAGACGGTGCAGCTCCTCCTCGCTCCAGGGCGGCAGCTCGTTCTTGATCCCCAGATCCAGGTTGCGGAACGAGAGCGGCTCGCCAAAGGCGTCCGTGGCGATCACGGGGTAGGGGAAGTTCTTGATGACCTCCTCGAAGAGGACCTCCGAGGCGCGGGCGGCCGGATCGTCGCTGGCGAGGCTCTGGACGCCGAGCGCGTAGACGCGCACCAGCGTCTCCGTGTCGCCGCGGATGTCGTCCACCAGGGCCCGGGTGTAGACCAGGTAGCCCACGAAGACGACGATGAAGAGCGCGACGATGAGCGTCGGCCAGAGCCGTCCTGCGGTCGTGGGGCCTCCCTTGCGAGGGACGTGGCTACCCGCGGACCCCCGGCGGCTCGATGCGCTCGAGCCCGTCGAGGTATGGCCGGAGAGCGGCGGGAAGGGTCACGCTCCCGTCGGGCCCCAGCCCGTTCTCCAGGATCCCGATCAGCGTGCGGGGCAGCGCCAGCCCGGAACCGTTCAGCGTGTGCACCAGGGCGACGTCCCCTTCTCGGCGCCGGAAGCGCATGTTCGAGCGCCGGGCCTGGAAGTCCTCGAAATTGCTGCACGAGGAGACCTCCAGCCAGCGCTCCACTCCCGGCGCCCACACCTCCAGATCGTAGGTCTTGGCCGAGGCGAAGCTCATGTCGCCCGTCGCGAGCAGCACCACGCGGTAGGGCAGCTCCAGCGCCTGCAGCACGCTCTCGGCCCGCGCCACCAGGGACTCGAGCTCGTCGTACGAGGCCTCGGGACGCACGATCTTCACGAGCTCCACTTTGTCGAACTGGTGCACGCGAATCATGCCGCGCGTGTCGCGCCCGGCGGCACCCGCCTCGCGCCGGAAGCAGGGGGAATAGGACACGTAGCGAATGGGCAGCTCGGCCTCGTCCAGGATCTCGTCCTGGTGGAGACCGGTGACGGGCACCTCGGCCGTGGGGATCAGGAACAGATCCTCGCTCTCGAGGTGGTACATGTCGGCCTCGAGCTTGGGGAGCTGTCCGGTGCCCAGCATCGTGCGCCGGTTGGCGAGGAAGGGAGTCGAGACCTCGACGAAGCCCGCCCGCCGGTGGTGCTCGATCATGAACGAGATCAGCGCGCGCTCGAGCCGCGCCCCCAGGTCGCGAAAGACGAGAAACCCGGAGCCGGCCACCTTGGCGCCGCGCTCGAAGTCCACCAGCCCCAGCTCGGGCCCGATCTCCCAGTGCGGGCGGGCGTGGGCCGGCCGGCCGCCGCCCGTTCCCCAGGAGCGCTCGACCCGGTTGCTCGCGACGTCGGCTCCGACCGGAACGGACTCGTGCGGCAGGTTCGGGAGCCCGAGGAGCAGGGTCTCGATCTCGCCGCGGCCGGCCTCGACCTCCCGTTCGAGGGCCGCCAACCGCTCGCCCAGCGCGCGGACCTCCCGCTTCCTGGTTTCGGCCTCGGCGGTCCGCTCTTCCCGCAGGAGCTCGGCGATCGCCCGCGAGGCAGAGTTCCGCGCCGCGCGCCCGGCCTCGAGCTCGTGCAGGGCCTCTCGATAGCCGGCGTCCAGCGCGAGGAGCCGATCGAGCTCGGCCGCGTCTCCTTTCTTGAGAAGGCCCGCCCGCACCAGCTCGGGCTCCCGCCGGATGTGCCGGAGGTCGAGCACGGCTCAGTCCTGCAGGTCGAAGCGACGGTTGCCGGGCTCGGTCTGGATCACGTAGTGGAAGTCGATGAACTGGCTGTCGGGATCCCCCTCGACGCCGCCGATCCCGTCCATCACCAGCTTCGCGAAGTTGTCGCCGGCGTTCGTGCGCGTGATCCGGAGCACGTAGACGTGTCCCGCGACGACCGAGACGCCGGTCGAGTCCTCGGAGTCGAGGTAGCCGTCCGAAGGCGCCGTCACGAGACCGTCGAAATCGATCGCACCCAGGTCCTGCAGCCCCACCACATGCACGGACTCCGCGAGCAGGAGGCTCGCGAGCGAGCGCAGGCGCAGGTCGGTCGAGCCGGGCGCCCCGTCCACGAAGAAGTCGCCGAAGTTCGCAGTGACGTCCCCGCTGCCGAGGAACAGACGCCGGCCCGAGAAGACGTCCAACGCGTTCGGAAGCGTCGGCTCCGACACCTCCCAGAGGCGCACCATGCCGTTGCGCAGCCCGGGGCTCACCAGGGCTTCGTTGCCGCTGCTGCAGCCGGCCGCGGCCAGGCCGAGAAGCAGCGGCGCCGCGCACCCCAGCCGTCCCAGCCGCCCCAGCCGCCGATCACCTCCACCATCGCGTCGTCGGATCACGTTCGTTCGCTCCAGTATCCCAAGAGGTCGGTCAGCATGTCGTGCTTCGCGATCGCGGGCCTCCAACCGTCGGCGAGCAGCGCCCCCGGATCCCCCACCAGCCGCTCGATCTCGATCTCTCGCACCAGCGCGGGATCCTGCCGGACCTCGACCTCGACACCCGCGATCTCGATCAGCTCGTCGAGGTACTCCCGGAGCGCGAAGCCCTGGCCGCTGCACACGTTCCGCACCGCGCCCCGCTCGCCGCGCTCGAGCAGCAGTGCGTAGGCGGCCACGACGTCCCGCACGTCCAGGTAATCGCGCACCGGCGTCAGGTTCCCGGCCCGCAGCTCGCCGGATCCGCCGGATCTGCCCAGAGCGGCGAGCTGGCGCGCGAACCCGGCCAGGGCGAACCGCGGCTCCTGGCCCGGCCCCGTGTGAGCGAAGCTGCGCGTGGACACGACGCGCAGTCCGTAGGCGCGCGCGTACTGCGCGCCGATCAGCTCCTGCGCGGCCTTGGCCGCCGCGTAGGCGGACAGGGGCCGGAGCGGCGCGTCCTCGTCGAGCGGAGCGCCCGCGCCTTGATCGCCGTACGACTCGCCCGACCCCACGAGCAGGATCGGACCCTCGAGCCCCGCGAGGCGACTCGCCTCGAGCACGTTGACGGCCCCGCCCACGTTCGTCTCGTAGGTCTCGAGCGGCTCCCGAAGCGACTCGACCACCGAGCTCCTGGCCGCCAGATGGGCGATCGCCTCGGCCCCGCTCTCGGACAACGCCCGGCGCAGCGCCGCCAGGTCCCGGACGTCGCAGCGCATCCGGCGCGGGCTCCCCCCGGGGGGGTCCTCCAGCGACGTGCCCCAGACCTCGTGGCCGCGCGCGGCGAGCGCGTGGGCGAGGTGCCCGCCCACGAAGCCCTCCACCCCCGTGATCAGGACGCGCACGCGCGGACCGAACGGAGGATCGGAGGCGACACGGCGCTCAGCCGGCGATGCGGTCCGGCTCCGTGGCCCGGAAGACCGCTCCCAGCATGCCCGCCTCCTCGGCGTCCAGAGTCTGGCCGCGGCGCTCCATCGCCCGCCGAGCCGAATCGAGGAACGCCTCCAGGCGGTGCGTCTCGCGGCGAGTCCCCGCGCCCCACGAGAAGGCCGGCAGGAAGGCCGGCGCCGGACCCGACGACCCGTAGAGGTTCGTCCCCGGCCCCACGAACGCGCCGGTCGGCAGCAGCGTCCCGATTCCCGTCTTCACGTGATCGCCGATCAGCGAGCCGAGCTTGAGCAGGCCGGTCTCGAGCACGTCGCTGGCGCGCCTGAGGCGCACGTATCCGTAGTTGTTCTTCAGGTTGCTGGTCGTGGTCCCGGCTCCGAGGTTCACCCACTCGCCGAGGTAGCTGTCTCCCACGAATCCCTCGTGAGCCTTGTTCGAGAAGCCGAGGAAGACGGTGTTCTGAACCTCGCCCCGCACCTTGCACGCGGGCCCCAGGCTGCAGCCCGATCCCAGCTCTCCCCCCAGAATCCGCGCGCCGGCGCGCGCGACGAGCGGCCCGCGCAAGACGGCGAAGGGCTCGACCCGGACGCCGGCTTCGAGCCGCACCGGTCCCTCGCGCACGTCCACGTGGACCGGACCCGCGAGCTCCGCGCCCGGGTCCAGGAGCAGCCGCTCCGCCGGCCCCTCGAGCGTGAGTCCGGGCCGGTCCGCCGGGGGCCTTCCGGACGCGCGGCCGGCCAGGTCGGCCGTGATCTGCTCGGCGTTGCGGGCGACCAGGCGGTGGAGACCCGCCGGCCTGCGGCCGGGCAGCTCGACGTCCTCGGCCGCGCGCGCGGCCTCGCGCCAGTCCTCGCGCGCGGCCAGCGCCTCGAACGCCGGCCCCGCGTCCTCCGCCGTGAGCCAGGCGCCCACGACGCGCTCGCCGACCCAGAAACGGGCGGAGCGCGAGCGGTCCGCGAAGGCCGGCCCGGCGTCGGCTCCCGGAGGCGGCACGTACACCGAGTCGAGCAGCAGCACGGGGTCGCCCGCCGGACGCGCCGGGTTCACGACCAATGGCCTGCCGCCGAGCCGCGTGAAGCGCAACGCCTCGAAGCGACCGTGCGTGAAGACACCCTCGACGGGCCGTCCGGAGCGCCGCTCCAGACGCTCGCGGAAGGTCTCCGCCCCGTGCAGTAGCTCGCTCAGCGGCCGCGTCCAGCTCAAGGGCTGGAACGCGCCCGCGTGCTCGTCGAAGAGATAGAGCTTCGGCCCTCGGTTCAAGGGCCCGCCTTCTTGATCGTGGTGCGCACCGCCCAGGCGTCTCGATACCCCAGACCGCGCACCGCGTCCAGGGTGGGCTGGGCGGCCTCCTGGGTCGCGAAGTCGCCCACGCGCACCTTGTAGTACGGATCGATGTACTCGACGTAGACCGCCGCGGTCTCGCCGAGACGCTGCTTGAGGCGCGACGCCTCGGCACCCGCGGTCGTGAAGTCGGGCGTGGCCATGACCTGCACGCGGAAGCCGATCGGCAGCGTGCCGGCGTCAGACGTGTACCCCTCATCGGCTTGTCGCAGCCGCCCGGTCTGGATCTCCGTCCGCACGGGCTCCCGCAACCGCTCGCCGATCGCGGGTTCCGCGGTGCGCCGTCCCGTCGTCGGGTCGATCGTGCCGTGGACCGCTCGCGCGTCGTCGAGCGGAGGCAATCCCGCGCTCGGGGTCGCCGGCTGATCCCCGGCGGCGACGGTCTCCTCCGTGCGCCCGCGACTGCTCTCGCCCGTCGTGGGGGCGCTGGCGCAGGCGCTCGCGGCGAGCGCCAGCGCGGCCGCGATCGCGCTCGCGGCAGCCGAGCGCTCACGCTGCCAGCGGGCGGCGAAGCGCGCGGGCCGCTCAGCCATGGGCGTCGCCCTCAACACCGGCCCCGCCGCCGCCCTCGAGCGGCGTCCCTTCCGCGGGCCCGCCGGCCGAGCGATCCAGCCTGGCCAGCAGCTCCTTCATGCGCGGCAGGCGATCACGCGCGCAGACGAAGGTCTCGGACCCCGCGCGGACCACGACCAGGTCGTCGGCGCCGATCAGCGTGATCCGGCCGCCGTCGGCGAAGAGAATGTTGTTGCGCGCCTCCAGGACTCGCGCCGAGCCCCGCATCACGTTGCCCGCCTGGTCGGGCTCCAGGAACCGGGCCACCGCCTCCCAGGAGCCCATGTCGTCCCAGCCGATGTCCGCCGGCAGCACGGCGCCGGCCCGCGTGCGCTCCATGATCGCGTGGTCGAAGGAGATCGAGGGCGCCCGCTCGTACGCTTCGCGCAGCGCCGGCTCCCAGCCGGAGCGCTCCGCGCCGAGCAGCGCGTTCAGGGCCTGGCCCAGCGCGGGAGCGTGGCGCCGGATCTCCTCCACCAGGGTCGCCGCCCGCGCGATGAACAGCCCGGCGTTCCAGAAGCTCCTTCCGCTCGCGACCAGGGCCGCCGCCGTCGGGGGGTCGGGCTTCTCGTGGAAGGCCTCGATGCGGAAGACGCCGTCGCCCAGGGGCTCCCCGCGGGTGATGTAGCCGTAGCCCGTCTCGGCGCGATCGGGCCGGATGCCGAGCGTCACGATCAGGGGCTCCGCTTCGGCCGCCTCGAACGCGCGGCCCAGCGCGGTCAGGAATGCGGCGCGGTCGCGGATCTGGTGGTCGGCGGGGAGCACGGCGAGCGCGGCTTCGGCCCCCCCGCGCGCGAGTGCCAGGCAGGCGGCGGTCGCGACCGCCGCGGCCGTGTTCCGGGCGCTGGGCTCGCCGATCACGTTCTCGGAGGGGATCTCCGGGCACTCGCGCTCCACCGCGAGTGCGAGTGCCGCGGACGTCACGATCAGGATCCGCTCGGGGGGATACTCGGAAGACACCCGCTCCACGGTCTCGCGCAGCATCGTGCGCGGACCGAGAAGGGGCATCAGCTGCTTGGGGCGATCGGGCGTCGAGGCCGGCCAGAAGCGCTCCCCCAGCCCGCCCGAGAGGATCGCGACGAACCGGCTCACGCCAACTCTTTCAGCCTGCCCCGCTCCCGCTCCAGAGTGTAGAGCAGCGCGCCGATGTCGGCTCCCCCTCGCACGGCCACCGCGAGGAAGCTGTCGCCGTCCACCGACGCCAGGACGAGCAGACCCTGGTCGAACTCGAAGACGCCCTGTCGGAAGCTCCCCCCTCGCATCGCTTCGGCGGCCTCCACCGAGTCGGTGATCAACGTGGGCACGATGGCCGCCAGCGTCTCGCCGTCCACCGCTGTCTCGCCGCGTTTCTGGATGACGAGGCCCTCGCGCGCGGCGAGCAACACGCTGCGCACGCCGGAAAAGCTCATGAGCTCGTCCAGGATCCGGCCGACGGAATCCACGCTCACCCTCGATCGGAGGTTGGGGGAAGGCTCTGCAGGACGGCTTTTCGGAGCCGCAGGCTCAAGTGTCGCAACGTATTGGGAGGCATCGAGCAAGTCAAGCGGAGGGCCCCTCGTGCTGCGTCCTTCCGACGAGCGTCGCGGCCGGTATACCTATTGCGGGGCCCCTCGACGCGGGATAGAGTGCCGAGCGACTCGAGGCCGACGTCCGGAGGCGCCGTGCTGCCCAACTCCATGACCCCTCGCGCCATCTCCGCGCGTGCCGATTTCACGTCGGCCGCCGACCATCGGTGAAGGCGTGAAGCCGCACTCCTCCATCCAGGCCAGCTCCGCGACCCGTTCAACGCCCACCGCCGTCCCTCCGGCCACCCGGAGCGCTCCCGCCGAGCCGGAAGCCGATCCGCTGGCGTCGAACCACGCCCTCCAGGCGTGGATTCTGGCGAGCATCCTGCTCGTCGCCTTCTGCCTGCGAATCCTCCACCTCGGATCCTGGAGCTACTGGGTCGACGAGGCCTGGACGATCATCGACGCGCGCACGCTGACGCTCACCTCCAAGAGCTATCCGCTGTTCTACGCTCTCGAGCGGGCCACCTTCGACCTGCTGGGCATCTCGCATACGACCGCGAGGTTGGTACCCGCTCTGGTCGGCGCAGCTTCGTGCGTCGCCCTGTTCCCCTGGTTCCGGCGTTTTTCCGGCCTTCCGGGCGCGTGGGTCGGGCTCCTCATGCTCGCCGTCTCGCCCTGGCACATCTACTGGTCGCAGACCGCGCGGTACTACGTGGTGCTCCTGCTCTTCCAGACCGCCGCCCTCTACTTCCTCTACGTCGGGATCCTGGACGACCGCCCGCGCCGCACGGTGCTCGCCGCGCTGCTGGCGCTGACGGCCTTCTTCATCCACTTCTCGGCGGCGACCTTCGTCGGCGTGGCGGCCGCCTTCCTGTTCTACTGGACCGGGCGCAAGCGGACGGTGCGGCAGATGCGCCCCAGGCACCTCATCCCGCTCGTAGCCCTGCTCCTCGTCTTCGGGGGCTTCTTCCTGTTCTGGTTGATCCCCCGGCTCCAACGGAATCCGTGGGGCGACAACCCGCTCGAGCTCCTCGCCAAGCTGGTGTTCTTCCTGACCCCCGGGGTGGCGGCGCTGGCGCTCGTCGGGCTGGTCCTGGCCTGGCGCGAGGATCGGAACAAGGCCGTCTTCCTGGCGCTCTCGGCGGGCGTCCCGTTCCTGTTCGTCGTGCTGCTCTCGCCCCTCAAGGACGCGAACACCCGCTACCTCTTCGCCACGCTGCCGTCCTACCTCGCCCTGGCCGCGATCCCGATCACGGCCCTCTGGCGTCACCTCCAGGGGTCGCGGCTCCTGCTGGTCGGCGCCGTGGTTATGGCGCTGATCGCGCCCAGCCTGCAGGAAGACTACGTCTACTTCACGAGCGGCCATGGCAACCGCGAGCCCTGGCACGACGCGCTCTCGTTCGTCCGTTCCCGGCTCGGTGAAGGGGAGCGCGTGCTCGCCATGAACCGGGCCCTTAAATTCTACATGATCGGTCCCGAGCGGGCGACGCGCGCGCAGATGGCCCGTCCCAAGATCGAGGTGCGGGAGCTGGAGGAGGGCGGGCCCGTCTGGATCCTGGTGCGCCGACGTGTGGTGGTCGAATCGCTGCGGCAAGCGACGGGTGGCAAGGTCGGCGGAAAGGAGCCCCCGGCCAATCGCATCGTCGACCGCTGGCTCCCCGCCCACGCGGCGCTGATCCGAGAGTTCCCGGCCGAGTTCGGGCTCAAGGACCGGACCGTGCAGATCTACTATTACCGCCCCCCGGGCAAGCCGCCCACGTGAGCCCCTACCCCTGCCGGTAGTACTTCGCCGCCTCCGCGTAGGTGCGCGCGAGCGCCTCGCGGAGCGGCTGCAGATCTCCGCCCGACAGATCCGGCCGCCGCGCGACCAGGTCGAAGGCCGCGCGCTTGGCCCGCGCCAGAATCGGCGCGTGGAGCGCGAGGTTGGCCAGCACGAGGCGCGGGATCCCGTGCTGCTGCGTGCCGAAGAAGTCGCCGGGGCCACGCAGCCGCAGGTCCTCCTCCGCGATCCGGAAGCCGTCCGCATGCCGGCGCAGGACCTGAAGCCGCTCGGTCCCCTCGGCGCCGCTCCCCGGTGAGACGAACAGGAAGCACCACGCCTCCCGGTCGCCGCGGCCGATGCGCCCGCGCAGCTGGTGCAGCTGCGCCAGGCCGAAGCGCTCGGCATTCTCGATGACCATCACGTTCGCGGCCGGCACGTCCATCCCCACCTCGATCACCGTGGTGGAGACCAGCAACCGGACGTCGCCGCGCCGGTAGGCCTCCATCACGCCCGTGCGCTGCTCCGGGGAGAGCCGCCCGTGCACGAGCCCGACCGCCACGTCTGGAAAGATCTCGCGAGCGTAGCGCTCGTGCGCGGCGGCGGCGGTCTCGAGGGCGAGCGCGGCCGATTCCTCGATGAGCGGCACGACCACGAACACCTGATCCCCGGCCGCCATCCGGCGCCGCAGGAAGCCGTACAGCTCGCCGCGCTTCGACTCGGGCACGATGCGCGTGCGCACGGGCTTCCTGCCGCGCGGCAACTCGTCGACGACCGACACCTCGAGGTCCGCGTAGAGCGAGAGCGCCAGTGAGCGCGGGATCGGCGTGGCGGTCATGACCAGGACGTGCGGCGAGCGTCCCTTGGCGGCCAGCGCCAACCGCTGCTCCACGCCGAAGCGGTGCTGCTCGTCCACGATCACGAGGCCCAGCGCGGCGAAGCGGACCTCCTCCTGGAGCAAGGCGTGGGTTCCCACCACGACCGGCAGCTCCCCGCTCGCCAGCCGTTGCAGCAGATGCTGGCGCGCCTTCCCCTTCACGGTGGCGCTCAAGAACCCCACATCCACGCCCGCCGGCTCCAGCCACCCGGCGAGTGTCGCGGCGTGCTGCTCGGCCAGGATCTGGGTCGGCGCCATGAGCGCTCCCTGGACGCCGCTGTCCGCGGCCCGGGCCAGCGCAAGCGCCGCCACCACGGTCTTGCCCGATCCCACGTCTCCCTGGAGGAGGCGGCTCATGGGCCGGTCGCGCCCCGCGTCGCGGACGATCTCCTTCGTCACGCGTTCCTGGGCTCGCGTCAGCTCGAAGGGCAGGAGCCCGCGCAGCCGGCTCTCGCACGGCCCCCGGTCGGATCGCAGGCGCGGCGCGCCGGTCGCGGTCCGCCGTTCGCGCGTCAGGAGCGCCAGCGTCAGCTCCCAGAGGAAGAGCTCCTCGAAGACGACCCGCCGCTCGGCCGCCTCGATCTCCTGCACCGATTCGGGCAGGTGCAGGGCGCGCAGGGCCCGCTCGCGCGCGGGCAGCCCTTCGGCCGCGAGCACGGCGGCGGGGAGGATCTCGGGGATCCTGCCCGCCAGCAGATCCAGCGCGGTGGCCACGTTGCGCCGGATCTGCTTCTGGTACAGCCCCTCCGTGGCCGGGTAGACGGGAGCGATCCGGCCGCCGGACTCGTCGTCGGTCACCCACCACTCGAGCGGCTGGATCTGAAAGCCGCCGCGGCCCGGCCGGCCGGCGCTCAGCGTCCCCCGCCCCGACACCTCGCCGTGGACCAGGAGCGTCATGCCCCGACGCAGGGACTCCTTGAGGTACGGCTGGTTGAAGAAGACCGCCTCCAGGTGGCCGGTGCCGTCGTCGAGCGCCACGCTGAAGATCGGCATCCGTCGCGTGGGCCGGACCGCGGCGGCCCGGATCACGCCCACCACGGTGGCGGCCTGGCCGGCGACGAGCCCGGCGATGGGGGTCGTCCGCGACGCATCGACGTAGCGGCGCGGGTAGAGCGCCAGCAGGCCGGCCAGCGTCTCGACGCCGAGCCTGGCGTAGCGCTCGGCGCGCGCCGCGCCCACGCCGGGCAGGAAGCGGACCGGGGAGTCGAGGCCGATGGCGTTCATCCGGCGTCATGCCTCGGCCGGGGCGAGGAGCGCCGCCACGAAGGCCTCCGGGTCGAAGGCCGAGAGGTCGTCCAGCCCCTCGCCCGTGCCGACCAGCTTGATCGGGATGCCCAGCTCGCGGCGAACGGCGACCGCCACGCCGCCCTTCGCCGTGCCGTCCAGCTTCGTGAGCACGATCCCGGTGAGCGGCAGGGCCTGCTGGAACACGTAGCTCTGCGCGATCGCGTTCTGGCCGATCGTGGCGTCCAGCACGAGCAGCCTCTCGTGGGGCGCGCCCTCGAGCCGGCGAGCGATCACGCGGTCCATCTTGCCGAGCTCCTGCATCAGGTTGTGCTGCGTGTGGAGCCGGCCCGCGGTGTCCACGATGACCAGGTCGGCGCCGCGGCTGGAGGCGGCCTCCAGCGCGTCGAACGCGACCGCCGCCGGATCGCCGCCCGGGTCTCCGGCCACGAACTCGGTCCCCAGCCGCTCGCTCCAGATCCGCAGCTGCTCGATGGCCCCCGCCCGGAACGTGTCGCCCGCCACGAGCAGCGGCCGCTTTCCACGCTCGAGGGCCCGGGCCGCGATCTTGGCGATGGTGGTCGTCTTGCCCACCCCGTTGACGCCCACCACGAGGTAGACCGTGGGCCGGCCGGGATCCGGGTTCTCGGCGAGCGCGGTCTCCTCCGGGGTCTGGGCGAGGAGCCTCAGCAGCTCGCGCCCGAGCGCCTCGCGAAAGTCGCCCGCGCTGCGCATGCCTCCCTGCAGAGCCGCGGCGCGAACCTGCCCGACGACCTGCGCGCTCGGACCGGCGCCGAAGTCGGCCGCGATCAGGGCTTCCTCGAGCTCCTCGAGCGCGCGCGGGTCGAGACCCCTGGCGAGCGTGACCGCGTCCATCGTCGCCAGGTCTTTGAGCCTGGCCCAGAGGGAACGCGTGCGCCGGTAGGCGCCCTCCTTGCGCTCGAAGAGCGCCACTAGATGCGTCGCAGGCGGATCGCGGCGGCGAGCCAGAATAGGGACGCGCAGGCCAGCACCAGAAACAGCGCTTCGTGCTCCTCGAGCAACAAGCCTCCCAATGCTCCTCCTACGAACGCCCCCAGGAACCCCGACATGTTGAACACGCCCGCGGCCGTGCCGCGCGTCTCGCGCGTCGTGTAACGTGTCAGCAGCGTCGTCAACGTCGGCTCGAGGAGTCCCAATGCGGTCACGAAGAACGCCAGACCGGCCGCGATGCCCGCCAGCTCGTGGCTTGCGAACCGGAGCAGGACGAAGGAGCTCCCGAAGAGCGTGATGCCGGCCGCCAGGACCTTGTTGACCGAACCCGTGCGCTCGGCATACGTCATCGTCGGGAGCGCGATGGCCATGCCCAGAAAGATGATCGGGGCGTACACGCGCCAGAGGTGATAGGCGGGAAGCAGCGGCTCCAGGAGGATCGGGACGACCACAAACAGTGCGGTCAAGGCCAGGTGGAGCATGAACATTCCGAGGTCGAGCGTCAGCAGATCGTGCTGCAGCAGCAGCGGACCCATCTGACGAACGCGAGGCTCGTACTCCTCGTAGTGGTGGACGTGAGCCGGGTTGGGGACGGCCACGACCATGAGCAGCATGCCGCCCAGGGAGAGCACTCCCGTCAGCAGGAAAAGCGACTGCACGCCGAACTCTCCGGCCAGGGATGGGCCCGCAATCACACCAACCGCGAACGACAGTGCCAGGGCGGTCCCCAGGATGGCCATCGCCCGGGCCCGGACCTCGGGGCGCGTCACGTCGCCGATCAGCGCCACGACGACGGACGAGACCGCACCGGCGCCCTGCAGCGCCCTTCCCGCGAGAAGCCCCACGATCGTGCTCGCCGAGGCCGCGACGAAGCTTCCCGCCGAGAAGATGGCGAGACCGAGCGCGATCACGCGCTTGCGTCCGATCTTGTCCGAAAGGACCCCGAAGGGGAGCACGAGCAGCATGTTCGTGAAGCCGTAGGCGCCGAGCGACATGCCGGTCAGAAACGACGTCGAGCCGGGCAGGCGCCGGGCGTAGAGGCTCAGCACCGGCAGAACCATATAGAGTCCCAGGAAGCGCAACGCGTAGACGCCCGCGAGGGAGAGGGTCGCGCGCCACTCGGCCCGGGTGAAGGTGGTCGGGGAGGGCGGCTCCGCCCGGCCGGCGTCGAGGTCGTCGCCGGCGGTTCGCGCCGCGGGCCCGGTCGAGAGTTCGGTGGGGTGGTCCTCGCCTGATCTCATGGAGCGAATCGGCTGTCTCCGGGGTAGTTGACGGTACCCGGCGCCCACCCGGCCGCTCCCTTTTTTCGGAGGTGCGAGGGCCGGCAGAAGATAGACGGGGGCTCACGGGCGCACAACCGAGCGCGGCCCGGGCTGCTACCGCGCTAACTCGTTGGGAAGGCTGGAACTAGCGTGCGCAGCCGCGTATATTTGTGGTGATCTAGCCAGCGCGTCCTTCCGGAACCCAAACGGCGAGACCTCGTGGAGTCCAGATCCCAGAGCCTGAGACGCTCCGTCGCCCCTCCACGCCCGCGAACCGACCGCGCGGCGCGGGTGGACATCTTCGCCAAAGCCTTCCAGTTCACGAAGGCCCGGGAGCTCCAGGCCACCGGGTTCTACCCCTACTTCTTCCCGGTGGAAGGTTCCGAGGCGACCGAGGTCGTGATCGACGGGAAGCGGCGGGTGATGATCGGGTCCAACAACTACCTGGGGCTGACGCATGACCCGCGGGTGGTTGAGGCAGCCCAGGCCGCGATCCGCACCTACGGGTCGGCCTGCACCGGCAGCCGCTTCCTGAACGGGAACACGGTCCTCCACGAGCGGCTGGAGGCCGAGCTGGCCAGGCTCACGGGCAAGGAGGCGGGCCTGGTCTTCTCGACGGGCTTCCAGACGAACCTGGGCGTCATCTCGTCGCTGGTCTCCCGCAACGACGTGGTCTACATCGACAAGCTGGACCACGCGAGCATCGTCGACGGGTGCTTCCTTTCCCTGGGCGAGACCGTGCGCTACCGCCACGGCGACCTGGACGACCTGGAGACGCAGCTCCGCAAGGCCGACGAGGGCAAGGGCAAGCTGATCGCGGTGGACGGCGTCTTCAGCATGGAGGGGGACATCGCCGACCTGCCGCGGCTGGTGGAGCTGCGGACCGAGTACGGCGCGCGGCTGCTGGTGGACGACGCCCACGCGATCGGCGTGCTCGGCGCCACGGGAGCCGGCACCGCCGAGCACTTCGGCCTCACCGACCAGGTGGACTTGATCCTGGGCACCTTCAGCAAGTCCTTCGCGTCCATCGGCGGGTTCGTGACCGGCGACACGGACGTGATCCACTACATCAAGCACAACGCGCGGAGCCTGATCTTCAGCGCCTCCATGCCGCCCTCGGCCTGCGCCACGGTGCTGGCCTGCATCGACATCATGGCCCGCGAGCCCGAGCGGCGGGAGCGGCTCTGGGCGCACGCGCGAAAGATGAAGGCCGGCTTCACCGAGCTGGGGTTCGACGTCGGCGACAGCCAGGCGCCCATCATCCCGATCATCATCGGCGACGACCTGAAGACGTTCCAGTTCTGGAAGGCGCTCTTCGACAACGGCGTGTTCACGAACCCCGTCGTCTCGCCGGCGGTGCCCGAGCGGTCCTCCCGCATCCGCACCTCCTACATCGCGACCCACAACGACGAGCAGCTCGACTTCGTTCTCGAGGTGTTCGACAAGGTGGGCCGCTCGATGGGGATCGTCTGAGCCGCTCCCCCCGGCGCCGCCCGTAGCGGGGGGCGCGACCGCTTCCCACTCGTGATCCGCGTCGATCCCGTCCGGACGAAGGCCGATCGGCGGGCCTTCATCGACCTCCCCTTCCGGCTCTACCGCGACGACCCTCTCTGGGTGCCGCCCCTCAAGTCCGACGTGGCGGAGCTCCTGGACCCCCGCCGGCATCCGTTCTACGAGCACGGCCGGATCGAGCTGTTCCTGGCGCGCGCGGCCGACGGCCGGGTGGTGGGACGCATCGCCGCGGTCCAGAACGATCTGCACGTCGAGGTGCACGCCGAGCCGGTGGGCTTCTTCGGGTTCTTCGAATGCGAACGGGATCCCGCGGCCGCCGCCGCCCTCTTCGACGCGGCCGCCGGCTGGCTGCGGGACCGCGGACTGAAGGTCATGCGCGGGCCGGCGAGCCCTTCTCTCAACGAAGAGGCGGGCCTGCTCGTCCAGGGCTTCGACCGGCCACCCGTTCTCATGATGCCCTACAACCCGCCCTGGTATGCCGATCTGCTGGAGGGCGCGGGGTTCCGCAAGGCGAAGGACCTGCTGGCCTACTGGCGCGGCCACGCCGAGGTGCCCGAGCGCCTCGCCCGCGTGGCGGAGACCGTCGGGCGCCGCCACAAGGTGACGGTGCGGCCGATGGACAAGGGCCGCTTCTGGCAGGACGTCGAGCGCGTGCGCGAGATCTACAACGCGGCCTGGGAGGCGAACTGGGGCTTCATTCCCATGACGCCGGCCGAGTTCACGCACATGGCCAAGAAGATGAAGCCCGTCGTGGACCCGGACCTGGTCGTCTTCGCCGAGGTGGACGGCAAGCTCGCGGGCTTCGCGCTGGGGATCCCCGACCTGAACCGGGCCCTCAAGCACGCCAAGGGCAGCCTGTGGCCCTTCGGCTGGCTCCAGATCCTGCGCCACTCGCGTGGGATCGACACCTTCCGGGTGCTCACGCTCGGGGTCCTCGAGCCCTACCGCCGGACCGGTGCCGCCGAGATGATGATCCTCTACCTGCTCCGGACCGGGCCGCCCAAGGGGATCACGAAGGGCGAGTTCTCCTGGATCCTCGAGGACAACGCCCCCATGCGCGCCGCGCTGGAGAAGCTCGGCGTCGATCTCTACAAGGTCTACCGCATGTACGACCGCCCGATCGCGTGACCGACCCGGCAGGGACCGGGCAGGCGTCGAGCCCCGCCCCGTCCTCCGGCGTGGCGCTGGTCACGGGCGGGACGGGCTTCGTGGGCAGCCACCTGGTGGACGCGCTCGTGGAGGAAGGCTGGCGGGTGCGCTGCCTGGTCCGCCCCTCGAGCGATCCGCGCTGGCTGCCCCGCGACCGGATCGAGCTCGCCCGCGCCGGGCTCGACCGGCCCGACGCACTGCGCGACGCGCTGGCGGACGTGCGAGTCGTCTTCCACCTGGCGGGTCTCACCTCCGCGACCTCCCGCGTCGACTACACGCGCGTGAACGTCGAGGGCACCCGCGGCCTGCTGGCCGCGGTCGCCGCGCGGTCCCCCGACGCGCTCGTCGTCTTCTGCTCCAGCCTGGCCGCCGCCGGTCCGTCTCCCGACGGCCGCCCGCTCACCGAAGCCGACCCGCCACGTCCGGCGGGGCCCTACGGCGAATCCAAGCTCGCGGCCGAGCGTCTGGTCCAGGGCTCGGGGCTGGACCACGTCGTCGTCCGCCCCCCCGCCGTCTACGGACCGCGGGACCCGGACATCCTGGCCGCCTTCCGTCTGGCCGCGTGGGGTCTCGCTCCGAGGATCGCGCCCGCCGATCAGCGCCTCTCGCTGGTCCACGTGCGGGATCTCGCGCACGGCTTCCTGGACGCCGCCGAGCGCGGAGCGGGCAAGGGTGTCTTCTACATGAGCGACGGCGGCGTCCACACCTGGAGCGAGGTGATCGCCGCGATCGGCGCGGCGGTCGGGCGCCGCGTGCGCGCCGTGCCCCTCCCGCGCGCCCTGGCGCTCGTCGGGGCGCACGCCGGCCGTCTGGTCGCGCGGGTCACGGGTCGAAAGCCGCTCCTGACGCCCGAGCGCGTAGCCGACCTGGCCCGGTCGGCCTGGGTCTGCGACGACTCCCGCGCCCGGCGCGAGCTCGGCTACGAGACGACCTTCGGGCTCGCGGATGGGATGCGCGACACCGCGGCCTGGTACCGGGACAACCGGTGGCTCCGAGCGTGCCATCCGTGAGAGCACGGGCCGCCCGGCGCGCGCGCCCGCACGAGATCCTCGCGGCCGGCTACTTCGCGCTGACGGGGCTCTTCGTGCTCGCCTTCGGCAGGCCGCTCGCCGAGTGGTGGCCGACCCTGCTCTTGCACGCCGCGCTCGTGCCGGCGTTCCTGCGCCTGCTGCCGCTCGTACCCGACCGAGGCTGGCCGGCCGTGGCGCGCGACTGGCTCCCGATCCTGGGGATCACCCTGGTCTACTGGGAGGTGGCGCGCTTGAACGACCTGTTCACGGCGGGCTACCACGACCGGCTCATCCTGCGCGCGGAGGCGGCGCTCTTCGGAACGCAGCCCAGCGTCGTCCTGCGTGAAGCCCTGCCGTGGAAGCCGCTCTCCGAGTACCTCCACTTCGGCTACTTCTCCTACTACGCGCTGCTCCCGGCTCTGGCGGGCACGCTCTACCTGCAGGGACGCCGCGAGGCCTATCGCTACGCGCTCACGGTGGTGCTGGCGGTGTTCTTCGCCTGCTACCTCGTGTTCATCGCCTATCCGGTGGCCGGTCCCTGGTACGTATTCCAGCGTCCCGCGCCCGACCAGGTGGGCTGGCTCTTCCCGCAGCTCGAGCACGCCGTCCTGTCGGCCGCGGCCAGCGAAGGAGCCGCCTTCCCGAGCTCCCACGTGGCGGCGGCTCTGGCGCTCTGGCTGCTCTCGTGGAGGCTCTCACCCGGGACCTTTCGCGTCTTCACGTTCATCGTGCCGGCTCTGATCGTGGGGACCGTGTACGGCGGGTTCCACTACGCCGCCGACGCGCTCGCCGGCGTGCTGGTCGGGCTGGCGGGCTACCTGACCGGGCCGCGACTCCACCGCGCGCTGGGGGGAGACCCGGAGCAGGCCTTTGCGGACCGGCCCGCGGGAACGCGTTCGCGACCTGTCTAGGAGAGGGCGCGTGCGGCGGCGGCCAGCCAGGGCCAGACCGCGAAGACGAGCAGCGCCGCGCAGGTGATCCCCACACCGATCCACCCCGCCCGCCGGCTCTCGCCGGGAGCCAGCCGCCGCACCTCGAGCGCGAGCAGGGCCGCGCAGCCGATCTCGAGGGCACTTTCCTCGACGCCCGTCTCGAAAGCGAGCAGCGCGAGAGAGGCGAGAACGAGTCCCAGCGCGCGACGCCGTTCAGTCCCCCGCGCGCTCCAGGCGAACCCCAGGAGGAAGGCGGCCGCCACCCACTTGGCGACGAACTCGCTCACCTCGCGTCCACCGCGGCGACCGGCCGGCTGAAGAGATGCGAGCTGTCGTTGGGGACCGGGACGTCGGCGTGCCACTCGACGATCTTCCAGACCCCTCGCTGTCGGATCGCGGCCCCGGTGCTGCGAAAGGGCCTCGTCCGCGCCTTCCCGCTCTCTCCGGCGGCGGGGGCCCATCGCAGCGCCCCGGTCTGGTACCACCATCCCAGGTCACCCCGGGACCAGGCCTCGACCGTTCCCGGCAGAAGCGTGGCGGGCACGCGCTGGCGGGAGCCGAGGCGCGCCAGCCAGGCGGCGGCGCTGTCGCGCGAGACGTGGACGTCGTCCGGCCCCTCCCCCACGATCAGCAGGTCCGCCCCGTCGGCCAGGAGATCCGACCATCCATCCTGGCGCGCTGCGTTGAAGCGCGCGGCCAGCTCGTACGGGAGCGCGGCGACGCCCTCGGCTTGCGCGTCGTCGCGATCCGGCGAGAGGGGTCGCAGGAGCCGGTGCAGGCTGTCCGCCGGCACCGGGAGGGATGCGTGCGCCAGCACGACGCCCCAGCCGGCCGAGTCACGCACCGCGAAGCCGCTGATCCGGAAGGGATGGACCCGACGCTCCCCCTCGCGCTCGAACTCGTAGTCCATCTCCTGCAGCCACCAGCCCGCCCGTCCATCGCGCGTGGCCCCGGTCCTGAGGCCCGTGTGGCGGTAGGCGCCGGAGCGTCCGCCCTCGCGCGCGCTGGCGAAGCTGGGCAGGATCTCCTCCGCGAGCCGGTCGTAGCCGATCGTGACCTCGCTCGAGTCCGAGCCGATGAAGACAAGCGAGTCGCTGCGCGCGAAAGGCGCGAGGTAGCCGGGTCCGTCCCACGTGTCGATGGCGCGATTCATCCCGCGGACCAGAGCCGCGATCTCTTCGCGGGCGCGTGCCGCGGGATCGTCGGCGTCCCGGCCGGCCGTCGCCGCGATGCCGGGCTCGGGCGCGGCGGATCCGCGGTCGCCATTCTCGCCGCGCTCGCCGCGCGCGCAGCCACCCGTCAGGAGCGCCGCCAGGGCCGCGCCGAACGCGGCGCTCGCCAGTCGGCGCGCGGAGGTCCGGTTCTCCGCTCCGCGCGCGGGCGTTAGCTTGGGGAGATGTCGGAACTCCACGCTCCCGCCCCGGCCTACTTCTTCTCCGACGCCCACCTGGGGGCGGACACCGCCGCGGTCGAGCGCGTCAAGCGCGACCGCCTCGCGGGCTTCTTCGATCTGGTCGCCGGGCGCGCCCGGTCGCTCGTCTGCCTGGGCGACCTGTTCGACTTCTGGTTCGAGTACGAGACCGCCATCCCCGGCCGTCACTTCGATGTGCTGTGCCGTCTCCGGCGTCTCTCCGAGGCGGGCGTGCAGCTCTTCTTCCTGGGGGGAAATCACGATTTCTGGGTGCGCCGCGGAAGCCGGCCCGGCTTCCTCGAGCGCGAGATCGGGTTCCGGATCCTGGAGCAGGGCGACGAGATCGTCGCCGGAGGCCTGCGCGTCGCCGTCTTTCACGGCGACGGCGTGGGGAAGCGCGACGCGGGCTACAGGGCCTTGAAAGCGCTGCTGCGGAACCGGCTGGCCATCGAGTCCTTCCGCTGGGTCCATCCCGACCTCGCCCGCGGCATCGGAGGGCTGGTGGCGGACGCGAGCCGTCTGCGCACGGGCAACCGGCCCGATCCCGCGACGGTCGAGCGGCTGCGCCGCTTCGCCGTGGCGCTCCTGCGCGCGCGCCCCGACCTGGACGCGATCCTGGCCGGGCACACGCACCTCCCCGAGGAGCTCGCCGTCGGCGGGGCCCGCTACATCAACCTCGGGGACTGGATCCACCACGCCACCTACGCGGTCGTCGAGGACGGCACGCTCGCCCTGCGGCGCTTTCCGCACGCGGCCGGGCCGGTGGCGCCGGCGGACGAGCCCGCGGCCCGGGCCGGCGGCCAGGCCCTGCGGCCCCCCGACAGCGGGATCGAGCCGTGACGGGGTTGGCCGCTCCCGGCTCACGGCTGCCGTGCGAACGCACCCGCCTTCACGCTTCTCCCGAGCGCACGACCTCGACCTCGCGCAGCGCCTCTCCCAGAAAGACCTGACCCACGCGCAGGAACTGCGCGGGCAGATCGCTCACCAGGAATCGCCGCGTGCCGGGCGTCCCCGGATCGGCCGCGAGGGCGCGCTCCGCGAGAACCTCGGCGACTTCCCGCGCGGTCTCCTCGGCGGAATCGATGAGGGCGGTGCCCGGCCCGAGGAGGTCCGTGATGAGCGGCTTGAAGAGCGGGTAGTGCGTGCAGCCCAGGATCAGCGCGTCCACTCCGTCCGAGCGGAAGGGTGCGAGGTACTCGGCGGCCAGGAGCCGCGTGGCCGGGTGCTCCAGCAGCCCCTCCTCGGCCAGTGGAACCAGCAGCGGGCAGGCGCGCGAAACCACCTCGAGCCCAGGGCGAATGGCGCGCAGCTGACGGCCGTAGGCGTCGCTGGCGATCGTGCCCTGCGTCCCGATCACGCCCACCCGGCCGCTGCGCGTGGCGCGGACGGCGCCCCGCGCGCCGGGCCCGATCACGCCCACGATCGGGATCGCGAACGTCTGCCGCAGCTCGGCGAGCGCGTGCGCGGTCACCGTGTTGCACGCCACCACCACCATCTTCACTCCCCTCTCGAGGAGCAAGCTCACGTTCTCGCGCGCGAAGCGGCGCACGGTCTCGGGCGACTTGGGTCCGTAGGGGACGCGCGCGGTGTCTCCGAAGTAGACCAGGTGCTCCGCCGGAAGGCGACGCATCAAGGCGTGCATCACGGTGAGCCCGCCGATGCCGGAGTCGAAGACGCCGATGGGCGCGGCGTTGGGGACGGGTGGCCCGGCGACGATCACGGCGGGGAAGCGGGCGCGCGGCCGAGGGGCACGTGGACGTCGAGCCTCCATCCGCCCGCGTCGGGCGACAGGTCGAGCTCGGCCTTGTCGAAAGGCTCCAGGTGCGCCGAGACGAAGGCGTCGATCGCGCTGAAGAGGACCGCGAAGATGGCGTAGGTGAAGAAATCCTCGCGGCTCTTCTTCTTGTCATGCAGCTCGGCCTCGAGCGCCAGACCCTCGGGCGTGCTCTCGAAGCGGTCGTAGAGCGCGAGCGAGTCCTCGGTTGAGTAGGCGCTGTCGGGGTGCAGGGCCTGGTCGGCGGCCACGAAGTCGAGCTTGGCCTGGAAGATCTCGTCGTTCAGGTCCAGGACCTGAGTCTGGCGGATGTAACCCAGGGTGGCGAACCCCACCTCGGCGCCGGCGTAGAGGAACCCGCGCACGGTGTGGCCGGTGTAGAACTGACCCCAGCCCGGCAGCGCGAACGCGCGCAGCACGGCACCCTTCGGCGAGTACCGCAGACGGTCCTCCTCCGGGAACGTCTCGAGCGCCTGTTGCACGTCCTGGAGGCGCTCGCGGGTTTCCTCCATGCCTCCCAGCACACGGCTCAAGGTATCGGCCGCGGCCGCCTCGGCACTGTCCGCGGCGACGGAGTCGGCGACGGCCGACTCCGCGGCGGCTGAATCGGCTGCGGTGACGGCCGAGTCCGCGGTCGCCGCCCCCGCCGCGGGAGGCGTGGTGTCCGCGGCGGCGGCGCCCAGACTGTCGGCCGCGGCAGGAACCGCGACCGCCTGGTTGGGGGCGGGCAGCGAGTCGGCGCGGGCTGTGGTGTCGGCGGCGGGCGTTCGGGTCGAGTCACCTGCCGCGGGCTCCTGACCGTGCGCGGCGCGAGCGAAGCAAACCGCCAGCAGAGCGGCGACGACCGCGGGAGCGCCCGCGCGGCGGCGATCGGGACGGCCAGGGCGGAAGTGTGAACCGGCCGCGAAGCGCGACCGCCTGGAAACGCACATGCCGGAAGTTACCGCCCGCGCGCTTGCGCGGGGAGGCGCCGCGGCCCATGCGCGACGCCGCTTCGCGCGCAGGTAAGGACGCTCCCTCCTCCCCGCAACGACGGCGACGGCGGCGACGACGTTGCCGACACGCCGCGCCGGCTTCACGAGAGGCGATCGGCTCCGGCTCGCGGCGCCCGACGAGTCCGGGCGCCTCCCTCGCCGGTCCTCCCGGACGCTCGTGGAGACATCGGTGACGAAGGTCGCCGGAGCCCGCCGACCCGATTTCGGGTTACGAGGCTCGTCCAGGCACGCGACCTCGGGCCGGTGGCAGAATGCGACCCCTCCTGCACGTTTCTGGAGAGGCCGCCCCACAGGCCCGGTCCAGCACGGCTATGGGCTTGGTGGCCCGAGACTTGCTCTCTGTCCCCATCCCGTGCCCGAAGCCGCCGGAACGCGGCCGATCGTCCCCAGATGACTGCTCCAGGAGCCTTGAGCCAGCCAGCGCCCACGGGCACGCTCCCGGTCCGACCGCGCGCCATGCCCGGCCGCAACGCCGGGGTCTGTGCCGGAGCGCGTCGGATCGCGGCAGCGACATGGAACGGCCGGCGCGGCTTCACGCTGGCCGAGATCATGATCGTCGTCGCCATCATGTCCATCGTGGCGGCCTTCGCCTTCCCCCGCTTTCACGACTTCCAGACCGCCGCCGAGTCCCGCGCGGCCGCCCGCTCGATCGTCCTCACGCTGAAAGGCGCCCAGCAGCGGGCCGCGATGCTCAACCGGCCGGTCATGGCCTTCTTCCCCGACACCGTGCACGTGGCGCTCTACGCGGACCTGGACCTGGACGGAAGCCCCGACCTGCCCGGCGAGGCCACGGCCATCCGCGTCCCGGGGCAGACCTGGTGGAGCGGCTACCCCACGTACGAGCTGCCCGGCCGGCGGTCGTTCACGGTGGCGGGCTTCCCGATCGGCAATCTGGGCTATCCGCAGTTCACGCTGCGCTCGGACGGGACGGTCACCTCGGGCGGCAGCCTGACCCTGCGCGACTCGCGGGGCACGACCTACCTGCTGAACGTGACCCCGACCGGCGCGGTCAGCCTCTCGCGCCAGGACGGAGCCTGATGCGTCGCGCCGCACGCACCCGCGCCCGCGCCCGCCGGACGATCGACGGCTTCTCGCTGATCGAGGTCATGATCAGCATCGTCTTCCTCTCGCTGATCCTGCTCGGCGCGGCGGGGCTCATGAACGGCGTGGCGGCAGGAACGCGCAACTCGCAGGGCAACACGCTGGCCACCGAGATCCTGCAGCAGAAGATCGAAGAGCTGCGCAGCCTGCCGTTCGACAACTCGAATCTCACCGCGGGCACGCACACGAAATCCGACGCCGTGCTGGGCCGGACGGTCTCCTGGACCGTGGTCGACGACGTGCCCGACGAGCTCAAGCGCGTGGACCTGAAGGTGACCTGGCGCGAGCCGAAGGGTCAGCGCCAGCTGGGCTTCCGCCTCCATCTCGCCAACCGGACCCCGGAATGAGCCCCACCCGAACCTCGCCCTCGCAGGCCGCGCTCCAGGCTCCAGGTGCGGCGGGCTTCACGATCACGGAGATGATGGTGGCCCTCGTCGTCTTCGGGATCATGGCCTCGGCGGCGTTCGGGTTCATGGCCTCGCAGTCGCGCTTCTACGACGCGGGCGGACGGGTACAGACCGCGCAGCAGGAGGCGCGCGGGGTCACGCGCATCGTGATCACCGAGATCCGGCGCGCCGGGGCGGGCGTCAACGCCATGTCGGCGTCCGATCCGGACATCGTGATCCCCAACGACGGGACCGTCTCGAAGAACACTTTCGACGCGCACGCCGTGAAGCTCGTGTCCGTGAACACCTCCGTTCCACGCGTGCCGCTGAGCGCGACCGTCGGCAACGGGAAGAAGACACGCACGTTCGTGGACGTGCCCGACACCTCGAGCCTGGGCCCGCTGCAGGTCGGCGACGCCGTCTACATCGAGGACTCGAACTCCGGAAATACCCAGCTCCTGCGCGTGACGAACATCACCAGCCAGGGCGGAGGCCGGCGCCGGCTCGAGCATCTGAACGACGCGCTGGAGGTGGACTATCCTCCCTCCAGCTCCGCGGTCTGGATCGCGAACGAGTACCGCTTCCGCCTGGGGTCGGCGTCGGGCGACACCTGGATCGAGCGGCGGCTGCCGGGGTCCACGAGCTGGGACGTGGTCTCGGAGAATGGCACCGACATCACGTTCCGCTACTACGACCAGGCCGGGACCGAGATCACGCCCAACTCCGCCGCGACCCGGCGCGCGATCCGGCGCATCGACATCTCGGTGAGCATCTCGATCCCCGCACCGGGTGGGCGATCGGGGAACAAGATCGACTTCACGTTCAAATCGTCCGTCAACCCGCGGAACCTGGCCCTTGGAGCCTAGCCGAGCCATGCGCGGTTCGACCCCCCAGCCCACGCCGCGAAGCCGTCCACGACGTCTCCTCCACGCCGCCGACCGCGCCCGCGACGAGCGGGGCACCGCACTCCTGTTCACGCTGATGGTGGCCACCGTCGTCCTCGTGGTCGGCGCGGCCGCCATGCTGATGACGATCTCCGAGATGCACTCCAGCGACAACTTCCGGAAGGACATCCGTTCCACGTACCTGGCCGAGTCGGGGCTGGACCTGGTGATCGGCCTGCAGAACGACCTGACGCGCTCGATCCGCTACCTCAAGAACCCCGCGAGCTACAGCAGCCGCAGCGCCGAAGGGGCGGTCCTGAGGGACACCAGCGCGGTGTGGTCCGACGCCCCGGGCGGGAGCCGCACGCTGGGCACGCTGCGGCGCGAGATCCTGGGCAAGGACCCGACCGTGAGCCCGCCCCCCTACACCGTCCGCTCCACCGCCCTGCTGTCGGACGGCAACGAGGCGATCGTCCAGGCCGACGTGGACGTGATCAGCCTCAAGGACTACGCGCTGTTCGGCGAGAAGGGGGTCTCGATCGGCTCCAACATCACGATGCCCGGGCGCGTGTACGCCAACGGCAACATCAATCTGAGCGGCCAGTCGAACATCACGTTCCTGCGCGAGGTCGAGACGACCGGCACGATCATCGGCGAGGCGAACGCCACGTACGAGCGCGGGAACCGCCAGAACATCACCCCGCACCCCGCGCTCACGACGCTGGTGGACTTTCCCATGTACCGCAACGCGGGGCTCAACGCGGGCGTGTGCGGCGACGGGATCGGCCTCTACATCGGCACCGACGTCGCGGCGGTCACGGCCCAGAGCAACACCCTCTTCGGATTGGGAGCCGCCTTCCCCGCCCGCATCGGCACGAACCCCGTCACAGGCCGCGCCTCGACCTGCAACGGCGGGGTCGCGAGCTGCTTCCAGATCGATCTCACGCTGTTCAACTTCGCCGCGAGCCCGATCACGTACGGCGGCCAGCCTCTCAAAGCCGTGACCGGTGCCAATCTCACGCCGGACACCTTCAACGGCGTGATCTACGTGAACGGCCAGGCGCGCGTGTGGGGCATCCTGGGCGGCCGCTCGCCCGAGGACAAGACGGTCGCCGACAACGACGGCCCCGCCGGCGCGCCTCTCTACAACCACCCGGAGGGCGGGGTGGGCCTGGTGAACGCGGCGCTGCTGGCGGGCAACGGCGGCAATCTCTACAGCAACGACGCTCTCGACACCGGCGAGGACGACGACGGCGACGGCGAGCTGACCACGGCCAAGCTGGGCCGCCCGATCAACATCGTCGTCCCCGCCCCGAACGACATCGTGATCGACCACAACGTCTTCATGGGCGAGGACACCACCGGGACGCGCGTCTCGCTGGGGCTCATCTCCGGCAACCGCGTCTACGTCGACGAGGCGGCGCCGCGAACCCTGGTGGTCGAGGCGTCGGTCATCGCGATGGACAACGTGGGCGGAACGGTGTGGACGGTCGAGGGCTCGGTCGAGACCCAGGGGGCCGTGACACGCACGCACCCCGACAACTTCTGGGCCAAGAACGGCGGCGACGCCACGGCCGGTGCGACGTACCAGTTCGACCTGAACCAGAACGGGACGCTGGAAGCGAACAACGGCGACGGAGGAACCGCCGTCGACAGCCAGGAGCTGAACATGCTGACCTCGAGCGTCCTCCGCTTCAACGGCAGCCTGGTGGTCGCCGAAGTGCCGAGCAGCGGGGCCTACACCGTGGTCACGCCCGACCGACCGCGCTCCTACCGCTACGACACGGCACTCATCAACAACGAGATCCCGTGCTTCCCCACCCTGCCGCGCTTCGGCACGGTGCCCGGAACGTTCGCGGAGATCACCCGATGACGGCCGGCGCGACACCCCCGGCCGGTCCCGGCATCGCGAACCGCATCGGCTCGGGCATGATGTGGGGCGCGGGGCTGGGCATGGCGGCGCTCCTGGCCGCGCACTACTTCTACGAGCCTCCGACGCCCCCGGCGCAGGAAGGTGACGCGCCGGCCGCCGTCCCCGCCGCCGTCCCGGCCCCGGCTCAGCCAACGACGGCTGAGAAGACCGAACCCTCGACCACGCCCGCGCCGGATCGTCAGCGTCCCCTTCCGCCGTCCTCCGTCCGGCCGTTCGAGCCGCCGCAGACGGACCCGACGGGCGAGCCGCCCCGCCTCTGACCGGAAGCCGTCGGCCGACCGGCGCAGCCCTCGACCGAGCCCGGGCCTCCCACGGCCGTTCCGCGGGGCCCGGGTAATGGGTCAGTTTGACCCACTCGCGGCGCCCGGGCCGCGTTGACAGAGCCCCACCGCAGGCTACCTTGGGTTCGCGGCCACCTTCCCGATCGCCGGCGGGGCGCTTGCGGCCCCACCTACCTCATCCTCACGCTCGCCTCCGATGGCCGCTGGCACCTCTCATCGCGCAAGGCCGGGGACTGCCCTCGCCGCAGACCCTTTCGACGTAATCGTAGCCGGGAACGGCCCCGCGGGCGGCCAGGCGGCCCGTGAGCTGGCCGCGGCCGGACTGTCGGTGGCCCTGGTCACGCGCGAGACGACGATCGGCGTCCCGGTCACCTCGACCGCGGGCACCATCTCCGAGACGCTGGTCGAGTTCGCGATCCCACGCGACGTCGTGCAGCAGGACGTCAACGGGCTGCGGCTCTCGGGGCCCACGGAGCAGCTCTCGATCTGGAACGACGAGCCCTCCGCGCACGTGCTGGACTTCCGCAAGCTGAAGGAATTCCTGTTCCGGGAAGCGGTGGGCGGCGGCGCCGTGCCGTTCACGGGCACCACCGTCCTGGCGCCGATCCTGGACGGGGACCGCGTCGTGGGGGTGCGCTGCCGCTCGCGCGACGACGGAGGCGAGGTGCTGCTGCGGGGGCGGGTGGTGGTGGACGCCACGGGGCCGGCGGGCGTGCTGGCGTCGGCGCTGGGACTGCGCGCGCGTCGCCCCGCCAACCTGGGCACGGCGCTCGAGTACGTTCTGGACGGGCTGCCGCTGGACGGCGAAGGACGCTGGTTCGATCTCTTCCTGGGCCGGCGCACGGTTCCCGGAGGCTACGCGTGGATCTCGCCCGTGGGGCCGCGCAGCGCCAAGGTGGGGGTCTGCCGGTTCGTGGCCGACGAGGGGACGCGACGCCCGCTCGAGGAGCAGCTGCGGAGCTTCATCGCGAACGAGCGGCAGCTGGTCGCCGGACCGGCCCGCGAGACCCACAGCGGCTTCGCGTACGTCACGGGCGGCATACGGCGCCACGCGCGCGACGGCCTCCTGGCCATCGGGGACGCGGCCAACCAGATCAACCCGCTCTTCGGCGAGGGAATCCGCCACTGTCTGTGGTCGGGAAGGCTGGCGGCGCGGACGATCCCGGAGGCCCTGGCGGAGGGAGACACGTCGGCGTCGGGACTGGGTCGCTACGACGCCCGCTGGCGCCGCTACCGCGACTACCAGTGGCCCCTGGCGGCTCTTTTCCACCGCGCGCTCTACCGGGCCACCGACGCCCAGCTCGACTTCAACCTCCGCACCTTCCAGCGCGCCGACAAGACGGCGCTCACGCGCGTGCTGAAGAACCGCTCCGGCTGGCCGGACCGGGCGCGTCTGGCCTACCCCACCCTCAAGACGCTGCTGCGCTCGCTGGTCTAGGCCTCGCGCTCAGCGGGCGCCCTGGTTGACCAGGAGCACGACCCCCTGCGGGTCGCGCACGGAGAGGAACACCACCTCCATGCCCGACTCGCCGGCTGTCGAGAGCTCTACCGTCCCGACGCCGAGCAGGCGCTCGGCCAGGCTCCTCTGCACGACGACGTTGCGGATGTCGTCGAGCTGAACCTCGCTCGTCGTCTGGGAGAAGAGCCCCTGCCGCGCGATGGCCCGCAGGTTCGTCACCTCGTAGCGGTACCTGAGCACGGCGATCCAGGCCATTGCGAGGAGCAGGAGCCCGACCGCGGCCACGCCGAAGGCGGCCGCTCGCCACTCGGGACGAAAAATGGCTCCGGCGAGCCCTGCTACGAGGAGCAGAAAGCCTCCCGCCACCTTGCCGGACTGGGAGGCCAGAGAGGGCCGGCCGAGCCAGAGCCGCTGCTCCTGTGGCGGGCCGGCTGCCGGAGACGGCGGGTTCAGCTCTCGACCGCAGAAGCGGCAGACGATCGCGGCATCCTGGATCTGCTCGGCGCAGTAGGGGCAGCTCTTCATGGGTCGGCAACCTATGCCGAGCCCCCCGCCGCGCGCCAGGCCGTGAGGTGCGGGGTCGTGCCCTGATTCGCGAGGATGCCGTCGGACGCCGCGCTGTCTTGCTCGGGCGCGCCGAGCGGAATAGGTTCGCGATCTCATGCCCCCCGTCCGTCCCCGGGCTTGCTCCCCCGCCGCCTCCGGTTGCCACGCCCCTCCCGCGCGATCCTTCGCCGGCTGGCGCCCGCTCGCGCTCGTCGGCCTTTTCGCCGTGGCGACGACAGGTTGCCGCTCCGAGGCTTCCTCTCCGCTCACGGAGCGCTTCCGCCGCGTCTCCGTGGTGCGGGTCAGCCCGATCGAGCCCTTTGCGCACAGTCCGGCGTCGGTTGCAGCGCTTCCCGACGGGCGAATGATCCTGCCGGAGGCGGACGGCGAATGGATCCACGTGGTGGGGGCCGACGGGCAAGGCATCACGAGGCTCGGGGGACCGGGCCCGGCTTCGCCCGACAGCGAGGCCGCTCGAGGGACGTTTCGGGCGCTCTCGGACCTGGCCCGGCTTCCCGACGGGCGGCTCCTCGCCAGCGACAGGTCGTCGAGCAGCCTCACCGCCTTCACGGCCGCGCTCGAGCCGGCGGGGACGATCCGGGTTCCCGGGGCCGCCGGGGTCTACGCGATCCGGCCGCTGCCGGACGGGCGCCTCGTGGCGGCCGTCCGTCCGCGCAACCCGGTGACGGGCGGACAGGTCGTGGTGTTCGCGCCCGGCGACTCGGGTCCCGGCTTCCTTCCTCCCGACCCACTCTTCGAGCACAACCGGTGGGAGGCCGCGGCATCGCCGTCCATCGAGGTCTGGCGCGCGGACCGGATCCTGGCGTACTGGGCTCCGCTCCCGTGGGCCAGGGTGCTCTCGCCGGAGGGGGACTCGCTGGGAGTGATCGGCCGTATGAGCGAGCTCTACCGGGGTCCGTCGTCGGGTCCGCGCCCCCGGGCGCCCCTCGAGAGCGTCCAGCGCTGGTTCGACAGCTTCACCCCGCTGGTCGCCGTGGAGTCGGTCGGGGACCTGCTGGTCTTCGAGTACCGCGCCTCGACTCGCGAGCGGGGGCGTGGGGTCGGGCGTGCCGCGGAGCCGGATAGCGGCGCGGCGGCGACCCGACCGGAGCCGCAACCCGGCCAGATGTTCCTGAACGTGTATAGCCCGAGCGGCGGAACGGTCGCGCGCGATCTGCTGCTGCCGCCGGGAAGCCGCCTCCTGCGCAGCGACGATCGACGCCGACTCTACCTCCTCACCCGTTCCTCTCCGCGCGAGCTCGAGATCGAGATCTGGGAGCCCAGGTCCGGAGCCTCGTAGCGCGGTCTGCCACCGCGATCAGGCTTCCTCCTCGCGCTCGCCCTTGCCGTTGGACGAGCGAACCTGGAGCCGTCCGTTCACGGGCAACGCATTCAGCAGCACGTTCAGGCTGCCGTCCCGGTTCGTGAAGGCGACCCCACACTCGAGCCAACGGCTCTTCTCGGCACCCGTGTCGATGATCGTGTACACCGTGTGCGTCGGCCGGTGTACGGCCGCCTCCTGGCTCATGTCTCCTCCATCGCGCTGGCGGGCGTCTCAGCGTGAGCGTCATGCAGGATCGGGGCCCCGCCGGTGTCCGTGCTTTGGCCCGAGCGACGCCCCGGGTCGGCTCCCCGGCGCGCGCGGATGTCCACCGGACGCGCGCTCTTGCGCAAGCTCGCCCCGGCTGTCACTGCCCGCGACCGTAGAGGAGCACCTTGATCTCCTGAAAGCGGGTCGTGTCGGGAGGGCCGAAGGCCCGGGTGAGATCGGCGTCGAGCCGGCCGACGACGTCGCGGTCCGACCCCGACGATCCCACGTGGCTCAGAACGACTCGCACCCTGGAGTAGCGCTCCGGAAGACCGGCGACGAGTGCGGAGTCCGGGACGAGCTCCGCGTAGCTCTCGGACGGAAAGACGACGTCGCCTGCGCTTCTCCTCGTCTCTCCACCCGGGGCCCGATGCTCGACGAGCCTGGCAGCGTAGTAGTCGAAGGGGCGACGCACGTAGGGGGGGTAGAAGATCACGGCGTCGCCGGGACGCCCCTCCGCCAACAGGAAGCCCGTCGTCCCGCGCCAGTCCTCTTTCTTGAAGGCGACGTGGTACAGGAGAACGCCGCTCACGGCCAGCACGAGCACCCCGGCCAGGCCCAGACGACGACCGGCCCACCCCGCGGGCAGGCGCTCCAGGCCCACGGCCGCCAGGAGTACAAACGCGGGAAGGGAGACCAGGAGATAGCGATCCACCAGGACGGGCTTCGCAACCGACACGGCGAGTGCCGCGATCAGCGGGAGGACGAGCCAGAGCGCGGGCAGCGCGTAGCGCCAGACCTCGAACGAGCGTCCACGCGCGCGCCAGGCCGCGGCCCCCGCACCGAGCGCGACCCCCGCGAGGACCAGGTAGACGGCGACCTCGGAGCCGATGCCGGCCAGGGCCCAGAGCACCTGCAGAACCTCCCAGCCGCTGGGCGGTTTGACCCACGCGATCTGGCCCGCATCGGTGCGTGCGAGGAACATGCCGAGCGGCAGCAGCAGGACCCCGACCGACGCCCCCGCGCCAAGCAGGCTCCGCCGGGGCAGGTCCTGGCGGGGCAGGAACGCGAGCGAGGCCGCGTGGGCGATCAGGACCAGCCCCGCGAAGAAGTGGCTGTAGACAGCCAGCACGGCGGACAGAACGTAACCCAGCCAGACGCCGGAGGACGGGCGCCGGACCAGCCGCGCGAACAAGAGCGTGGCCAGGGTGGCCAGGAAGACCGCCAGGCTGTAGCCGCGCGCCTCCTGAGCGTAGCGGATGTGCGATCCGTTGACGGCCAGGAGCAGGGCTGCGAGCAGGCCCACGCGCACGCCGAAGAGCTGTCGCCCCAGGGCGTAGAGGACAGGAATCGTGGCCACCGCCGGGATGACCGAGAGGGCGCGGACGGTGGCCTCCCCGTCGCCCAGAGGAAGCCACAGCCTGAGCAGGAGAAAATAGAGAGCGGAGTTGGCCTCGCGTTCCGCCAACACGCGGCGGAACTCGGGCCACGCCTGCCGCGCCAGCTCGACGCTGAAGGCCTCGTCGAGCCAGAAGCTCTTGTGGCCCAGGAGGAGCAAGCGGAGGACGCCCGCCAGCGCGACGATCGCGGCCAGCGCCAGGCCCGGGGAGGCGCGAAAAAAGGCGCCCCCCAGAGGGCGCCTCGTTCCATCGTAACGTGGAGACAGGTCCGGCCGATCGCTCGGATCGCTGCCGGCCGTGGCTACTCGAGCACCGATCCCAGCACCTTCACGCCCGCCCCGCGCGCGGCGTCCATCGCGCTGATCACGTCCTGGTAGACGACCTCCCCGTCGGCCTTCACGAACAGCACCTTGTCGGGCCGCCCCGCGTAGATCTGGCGCAACTGGGACTCCAGGTTCTCCTTGGCGACCGTGCGCGTGTTGACCCGGTAGATGCCGTTCTTGTCGATCTCGAGCACGATCTGATTCGAGGACGGCGTATCAGTCTGGGTCTCCACCGGCAGCTGCACGTCGATGCCCTTCTGCAGGAGCGGCTGGGCGATCATGAAGATCACGAGCAACACCAGCAGGACGTCGATCATCGGCGTCATGTTGATGTCCGACATGTTCGTGTCGCCCGTCTTGCCCATCGAGATTCCCATGGACGCTCCTCAGTGCCTCATCAGAAGTTCGTTTGCCGTCTCGCCTGCGCCCCGCTGAGGCTACAGGCCCCGCACGCCGCCGGGCGCTTCCTTGCCCTTGCCCTGTCCCAGACCCGGCCCTTCGTCCTCGGATTTCGTGCCGGGGGTCTGCTCCGTGATGGCCCCGATCACGCGCGCGCCCGCGTCCCGCGCCAGCTTCATCACGTCGATCACTTCCTGATACTTCAGGTTCCGGTCGGCCTTGACGTAGAGCACCTTGTCCGAGGGTCGGGCGTTGAACTCGGCGGCGACCAGGTTCTTGGCGTTCTCACGCCGGATGGGCTTCTTGTTGAGGAAGTAGTTCCCGTCCTTGTCGATGCCCAGCACGACCCGCGTCTCCTCCTCGGGGCGCGACTTCAGGTGCTCGCCGGTGGGCAGTTGGGCCTGGAACCCGGCCGTGATGAGGGGCGTGACCACCATGAAGATGATGAGCAGCACCAGCATGACGTCCACCATGGGCGTCACGTTGATGTCCCCCATCACGTTCGTGTCTTTGACGTCGTGCTCCAAAGTACCCTCCCGGCCGCGGTCGCCCCTCGCCGTTCGCTAGGAAACCCGGCTCGCCACGGGGGATCTCGCCCCTTGACCGCGCGAGATCTCCGCCTCGTAGCGGAGCAGGAAGTCCATGAACTCCTTGGTGGCGTACGTGACCTCCATCGACAGGTAGTCGATGCGGTTGATGTAGTAGTTGTAGAGCCACACGGCCGGGATCGCGACCAGGAGCCCGAAGGCCGTCGTCACGAGGGCTTCGGCGATGCCCGCTGAGATCGCCGCCAGGCCGCCGCTGCCGGAGACCGCCATGCCCGTGAAGGCGTTGACGACGCCCATCGTGGTCCCCAAAAGGCCGACGAAGGGGGCCGTGGCGCCGATCGTGGCCAGCACGCCCAGGCCGCGGCGGAACTTGGCCAGCTGCTCGAGCGTGTTCAGCTCGATCAGGCGCTGCACGGACGCGATCTCGATGGCCGAGAGCGCGTGATCCTGGGAGTGGAAGGTGATGCTCGGGAAGACGCGGCGGAAGGCAGCGGCCAGGTGGCTCAACGGGTACTGCTCGACGAGCCGTTCGGCCTCGCTGAAGTCCTCGTTGGCCAGAGCCTTCGAGAAGAGGGAAGAGAACTTCAGGGTCGCCCGGCGCGCCCGGTAGAGCTGCATGCTCTTGCGGATCGCGATCGTCGCGGCGTAGACCGACATGCCAAGCAGGATGAAAACGATGGCTTTGGCGAACCATCCCATCGTGCCCCAGAGTTCGATCAGTGAGAGATGCATCGAGCCTTCCTTTCCCCCCGTGTGAGAGCACGCCCCCGCGCCACGCCCACGGCGCGGGCAAGAGCCATCGGTTCCCAGTTGCGACTGCCGACCACCACCGAACGCGCCCGCGGAGGAAGGGGCCTCCCCCCGACCCGGCTCACTTGAACTTGAAGGTGTACGGGATCTGCATGATCACGCGCACGGGGCGCGACCCGTACAGCGCGGGCGAGAACTCGCTCTGCTTGAGAGCGTTCACGGCCGCATCGTCGAGCTGCGGGTGCAGCTTCTTGATGACCTTGATCGGCGGATCCACCTCCTCGACCTTGCCGTCGGCCTTGATGACGGCCTGGATCACGACCGTGCCCTCGATCTCCATCTTCTTGAGGAACTCGGGGTACATCGGCTTGACGATCTTGATCATCTTGGGGAGGACGGACACCTGCCCCTGCAGGAACGTCTGCTCGGCGCTCACCTCTTCGCCGTCGGCCGTCCCGCCCTCGACGCCTTCGCCGCTGAAATCCGCCTCGTTCGTGGCCATCGTGTCGGGGGGCGGGATCTCGACCGGCACGACCTCGGGCGCCGCCAGCGTCTTGAAGCCCTTGGGCTCGACCTTGGCCTCGGGGGGCTTGACCTCGGGGGGCGGCGGAGGGGGCGGCGGGGGCTGGTCTTCGATCTTGATGAAGGTGACGTCTTCGGTCTTCTCCTCCTCGGTCGCCTTCTGGATCCCCGCGTACGTGGCGACGACCGCCAGAGCGATCAAGATGCCATGGAAGACCAGGGACGCCGTGGTGGCCGCGGCCGCGGCTTTCCCCTCCCGGGGCGGCGAGCTCGCCAGGAGGTGGGTGAACATGACCCGATCCTGCGGCGCCAGGGTCCGTTGACCGCTCGTCATGAAGGACCTGCTTTCTCTTGGGAAGGGGCCCGCTGAGCCGCGCGCGCTGCGACACGACGCCCGGTGCGGACCGCCGAAAGATACGAATCCCGGCTCGGCGACGGCAAGGAGGATGTGGCCGGGCGCGCACACTCTCTCCACGCGATATACACCGCTCGGCGCACACTATTCCAGGGGCCCAAGGAGGAGGAAATCCATCGCGGCGGGCGGCCGCGCCGGGGGCCGGGCCGGGGCCCGGCCTGCCCACCGGCGCCGATCACGCGGGCACCTCGGGGAGTGGGATTCCCCGCAGCTCGAGGATGCGCTCGATGGCCTCGCCGATCTTGTTGTTGGGGGTCGACGCCCCCGCCGTGAGGCCGATCCGGACCACCCCGTAGGGCAGCCAGCCGCCCTCCTCCACCGCGGCCCCGGCGCCCACCGGCTTGTGCCGGATCCGGTCCCGGGCCAGCAGGCAGGTCGGGTCGTCGATGTGGTAGGTCGGCACCCGCCGGGCGGCGATCGCGGCCAGGTTGCAGGTGTTGCTCGAGTTGTAGCCCCCGATCACGAGCATCAGGTGCAGGGGCTCCTCGAGGAGGTCCAAAATCGCGTCCTGACGCTCCTGGGTGGCGCTGCAGATCGTGTCGAACGAGAGGAAGCCGTCCCGCCCGCCGTCGCGTTGCGCGATGGCCTCCCCCACCGCCTCGGCGATGGCCAGGGACTCGCTCATGAGCATGGTCGTCTGGTTCGCAACCCCGACCTTGCGCAAGTGCCGGTCCGGGTCGAAGCCCGCTGAGGTCGCCTCGCGGAATCGCTCCGTAAACGCCGCCCCGTCGCCACCCTGGAGCATGTAGGCGATCAGCTCGCGGGCCTCGGCCATGTCGCGCACCACCAGATAGTGCCCGCCGAGCGCCGTCGCGCGCGAGCACGTGGCGCGCGTCTCCTCGTGGTACCACTTGCCGTGGACGACGGCCGTGAAGCCCTCGCGGGCGTAGCGCTCCACCCGCTTCCAGACGTTCAGCACCGAGCCGCAGGTCGTGTCCACGAGCACGCAGCCTCGCGCGCGCAGGGCCGCCATCTCGTCGGTGGTCACCCCGAAGGCGGGCAGGAGCACGACGTCCTCGGCGGTCAGGTCCTCGACCCGCAGACCGCTCGCGTAACGGCCCGAGAGGAAGTCGATGCCCATCTCCCCCAGCTTCCGGTTGACGAACGGGTTGTGGATGATCTCGCCCGTCAGGAAGATCCGGCGCTCCGGGAACTTGCGGCGCGTCTCGTAGGCGTACTCGACCGCCCGGTCCACGCCGTAGCAGAAGCCGAACTCCCGCGCCAGACGGAAGGTCACGTCGCCGGCCTCCAGCACGTGCCCGTCGGCGACCAGCCGGTCCACCAGCGCGCTGTGATAGCTCTCGGCCAGCAGGGGCAGGACCTCGGCCCGGAGGCCGAAGCCCTTGCGCACGAGCTTGGGATCGTCGTGAGGCATGCAGCCAAGGTAGTCCCTCCGTTGGCCTGCCTCAAGCGGGCGCGCTAAGTTGCCCTTCTTCATGAGCCGCTTCCTCGACCTCCTCTCCCGGCGCGTCGTCGTCTGCGACGGCGGCATGGGCACGATGCTTTACCAGAAGGGCGTCTTCATCAACCAGTGCTTCGACGAGCTGAACCTGAAGGAGCCGGAGCTGGTCGAGGAGGTCCACCGCGAGTACGTGGATGCGGGGGCCGACGTCCTGGAGACGAACACCTTCGGCGCCAACCGCATCAAGCTCGGCCTGCACGGGCTCGAGGCCCGGGTTCGCGAGATCAACCGCGCCGGGGTGCGGGTGGCCCGGGCGGCGGCGGGCGAGGAGGTCCTGGTGGCGGGCTCGATCGGGCCGCTGGCGCCCGGGCGGCTGGTGGGCGGCGGGCTCACGCCGGGAGAGATGGAAGAGATCTTCCGCGAGCAGGCCCAGGCCCTGGCCGAAGAAGGCGTGGACCTCTTCATCGTGGAGACCATCGCCGACGTGATCACGATGGAGGCTGCGCTGCGCGCGGTGCGCGCCGTCTCGACGCTGCCGGTGGTGGCCCAGATGACCTACACCGAGGAAGGCATCACCCTGGGCGGCAACACGCCCGAGGAGGTGGTCGAGCGACTGACCCCGCACGCCGTGGAGGTGCTGGGGACCAACTGCACGGTCGGACCCCGACCCATGCTGGATGTGATCCAGCGTCTGGCCGCCGTCCACCGCGGCAAGCTCGCCGCGCAGCCGAACGCGGGCCTGCCGGAGTCGGTGGAAGGCCGGCTCATCTACATGGCTTCGCCGGAGTACCTGGCCAAGTACGCCAAGCGCTTCGTCCAGGCCGGCGTCTCGCTGCTCGGGGGGTGCTGCGGCACCCGGCCCGAGCACATCCGCGCGATGAAGTACGCGGTGGCGCCGTTCATGCCCACGCGCACGGCGATCGTTTCGTTCCCCGAGACTCGCATTGAGCACGAGCCGGCCACGCCGGTGCCGCGCGAGCGCAAGAGCCCGCTCGCGGCCAAGCTCGCCGACGGCGCCGCGTTCGTGACCAGCGTGGAGCTCACGCCGCCGGCCGGCACCGATCTGCGCCGGCTGAAGGAAGGCGTACGAATGATCCAGGACGCGGGCCTGGACTGCGTGAACATCCCCGAGTACGCGCGCGTCAATCCACGGCTCACGCCAATCGCCATCGCGCAGCTGCTCGCCGCCGAAGCCACGATCGAGCCGATCGTCCACTACTGTTGCCGGGACCGGAACCTGAGCGGCATGCAGGCCGACCTGCTGGGCGCGGAGGCGTTCGGGATCCGCAACGTGCTCATCATCACGGGCGACCCCCCGAAGCTCGGCGACTACGCCCGACCCACGGCCGTCTTCGACCTGGACTCGATCGGCCTGGTCAAGGTGGCCGCGCTGCTCAACCGGGGACTGGACGCGGCGGGCGCCGCCATCGGGCCGCCGACCGCCATCCACATCGGCGTGGGCGCCAACCCCGGCAGCCTGAACCTGGACCTCGAGGTTCGTCGCTTTCGCGAGAAGGTGGCGGCGGGAGCCGAGTTCGTGATGACCCAGCCCGTGTTCGATTCGACGCTGCTCGAGCGCTTCCTGGAGCGCGTGTCGGATCTGGACATTCCGTACCTGGTCGGGATCCTGCCGCTCTTCAGCTACCGGAACGCCGAGTTCCTGCACAACGAAGTGCCGGGAATGACGATCCCCGACGACGTGCGGCGGCGCATGCAGAAGGCGGTCACGGCGGAGGCGGCCCAGGCCGAGGGGATCCGGATCGCGCGCGAGGTGCTGGCCGAGGTGCGCCACTTTCGCGGGGTCCGGGGAGCGTACATCATGCCCCCCTTCGGGCGCTACGAGATGGCGCTCAAGGTGTTGGACGGGGTCTAGCGGCGCGCTCCCTTCCCGAGGGCCGGGGGGGGGGGGGGGGGGGGGGGGGGGGGGGGGGGGGGGGGGGGGGGGGGGGGGGGGGGGGGG